>CAWHLR010000025.1:0-56823 GCA_963830235.1 uncultured Verrucomicrobiae bacterium
GCCTGTAATCTCGCGTCGCTCAACCTGATGAAATTCAAGCGCGAGGACGGCAGATTTGACGTGGAACGGTTCAAGGCCGCCGTGCGCATTTTCATCACCGCGCAGGAAATTCTGGTGGACAACGCCAGTTATCCAACCAAAGAAATCGCGGAAAATTCCCATATTTCCGCACGCTCGGCCTCGGCTTTGCGAACCTCGGCTCGCTGTGCATGAGCTACGGCCTGCCGTATGACAGCGACGAAGGCCGTGCGCTGGCCGGCGCCATCACGGCCATCATGACCGGGCACGCCTACGAACAGAGCGCGGAGATCGCCGCCAACATCGGCGCGTTTCCCGGCTACCGCGACGCCCGTTGCGCCCACGTTTCCGCGCCGCTGGCCAAGGACAATGTCGAATCCATGCTCGGCGTCATTCAACTGCATCGCGACGCCGTCGAAAAAATCCAGCCGAGCCGGGAATTCAATTATTTGAAGGACGAGGCGCGCAAGACCTGGGAAGGCGCGCTGGCCAAGGGCCGCCAGCACGGCTACCGCAATGCCCAGGTCACCGTGCTCGCCCCGACCGGCACCATTGCGTTCCTGATGGATTGCGACACGACCGGCGTCGAGCCGGACATCGCGCTGGTCAAATACAAGCTTCTGGCCGGCGGCGGCATGTTGAAAATCGTCAACCGCGGCGTGCCCGACGCGTTGCGCCGTTTCGGTTACAATGCGAAGGAAATCGAAGGCATCATCGCGCACATTGAAAAGTTCGACACGATTGAAGATGTTGAGGAAAACGGCAAGACCATTGCCAGCGGCCTCAAGCCGGAGCATCTGGCGGTGTTTGATTGCGCGTTCAAGCCGTATCGCGGCAAGCGCAGCATCCATTATCTGGCGCACCTGAAGATGATGGCCGCCGCGCAGCCGTTCATCAGCGGCGCGATTTCCAAGACCGTCAACATGCCGGGCGAATGCACCATCGAGGAAATCCGCGACACTTACATTCAGGCGTGGAAGATGGGACTGAAATGCGTGGCGATCTACCGCGACGGTTCCAAACGTTCGCAGCCGCTCAACACCAAGAAGACCAATGATGGCGCCGCGAAAACATCCGCCCCCGAGGTTTCTCCGCTCGAAGCCCGCATCAAGGAACTGGAAACCGAAGTGACCCGGTTGCGCACCGAAACCGGCAAGCCGCTGCGCCGCCGCCTGACCGACACGCGCACCGCCGTCACGCACAAATTCGACATTGCCGGCCATGAAGGCTACATGACGGTCGGATTGTTTGACGACAACCAGCCGGGCGAATTGTTCATCACGATGGCCAAGGAAGGTTCGACCATCGGCGGTTTGATGGACAGCCTCGGGACGCTCACCAGCATTGCCCTGCAATACGGCGTGCCGCTGGAAGCCCTCGTCCGTAAATTCGCGCATCAGCGGTTCGAGCCGAGCGGTTTCACCAAGAATCCCCAGATCCGCAACGCCTCCTCGATCATTGATTACGTGTTTCGCTGGCTGGCGGTGCAATTCATTCCCGGCTACCTCGAAACGGTTTCACCCAATCGCGCGCAGCCGGAACTCGCCATGCCCGGTTTGCTCGAAGAGGAAAAAAAGAGGGTGAATCGTCCGGTGCCTGAACTGCCCCTGGCCGAAGACACCGACGTGCTTGAAATGAAAAGACCCGGCAACGGTAACGGCCATCGCACGCCCAGCGCCGTCCGCGTGATAAAATCTCTCAACGACTCCGTCGCGCATTTCCAGCAGGACGCGCCCACGTGTCCGAACTGCGGCTACGTGGCCGTCCGCAACGGCGCCTGCTTCAAGTGCCTGAATTGCGGCGACAGTCTGGGCTGCTCTTGAGGAACCGAAAACGCAACGGGCCGGAGGATTTCGATTCTCCGGCTCGTTTGCTTTTTCCCTCCTCCTCGTTCTCGTCCTCGTCCTCGAAATTATCTGAGGTGAGGTTGCTTCGAATTGACGGACGGGAAATTGGGTGAACAATGAACCAGCAAGCCCAATCGGATCGATGACGAGGACGAGAACGAGGAGGAGGACGAACGCAAGCCGCGGCTTGTTTCCTGTCACCGTCACGGCTATGCTCCGGCCATGAGCGACACCATCTATCCCATGCGCGGCGAAGACCCCTGGCGCATTTTCCGCATCATGGCCGAGTTTGTGGATTCCTTCCAGACGCTTTCCCTGGTTGGCCCGGCCGTGACCATTTTTGGTTCGGCGCGGACGAAACCCGCCGACAAGTATTATCGCGCCACCAGCGACATCGCCAAAAATCTCGCCAAACACAAGTTCGCCGTCATCACCGGCGGCGGGCCGGGCATCATGGAAGCCGCCAACAAGGGCGCGGCGCAGGGCGGCGGCAAATCCGTCGGTCTCAACATCCAGTTGCCGCGGGAACAAGCCGGCAACCGCTTCACCAACATCCCGCTACATTTCCACTATTTCTTTGCGCGCAAAGTCTGCTTTGCCAAATACAGTCTCGGCTTCATTTATATGCCTGGCGGCTTCGGCACGCTCGACGAATTTTTCGAAATCATAACCCTCGTCCAAACCGAGCGCGTCCCGCAATTCCCGCTCATCCTCTTCGGGAGTGAATACTGGAAGGGGCTGGTGCACTGGATGAAAGCTGAAATGCAGGAGCGGCACGAACTGGTCAGTCCCGGCAACCTCAACCTGTTCAAGGTCACAGACGATCCGGAGGAAGCCGTTCGCATCATCCTCGACTACGAACGCCGTGTCGGCCCGCCCGCCATGACGCCCAAGGCGTTTGCCTGATGGTGTTTGGAACATCGAACATTCAACATTCAACTTCCAACATCGAATAATAATGGGGTGTTGAAGCGCCGATCTCCGAATCGGCGTGTTGGGAACGGGCGGAACGCGCCGAATCGGAGTTCGGCGCTCCTTGACAAACCGTGCAACTGGCGCGAGTTTGCAGTGTTGGATTTTGTGGAGTTGAATTCTATGAAAAGTCAAAACTTCCCAAGGCTGTTGTTGACAATTGCCGCCGTGACGGCGGCGTGTCTGTTCGCGAGAGACGTGATGGCGCAAAACGGTTCCTCCGATGCTGCCACCATTTCAAACGCCGCCCAAACGGCGGCTCCCCTCGGGGGCGCCCCGGTTCAATTGTCCTACGGCGTGCCGCAAGTCCTGCAACTGTCGCAGGCGAAGATTGGCGACAGCACCATCGTCGCCTACATCCAGAATACCGGGACGATTTACAGTTTGAACGCGCCAGAAATTGTTTATTTGAAACAGCAGGGGGTTTCCGACACTGTCATCACCACCATGCTGAACCAGCGTCAGCGGGTGACCCAGGCCGCCGTCCAGACTGCGCCGCCGGGCGGCTCGGAAACATTCAACGGCTGTGGCACAACCCACGGTGACCTATGTCCAGTCCGTTCCCTCCTCAACGGTTTATGTGATTCCCGACACGCAGAGCTATCAATATTACAACAATTATTATCCGTATTACGGTTACTATCCATATTACGGCGGATGGTGCTATCCGGCGGTTTCATTTTCATTTGGATACGGCGGCTACCACGGCGGTTATTATCACGGCGGGTACCATGGTGGTTATTACGGTGGATACCATGGCGGTGGCGGCTGGCATCACTGATTGGAGCGCCGAACGCTGATATTTTCGTGGATTAAGGTGCCGCGGCTTTGTTTTCGTTCGCATCCATCTTCAACCGCGAAGAGCGCAACGCGGCGAACTGCAACCAAATCTTGTCACGTGGCCGGCTTAACTGACGGTGTTTTCCAGGACGTATCTGCGGCCCAAGGATGTCAAACCATACTTCGACACATTGGACCCGAAAAGGGTCTGTATCCCGGCGGTGGTTTCCCTGATGAATTTCTTTTTTAAGAGAACATCAATATGATAATCGGCAACGCTGGGTTTTAAGCCAAACGACTTTATAATCTCCTCGGTCGAAATCTCACAGGCACGGTCAAAGAACAGCCTCAGGATTTTTATTGTGTCCCCGCTGAGTTCTTCACCTTCTTCGGGCAAAAGTTTCAACTGCGCCCTCAAATTGGCATTCTCCGCCCTCAAGCTGGCCTGCTCTCTTTCCAGCACCGCAATCTGCTCCGCCAGCGCCGCCGCTTTCTTTTCCATAATGGCAACTGTGTCTTTCGCCAAACCGGCGTTGGCAGCTATGCGAACAATTTCTCTGGCGGTCTCGGCGGCGGGTGTGCTCATGCCGGCTGATTGAACACCTCCGGCATGATCAGTCAAGTAATAATGGCAACCCCGCTTGGGCCGGGGAAGTTTTGACACGACTTAGCGGCTATGGACAAATGCGGAGCATTAAATGGTTGGATGATTTTTCAGAGTTCATCTCGCGACCCTGATGCCTGCCGTCAAGCTTGGTGGCTGGCGTCTTCCGACGCGGAAAGGTAGCGCCAGAGTTTTTTAACCGGCTCCAGGTCGCAACTGGCCGGCACGGCATGGCCGTAGGCGGCGTGACCGTAGAGAAATGACAACTGGCTCAACTCGTCGGCGGCATCCGGGAAGGTTTCGCCCAGATGGACGCAGAATTCCCGGGCGGTTTGCTGCGGTTGGGATTGAATTCCCTGTTCCACCGCCCAGGCTTGAAGCGCTTCGTAGCTGTAAAGAATCAACTGTTCGGCGGTCCACGATTTGTCCTTGCCGGTGAGGAAGGGACTCAGGTAGGCGGCAAAGGGACGCTGCCTCGGCGTTTGCTCCTCGGGTTTTGGCGCGGTTCGCTTCACCCGTGAACCGAATTCGAGGAGGTCCCTGAAAAATTGCGCCAAAGCCGCGAGGAACGAACGCGCGATTTGAAGAATCAACTCGCGTTGGCGGATCACCCACCAACTGATGAGAATCGCTCCCGCCAAAAGAAACAGAGCCTTGAACCAGCGGTAAAACTCGCTGGCGCGATCCAAGAGGCTAAGGTTGATGGGTTCCGGTGGAGATGTCTGCGCGGGTGTTCCCACTTCCCGGCTGTCAGGACTTTGTTTTTGCCGGCGGCCGCCGTCAGCTTGCGTCTTGTCTTCGGAAGATTGAGCTGCGGAGGTGCTGTCCTTTGAATCGCCGGATTTCTGCGTTTCGCTGCCCGGAACGTCCCCGACCCGCGCCGTGCGGGCTGATTCGCGCGGCGTAGGCGCTGGCGCGGCGCAATTGGTAATCAACGTGGTAACGCAGGGTCAGCCACGTGCCGTTGACGCCCGGTCGCGGCAGCAACAGGGCGATGGCCAGCACCAGCCCGGCCACCCCGGCGCCGAACTTAAGCCAGCCAAAGGCGATGAGACCCGGCATGTTCAGATGGCGTTGACGCAGGTAGCGGCGCAATCCCAAAAACTCGTGGTCAGCAGCAACCCCACGGTGGCCGCCATGTAAATGAAGAGAAAGGCGAAGCCCGCCCGACGTGCCGCCGTGTCGCCACCAGGCAGGAGCATTTGTCCGATTCCGAACAGCGGCAAAGCCAGCAGTGAAAAATAAACCAGCCAAAGGCCCGGTGGATGGGGAATGGCAGCCCGGCGTTTGCGGGCAGTGTTCGAATTTTGTAGTGTCGGCGCTGTGCGCCGATTTCGAGCCGCAGACTCGACGCTACACCCGAAGCCAGCCGCCATTTTTTTCCCGGCTGGTCCCGAGGACGCTGTTTCTGGCTTGGACCTTTTGCCTTCCGCTGCGGTTTGAAGCAGGCCGACGCCGGAAGCGTCCTCGTCATCATCAATCACGGTGCAGTCCCAAGTCAGTTTGTGGGTACACCACCAGACGCTGCCCAAGAGAATTATTCCCACCAAATAGGCCGGATGAATCCGCACCAGGTAAAGCCAGGTCGCCCCCGCCAGGGCCAATCCGTAAGCCGCAGCCTGGGCGGTGCCTTGTTCGATGCCGATCCGGGATACCAGGACGACGGCCATGACAAACCAGAACACGACCCAGCGAACACTTTCAACCGCTTCGCCCCGATAAAAAACCTGGATGAGGAAAAAGCTCAGACTTCCCACCAGCAGCATGATCAGCGCCGGGCTGATGCCGATGACCATGTAGTCGGCCAGGGTTTTGGCTGGTTTCGGGGAGTTCATGGCTTATCTCACGATGGCCTCCGCGCACAGATTCGTCACTGATTCCTCGGTGTTGACCACGCGGAAATTGATGTTTTGGGCCAGCAACATCTGAGCCCAGTCCGGTGGTTGTGCCCAGTCGGGCGTCGGCTCAATATCAATGGAAACAACAATCACCGTCACCAGAAAACCGCGCCGGGCCAATTCGCCGAGCGAGGCTGCCGTGGCCGGGGTCACCCGCCGCAGCACCGCCACCACGGTTGCGTCCCGCGGGATCTCGGAAGCGACTTCCGCCAGCATTTCGGAAAACTCCAGGCCGTCCGTGTGCTCCAGGCGGGCCAGCGTTTCAAGGATTTGCCTGAACCGGGCCTCCCCTTTGCGCGTTTCCACAACGACCGGCCGCAGGCGCGTGTTGGCCTGCGCCTCGGTCACCCGCCGGTGGGCGTCTCCGCGCGTGGTGAACCCGGCGCTCCACCCTTCTTCGCGGATGCGGTCGGCGGCATCGCGTCCATTGCTGGCCAGGCCGATTTGCTGTCCCATCAGGAAGACGGCATGGGCGAGCGAGGCGACTGTGATGACCGCCAGTTCTGCCGAGGTTGCCGCGCCATTGCCCTGGTAACTGAGTTCGTGGAAATCCAGCAGGAAGATCGCGCCGGCCACCCGTGAACTTTCATAAACCCGGCTGTGAATCTGCCCCGTGCGCGCCGTGCTCCGCCAGTGGATGCGATTCAACGGGTCGCCGGGTTGATAGGGCCGAATGTCGGCCAGCCGCGTGGGGTCTTCAAACAGCCGATGCACCACCCGGATTTCGCCGATGGGACGGCGCGAAGCCAGGTTGTAGCCTTGCAGCGGCAGGACCTTGGGCAGCACCAGCGCAAAATGCGGTTCGGTCGCCACGCGAAAGCGGCGGTGCAATCCGAAGACATCGCCCGTTTCCAGCAACAAAGGTCCCAATTGATAAAAACCGCGCATCAGGAACGTCACCTGATGTTTCAAACTCGCGGTTTCGCCGGGCGCCAGACGGGTGAGGGTCAGACGCGGACCTTCCGCCTTGAGGTGACGAGGCATTTGCACCAGAGCGTCCCGCGGCAGCGAGTCTTCCAGAATGAGCCAGGGAATGGACAGGCGGCCCAGGTTTTTGACTTCGACTTCCATTGCAGCCGTCTCGCCAATTTCCAGCACATCCTGGCCGCAAAACCGGCTGGCCGCGAGCTGGCCGATCCAGGCGCGGGAAAAGAACCGGCTCAACCCGAGGATTCCCAGCAGCACGTACATCGCATAGACGAGCAGGCTCAACTTCAGCATCAAGCCCAGCACCAGCAATCCAAGTGTGCCGAGAATCCATTTCATCGGGTTGGGCCGCCCGCCGGCATTTGCGGCACCGGCACCGCGTTCAGGATTTCGTCGAGAACCACGGCGACCGTTTTTTTGCGCAACCGGCTTTCCGGGCGGAGAATAAGGCGATGGCCGAGCACGTGCGGCGCGATCTGTTTCACGTCGTCGGGCAGCACAAAATCAAATCCATGGACCGCGGCAAAGGCCTGCGCGAAACGCAGCAGCGCCATGGAAGCCCGCGGACTGCCGCCCAAAATGACGTCGTAGTGTTCGCGGGTGGCCTGGATGAGCTGCACGATGTAGCGGCTGACTTTATCGTCCACGAACACCTGCCGCACGGATTCTTGACAGGCAATCATTTCGTCGGCGGTGGCAACCGTTTCCAGGGTTTCGATCGGGTGCTGCAACTGGAGCCGCTGCAACATGGACACTTCATTTTCGAACTGCGGATAGCCGAGGCGCAACCGGACGAGAAATCGGTCAAGTTGCGCTTCCGGGAGCGGAAAGGTGCCTTCGTGATCAATCGGGTTTTGCGTCGCAATCAGAAGGAACGGCGGCGGCAAATCGTAGTTGGTTCCGTCGGCGGTCACCTTGCGTTCCGCCATGGCTTCGAGCAGGGCGGCCTGCGCCCGCGGCGTGGCGCGGTTGATTTCGTCCGCCAGCACGATTTGCGCGAAGAGCGGGCCGGGCCGGAACTCGAATGCCGTTGTCTGCGGATTGAAAATGGAACTGCCGGTGATGTCGCCGGGCAGGAGGTCGGGGGTGCATTGAATGCGCTTGAACGTGCAACCGATGCTGCGCGAAAGGGCGCGGGCGAGCATGGTCTTGGCCACCCCGGGCACGTCTTCCAAAAGCACGTGGCCCTCGGCGCAATACGCCGCCAAGGTCAGCACGATTTCATTATGTTTGCCGACGATCACCTTTTCGATGTTGTCAATGATGCGATTGACCACCGGCAGGACCGGCGAATTTCCCGGCTCCCGTTCCACGGGGCTTTTCAATTTCGGGAGCCGGACCACCGGGGGTTCCGGCGGCGCCACGGTATTTTGGGTTCCGCAGCGCGGACATTTGACCTCGGTTCCCGCGGGGGCATCGGAGGACACGAAGGGTTGGCCACAGGAAACACAAACGCATTTGATCATAAGTTGGCGGTCTTTGTCAGAGAGCGACAGCACTCTCGGTTTTCATTCATTGCTTTGTCAAGCCCCGATGGCAACGGCGTTTTTCTTGCCGTAATTTTGCTTCACAGTGGTTTGGACAGTTCACGGAGGCTTTACTCACGCTGCCGGATGCGGGCCGGTTGTAAATGTGCCGCTCCACCTTCGCGCCTTTGCGTTGAAATATAACTTGCGCGGGCCCGAATCCGGGCGAAATTGAATCCAGCGAGCAAGACCGTTAGAGTTCAGTCCTCGTTGGCCGTTTGTCGGAAGTTCTCCTTCAGTCTTAAAGAGTGGAAAGCAAATTATGACCATGTTCGTTTTTTGGTGCGCCATTGGATTTGTTGCCGGGGTGATGTTCGGCTCCTTCTTCGAATGGACGCTGCACCGTTATGTCATGCACCGTTCCGTCAAATGGTTCCGGTATCCGTTTGAACGGCACGCGCTGGTGCATCACCGGATTTTCAAGGCGGACCACACCTACCACCTGGTGGATGAGCGGGACAAGAAGACCATTCCCATGGCGTGGTGGAACGGGCCGGCCATTGTGGCCGTGTGCCAGTTGCCATTTTTGATGCCGGCCCTGCTGCTGCACAAGTGGGGAATTTTGTGCGGCGCGGCGATGGCTTGCACATTGTATTTTGCGGCTTATGAATACCTGCACTGGTGCATGCATCTGCCGAAGAAACGGCACGTGGAACGCTCGGGCATCTTCTTCCGGCTGAACGGGCACCACCTGTTGCATCACCGTTACATGGGCAAAAACTTCAACGTGGTGCTGCCGCTCGCCGATTTGTGCTGCTGCACTTTGCTGCTGCGTTCAAAGATCGCCTTCGCTCAGGCGCAGGGTCCGTCGGTGCCGGATGTGCAGCCGGTGGGAAATAATCCTTTCAAGGCATTGGCGCTGGCTGCGGCGAAGAAGGTTTAAGTGCCAGAGGAGCGGTTTTCTTTCAGTTATAACCAATGCCTGCTTGGTGCGGTGGCTGGTGTCTGGCTCCGCCATTTTTCAAACACCAAGGCGCAACTGGAAAACATCGAACAACCAACATTCAACATCGAACATCGAATGATACCTCGCTTGTCCGTTACTTCGACGTTGGGCGTTTGATGTTTCCGTGTATCCGCGACTTTGCGTCAAATCTCCACTTCCGCGTGACGAACGCATTCGGGCATTGTCCAAACCTGCAAGAGCGCCTGCCAGGCGAGGTGGGCGCTGGAAACGAGGTTGTTATGTCGAGCTATTGTTATGAGGCGGTGGATGCCGGCGGCTTGAAGATCCAAGGCGCGCTGGAGGTCACCGATCAACGCGAGGCGTTGAGGCGGATCAAAGAAATGGGGTTGTTTCCAACCAAAGTGGCACAGGCATCGTCCTTCTGGCGCCGACCGGGAAGGGCTTGGGCCGTCCCCAAAATGCCCAAACTGCGGATTCAGCTTCCAGCGGGGAAAATCAAGCCGGCGGTGCTCACGGTGTTCACCCGCCAGTTGGCGACGCTGATTGATGTGGGGATGCCGCTCCTGCGCGGGTTGCGCATCTTGCAGGAGCAGGCGGAGAATCGCGCGCTGAAACGAGTCATCACGGACATTGCCGGGGCCATTGAAGGCGGAAGCACATTGTCGGAGGCTTTGGCGGCGCATCCGAGGGTGTTCAACCCGCTTTACGTGAACATGGTGAAGGCGGGGGAAATGGGCGGAGTTCTGGAAGTGGTGCTCCGGCGCCAGGCGGAGTTCATGGAGAAGGCTCTGAAAATCAAAGGCAAGATCAAGTCGGCCATGTTTTATCCGGTCGCGGTGATGGTGGTGGCAACAGCCATCATCACGCTGCTGCTGGTCTTTGTCATTCCGCGGTTCCAGGCGATTTTTGACGGGCTGCTCAATGGCCGGCCCATGCCGGCGTTCACCTTGCTGGTCTTGAAAATCAGCGATGGATTCAGAGGCCATTTTCTGACGGTGGGAATGGTTGTTCTGGGCCTGGCGGTGGCGTTGCGGATTCTAATTTGCACCCGGCGCGGGCGGCGGTGGTTTGACCGTTTCAAACTTATCCTGCCCGTGGTTGGCACCATTTGCCGGAAGGTTGTGCTCTCACGGTTTGCGAGAACATTCGGAACGCTCCTCGGCAGCGGCGTGCCGATTCTTCAAGCATTGACCATCGTGAAGGAAACGGCTGGCAACGTCGTCGTGGGCGGCGTGATTTCCAAAATCCACGACGGCGTGAAGGAAGGCGGGAGCATTGCCGGGCCGCTGAAGGAATCCCGGATTTTCCCGGCCATGGTTGCCGGCATGGTGGACGTGGGCGAACAATCCGGCGCGCTGCCGGACATGCTCATGAAAATCGCCGACACCTGCGATGAGGAGGTGGACAATGCCGTCAGCGCCATGACGTCGCTGCTGGAACCGGTCATGATTATTTTCCTGGCCTTCGTCGTGGGCAGCATTGTGATTGCGATGTTCCTGCCGATTATCGCCATAATTGGGGACGGGGGCATCGGCGGCGGCGGGCCTGCCGGCGGGCCGTGAATGTTTCAGCCGCCACCCATTTTATTTTCAGGACTTTTTTTCGACGGGTTCGATGGATAAAGCAACCGGGTCTTTATCCTCCAACTCATTCTCTGGCGGCAAATAAGCAATCTCAGGCCTGGCAAACCCAAGCCGGGGACGAAGGAGCATTTCGATTGAACCATTGCTGCCGGCATTTTTGGTTCCGTGAAAGTTCAGAATCAGGGAACCCCGCAACAGCGGGCCGTAATTCTCGAATACGTTGCGATTGATGTTCCATTCAATGGCGCAGCATTTCTTTTTTTCATCCAGAAACCTGTAAATGAACCATTTTTTGTTATTTTTCTCGCCGGAGCTGATTAAATTCGACATCGCTGCGGTAAGCCTGAAGACACCTGAGACCGTCTGATTAAACGGTTGGGTGATCTCCGACACCTTGGCCAGGCTGTCCCCGATTTTATCCGCGTACTTGTCATACAATGACGAGCCTTCGAGGGACGGTTGCAAGGTCAGCAGGACGGCGGAAAGTTCGCTGAAGCTGTATCCGCTGTCGCCGCAGTTAATGAGCAGTTGAACGGCCATGGCGCGCTTTTCCCGGATGGTTTTCATCCAGTTCCACAAATAACAAGGGTCTATCAAGGTGAGGCCGACCGACCAGTCGTAACGGTAGGTGGCCATCTTTTCTTCGGTTGAGAATTCACTGAACAGCGGAGACAGCATGGGTTTGGTTTCACCCATCAGCGAGTAATGCATCCGCAAGATTTTTTCATTTTCATCATGCTCCGTGTCCAATGGGATCACATGACCATCCGCTTCATCGCGGTCAATTTCTATTTGAACGTCCACGGTTTTGCTCTTAACGGTAATGCTCATAATTCAACTCCTGGTTGTTAAACAGCGGGTTTGGTATCCATGGTTATTGCACATTCAAAAGAATTGACCCGGTCAGGGAGCTGATTGGAAAGCTGGATCGCACGGAGCCGGCGGGAGTGAGGGATCGCACGGGACCGGCGGTGCTTCAGGAATGCACGGGACTGGCGGGAATGCGGGATCACACGGAACTGGCGGGGCATCGGGAATGCACAAATCATCAGCTCGTTCGTTGAGCATTGAATAGCGCTTTGTCTTGGAATGCTGGACTTGAGCCATGTCGTTCCGAAACCGCGACATCTGTTTTCCAATGAGTGCGGCCGCCAGGCCGTCCTTGAGACTTCCGACCGGACGCGACCGGGAGAAGACACAGGGATAAATGGCGCCGGTGGCCGTGAGACAGAGCCGGTCTTTCACACACGAACCACAAAGTTCGTCCAGCGTATCAACCGCGTGCGAGGAACTTCCGCGGCCGATGCCTCGCATCCGATCGTGTCTGACCTGTCGAACGCCGATTTCGTGGAGATGACGTTTTGTCGAATCCATCCTGGCCCGGTTGGCATCCATTTCCACGATGCCGGCCCGGACCGGCAGTTGTTGGTCCATGGCCCAGCGGATGGATTCCATTGTTTTCTGGAAGCTTCCCGATCGAAGGGTTACCGCTTCGTGACTGGCGGCTTCGTCGGAATAGACCGAGAAAGCCAGCGCGACCCGGTGATGGAGGAAGACGTTCTTTACCGAAGTATTGAATAACGTGCCATTGGTATATACCTCGACGAATTCGAACCCCAGAGAACGGGCCTGGGAAATAAGGCGGGGAAGGTCAGGGTGGAGGGTGGGTTCGCCGCCGATAAATTGGACTTGGCGGCAACCAAGCCTGGCGGCCTCGCGGAGGGCCAGGCACCAGTCGTCCAGGGAAAGTGTTTCCGCCGAATTTTGGCGGGGTCCCGATTCGGCGTAACAGTGGATGCAATTCAGATTGCACCGGGTGGTTATTTCCAGCCAAAGATATTCAAGTTGGGGTTGCATGGGCGCCTCCGATAAAAGGAACATCGTGGCAGTTCTGGCCGGCTCGTTGATGGGGGGATAACCCTCGTTGTGAGCATCGAATGACGACCGGATTTTTTCTCTGCCACATTTGTTCCGATTCCTGCGTCAAAGTTACGGCCAACTTCCGAACAGCGTCAAATCTAAAAGGCGGGACCTGACTTGAAATGAAATTCCCGACGTTTTGATTTGGTCTCCTCGACAAACCACGGGACTGGGGTAGGTTTAATCAGGATGAAAGGCGAAGTGGTCTATCTTTACGCGTTTGATGTGGCGAATGAAATCATCACGCCGCGCGTGGAGGAAATCCTGTCGGAAAAGCCGTTCCCGTTCGAAATTCGGATGGACCGCACGCTGCCGAAGGACATGCCGCTCTACAAACCGCTGGCCATCGAACCACGTCCGTTGCCCGCCCAATTGCACGGCGCACCTGTCCGCCTGTTGATTCGTGTCTATGATGTCGGTGTGGTCACGGTGATGCTGCGGGTGACGTTTGCCGTGGGTGCGCTCGCCGACCTGATGCCGTTCCATAATCCGCAACTGGAGAACGGCGAGACGCTGGACGCCGTGGCGCTGAAACTTTGCGCGGAGACCTGCGACAGCCTCAAGGATTTGTTGGTGGGGCGCACGGAGTTTCCGCCGCCGCCGGAGGCCTACACGGTCTTTTGTCTGACGGACCTGGCCGGGGTGAATGACGTAAACCGTTGGCTGAGCGACCAGCGGCGCGAGGTGGCGGGCCTGCTCACGGAGACGGCGGCGAGCCAGTTGAGCGAAGCGCAGGTGGGCGAGGTGCTGCGCATCCAGCGCTCGTTCGAAAATACGGACCTGGCGGTGATTGACTGGGACGCGGCGCTGGTGGTGGAGCTGACGGGTTACGTGGACGACGTGTTGTACGCGCTGGAACTGGCGAACCTGCAACTGGAGGAGTTTCGCGTGATGGACCGCCGCCTCGACACGTATCTCGATCGCGCCTACGACGACCTGGACCGCCGGCGGCTGCCGTTGTTCGGCGGGGCAACCAAGACCCTGCGCCATTTGCGCCGTTTTCGCGTGGACGTGGCGAAGCTCACCGACGAGGTCACGCATATCACCAAATTTTTCGGCGACTGGCACCTCGCCCGCGTTTATCTCGGCGCGCGTGACCGTTTCTACCTCGACCAATGGCGTGCCAGTGTGGAACAACGCCTTGCGCAGCTCGACAAGCTTTACAGTGTGTTTCACGCCGAGGTGAACGAGCAAAGGATGTTGTGGCTGGAGGCCATCATCGTGATTTTCTTCGCCATTGATCTGCTGATTTTATTGCGGGTGGGTCGGTGACGCGGCGGCTGGCGTATGGCTTTAACATGGCCGGTTACGTTTATTCGTGGTTAAATTCTTCGTGTTGTGATGCGCCCGCTGATCCAGGAAATTGCCACCAGCCACACGCCGGAATCGCTGGTCGAATGCCTGCGCGATGAACCATGCGTCGTCCTGCTGCGCACGTCGTCGTTCGATTCGCCGTCGGCGCGATATTCCTTCGTTGCTGTGCGACCATTTCTCACGTTCCGTTCCTTCGGCTCGCGCTGCGAGGTCGCACCTCACGTTTCACGTTTCACGTTTCACGTCCAATTCGGCAACCCGTGGCAGATTCTGGACGCGTTGCTGGCGCGCTGCGAACTGCTGGATGAAATTGATCTGCCGTTCCCGCTCGGCGGCTGTTTCGGCTGCTGGGGCTACGACCTGAAAAATTTCACCGAGCCGAAACTCCCGCGCCGCGCCGTCAACGACCTCGAATTACCCGATTGTCACCTCGGATTTTACGACAGCCTCGTCGTTTTCGACCATCACCTTGGAAAAACTTTCATTGTCTCGACCGGGTTGGATGCCGATGGCTCGCGCAGCGAAAAGCGGGCAGGGGAGCGGATGGGGTTTTGGCGGGAGAAACTGTCATCCGTAGCGGCGTTTGTGAAAACGCCGACAAATGATTCGATTAAAACGGCCGCGTTTTCACAAACGCGGCTACTGGCGAATCTATCCCGTGCTGATTTCATTGCGAAGGTCGAGCGCGCCCAGCGGTACATCCGCGCCGGGGACATTTATCAGGTGAACCTGTCGCAGCGGCTGACCGCGAAGCTGCCACGGTGGGGCGAGGCTGCTGACGAGCCGGCTCGCGAGGACGCTCGCCCCACCAACCGAACAGGCTGGGAAATGTTTCAACGCCTGAACGCGGTTTCACCCGCGCCGTTCTCCGCGTTCCTCGATTGCGGCGATTACCAGGTGGTTTCGTCGTCGCCGGAACAATTTTTGCGCCTGAGCGGTTCGCACATCCAGACGCGGCCCATCAAGGGCACGCGCCCGCGCAATGCCGACTCGACACGCGACGCGCAACTGGCCTACGAACTCCAGACCAGTCCGAAGGAGCTGGCGGAACTGGTGATGATCACGGATTTGCTCCGCAACGATCTCGGCAAGGTGTGCGAGTTCGGCTCGGTGCAGACACCGGAGCTGGCGCGGCTCGAACGGTTCGCGCAGGTGCAGCATCTGGTCTCGACGGTGGAAGGACGGTTGCGAAAAGACGTGACGCATCTGGCGGCGCTGGCGGCATGTTTCCCCGGCGGCAGCATCACAGGCGCGCCGAAATTCCGGGCGATGGAAATCATTGATGAACTGGAACCCATCGCCCGCGGGCCGTATTGCGGCTGTCACGGCTATCTCGGCTTTAACCGCGAAAGCCAGTTAAGCATTACCATCCGCACGGCGGTTTGCAAAGACGGCCTGGCGCATTTCAACGTTGGCGCCGGTATCGTGGCGGATTCAAATCCCGAAGCGGAATACGAGGAAACCCTGGCCAAGGCGGCGGGTTTCCGGGCGGTGTTGAATTTCGCCGAAGTTGGAGTTCAGGCTTCAGCTTGTTTCGCCTGACAAGCTAAAGCTTGAACTCCAACTTTTTTGCGTTAAATACCTGCATGCTCGTTTTTCTCAATGGCCGGTTTGTACCCGAAACGCAGGCGGTCGTTCCTGTCAATGATCGTGGTTTTTTGTACGGGGACGGGCTGTTTGAAACTGTGCGCGTGGTCAACGGACGGCCGTTTCGCCTGGCGCAGCATCTGGAGCGGATGATGCGCGGCGCGGATTTCCTGAGAATCAAATGCCCGTTCATGCCGGAGGAGTTGGAGAAAATTGTCGGACAGCTCATCAGACAAAACCAGATGCCCGAAGCGGTTTTGCGCGTGACGCTGACACGCGGGCCGGGCGAACGCGGTTACACGCCGCCGCCGGCAGTCGGCCAACGGTCGTGATGACGTTGCACGCCGTGCCGGAGGCCGGCGCTCCAATCCGGTGGCGGCTCGTCACGTCGTCCCGTCGCATTCTGGCGGGCGATCCGCTGTCATCGTTTAAAACCCTGAACAAGCTCACGCACATCATGGCGCGCAGGGAAGCCGTTGAAAAAGGCGCCAATGAGGCTTTGCTCGTCAACACGAATGGCGAGGCGGTCGAGACGGCGGGCGGCAATTTGTTTTGGATTTGCGGCGGAAAAATTTGCACCGTGCCCACGAGTTGCGGCGCGCTGCCCGGGGTGACGCGAGCAGTGGTTTTGGATATCTGCCGGTCGCTCGGCCTGCCGGTGAACGAACGCGTCATCAAGCCCCAAGCGTTGCGGAACGCCGAAGGCATTTTCATCACCCAGAGCGTGCTCGGCATCGTGCCGTTAACGATGCTGGATGGCCAGCCGGTCGCGCAGTCGCTGCTGGTGGAGCAAATTTTGTTCGCCTACCGTGAAATGCTCGCGCAGCCATGAACTGGTGACGGCGATTAATCCTTTGGATCAGTTGTCATCAAATCATTTCCGCGGCATCGAAAGCGGTTGCGCCGGCAGTATGCTGAAGCTGCAGCGGTGGTGATGCGCCTGGCGTGTCACAGAAAGGGGTTTCAACGCCGATGTCAACAACCCGCTGCTTTACCACCTGGTCGTCAACACCGGACTGGCCAGCTACGATGACGCCGCGAAACTGATTGGCAACGCGGTTCTGAATCAACATTGATTCCGGATGCGTCGTGACCCCGGTGCTCGGAGTTCCGCGTTTACGCGGTTCGGCCAAACGCCACTTCCAGCCGCCTGAAGGCGGAACTCCAAACGGTCACACATCGTTGACTTCAAACTTGGGTCGGGGCCGCACTTGTGGCTTAATCTCCGCGTGCGCCGCAATTCCAAGTCTTCGCCATCCCGACCGCGCCGCAACCGGCACGGCGGCTGGGGCTGGCTGCTGGCGCTGGCGGTGCTCGTGATCGCGGCGTGGTTTGGGTGGCGCCACGAGCATCCGTCACAGAAAACCCCGGCTCCCACCACGACCGTCATACGCAAGCCGCAACTGAAGCCGTTCATTGTGGCTCCCGAATCACCGGCTGATTTTCCGCGATCGGTGCGCGGCGTGTTTGAGGCGCAGGTGGCTTTGGCGCGCCGGGCGATTTCGCCGGGTTCAATTGATGCCACGCTCGGTTCGCAAACGCGGGCGGCGATTGCGGTTTTTCAAGAATTCCAAAACCTGCCCCCGACCGGTTCGCTCGATACGAACACCCGGGGGCGGCTCATGCTGGACGCGCCGTTGTTGACGACTTACACGGTCACGTCGAACGACCTGGCGCGGCTCCAGCCGCTCGGCAAAACCTGGCTGGCCAAGTCACAGCAAACGGTGCTCGATTACGAAACCGAACTCGAACTCGTCGCGGAAAAAAGCCATTCGCATCCCGAACTCATCCGGCGGCTCAATCTGGGCGTGAACTGGACCAACCTTGCCGCCGGCACGGTTTTGAAAATTCCCGCCGTGGAGTATCCGGCCCCGGCGGACAAGGCGGCGTTCGCGGTCATTCATCTGTCGGGAAAATTTCTGGAGGCGTTCGGCGCGCAGACGAATCTGCTCGCGCATTTCCCGTGCAGCATCGCCGCGAACGTCGAGAAACGGCCGGTCGGCGAACTGCATGTGGTCGTGGTCGCGCCGAACCCGAATTACACCTTCGATCCGGTGTTGTTTCCCGAATCGCCGGAAGCAAAAAATTCGGACCAAAAATTGATCATCCCGCCCGGTCCGAACAATCCGGTAGGCGTGGCGTGGATTGGTCTGGACAAGACCGGCTACGGCATTCACGGCACGCCGTCGCCGGAGCAGGTGGGGCGGACGGAATCGCACGGCTGTTTCCGGCTGGCGAACTGGGACGCGGAATATTTGAGCAAGCTCGTCTGGGTGGGGATGCCGGTGCTGGTGGAACCGTGAAACGGCGTTCGTGTTGTTTGGAGTCCCGCCTTTAGGCGGTCAGTTTGGTTGTTACTCGTAAACCGCCTGAAGGCGGAACTCCCAACCCCGATTCCAAAAAGACGGGCAAATTATCATTGCCGGTCGGCGGGCTTTGGCCTAATTGTAATTCAAATTCAACAAAGGAAATTTATGGCTATTGGACTGATTATCGCAGTTGTTGTGCTCGTGGTGGTGGTGTTGGGCCTGGGTGGCTTCGTCGTTGGCGTTTACAACAAGCTCGTCACGATGCGCAACCGCTACAAAAATGCCTACGCGCAGATTGACGTGCAGCTCAAGCGCCGCTACGACCTGATTCCGAACCTGGTCGAGATCGCCAAGGGCTACATCAAGCACGAACGCGAGACGCTGGAGAATGTCACCAAGGCGCGCAACATCGCTTATGCCGCCTCGCAGGCCGCCGCCGCCAATCCGGGCGATGCCGGCGCCATGAAAGGTCTCGTCTCCGCCGAAAGCGGCCTCGCCGGCACGTTGAGCCGCCTGATGATGGTTTCCGAACAATACCCCGACCTCAAGGCCAACCAGAACATGATGCAGCTCACCGAGGAGTTGACGTCCACGGAAAATAAAATTTCGTTCGCGCGGCAGGCTTACAACGATTCCGTCATGGTCTATAATACCGACCGCGAAGTGTTTCCGAGCAACCTCATCGCCGGCATGTTCAACTTCAGCGCGGCGGAACTGTTTGTCGTGGACAAGCCGGAGCAAAAGGACGCACCCAAAGTTTCCTTTTAGTAAATCACACGTAGCAGCCGACGTGAGGAGGCTCTGATTTATTTACGATATTGGATTTTCGATTGACGAGTCTTGCTGCAAGCCAAGCACATCGCGTAAATCGTATATCGTAAATCGGAAATAGCGAGCCTCGTTACCTCGGCTGCTACATAAATTAAAATGGATTTTTTCGCCCAACAGGACAAGACCCGCCGCAAAACGAAGCTTCTCGTTTTTTACTTTATCCTCGCGGTGGCGGCCATCGTGGTCGCCTGCTACTTCGTCGGGCTGATTATTTTTAACGGCGCCCTGTCGCACCAGCATCATTACGATGGACAGGCCCAGCTCGTCCTGTGGGATCCAAAACTTTTCCTCGGCGTCACCGTCGGGGTGCTGGCCGTGATTTTCATCGGCAGCGCCTACAAAACGAATGAACTGGCCGGTGGCGGCGGCTCCGTGGCCACGTTGATGGGCGGACGGCTCGTGAATTCCAATACCACCGACCCGGACGAACGCAAGCTGCTCAACGTGGTCGAGGAAATGGCCATCGCCTCCGGCGTGCCTGTGCCGCAGGTTTATGTGCTCGATGAAGAACGCGCCATCAACGCCTTCGCCGCCGGCCACACGACCGGCGACGCGGCCATCGGCGTGACGCGCGGCTGCATCCAGATGCTTTCGCGCGACCAGTTGCAGGGCGTCATCGGCCACGAATTCAGCCACATTTTGAACGGCGACATGCGGCTGAACCTCCGGCTCATAGGCATCATTTTTGGCCTGCTTTGCATCGCCACCATTGGCCGGGTTCTTTTAAGCGCGCGCAGCCGTAGCAGCCGCGACAACAACGCATTGCCGCTCATCGGTCTGGCGCTGATCCTCCTCGGAGCCATCGGCGTTTTCTTTGGCCGTTTGATTCAGGCCGCCGTCAGCCGCCAGCGCGAATTTCTGGCTGATGCTTCGTCCGTGCAATTCACGCGCAATCCCGGTGGACTCTCCGGCGCGCTTCAGAAAATCGGCCAGTATGGTTACGGTTCGCGCCTCGAATCCGAGCACGCGCCCGACATGTGCCACATGTTTTTTGGCAACGGCCTGGGCGAACCGTTCTTCGGTCTCCTGGCCACGCATCCGCCGATTCCCGACCGGGTCCGCGCCATTGATCCAACTTGGGACGGCACATTTCCGCCGCTGGATGAGAAGCAAATCGAAGTGGTCAAACGCGCCGCGATTTCCGAGCTGGAACACACGCCCAAGCCAATGCCGGACCTTTTAAAGGCCGTGCTGGGCGGCGCCATCATTGCCTCGGACAGCACCTCCACGCCGCCGGCCATCCGGTCGCATTCCGTCCTGCCTAATCTCGGCAATCCCACGCCGTTGCATTTGAAATACGCCGAGCAATTGCGCGATTCAATAGCCGAATGCATCAAAGCCGCCGCGCGCGAACCTCTTGATGCCGTGGCGCTGATTTACGCGATGCTGCTCAGTCCGGATGAAGCGATGCGCGCGACGCAGCTCGCCGAACTGGCCAAACGCGTTGATCTGGCAATTCAGGAAAAGACCGTTGCGTTGTATCCCGATGTTTCGGCAGCCGCCCAGCACGCGCATTTGCCGATTGTCAATCTTGCGCTGGGCGCGCTGCGGCAGTTGCGCCCGGAGCAGTTCAACCAATTTTCGCAAACGCTCCAGTGGCTCATCGAAAGCGACGGCAAGATTGAGATGTTTGAATTCGTGCTGCAAAAAATCGTGCTTCGCCATCTCACGCCGAGATTCAGCGGAGCGCGTCCGCCGGTCGCCCAGATCTACACGCTCAAGCCGCTCGTGCCGGATTGCGCCGTCGTGCTGTCCGCGCTCGCCAATGTCGGCAGCAGCGATGCCGGCGAAATCCAGAAAGCCTTTGCCACCGGCGCGCCGTATCTGCGCGCGCCGGACGGCGCCGATCTGGCGCTGCTGCCGGGCGAACAATGCGGTGTGGACCAGATTGACGCCGCGCTCAACCGTCTCACGCAGGCCGTGCCAACCATCAAAAAGAATTTGATTGAAGCCTGTGTCTATACGGTCGGCGCCGATGGTGTGATGACGGAAAATGAGGCTGAATTGCTCCGCGCCGTCGCCGACACACTGGATTGCCCCATCCCGCCGTTCGTTCAGACGGAGTAATTTTGCCGGCGTAGCGGCGCCTCGGCAGAGCGCCGCACTTTTCGCTTTTTGATTTTACGGCGGGCTGCCGACAGCTGCTGCGTTCTCAAATTCATTCCCGCACCGTCGCCTGCAACTGCGCCTTGAACGCCTCCACGATTTTCGTGTGCGCGGTGTTGGCTTCGGCGTCGGTCAGCGTTTTGTCCGCGGCGCGGTAGGTGAAGGCGTAAGCCAGGCTCTTTTGGCCTTCGGGAACGTTTTTGCCGCGGAACACGTCGAACAATTCCACCGCTTCCAGGTTCGCCGGTTTGGCCTGCTTCACCACCTGCAAAACGGCGTCGTGCGTCGTGGCTTCGGGCACCATCATCGCCACGTCCCGGCGAATGGCGGGAAACGCGGGCAACGGCTTGAATGACTTGGCCGGATTCCGCCGCGCCAGCAGCAAATCCAGATTCAATTCCGCCAGCAGCACGGCATCGCGCAAATCATATTTCTTCGCGAGTGCGGGCAACAATTGGCCGAGCTCGCCAACTTGATTTTTGCCCTGCAAAATGACGGCTGATTCGAGAAACAGCGCGGTGCTTTCCGGTTGGCGCGTGAACGTCATTCCGCGCAAACCGAATTGCTCGAAAAATTCCTCCAGCACGCCCTTCAAATCGCAGGCGTCAAACTTGGCGTCACGTTCGTTGCCGCTCCAGAAGGGCAGGGCACGCTGCCCGGTGAGCGCGATGGCCACCCGGCGTTCTTCAACGTAGCGCAGGCTTCCAGCCTGCGAGTTGGCGCGACTTCCAGTCGCGCCGCCGGGCGGGACGCCCGGCGAACCCGCAGACGGAGACGTCTGCGCTACATTTTTAAACACCCGTCCGACTTCAAACAGCGCCACGTCGTAATTTTTCCGACTGAGGTTGTGTCGCAACGAATGAATCAATCCCGGTAGCAGGCTCGGACGCAGCACGTCCATGTCCGCACTCAGCGGATTTGCCAGCGCAGCCAATTCGGCATTCGGCATTCGGCATTCGGCATTCGCGATCAGCGTTTGCCCCTGTGCTTCGTTCAAGCCCAGCCCGCTCAAAATCCGTCGCGCTTCCGCCAAGACGTCGTGTGTCGCGTCGAATGCGTTCGTGCCAAGCGCGCCGCGCGGCGGGGTGGACGGAATTTTGTCCACGCCATGCAGGCGGGCGATTTCTTCAATCAAATCCACCTCGCGCTTCAAGTCCACGCGGAAGGTCGGGAATTTGAAACGTCACCGGTTCCGGCGCGGCATTTGCACCGACTGGCCGCGCCTTGCGGCCGATGCTTTTCAAACCAAGCTGGCCGAGGTAAAACTCGATTTCTTCAGGCCGAAGCTCGATGCCGAGCAACTCGTTCACCTTGTGATGGCGCAGCGTGATTTCCTTTGGCTTGACCGGCTTCGGGTAGGCGTCCACGAGGCCCTCGGCGAGCTGGCCGCCGGCGGTTTCGAGAATCAATTGCGCGCAGCGGGCGCCGGCCCAGTCGTTGATGTCAATGTCCGCGCCGCGCTCGAAACGATAGCTGGCGTCGGTGCGCAGTCCGAGCGTCTTGCTCGTGCGGCGGATGTTCGTGGGCGAGAAATAGGCGCTCTCAATCAATACGTCCACGGTGTTGTCCTTGATCTCGGAATTCTGCCCGCCCATGACGCCGGCGAGCGCGATGCCTTTTTCTTTATCGGCAATGAGGAGGTTTTCGGTGCCGAGCTTGTGTTTCTGGCCGTCGAGCGTGATGAACTCCTCGCCGGCCTTTGCGCGGCGGACGACGATGGTCGGCTTGCCGTGGCAGCCGACGTCAGTCGGCTCCGACTTAATTTGAGCGGACTCACGTCCGCTGCTACGGGAGATCAAATGATAATCAAATGCGTGCAGCGGCTGGCCGATTTCGAGCATCACGTAATTCGTCACGTCCACGACGTTGTTGATGCTGCGGATGCCGACTTTTTCCAAGGTGGTTCGGAGCCAGTCCGGACTGGGACCGATTTTTACGCCCTTGACGACGCGAGCGGTGTAACGCGGGCATAGGTCTGGGTCGTCCAGACGGACGGAGACAAGGTCGGAAACGTGATGCGTGATGCGTGATGCGTGAATCTCGACGGACGGCATTTTCAGTTTATTGCCGGTGACCGCCGCGATTTCGCGGGCGATGCCGATGACGCTGTTCCAATCCGACCGGTTGGGCGTGATTTCGAGATCGAACACCACGTCGCCGCCGGTGCGGCCGAGATATTCGGCGAAGGGCTGGCCGATCTTGGCGTCCGGCGGCAGGATAAGCAGGCCGTCCACCTTGTCCGGCAGGCCGAGTTCCTGCGGCGAACACATCATGCCGTGGCTGGTGATGCCGAAAACTTTCCGTTCCTTGATGACGAACGGTTCCTTGTCGCCCGGCTTCAGCGGCAGGGCGAAGTTCGGCAGGATGAGCGGGACCTTGTCGCCCGGCTTGTGGTTTTGCGCGCCGCAAATGATGACTCGCTCGCCCTTGCCGTCGGCGACTTTGCAGACGGAGAGCTTGTCCGAGCCGGGCACGGGGTCGCGGGTGAGGATTTGGGCGACGACGATGCCGTCGAACTCGCCGCCGGTTTTGTGGATGCCCTCGACTTCGAGGCCGAGCATGGTGAGCCGCTCCGCCAGTTGTTCGGGCGACCACTCGAAATCAACGTATTGTTTGAGCCAGTTGAGAGTTACTTTCATTTGGGAAAATTATTTTGCACGAACGGATTGGCTTCCTGAATAAACTTTCGAATTTTCGCTAATGCAACCGTGTTGGACGCCGATGGTGTAAGCCTCGTAACAAGCGGCGCAGAATTTTCGCTCTGAATCTTCAGGACGCTTAACCGACACAGGCACTGTCTTTACGGCCTCGTTTTCACAAAACACATTGTCGCAAAATTGAGTCATAACTTATTTCTCGATCAAAAATAGAAACTCTTTGTTCGGCAACGCAGCATCGTTGACCCACTCATTTGTCCAGCGCATCCCGGCCATGACATTTTTTCGGTAATCAATTTCCAGCACTTCAACCAATCGTCCTGCCGACGCGATAACCTCATTCAATTCCGCTGCCGTCGCTCGTCCACCAGAACTGTAGGACAGAATGATGTGTCCGGCGCGAGTGGTTTTCAGCAGGCGTTCGATAGCTTCTACGACGACAAAACGGCCCGAATCGCTTTTTCTAAAATCTTCAAAAACCGAGTTAGTGACGGTGTCCGAAGTGTCCGCACGCCGCTTGGCTTTGCCAAACAGAACCGGCTTGTCGTAAAGGCAGATTGAAGTCCAAAGATGATAATAGGCCGCATAGCGGACTCGTGAAGGCGGCATTTTTTCATTGCAGGAACCATACGGCGGGTCGAAATAGGCAAGGTCGGCTTCGACTTTTGGCACTAAATCAAAAATGTCACCTTGATGAACAGCGTGAAGCCCGGTCTGCGGAATAAGCCGGGGAACTTTAAGCTGCAATTCATTGAAGGAGCGTGGTGACCAGTCGTTCAGATATGAAACGAAATGGCCAAGCGTGCTATCTACTTCATCGAGCGCGAAGATGAGGCTTGTCAACAGCACGGCTTTTTCAGCTTCCGAAAGTGCAAGGCGTTCAATTTCTTCACGAATCGCGTCGAGCCGTCGTGTATTATGTTTTTGCCACGGCTTTTTGAGATTGTCTGCGCCCACCGACGAGCCGCTGTTCGGTTCGCCGCCGTAATGTTCCGTGAACCAGCCGTCTTTTCCCGGCAGCGCGCTGAGATGTTCAATCAAAGGTTGATAATGTTCCTCGGAATGAGGATTGAGCAGATAGCATGTCCCGAAAATTTTCGACCAGACGGAAATATCATTTGCAATTACGCGATGGCCGGTTTGTGCCAGCATTTGCGAAACTCGCGTCGTTCCGGCAAAACCATCCAGCACCGTTTTGGGGCTGACTTTGTTGACGAGCTGAAGAATATGCGGCAGTAACTTGAGTTTTGACCCGGCGTATTTAATGCCCTCCGTTGCGGGGGCATCAACCACCATGTCGTCAAATAAGTTCAGCGTGTGCATTTTATTTGAGATTCGACTGCCGTTTCTGCTCGTCAATGTCTTCCTTCAGCTTCACCAAGGCCGCTTCGTGGCCTTTGCTCGTTGCAATCAAGGCGTGGGCAAATAATTTCACCAGGACGTGATTGTGCGAATAATCAATCCAGCCGTTCGTAACACTGTCAAAATACTTTATGCCGTTTTTCGTGTTTGTCCAAAGTCCGCGCTGCAGCGCGTTGGCCGTGCCGCCGCCATAGCGCACCTCGCAAACATAATCATCTTCGGCGTCGTAAAAACGGAAAACAGGATGTTTGCGTCCCTTGCCTTCTTCTTCAAAAGCAATGCGAGAGATGCGCTTTTTTGCCAGCTCATAATTAAAAACGAGAATGTTGCAGCGTTGCTTTTTCTCGTCGTAGATGAGCGGGAACACATTGATATTGCTGAACTCGGCAAAAACCGGGTCGAGCCATAATTTCGCGATGTGTTCTTTTTTGTTAATCAACGTCCCCATTCCTTTGAGTTTGGGAAACATCAGGAAGTTCTTGTCGGTGGAAAGTTGCAACGGGCCATCGCCGTAAGCCTTGAGGCTTATCGGGAATTCCACCTTTGTGATTTCATTGATGACCTTGATGTCTTCCTCATGTTGCTTGGCGCGGTAAAGGTCTTTTCCTGTATGGACGGATTTGAAGTCATACATGAATTGGTTGATAAACTCCGCAATCGCAATTTCAGCCAAGTCACCATGAGTTTTATTTCCAATCAGCCGCATCGTAAAAATGTTGCTCAACGTCGTGGTGATTAAATGTGGATTCTTGCTGATAAGCAGCTTGAAGCGAGCAGTGAAATCTTGATACGCGGTTTGGTGGTTCATAAAAGATTTTGCCCAAATTAAAATTGCCTCAAAAACCGCACGTCGTTTTCGTAAAAGAGGCGGATGTCGTTGATGCCGTAGCGGATCATGGCGATGCGTTCGATGCCGAAACCGAACGCCCAGCCGGTCCAGACCTCCGGATCGTAGCCGACGTTCTCGAACACTTGCGGATGCACCATGCCGCAGCCGGCGATTTCCAGCCAGTCCTTGCCCAGCTTTTTCACGAGCGCATTGCTGAAATCAATCTCGAAGCTCGGTTCAGTGTAGCTGAAATAGTGCGGACGGAAACGAATCTTCACATCCTTGCCCAGCAGTTCCTTGAAAACGAATTCGACCGTGCCTTTGAGGTCGCCGACGGTGACGCCTTTGTCCACGTAAAGCCCTTCGATTTGCTGGAAGGTCGGATTGTGTGTGGCATCGGCGTTGTCGCGGCGATAAACGCGGCCGGGGACAATAATGCGGATCGGCGGGGGTTGACTTTTCATTACTCGAATCTGCACTGAACTTGTGTGCGTTCGGAGTAAAAGGGAGTCGCGTGATGCGTGAGACGTGATGCGTGATTCCGCGGTCGGGGCGGCGTTGGCAAGGTAGAAAGTGTCCTGGGTGTCGCGGGCGGGATGGTCGGCGGGAGTGTTCAGCGCATCGAAGCAATGATACTCGTCCTCAATTTCCGGGCCGTCGGCAACGGCGAAGCCGAGCTTGCGGAAGGCGCGGACGATGTCCTCGGTGACCTGCGTGAGCGGATGGAGTTTGCCGAGCGCGCGGCGGCGTCCGGGCAGGGTGAAATCGGTCGGTTCCTTGGGCAGGGCGGCCTTGAGTTCGAGTTCGGAGCGGCGTTCGGCGAGCGCGGCTTCGAGGGCGATTTTGGCGGCGTTGATGAGTTTGCCGGCGGCGGGTTTATCCTCCTTTGAGAGCGTGCCGAGTTGTTTCATCAGCGCGGTGAACTTGCCGTTGGCGCCGAGCCAGGCGCCCTTGGTTTGTTCGAGGGCGGCGGGGTCGGGCGCCGCCTTGAGTTCGGCGAGCGCGGTTTGTTTCAATGGTTCAATTTCGTTCAGGAGCGACATAATCCAAGTGACAGAAATTAGAAAACGCGGCGGTGGATGAACAGCCAAAAGGAGAGGATTCTCCAACTTGTGCGATGCGAATTTTTGGGATAAAATGTTAACAACCATGCAACGCCCGAAGATTTCGACCACTTATAATTTCCCTGCCGGGTTGGTTGCCTCCAGTCAGCGGATCGGGTTGAGCATTTCGACCGCGTCCAGGCGGTTTTGCCTGCTAGTCGGTTTCCCCCTGATTTTATGGGGGTTCCGCAGTTTTGCGGGGTCAACCGGCGATGCGATCGGGCCGGCGTACGATCAGCCCTGGCAAATCACCTCCTACGCGACCGACGCGGGGCTGACGCGCCAACGGGTCTTCGACATTGCATTCACGCCGGACGGGACGGCCTGGGTGGCGGCGGAAGACGGGCTGCGCCGGTTTGACGGCTTCGAGTGGGAACGGTTTGGCACCAATGCGGGATTGCCCAGCACGTTTATGCGCGCTGTGTGCGTGACGACGAACGGTGAACTCTGGGTGGGGTCGGACGCCGGGGCGGGCGTTTTCGATGATCAACGCCTAAAATATGATCCCCGGGGTTCGCTGGCCGGGCTGGCGAATTCCAATGTGCGGGAAATTGACGCGGGCCCGGATGGCACGGTGTGGTTTGCCTGCGATCAATGGCCGGACCCCAGCATCCCGCCGGGCGGTTTGACCTCCCTGAAGAACGGCCAGTGGCAGACCTTCACCCGCACCAATGGAATTCCGATGAATTATGTCATCGGTTATTTTCGGGATACAACCGGCCGGCAATTTGCGCTGACGCCGCACGGTTGGGCGCAGCGGCAGGGAGAACAATGGGGGTTGCCGGCCAACCTTGGCTACGAGGCGGAGGATTGCGTCCTGCAAATGGCCGAAGCCGGGGACGGCACGCTGTTTGCGCAGGGCGAACATCAGTTGTTGATCTTGAAAGAGGGCCAATGGCAGTCCTGCTCCAACAGCCACACCCGGCTGGTTTGTGCCACGCGCGACGGGAGGGTGGCGGCGGTGGAATACAATGCCACCCAGGGACGGCTTTGGTTCTGTCTTTGGGATGGAGAAAAATTTGTGCGCGCGTCGGCGCCGGTTCCCTGCCAGAGCGACGCGCGGTTTTATCACTTGCGCGAGGCTCCAGACGGTTCGCTGTGGTGCGTCGGTTACGGCGCGGTGGTACGGTGGACGTATCGGGCGGGGGAATGGGCTGCCTATCCGCAACTGCCGCCGCCCGTGGGAACGGACGCGCGGGGCCGCATCTGGTTTGCCGGGGAATCCAACGTCGTGGTGTGCGCTGGTGGAAAATTCCAGATTTTGCCTCCAGGAAAATTCAAAGTCTTGAATGAAGCCGGCCTGGCCATGATCTGGGACACGAGCCGGAATCAATGGTTGGTGACGGATCCCCTGAACCCGGCGGTCAGCCTGCCAGTGGACATTGGTCAGGAAGTGGTCGAAGACATCAGGCCAGACGAGGAAGATGGTTTTTGGATTTCCGGTCACGACGGCAACGGCAACGGCGTGGTCATGCACTATCGCCAGGGAAAAACGACGAACTTGTCGCCGCCGGAATTTCGCAACCGGCAATTGACGGCGGTGACACCCTCACCGCCGCACCAACTTTGGGTGGTGGCGCATAATCGCGATGACAATCACTACGGCCTGGCGCTGGTGAGCGATGGCCGGGTCGAATGGCAGCCGCTCCAGCCGGCGCCGCCGCCATTGACCTATCCAGTTTGGGTGTCTGGTGCGGGCCGGTGTTGGCTCTATGGCTATTCCGGTCTTTATGAACAAGCTATCGCGCCCACCGGTGACTGGCATCAGGTGACGGCGTTTCCGGACAGCGGGTTCGTCGCGTCATTGACCAGTTCGAACGAGGCCCTTTTCACTTTCAGCGGCGGACGGTCGGGACACCCCGGTTGCAGCCTGTATTCGGGGAATGGCTGGACGACGGTTCCCGGTGATTTTTCCCAGCCGAAGTTTGGGTGGGACAAGAAAACCATTTATTTGTCCAGCCACGGCGGCGTTTTCATCCGCAAGGAACCCGGGACGCTGGATTTGGAATATCTGCAAACCCCCGGCGACGCGTTGGTGAACGTGACGGTGGCGGACCCGGCGGGCAACCTCTGGCTGGGCGCGTCGGAGGGGGTGCTGCGCTATCAGCCATCCCGCATTCCTCCGGTCACAAAAATCCTGGCGTCCTCGACCGAAGTGCGCAAAGGCGCTTCGCTGCCGGTCATGTTCCGCGGTTTGCGGCGTTTCGGGAAGGAAAACAACCCGGCCAGTTTCCGTTATTCCTGGCGCGTGGACGACGGCCCTTGGTCACGCTTTGAGCCTTGGCCAAAACAAACTTTGCCGTTGCCGGACATGGACTCCGGCAGTCACCAGCTGGAAGTGCGGGCGCGCGACGTGGATGGCAATGTGAGCGTGAATCCCGCGACTTTGTCTTTCACCGTTCTAACGGTGCCGCTCCAGCAACGAATCTGGTTCGCGCCGGTCGTTTTGCTGCTGGCAGGGCTGATGGCCTGGCTGGCCTGGGTCGGCATTGACCGCACGCGGCAGATCGCCCGCAGCAATACCGCCTTGCAGCAGGCGCACGCCCAGCTTGAACAGCGCGTGGCGGATCGAACGGTGGAATTGACCCGGGCAAATGAATCGCTCAACCACGAAATCGCGGAGCGGCGGCGTTCCGAGGAATCGCGGCGGAAGCTGGAGGAACAACTCCAGCAAGCCCGAAAAATGGAAGCCATCGGCACACTCGCCGGCGGCATCGCCCACGATTTCAACAACATCCTGGCCGTTATCATTCCGTACAGCCATCTCGCGTTTGAGGAGCTGGAGGGTCGTCCGGAATCCCAGGAATATCTCAAACAAATTTTGACCGCCGCCGACCGGGCTAAAAATCTCGTGCAACAGATCCTGGCGTTCAGCCGGCGGCAGCGGCAGGAACGGCAGGTCATTGATCTTCAGCCCGTGGTGACCGAGGCGCTCAAACTCCTGCGTTCGGCCCTGCCGAGCACCATTGAGATCGTTCAACGGCTCAATCCCACGCCGCCGGTGCTGGCCGACTCGACCCAAATTCATCAAGTCATGATGAATCTTTGCACCAACGCCGAACACGCCATGCGCGGACGTCCGGGCCGGCTGGAGATTGCACTGGAACCGAAACGCGTGGACGAGGCGTTTGCGAATCAACACCCCGATCTGCGCCCGGGCCAGTACGCCCGCCTTTCCGTCCGCGACAACGGTTGCGGCATGCCGGGAGAATTGCTGAACCGCATCTTCGAACCGTTTTTCACCACCAAGGAGCCGGGGCAGGGCACGGGGCTGGGCCTGTCCGTCGTTCACGGAATCATCAAGAGCCACGACGGCGTCATCCTGGTGCAAAGCCAGTTGGGCCAGGGCACGGAATTTCAAATCTTTCTTCCGGTTCAGGAAAAAAAACAGACGGTTCCGCTGCCAGCGTCAAAGCCCGCTCCGCCCGGTTCCGGCCAGCATATCCTGCTGGTGGATGATGAACCGCCCATTTGCAATGTGCTCAACCAGATGCTGTCGCGAGCCGGTTATCTCGTGACCGCCTGCTCCAATCCGCAGGAAGCGTTGAAGGAATTTCTCGCCCGGCCAGGTGAATTTGATTTGCTCTTCACCGATCTCACCATGCCGGGCCTGACGGGTGTGGAGCTGGCCAAACGGGTGTTTGAAGTCCGGCCCGATTTGCCGGTGGTGCTCACCACCGGTTTCGGCGGCGATGTGGTCGCGGACACCACCGCTCACACCCATATTGTCAAAGTGCTGGAAAAGCCCGTTTCTCCCGGCATCGTCAATGACATCATGCATGAAATCCTCCGTCCGGGAGGCAAAACGGTGTCACGTTTTTCGGAATAATTTTCAGGTCGCAGTTGAGCGCTGCATCTGGAGCGCCGGCTTCCAGCAGCGCGATGGTTGAAACAAACCTCAACGAGCCGTGCCGGAGGCCGGCGCTCCTGCGGCCGTGCAAATCCAGCATTCCTTCCTTGAAAACAAAAACGGGCGGACCTTTTCGGGCCGCCCGTTAAGATGGGTTGCTGAACTCGATTACGCCTTCGCGAGTGTGGCCGAGGGCTTGGCCTTCAGCGCGTTTTTGGCGATGGTCACCAGTTCGCCAAACGCGGCGGCATCGGTGGCGGCGATGTCGGCGAGCACCTTGCGGTCGAGCGCGCATTTGGCGGCCTTGAGGCCTTCAATAAACCGGCTGTAAGTGAGGCCGGCGGCGCGGGTGGCGGCGTTGATGCGCGCCTGCCAGAGATAACGGAAGGTGCGTTTCTTGACGCGGCGGTCGCGGTAGGCGTACTGGCGGCCGTGGTCAACGGCGTCAGAGGCGTAGCGGTAAAGGTTGGAGCGGCGCGCCCGGTAGCCTTTGGCGGCTGTGACCATCCGTTTGCGGCGTTTGCGGGAGGCGGCGGCGTTGGTAACTCGCATGAATCAGTTGAAAGTTGAGGGTTGAGAGTTGATGGAAAAATCAGTGGCTGAAGGGCAGGTTTTGCGTGATGCGATAGGCATCGGTCGGGTCAACCACCACCGCGCCGCGGAGATGGCGGTGGCGCTTGGCGTTTTTGCTTTGCGCCAGGTGCCGGTTGCCGGCGTGATGGCGCAGAACTTTGCCGGTGCCGGTTATTTTGAACCGCTTGGACACGGACTTCTTCGTTTTGATGCCTTTGGGTCGTCGCATAAATCTTAAATTCTCAATCGCAAAAGAGCGCAAACTATACGTGGCGGCCGGCGTCGAGGCAAGCGCGAATTTTTGAATTCATTGAGTCCGTTGAGTCCGGGCGCATCGTTTCGGCAGGAACGCCGGATTTATGCGGCAGGACGTTGAATGGTGCGGGTTTGTTGCCGCATGAATGTGGCGTTCCGCCGCCGCACCCGGTTGCATCCGTCGCCTCCAGCCGCTTGCCATTGGGGGGCGGGTCACTTATTTTCGCCCCAATGAAATATCGTCGTTTTGGGCGGACGGAGCTGGTGCTGCCGGTGATTTCCTGCGGAGGGATGCGTTATCAATTCAAATGGCAGGACGTGGACCCCAAGGATGTCCCGCGTGAAAACCAGGAAAACCTCGAAGCCTGCATCCATCGCGCCATCGAACTGGGCATCAATCACATCGAAACCGCGCGCGGCTACGGCACCTCCGAAATGCAACTGGGCAATGTGCTGCCGAAATTGCCGCGCGACAAAATCATCGTCCAGACCAAGGTGGCGCCGAAAGCGACCGCGAAGGAATTTCTCGAAACGTTTGAGGCCTCGATGAAATACCTGAAGCTCGACCGCGTGGATTTGTTTTCGCTGCACGGCATCAACAACCGCGAACTGCTCGACTGGTCGTTGAAGAAAGGATGGCTGCCTCGCCGCCGCGCGCCAGCTGCAAAAGGAGGGCCGGGTGCGGTTCGTCGGTTTTTCCACGCACGCGACGACGGACGTCATTCTCGACGCGGTGAATACCGGCGAGTTCGATTACCTGAACGTCCACTGGTATTTCGTGAACGATCTAAACCGGGCGGCGATAGAGGCCGCGCACCGGCTGGACATGGGCGTTTTCATCATCAGCCCGAATGACAAGGGGGGAAAGCTTTACGAGCCGCCGCCCAAAATGGTCGAGCTGTGCGCGCCGCTGTCGCCGATGGTGTTCAACGATCTTTACTGCCTCGGACGAAAGGAAGTCCACACGCTCAGTTGCGGCGTCAGCAAGCCCGGCGATTTTGACGAACACGTCGCGGCGCTGAAATTTTACGACCGGATTCCGGAGACGATTGCGCCGGTGGAAAAGCGGCTGCGCGCGGAAATGGAGCGCGTGCTCGGCGCGGACTGGTGCGCGCGGTGGTTTGAGGGTTTGCCGAATTTTGGGGACGTGCCGGGGCAGATCAACGTGTCGGAAATCCTGCGGTTGTGGACTTACGCAAAATCGCTCGATCTCGTGGCGTGGGGCAAGATGCGTTACAACCTGCTGGGGCAGGCCGAGCACTGGTTTCCGGGCGAAAATGCGGCCCGGCTGCGGGAACTGGATTTATCAGCGGCGTTGCGGAACAGTCCGTTCGCCAAACGGATTCCCGAAATTCTGGAGGAATCGCACCGGCTGCTGTTTGAGAAACCGGTGCAACGGCTCAGTGCGGGCTGATTTTCGGAACTGTTGGTGCCCAACAATGGCGGCACACCAGTTGACACAACCGGTTTGGTCACGTCAATCGGCGCGCCTTCGTTGAGCCGTTTCAGAACCTCGTCGGTCAAATCATTTTCGCCGTTGCTATAGATTACTACGGGGGTGCCATTGACGGTTTCCGCCGTGACGTCCATGACCAGCGAGCAGCCGGCGGCCTTGGCTTTGGCGGCCACTGCGGTTTTGATTTCGCCGAGAATGTTTTCGCGCATCCGCTGGCGTTGGTCGGCCACCGTGACCTCGGCCTGGCGCTCGAACTGGTCAATGGCGGCCTTGGATTCCTGCAATTGCTTGAGTTTGTCGGCGGCAGCCTGTTTGTGTTTGTCGCGCTGTTCGGCGGAAAGGGCCTGGTCGTTGGCCTGTTCCAAAAGCTTTTGATATTCCTCGCCACCCTTCTTCAAATCGTCGCGCATGCTCTTGTTGTCCTTGGCCAGCGAGGTTTGACGCTCGGTGAGCTGGGCCTGCGCCTGCTTGGTTTTCCAATAGCCGTCAAACAGCTTGCGCATGTCCACGGCGCCGATTTTGGTTTGCGCCAGCGCGGGAACGCTCAAAAAAGCCAGCAACGAAATGGTCAAAACAGTGGTTCGTAAAAATTTCATGGGACCATGAAAGCAAAATTCAGCGCCGACGCCAACTGAAAACTGGCGGCAAAACCGGCGGAGCCGGAATCACGGCAGTTGCAGGATGTAGAACAGTTGCGGCGCGTTGGGCTGCGCGGCGTTGGTAAAGATGAAATTGCCGGAGCTGTCAAAGTAATCGGTCGCGATGGACGTCCAGTTGGTTAGCGGCGCCAGAAGATTGGATGAGACCAGCACATAATAGGCGCCGTTGTTTGTGCCGCCGGTGCCGCTCAATATGAAGCTGCCGTTGCCCGCGGCAACGATCTTCCCGAAATTCGGCGGCCCCCCAAGCACCGTCAGGACCGCATTGGAACTGGTTATGGAACCGCCAGCGTTCGAGATAATCAGCGCATAATTTCCGCTGTCCGTCGTCTGCACATTGCTGATGTTCAGCACATTGGTGGCTGTTGCGCCACTTATGGTTGAGCCACCGACAGTTAAACCATTCGTCAGATCGGTTCCGTCTTTCTGCCATTGCAAAAAATAAGGCGTATATATGTCATTCGCGGTTCCGGAGACGCTGAATGTCACGGTCGAACCCACCCACACCGTCTGGCTCATCGGTTGTGTCCCGATTGTTGGCGGGACATTCGTCACTGTCAGGGCGGCGACAGAACTGGTCACCGATCCGTCAATGTTCGTGACGACGACCGTGTAATTGGTGGCGCTGTTGTTTGTCTGCGCGTTGCTGAAGGTCAGCACATTGCTGGTTGAGCCGCTGGTGATGTCTCCATAGACCGAGTTTGTTCCATCCACCAGGTTTGTCCCGTTAATTTGCCATTGGTAACTCAACGGCGCTATCCCGACAGCGGTGACAGTCAAGGTGGCAGTTGATTTTATCGCCATTGACTGGTTGTTGGTTGGCTGTACTGTGATTATCGGTGACGTTGCCACCGTCAGGAGGGCATTGGAACTGATTGCCGACCCGGCATGATTTGTGACGATGACCGAGTAATTGTAGCCGTTGTTGCTCGTCGGCACATTGCTGATGGTCAGCACATTGCTGGTGGCGCCGCTGATGCCGCTTCCATTCACCAAGTTTACCAGATTTACCCCGTTGTTCACGCGCCACTGGTAACTCAAAGGCACCGTTCCGACGGCAGTGACGGCAAAGGTCGCGTTCGAACTCACCGCCACCGTCTGGGCGGCGGGTTGCGTTACGATGAACGGCGACGATGCCACAACCAGGCTGACCAGGGAGCTGGTTATCGAGCCGCCATAATTGGTGATGATGACCGAATAGTTGGTGGCGCTGTTGTTCGTCTGCGCGTTGCTGATCTTCAACACATTGGTGGTTGCGCCACTGATGGAGCCTGCATTGACCAGGTTCGTCCCGTTCAACTGCCAGTGGTAACCCAACGGCGGCGTCCCGGTGGCGGTGACCACAAAGGTCGCATTCGATGTCACTGTCACCGCCTGGTTGGTTGGTTGCGCCGTGATCGCCGGCGGGACATTCGTCACCGTCAGGAACACATTGGAGCTGATTGCCGATCCGGCAGCATTCGTGACGACGACCGAGTAAATGTTGGTGCTGTTGGGCGTGTTTGTGGGGGTGATGATCAGGACATTGGTGGTCGCGCCGCTGATGCCGTTTCCGTTTACCAGGTTCGTCCCGTTCACGCGCCAATGGTAACTCAAAGGCACCGTCCCAATGGCGGTGACAGCATAAAAGGCAGTGGATCCCACCGCCATCGTCTGGTTGGTCGGGGTTGGCTGCACCAGGATCAGCGGCGTCGTTTGCACCGTCAGGACGGCGACAGAACTGTTTGTTGAGCTGCCAGGGCCTGTGACGACGACCGTGTAGCTTCCACTATCATTCGTCTGCACATTGCTGATGATCAGTATGTCGCTGGTTGTGCTATTGATGTGACCAGGTTCGTTCACCAGATTCGTCCCGGATCGCTGCCACTGATAGCTTAACGGCGCTGTCCCGGTGGCGACGACATACAGGATCGCAGTGGTTCCGCCTCCATTCGTTTGGCTGCTGATCGGCTGGGTTGTGATTGTCGGCGGGATATTTGTCACCGTCAGAAGGGCATCGGCGCTGTTGGTTGAGCCGGCGCGGTTCGTGATGACTACCGAGTAGTAATTGCTGCTGTTGGCCGTCTGTGTATTGGTAATGATCAGGGAACTGTTGGTGGTTGCGCCGCTGATATTACCCCCGGGCACCAGTTTCGTCCCGTTTACCCGCCACTGGTAACTCAACGGCACCATCCCGACCACGTTGACCGAAAAGATGGCCGTTGCTCCCACTGCATTCGACACGCTGGCGGGTTGCGTCAAGATCACCGGCGTTATTTGCACCGTCAGGGCGGCATAGGAACTGGTTGCCGACCCTTTAATGTTCGTGATGATGACCGAGTAATTGGTGGCGGCGTTGTTGGACTGCACATTGCTGATGGTCAGCACATTGCTGGTGGCGCCGCTGATATTATAGCCCCCGGGCGGCAGGTTCGTTCCGTTCACCAGGTTCGTCCCGCCGAGCATCCACTGGTAACTCAACGGGGCCGTTCCGATGGCGGTGACGGCAATTTGAGCGGTCGTTCCCACCCCCACCAACTGGTTCGTCGGCGGTTGCACCGTGATCAGCGGCGACACATTCGTTATTGACAGGGTCGCACTGGAGCTGGTCGCCGATCCCCCATAATTGGTGACGATGACCGAGTAGCTTCCGCTGTTGGTTGTCTGCGCGGGGTTGATGATCAGCACATTGGTGGTTGCGCCGCTGATATTTCCCCCATTCACCAGGTTTGTCCAAGACACGACATTCGTTATGGCCACCACGTTTGTCAAGGCTACCACATTGGTTAAGGTCACCAGGTTTGTCCCGCTCACAATGTTCGTCACGGTCACTTGGTTTGTCACGGTCATCTGGTTCGTCACGGTCACCTGGTTTGTCATCACGGCAATCTGCCATTGATAAAAGAAAGGCGGCGTCCCGGTCTGGTCAACGCCAACGCTGAGTGCGATGCTCGAATCCGTTGAGTTCGATTGGCTCGCCGGTTGGGTCACGATCACCGGCGGCGGCACAAACCACATGATCATGGCCAGGAACGCGTCGTTGGTGCCGTTGCGCGTGGTGAAGGGGGCGTTGTATGTCAGGAAATTGGTCGAGAGCGTCTGGCCTGCGATATAGACATTGTTTGACGAATCCACGGCGATGCCGTAGCCGAAATCGTCGCTCGCGCCGCCCAGCAAGACGGAATAATACGGGCTGAAATCGCTGGTATCGAACGCGGCAACAAAGGCATCGTTGCCGCCGGAATTGGTCATGCTCATGAGGCCCGGGACACTGACGGTTGGATAATTGGTCGAAGACGTGGAACCGGTGACGAAGACATAGTCCCCCGCCGCCGACAACGCCACGCCATAGCCGATGTCAATGTTGGTGCCGCCGAAGACCGTGGAACAGGCAACACCGACAAACGTTCCGTTGGTGGTGACGCTGTTGGTGATTTCCGTCAGAAAAACATTGGTGATCAGGCTGCCAACCGCGCTGTTGAGCAGGCCGCTGTACAGGCTGTAGGTATTGTCGGTGTTGGGAAAGTCCAGGGAAGTTGTCCAGCCGGCCACGTAGGCGTTGCCCTGGCTGTCAACGGCGATGGAATAGGCTTCGTCGTTGTTGGTGCCGCCGAGGTAGGTGGAGTAAATCAGATTGGTGCCGGTGGCGTCGAATTTCGCGACAAAGGCATCGTAGCAGGAGTTGCGGTTGGTTGAACCATTGAGCGAATAACCATTCCAGATACTATTGGTGACGGTTATCTGGTTGGTTCCCATGCCATTCGTCCAGACCAGTTGTTGAACCACCGCGTTGAAGGCGGGGAAATTCGTTGAGGCGGTAAAACCGGCCACATAAACACAATTTGAGCTGTCCACGGCGATGCCCCTGCCTTCATCAAAGTTGTTGCCGCCGAAGTAGGAGGAATAGAACAGATTGGTGCCGCCGGGGCTGATTTTAGCAATGAAGGCATTGGCGTTATAATAAAATGAATTCGTGCAAGCCAGATGATCCAAAACCGTGTTGGTCCTTCCCGACAGGCGATAGGGGATGGCATTGGTGACAGGGAAATTAGTCGAAAAGGTGGCGCCAGTCACATAAGCATTGCCAGCCGAATCCACGGCAATGCCGAAGGCAGCGTCCGCTTGGGAACCCCCAAGGTAGGTTGAATAGATCAACTGGGAACCATCGGCGTTCAACTCTGCAACGAAGGCGTCAAAAGGGTAATAGTAATTGCCGTCTTCATATTTAACCGGTATTCCGCTGATTGTTTTGTAAAGAGCGTTGGTGGTCGGAAAATTCGTCGAATCAGTATAGCCGGCTACATACGCGTTGCCTGCGGCGTCCACGGCCAGACCGTGAATAACATCATCCGCGTTGCCGCCGAGATAAGTAAGATAAACGGGATAGGTGGCGAGATCATTAAGCTTGGCGACAAAGGCATCGCCCAACACTGCACCGCCTTGAAAGTTCGTCTGATAAGCGCCGACGGTAGCAAAAACCGTGTTTGAACTGAGCTGCTTGGATAATGTCTGACCCGCGAAATAAACAAAACCGCTCTTGTCCACCGCCACCGCCCAAGCAGTGTCACCCATCGTGCCGCCGAAATAAGTTGAGTAACTCAAAATAGGATCAATCACCAGCGGCAGGGTATGGTCATATTGGCCAATGGTGAAAGCGACGGTGCGTGCATCTGCCAACCGGTAGCCGCCATTGATTTCATGGCGGGCGCCGCCGACAGTCTGGTAAATCACCGGCTTGGGCTGGCGGATTTCAGCATCGCCCAAAGTCAAAATCAATTCACCGTCTTTGCTGATGGAAACCTTGTCCACGCCATCGAAATGGATGGCAATGGCATCCGGTTTTGCGCCTGGCGCAACCGTGAAATCATATTCCAACTGCTGCTGGTTGCCGTAATAGACCAGATTGACGCCGGGATAAAGTTCGCCAACACGCACTTTGGCAAACATAGCCACGCCCGTGCGCCATTTCGCCGGATCCTTGCCATTGAGGTAATTGATTTTGCCGGGCAATTCGGTGTCGCCGCTGATTTGCGCCTGCGTGCTGGCGCCGGCGAATTGCATCCGCACGGCGGCCATTGTGCCGGCGGTTTTGCGGAGCACGATTTGAGTTTCGGCGGGCGAAATCAAAAACTCGTAATCATGTCCGTGCGCCATGAATTGCGCCGGGCTGGCGGCCTGACCTTGGCCGGCTTCAAAGAAAAGAGGCAGGTTGACCGGCATGGCCGCGGGTTGGGCTGCCGGGGCCGGTAACGCCAGGAGACCCAGCGCCAGGAGGCCGCTGAACTTTGCCGACAGGATTTTTTTCAAGCAGCGGTTCATCTTAAAATTCGCGGCGATAGCCGACCCCGAATTGGAATTGGCCGTTGCTGCCGTTATATTGATCATGGTGGATGGGCACGCCATACTCAAGCCGCAACGGGCCGAGCTTGGGAATGTTGATGTGCAATCCGACGCCCCAGTTGTCATCAAAATTTCCCGAGAACGCATAAGGCCCCTCGCCAACGGAGCCAACGTCGTAGAACACCGCGAAGCGCACGCCGGGGCCGTTATCCTTCTCAAAAATGGGCAGGCTGTATTCCACCGAGCCAAACCAGTAGCTGTCGCCGCCGATCGGCTCATTAGCCATGTTTTGATATGATGGATTTGGAGGGTTCGCGTAATTGGGGTCGCGCGGCGCGATGTTGCGATATTTGAACCCGCGCAGCGAATAGAGGCCGCCAAGATAATAACGGTCATAAAACGGCACGTCGCCTCCGCTCAGGCTGTCCGCGATGCCGGCGCGTCCGACCGCCTCAATGACATGGCCTTTGAACAAGCCGGGGAAATACCAGGCGGTCTTGCCTTCAATTTTATAATACGTGGTGTTGCCAATGCTGATTTCCGGGTCAATTTCCGTCCGCTGGCCATGATTCGGCAATTGCGTGCTGTTGCGGGTGTCGTAGGCAAGAGTTATACCAAAACGTTGGAACACTTGATCGCCGGTTTGATCGAGGATGGCTTGCGGCACATTGGGCGTGTCATCCCCCGAACCTCCGGTAAAGATAGAACTGGGATCATATATCCGTCCATGCCACCCGCTGTTCAGGGCAATGCCCACGTCTTCAATGGTGTAGCTGACGCTGCCGATCAGGAAGTCGCTCCACAACGCGCGGGTCAGGCTCAGGCGCATGCCCGTCCGGGTTTCATCATATATATTATTGGGACTCTCGAAATCCAATTGATGCCGGTAAAGGTCCACCCCGAGCGAGAGTTTGCGGTTCAAAAACCAGGGCTCGACAAACGAAAGCACGTAGTCCTGGCGCTCGGTGCCGAGTTGAACGAACAGCCGGAGCCTCTGCCCGCCGCCCGTGAACGTGGGGGGATGGAACAGGTCAAAATTACCCTGGGTCACCTCGGCGTAACCGACCAGCGAATCCACCGAACTGAAGCCGGCGCCGATCATGAAGTTGCCGGTGTTTTGTTCCTCGACGTTCACGATCAAATCCTTGCGCCCGGAAATCGGCGGGTCGGTCGGTTCCGGTCGCAAATCCACCTTGTCGAAATACTGCAGGCCTTCGAGGCGCTGCTTGCTGATTTTTACGTGCACCATGTCGAGGGTTTCGCCCGGAGAGATGGCCAGCTCCCGGCGGATGACTTTGTCCTTGGTTTTCAAATTGCCCCGGATCTCAATTTTTTCCACGTAGGACTTCTGCCCTTCCTTGATTTGAAATTCCAAATCCATCGTGCCAGTGTCCACGTTCGGGATGCGCACGACGCGCAGGGCCGCCCCCTGCACAACGTCCAGGTAACCCCGGCTGCCGTAAAAATCCTCCATGGCCTGCGTGTCCTTGTCCAGGCCGTCGGGCGTGAAAATGTCGCCCACGTCCATGGCCAGGCCATGCGTGCCGAGCTTGGCCTTGGAATGTTCAAAGTCGTGGATGGAGATCAGGCCGAGACGGATGTCCTCGGCGGTGAAAAGTTTGTTGCCGGTGAAAGCAATCGAGCCGACCTTGTATTGCCGTCCTTCATACAGGTAAAACCGGATCACCATCGTGTTGGTCTTCGGATGATCAAACTTCACGTCCTTGATTTCAAAATCCAGATAGCCGTGGCCGTGGTAAAAATCAACCAGCGTGTTGCGGTCCTCGTCGAATTCGTCCTCCTTGAACACGCCGCTGCCCGTAATCCACGAAAACATCCAGTGCCGCCGGGTCTTGATTTCCTTGCGCAGTTCTTTTTGCGTAAATGCCGCCGCGCCGACGAAGTCCACCTCCTTGATTTTGATCTTCGGCGCCTCGGTGATTTCAAAGGTTACCGTGCCGCGCCCGGCCAGCTCGTCAATGTTCACGACCGGTTTCACCACGGTCCCGGCATAACCGTATTTTTCGTAAAGCTTCTGAATCTCCTGGCTGTCGGTGAACAGTTTTTGCTGGTTGAGCGGCTGGCCGGCCTTGGCCGTGATTTTTTTCCGGATTTTGGAATCGCTGACGTTTTTGTTGCCCGCGATTTTGACGTCGGTCAACTGCGGGTTGACCTGGACAATATAAGTCAACACCACGCCGCCATCATCGGCCGGGTCCAGGGTGATGCGAATGTTGTAAAACTGCCCTGTGGCGTAAAGCGCCTTGATGTCGTCCTGGGTGACGTTGGCCCGGTACAAATCGCCGGCCTTGGTGCGGATGTTGGAACGGATGAATTGCTCGCTGACGGTAGCGGGGCCGGCGTACTTGATGTCCAGGCGGTCAATTTTGGTGCCGGCCGTCTGCGCCCACGCGGCCGATGCGCAGCCGAGCAACAGCCAGACTCCGAGAAGGCGAAAAAATAATTTCATCGTCTATCGGTCCGCCGGCACGTCTTCATCGCTGACTTTGGCTGCGCTTTCAAAACGAGTGTACGGTTTCAAAAAGGTTAAGTTTACATCGCCCGTCGGGCCGTTGCGCTGCTTGGCAATCAGCAAATTGACCGGCAGTCCATCCGGTTCTTCCGCCGCGGCGCCATCTTCATCCTCGCCGGCGTTCGGCTTGTACAACAGCCCCACCACGTCGGCATCCTGCTCAATCGCGCCTGATTCACGCAAATCCGACAACCGCGGCTTGCGGCTCTTGTCCCGCTCCAGCTCGCGATTCAACTGGCTGAGCACGAGCACCGGCACCTTCAATTCCTTCGCCAGCGCCTTGAGACCGCTGGAAATATCCGAGATTTCCTGCTGCCGGTTTTCCTGTGCCCGGCGCGCAGTAGAATGCAACAATTGCAGGTAGTCAATCACGAAAAGCTTTACCCCGTGCTGCTGCGCCAGCCGCCGGGCCCGCGCCCGCAGTTGCAAAATCGAAAGCCCCGCCGAATCGTCAATGAACAGCGGCGCGTTCGCCAGCCGGCCCGCCGCGCTCGTCAGCTTCGGAAAATCCGACTCGCTCATGAAACCTTCCCGGATGCTGCGCAGGTTCACCCGCGCCAGCGAGCACATCATGCGCAGCACCAGCGCCTCCGCGCTCATTTCCAGGCTGAACACGCCCACCGGCAGCTTTTGCTCCAGCACCACGTGCTCCGCAATGTTCATCGCCAGCGAAGTTTTTCCCATGCTGGGCCTGGCGGCGATGACGATCATTTCGCTCCCGTGCAGGCCGTCCGTCATCCGGTCCAGGTCCGCGAAGCCCGTCGCCAGCCCGTTCAACACGCCCTTGCGGCTGAAATAATTTTCAATCGTCCCGATGGCCTTGCCCACCAGTTCCTTGGTGGTGAGCGCGCTGCTTTGCGCCCGCGATTCGCTGATGCGCAGAATGTCGCGCTCCACCTCGTCCATCAGCGCGTCCACCTCGCCCTCGTAATCATAGACCCGCCCGACGACATCCGTGCAGGTGCGGATCATTTTCCGCAGCAGGAATTTTTCCTCCACGATGTCGAGATAATAACTTAAATTCGCCGCGCTCGGCACAGTGTCCTGCAATTGCGACAAATACGCGATGCCGCCGACCTGTTCGAGTAATTGTTTGTCCTTGAGCCACTGTTGAACGGTGATGATTTCAATCGCCTTGCGCGTGTTGAACATCTCCGTGACATTTTCGTAAATCGTCTGGTGGCGCAAATCGTAAAAAGCCTCGCGCCCGTCGTCCTTCAATTTCTCGATGCATTCGCCGATGCACTCATTCGGCGAAATCAAGCAGCAACCCAGCACGCCCTGCTCGGCCTCCGGCGAATGCGGTGGCAGCCGGTCCACCATTGCGGATTGCGGATTGCGGATTGCGGATTTTTGACGGCGCGACTTTTTTAAATCCGGCGCTGCCCCGGCGGTGTCGGAAACGGAATCAATCATGGCGCAATGAAAGCGTGAAAGCCGTCGGCCAATCAAATTGGAGTTGTTACTTCTTGCTGACACGTTCTTCACATTTGCCGGGAAAATTAAGATGAAGAAGGGACTAAGGAAACTTGCGGTTAAAATAACCAGAGGAAAAAAGTTTTTACCGCTCTCCAAACGTGGGCCGCAATTTCTTTCGGCGAAGGCGAAAACTCAAACGCCAAGTCCAACCGTCGTTCGGTTTTCTCGCTGATAGTCCGCGTTTCAGTTTGTATGAAAGAAATTTTCATCAACGCACAGGCGAATATAACAATGCCGTGGAAGAATTCTAACAAGAGTTATTTATTTATTTCGAAAGTTCTTCACACTTGATTGAACAATTAGACTGTAAATCTTTTTTTAAATTGCTAGATTGATGCGCCAAGTGAACCGCAAACCATCATTGCTCGTTGTTTTCCTGACGGTCTTCATTGACCTCATCGGATTCGGCATCGTCGTGCCGCTGGTGCCCATCTTCAGCCGACATTACGGCGCGAGCGGCTGGGTCATCGGTGCCATCATCGCCTCGTTCTCCGCGATGCAATTCGTCTTCTCTCCGATTTGGGGACGGCTCTCCGACCATCATGGCCGCCGGCCCATTTTGCTCATCAGCACCGCCGGCGCAGCGATGTCATATGTCCTGTTCGCGGTCGGGTCGGGCTTTGAAAATCACACCGCCGCGCTCTGGACTCTGCTCGTCTCGCGAATTTTCGCCGGCATCTGCGGCGGCAACATCACCGTCGCCCAAGCCTACATCGCCGACATCACGCCGCCGGAGAACCGGTCAAAGCGGATGGGACTCATCGGCATGGCGTTCGGACTGGGATTTATTTTTGGGCCGGCTATCAGCGGCATCGCCCTGCATTTCTTCGGCGCCACCGGCCCCGGCTGGACCGCCGCCGCACTTTGCGCGGCCAATTTCATTCTGGCGTTTTGCATTCTTGCCGAAAGTTTGAAGCCGGACTCCAGCCAGGCGACCCGCCGTCCGCATTTCGCCCAATGGGGCCACACACTCGCCCAGCCGAACATCGGTTTGCTGATCCTGATTTTCTTCCTGGCCACGTTCGCGTTCAGTTGTTTTGAAAGCACCCTGCCGCTCCTGGTCAGCGACAATTTCAATCTCGGCATTGCCGTGGACGAGACCAGGCCCGCGACGACGGTCATCTCGCTGTTTGTATTTTGCGGACTCATCGGCGCGTTCATCCAGGGCGGGGCCATCGGACGGCTGGTCAAAATGTTCGGCGAACCAAAATTAATTTCGCTGAGCCTGTTCCTGACCGGCATCAGCTTGATCCTCTTGCCGTATATCAAAGGCGACGGACAGCTCAAGTGGCTGGCGGTGCTGCACGCGACCGACTGGCCGTGGATTAAAATGCTGCTGGCGCTCGCGCTGCTGGCGGTTGGTTCCGCCCTGACGCGGCCGCCGCTGTTCGGATTGCTTTCCAACCTCGCTCCCGCGAACGAGCAGGGCGCAACCATCGGTGTGGCGCAAAGCGCCGGCAGCCTGGCGCGCATTCTCGGTCCGCTGTTCGCCGCGTCGCTTTACACGCACATCGCGCCGCTGCCTTACGTGACTTGCGGTGTCATTTCCATCCTGGCGGGTTTTCTGGCGGTCGGGCGGTTGGGTGGAGGAGATTCGACGGTTGATAAAAAAGTGCCGGAAGCGGCGAATTGATTCAACGTAGAAACATTTCCGCCGCCGAATCCGCGAAACGCAAGCCCTGCCGCGTGAGATGAAAGCTGTCCGGCAAAGTTTCCGCCCAGCCGCGTTCCACCAGTTGATTCATTTCCGTCGCCCACCCGTCGCGCAAATCGAAACCGGTTGTGCGCTGGAATTCTTCAAACGGCCAGCCCGCGTTCATGCGCAGGCCGAATGCGGCGGTTTCGCCGGCGCGTTTCAACGGCGGCAGTTCCTCGCTGGATTCGATGGCCCGTTTTCCCTTTTCCAGTTGTTCGCAATAAAGCTGCGTGTTCGGCCAGTTCTTCGTCCGCACGCCGCGCACGTAACTGGTCGCGCTCGGACCCAGCCCGTAAAACGAACCGCCCCGCCAGTAATTCACATTGTGCCGGCAGGCGTGACTTGGAATGTTGAATGTTGAATGTTGAATGTTGAATGTTTTGTCTTTCGCGAAATTCGCCACTTCATATTGCCGGAAACCGCCAGCAGTTGCGCGTTCCACCAGTTCTTCATACATCGCACAGGACAAATCTTCGTCCATGTCAAATTCGCCGGCCTTCAATTGCGCGAACAGCGGTGTGTCGTCCTCGTAAATCACTTCGTAGGTGGAGAGATGTTCGCTCTGCATCGCGGTTGCCTCGTTCAAGGTGGCGCGCCAGATCTCCATCGTCTGGCCGGGAATGGCGAACATCAGGTCCAGATTCAAATTGCCGAAACCGGCCCGGCGCAGAATGTCGAACGACTTGAACACCATCTCCCGCGTGTGAATCCGGCCGAGGCGGTCGAGCAATGATTCATCGAGCGACTGTACTCCCATCGAGACGCGGTTCACCCCGAAGTCGCGGAGCAGTTTTGCCTTGTCGGGCGAAACAGTGGCGGGGTTGCATTCCACGGTGAATTCCTCCGTGCCGGTCAAATTCAACCGTTCCATCGCGGAGAAGATTTGTTCCCACTGGCGGAGGTTGAGCAGCGACGGCGTGCCGCCGCCGAAGAAAACCGTTTTGGGTTTTAGATCCTCCGCAACCATTTCGAGTTCGCGGATGAGCGCGGCGACGTAGCGGTTGATGAGGTCGCCGCCGGACGGCTCGGAATAAAAGGCGCAGTACGCGCATTTCTGCGCGCAAAACGGCACGTGAAGGTAGAGACTCGCGATGCGCGTCGCGGTGGAATCAGCCATGAGGGAATACTAACCCCCTCCCGTTGCGCCGGCGAACGAAAACCCCCGGCGGTTAAAACAACCGATTTTTTGCGCAAACGTTACGGCGCCTGAACGCGCTGAACGTTTTGGGCTTTCAACCCTTTGTCGCTGTTGACAACTTCGAAGGAAACCTCGTCGCCCTCATTCAGTGTTTTGAATCCCGCACCTGTGATGGACGTGTGATGCACAAAAACGTCCTGACCGGAATTTTGGGCAATAAAGCCAAACCCTTTTTTGTTGTCGAACCACTTTACTTTGCCACTGGCCATAATATGAACTCCTGAACTTTTGAGGCACGCCCCAAAAGAAAAAAAGACACGCCTGAAATTCAGCCGTGCCTAAATTACTTTTCAAAAACGCTCATGCCTCAGTTTAGGCGGCCATAATAAATACTCATTATAACAATGTCAAGTACAAGTTTCACGCAAGTTTTTGGCGTAACAACTTGTTGTTGCTATACTTGCAGCGCCTGATTCAAAAGCTCCGGCAAGTAATTCGCGATGGTTGCCTCGCCCACCACCAGCGTGGCGCCGGCTTTTTGCGCGGCAGCCTGCAACGCCGCCGCCTGCTCGCCGGCAAACGCGATGACCGGAATGTGCTGGGTGGCAGCGTCCGCCTTCAACGCGGCGATGGCGCGGCAAACGGCGTCGCCGCCCGCCAAATCCATGATCGCCAGCAACGGCCCTTCAGCCCGCGCGCTTTCCTGAAACGATCCCAGGTCATTGACGACCCGCACGAGATAATTCAAATCCTGCAGCCGGTTCACCAGTTGGCTGCCCGGCATGAGCTTCTCGTAAAAAACCAGCGCGAGCGGTTGCGTCATGTTGTGAGGGTAATGCGAAATGGGGAAAATGCAAAACTGTTTTGGCCGGTTTGGGCTTACATTTTTTTTACAAACCTTTGACCCGCTCGTGACAACTTCCGGGAGAAATCGGGCAGGGTGTGGGCATGAATAAAACACTGTTCGCCCTTGGTCTGGCGATGGGTCTGGCTGTCCGCCTGTCCGCCGGAGAAACCCTGCACTTGAACCTCGTTCCCGACCGCGATGTCCTGCTTCGCGGCAGTCCGCAGGAGGTCGTTGTGAAGATTGACCTCAGTGCCATCGCCGACCGGCACCGGCAACGGCGCACCCCGCTCAACCTCGCCGTTGTCCTGGACAAGTCCGGTTCCATGACCGGCGCGAAGCTGGAGAAAACGAAACAAGCCGCCATGCAACTGGTGGACCGCCTGGCTCCCAACGATGTTTTTTCCCTGGTCATTTTCAGTGACGAAGCCCGGGTGCTTGTGCCGGCGCAGAAGGTTGAAGACAAGGATGCGCTCAAAGAAAAAATTGAAGGCATCGAGGCTGGCGGCAGCACCGCGCTCTATGCCGGTGTCAAAACCGGCGCCCGGCAGCTCCAGGAATACTTTTCCGGCAAACGCATCAACCGCGTCATCCTGCTCTCCGACGGACTGGCAAACGTCGGCCCCAGTTCCACCTCCGACCTGCGCCGGCTCGGACGTGAACTGGCCGAATCGGGCATCTCCGTCACCACCATCGGCGTCGGCGACGATTACAACGAGGACCTGATGGCCGGGCTGGCGGAGGCCAGCGACGCGAATTATTACTACGTCCAGGACACGGAAAAGCTCCCGGAAATTTTCGCGAAGGAACTCGGCGAAATGCTTACCGTCGCCGCCCGCGAAATCAAAATTGAAATCACCTGCCCGGATGGCGTGCAACCGCTCGGCTTCATCGGGCGCGGCGAGAAATTTGAAAACCGGAAGGCCAGTGTCAATTTGAGCCAGTTCACCCTCGGACAAAGCCGCTATCTTCTGCTGCGTTGTCTCGTGACCCGGCCCGAACCCGAAGTTGCCCGCGTCAATGTCCGTTACACAGACGAACTCGACAACGGCAGCGAACAATCCTCCAGCGGCGTGGTGAAAATCCGTTATACCGATGACCAGTCGGCAGCCGACCGGTCGGTCAACTCCGCCGTCAACGCGGAAAAGGTGCTGGTGCTCACCGCCGTCGCCAAGGACAAGGCCATCGCTTTGGCCGATGCTGGCAATTTCAAGGAGGCCGCCGCGACGCTCGCAACGCAGAAGGCGTCACTTGGTGCGGTCTATGCCGCTGCGCCTGCCGCAGTCCAGGTCCAGATCCGGGCGGAAACGAACAACCTGCTCGACTTCAGCGACCAGCTTGAGGGCGGACAATACGGCGCTGGCTCCCGCAAGGCCTTGCAGGCGCAATCCTACAACACACGCAACTCAAAATGAATTCGCAACCACCAACCACCATCAACCCATTTACACCATGAAAACTCGATTCCTGTTTACACTGGCCGCGGCCATGCTGCCGTTCACATCGGCCTTCTCGCAAATCAACGTGTCCGGCTCCGCCGAGGTCAAGGTGGCGCCGGATGAAATCCGTCTCAGCGTCGGGGTGGAGACGCGGGACCAAAACCTCAACGTGGCCCGGCAACAGAACGACGAGCGGATTGCCCGTGCGCTCGCCTTTCTCAAGGATGCCGGCGTGAAGGACAAGGACGTGCAAACGGATTTCATCAGCGTGGTTCCGGATTATGATTACAACAGTTCCCGTGTCAGACCCGCTGCGTATATCGTCCGGAAATCCATTGAAATCCGGGTGACCGCCATCACCAACTTTGAAGGCATCGTGACGGGCTTGTTGACCAGCGGTGTCAATTACATTCATGGAATAGACTTCCGGACCGCGCAGTTCCGGAAGTATCGCGACCAGGCTCGCGAACTGGCGATCAAGGCCGCAAAGGAAAAAGCCGACGCCATGGCCTCAGCCCTGGGAGTGAAACGCGGGAAGGTTTCCAGCATCAACGTAAACGACTGGAGCGGCGGCTGGGGCGGATATCAGAACCGTTGGGGGGCGCAATTGGGAATCAACGGACAGTTTCAAAACGCCGTTCAGAATCTCGGAGATGTTGCGGGCTCGCCGGACAACGCCGCGGAAACATTCTCCGTCGGCGAAATCAGCGTGTCCGCCACCGTCAACGTGTCGTTTTTGATCGAGTGAAGCGGCAGACGTGACGGCCCTGGGAGCGCCGGCGTCCCGCCGGCGGATTGGATCAGTCCATCGTCAGTTAGGGCTGGCGGGACGCCAGCGCTCCCAGGAGAAACCGCACTGGCAGCCAGAATGAGCTTGGTTATGAACGTGGAGTTGGGATATTTCCCGGAGGAAACCCATGAAAAAAGTCGCGCTGGTTTTTGTGGTGGCGGTCCTGCTGCCGAGCCTGGTGCTCGCGTGGCTGGCCGTGCGCTCGCTGCGCGACCAGCAGTTCCTCCTCGAACGCCAGCAGTCGCTGCTCTGCCAGCACGTGACCGACACCCTCGCGCAGAGCATTTCCGATTATCTCGCCCAACGGCAGCAGGAATTCAGCGCCCAGGTCGAAAGCCTGCTGGCTGGCCGGGACGCGCGCACCGCCGCCGTCCGGTTCGACAGCGAGCTGCGCCAGCGCTGGCCGCTGGCTGACGTCGGTTTTTGCGTCACGGTGTCGGGCCAGATACTGTCGCCCGCTCCGAACGCGCGTTCCGAGGCTCGGACGTTTTACTCGGACAACGGCGGCTTCCTCGGCAATCGCGAAGCGGTCGAGGTTTATCAAAGCGCCGCCAACGGATTTAACAATCTGGACAATAGCGGGGCCTTGAACAATGGGGCTTTGAACTTTGACCGCAATGCGGCCAACCGGCCGGCCACCGTCGGCGGTTCGTTCGGCAGTGGTGCCAGCCAAAAACCGGCGCAGCCAACGCTGGCGCTCGCTCCTGGCGCCGAAGCACCGCAGGAACAAGTTGTGTCGGCCAGTCCGGCAGCCGCGCCCAGTTTCGCCGCTCGAGCGCCAGAAAAACAGAAAGACGAAGCTGGCAGCTCTTCCAGCCAACTGGGTGCCGCCAACCAGTCGCCGATGCAATCCCTCAATTACAAGGCGGCGCAAACCCGCAAAGTCAGTCCGCAAAGCAACTATCAGCTTGCCGACAAGGCCAGGACTGAAACCACCACTGCCGACGAGTTGCAGAATAATTTGTCCAAGGCGATTCCCGCCGAGGCGGAGTTCGGCCAGATCATCGGCAATGGCACGGACGGCATGCTCGCGCGGTTCCTCCAGAACAAACTTCGGCTCATGTTCTGGCACCGGCTTGGCTCCGAACCCGATTTGATCTTCGGCGCGCAATTGAACCTGGACCGCGTCGTGGACGGCCTGCGCGGACTCGTGCAGCCCGGCCCGGAATTGCGCGACGAAATCTGCGTCGCGGTCCTCGACGACAACGCCAAACCGGTCGCCTTGTCCCGGGCCGGTTTTTCGGCGAACTGGAAACGGCCGCTGGTCGCCACCGAAATCGGCGACGCGCTGCCGCATTGGGAGGTGACTGCGTATCTCGTCAATCCCGCCCGGCTCGCGCATACGGCGAACACCGCCCGGCTCACGCTCGGCCTGCTCATCGCCGTGCTGGTTCTCGCCATCGGCGTCGGAAGCTGGCTCATCGTCCGCAGCCTGAATTCCGAACTCAAGCTGGCCCGGCAGAAAACCGATTTCGTCGGCAACGTCTCGCACGAGCTCAAGACCCCGCTCACCTCCATTCGCATGTTTTCCGAATTGCTCGCCGAAGGCCGTGTGGCTGATCCGGCCAAGCAGCGGTCTTATCTGGACATCATCACCGCCGAGGCGGCGCGGCTCACCCGGCTCATCAACAACGTGCTCGATTTCTCGCGCATGGAACGCGGCGAGAAGAAATACCATTTCCAGCCGTGCAATCTGGTTGAAGTCGTCCGCGCTGCGGCCCAAACGTTCCGTCCGCATCTGGAGGCCGGCGGATTCAAGTTCGATTGCACGCTGCCGGATGCGCCGATTTCCGTGCATGGCGACGCCGACGCGCTGTCGCAAATCATCGTCAATCTGCTGTCCAACGCCGAAAAATATTCCAACGGCGGAAAGGAAATCACCTTGCAACTGGCCCGCCGCGAATCGCCGTTGCCGCACGCGGAGGTGAAGGTGCTTGATCGCGGTTCGGGCGTGCCGCGCGGCAGCGAGGAGAAAGTCTTCGAGAAATTTTACCGGGCGCACGATTCGTTGAGCAGCGGCGTGCAAGGCTCGGGTCTGGGCCTGACCATCGCGCGGCAAATCGCACGCGCCCACGGCGGCGACGTGGTCTATGAACCGCGCGTCGGCGGCGGTAGCAGCTTCATTTTGCGGCTGCCTTGTAGCGGCGCTCTGTGAGCGCCGGAAGAATGCGACGGTCGTAGACCGCCGCTACAAAAAATGAAAACGAAAATTTTAATCGTCGAGGACGACCCGCACATTCTGCTGGGTCTGGAAGAAGTTTTGAAAAGCGAAGACTACGACGTGGCGTCGTGCAATCGCGGCGACCAGGCGCTCGATGCCGTGGCCAAACATCAGCCGGCGCTCATCGTGCTGGACGTGATGCTGCCCGGCTTGAGCGGCTACGACATTTGCAGGCAGCTCCGCGCCAAAAAATTTGCCACGCCCATCCTCATGCTCACCGCCAAGGGCCAGGAAATTGACAAGGTCATCGGCTTGGATCTCGGCGCCGACGATTACGTGACCAAACCGTTCGGCGTGCGCGAACTGCTGGCGCGCATCCAGGCGTTGCTGCGCCGGAGCGGCGGCGGTTCCGACTCCGATAAAGCGGCGGATGAAAATCCGTTTCAGATTGGTCCGGCGACGATAGATCCCAAAACATTTCAGCTCAAGCGGGGCCGGGCGGTGGAAGAACTGACGGCCAGGGAATTGAAGCTGTTGCAGGTTTTTCACGCGCACGCGGGCGAGGTATTGTCGCGGGACAAACTGCTGAACGAAGTCTGGGGCTACAATTATTACGGCACCACGCGCACGCTGGATCAGGTGATCGTGCAACTCCGCAAAAAGCTCGGTGACAACGGCAGCGAACCGAAGCATCTTCTCACAATTCACGGCGTCGGTTACAAACTGGTGCTTTAACCCCGGTTTGATGTTCGGCGTTCAGTGTTCGATGTTCGATGTTTTCTTCCGTTCCCGCCTTCGGTGCGGCAAGCGTGGACGATTTGGGTTTCGGCGACATCTCACCCGGTCTGCGCTTTACCTGCCCGGACCGTTTTCCCCAAAAATGGCAAACAAATGGCAATAATGGTCAAGCCCGCAACCGGCTTCCCCTTTAACCTTAAGTCAGGAAGATGTGCAGCATGTGCCAGTTGCTAACGGCGCCGGCAGCGCGGACCAGTCGTGACCCCGGCTGGGTCGGCCGGCTTAATTGTTTTTTTAGCCAACCCTAAAATACATTTTATGAACCAACGAGCTTTGAAAACGTACGTTTTTTATTGCTCCAACAACCTGGCGGCCGACCAGTTTGCCCGCCTTTGCCACGGTTCGCAGGGCGACACCATCAAGACCATCAGCCTGCCCTGTTCCGGAAAGATTGATGTTCCGTATTTGATCAAGGCGTTTGAAACCGGCGCGGATGGCGTCGCGATTGTGACCTGTCCGAAAAGTGAGTGCCGCCACTTCGAAGGCAACCTGCGCGCGCACAAACGCGCCGAGGCCGTCGAATCGCTGCTGGAAGAAATTGGCCTGCCCGCCGGCCGGATGGCGGTCTTCGAGTGCGGACAGCAGGGTGCCGGCCAGGTCATCGGCGAAATCAAACAGTTCATTGACCGCGTAAGAAATCTGCCCCCATCACGCGTTAACCAACAGGAGAGCACGGTTGCATGAAATCAGACAGCAAACTCGCAAAGAAAATTGAGTCGGGAGATTTTATCGTCAGCGCGGAGCACGTGCCGGGCATCACCGCCGCCGGCTCCGCCACGGAAGTGGCCCTTAAAGCCTTGGGCGGCAAACCGGTGGTCGTCAACATGTCTGACAACTCGCACGGCGTGGCGCTCTCGTCAGTCGCCGCGTCCGCCGTGGCGGTCAAGTCCGGCGTTGAACCGGTCCTCCAAATGGTCACCCGCGACCGGAACCGCATTGCCCTGCAGTCCGATTTGCTGGGCGCCGCCAGCCTGGGAATCAAGAATGTGCTTTGCCTGTCCGGCTATCATCAGACGCTGATGGGCTATCCGGAATCGGCCAACGTCTTCGACATTGATTGCACCCAGTTCATCGAGCTGACCACCCGGATGTCCGAAAAGGGCGTGCTGGCCGACGGGAAAAAGATTGACGGGCAATTTTCAATGCTGGTCGGGGCGGTGGCGAATCCCTACATGAAGCCGCTGGACCTGAACCTGTTCCGGCTCGGCATCAAAATCGAGGCCGGCGCAAAGTTTATTCAGACTCACGCGGTGTTTGACATCGAGACTTTCAAGCTGTGGCTCGAGGCCGTTTGCAAGGCGGGCCTCGACAAAAAGGCGGCCATTTTGGCCAGTGTTCTTCCGTTGGAAAGCGCGGCGGAAGCCCAGAAGCTTCGCGACACCTACGCCGAATTTTGCATTCCCGACCAGGTCATCGAACGGCTTAAAAAGGCGGGCGATGCCGCCGCGCAGAAAAAGGAAGGCCTCGCCATTTGTGTTGAAACCATCAAGCAGCTCAAGGCGCTCGAGGGGTTGCGCGGGATTCATATTCTTTCGGGCGGCCGGGAAGCGGTCGTGCCTGAGCTGATTGCCGCCGCCGGACTGTAATTGCGCGAGAGGTTATGCCGGAAAAATATCACATCAAGACCCAGCCGGTTCCGCCGCGGCGGCCGCGCATCGGCAAACACGGCGTGGTGGACTGGCGCGAAGACTGCGCCCGCTGCCACAATTGCGTCAAGAAGGCGTGCGTCTATGACCGCTACCGGCAGGAGGCGGATTACATCAACAAGCTCGGCGAGGTCGAGGCGCTGTATTTTGACTGCATGGGCTGTTTTTCCTGCGTGCAGAATTGCACCAAGGGCATCCTCTGCCTGTCCGTCAATCCCGAATTCGAAAAGCTCGGAAACCGTTACTGGAAACCCGACATCATCAAAACCACCTGGCTCCAGGCCGAGACCGCGAAAATTCCCGTCTCCGGCGCCGGTTATCGCGGGCCGTTTTCCGGCCATGGTTTTGATTCCATGTGGACGGACATGTCGGAAATCGTCCGGCCCACCCGCGACGGCATTCATGGGCGCGAATACATCAGCACATCGGTGGACATCGGCCGGAAGCCTTCGTATCTGTCGTTCAACGGAAACCAATCCATCGCCGGCCTGCCGCCGCTGGTTTCGCTGCCGCTGCCGATGATCATTGATTTGAGTTCGCCGGCGCACACGCTGCCGAAGCTGGACGCGGCGATCGAACAGACCGCCGCCGGCACCGGTTTGATTGCCATCATGGATTCGAGTTACCGGCCGGCTGACGAGGCCCACCTCGAAAACATCGCGTTTTATCTGGGACCGGACAGCGCGCCGGTGCCGGATGCGATTCTGCGAAAGACGCGGCTGGTGGAAATTGCCGACAGCCTGGCGGTGGCGGAGCGCATCAAGGCAATCAAAAAGATTCATCCGCAAATCGTGATTGCCATCCGCGTGGAACTGACCACGGCGGGCATCGGGCGCGCCATCGAACTGGCCCAAATGGGCGAGGTCGAGGTCATTCATGTTGTCGCCGACGCCAACGGCAACGAATTGACGGCGCAGAAGCCGCGATTTTTGAAGGACATGATCCGGCAGATTCACACCACGCTCATCGAGAAGGGCGTCCGGGATGAAATCACGCTCATGGCTGGCGGCGGCATCGCTTTGCCGGAACACATGGCCAAGGCCATCATCTGCGGCGCCGACCTCATCACCCTCAACCTGCCGCTGCTTATCGCGCTGGAATGCCATCTGTGTGACAGTTGCCAGCCCGGCACGCCGTGCCCGGCCAAGCTGGAGAAGATTGACCACGCCTTTGCCGTGGGCCGGATGACGAATTTGATCGCCGCGTGGCACGACCAGTTGATCGAGCTGATGGGCGCCATGGGAATGCGCGAAGCCCGCCGCCTGCGCGGCGACGTGGGCCGCGCCATGTTCTTCGAGAATCTCGAGGAGGAAACTTTTGGAAAACTTTTCGGCGTCAAGAAGTGAGAATATGAACACGTTGCCAGAAAATACGCTGAAGACGCGCGTGCCGCAGGAAGTGGTGAAGCGGATCGTCAAAACCGCGCCGTCCCGCTATCGCAACGAAATCGCCAAGTACATCGTCCATCGCAGCCTCGACTGCGAGCGCTGCGGCAAGTGCGTGGAGGTGTGCGAATTCGGCGTCCACGACCGCAAGCCCGGGTTCAAGTATTTTGCCGAGCCGCACCATCACCTGTGCATCGGGCCGTCGTGCGAAAAGACCGGACATTATTGCGTGGCCCAGTGCCCCAAGAGCGCGCTGCAAATCAAGGAAAACCCCATGTACCGCGCGCTCGGCGATTTTCGCTGGACGGCGGACCTGATCCTGGCGACGTGGAAAATGGCCGAGACCGGCGCGGTGCCGGCGGCGGCTTACGATTACAATTACGAGTGCGGCAATTCCGGCGGCGGTTTCGACAAGCTCCGGTTCAAATTTCCCAAAACGCCACCCGTCAAGCTGTCCGAGGACGAGATTGACACCAGCATCTCGCTGAACAAGCGCAAGGATGGCCGGCCCGAGATCAAAATTGACGTGCCCTGGTACGGCGGCGGCATGTCGTTCGGTTCGGTCAGCAACGTGACCCAGTTGTCCAAGGCCCGCGCGGCGGTGGCATTCAACACGTTCACCTGCACCGGCGAGGGCGGCTACATGGAACGCATGCGGCCGTATGACGACCACGTCATCACCCAGGTCGCCACCGGATTGTTCGGCGTGCGCGAGGAAACCATCCAGCGCGTGCCGATTGTGGAATTCAAGTATGCCCAGGGCGCCAAGCCCGGTCTGGGCGGCCATTTGCTCGGCGACAAAAACACTCCGGCGGTCGCGCGCATGCGCGAGACCGTGCTGGGCATATCGCTGTTTTCACCGTTCCCGTTTCATAGCGTCTATTCCATCGAAGACCATATGAAACACATTGACTGGATCAAGCACATCAACCGGCGCGCCTTGGTCTCGACGAAGGTTTCCACCCCGACGGACGTGGACATGGTGGCGGTGGGCAGCTATTCCGCGGGGACACACATCGTCCACATTGACGGCGGTTACGGCGGCACCGGCGCGGCGCCGGACATCGCCAAAAAGAACATCGCCATGCCCATCGAATACGCCATCGGCAAGGTCCATCAATTTCTGGCCGCCGAAGGCGTTCGCGACAAGGTCACCCTGATTGCCAGCGGCGGCATCCGCTCGGCCCACGACGTCGCCAAGGCCATTGCCCTGGGCGCGGACGGAGTGGTCATCGGGACGGTGGAACTGGTGGCGCTGGGCTGTGTGCGGTGCAGCCTGTGCGCGAGCGGACGCGGATGTCCGCGCGGCATCGCCACCACCGATGCGGAACTTTGCGGGAAAATGGACCTCGACTGGGGCACCCAGCGGCTCATCAACCTATACACCGCCTGGCGCAAGACGCTGGTTGGAATTTTGCAGCGCCTCGGCCTGCGCAGCGTCGCCGAATTGCGCGGACGCACCGACCTTTTGATGCACCTGGATTACACCAACGACGTGCCGAAAAAAACATGAGCGCTTTCAACAAATTTGGCGGTGTAGCGTCCGGCCTGTGGCCGGATGGTCTTGGAGCATCGGGTGAGGCACAGCTCACACTACAGCGAATTGATCCAACGGCTCGCCGGTTCGAGAAAACGACTGGCGGAAAGCCTGAATTATTCCCCGCTTCTGAAAAAGGAAGCGGAGGAGGGCGGCTGCGGTGTCGTCGGTTTCTGCTGCAGCGA
>CAWHLR010000026.1:0-80864 GCA_963830235.1 uncultured Verrucomicrobiae bacterium
AGTTTTTAACCACGGATGAACACGGATGGACACAGATTAAACACAGACGAAAATTAAGGCAACAACACGACGTGGAAGAATTGTTCAATACCTGGGGTTGAAATCAATCTTCTGCAAAACTGCCCGTGCATCGTAGCGGCGTGTCGGCAGAACGCCGCAATTTTTTGTAAAAACCAAAGAATGCGGCTCTCTGCTGAGGAGCCGCTACGCCGTTCTTTCAGGGTCGAAACATTTGCGGGACGAAATCATTCCGGTGATTTGTGGCCGCCGCGTCGAGGCGGGTTTCTTTTTTTAATTATTTCTTTCATTTCAGTCTCCAACTTATCCCGATTTGCACCGTAGTGAGCTTCGCGATGGTCGGACGGACAGAGTGCAATCACGTTTTCAACTGTGTCCTGCCCCTGTTTGGCCAGGGCAATTATGTGATGTGCTTCCAAATAATGACTGCCATCGGGAAGAACGAAACCCAACTCACGGCAGTATTCGCAGGCACCCTTGGCTTGCTTTATAACAAATCGCCTGACTTTTTCGACTCTCTGATACCGAGAGCCGGCAGTTGGCATTCTGCCCGGCACCTCGGAACCAATCGGTGCAGAGGGAATATCATCAATGGCAGAATTCTGCAAACCAACGCGTTCATTGATCAACGCCTGCAATTCGCTGGTCGGGTATTTCCGAAGCGCCTCTGGAATTTTTGACGATTTTTTGGGCGAACCGCACGCAAAACCGAGAAATCTCATGAATTGGTATATTGTCCATTTGGACATGACTTCATCGCCCGCTTTGAAATTGAGCAATTGCTGTCTTTTGTCCAAAACATCAGATTTTTCATTCAGCACGGCCAGTCCAATTTCCCCTAAAAAATGGTCAACATAATCTTCCGAAAAAACATTCAGATACTGATCCGGGTAATAGAGGAACAGAATCTTCCCTTTGAACATCAGGGAGATGTCAATCTGGCGAATTACATCCAGGTTCTTGGTGCGTCCTGCTTCAATTAAACGCGCGATTCGCTCCCGCAGCTTTATGATCGCATCATTTTCACTCTTAAATTCTTTTTTGAACTTGCAGCGTCGCGTCTTCTTGTCAAAAAAAACTCCAAACTTGTATAAGTTACGGCTTCGGATGCTCCCCAATTTAGTCTTCTTCTCAACCCAAGAACAAAAGCTGTCCGGCCTACCGTTGCCGTTGCATGTAACGTAATCGCGCAATGACAAATGCCGAATTCTTCTCAGCGGGAATTTAGACACAAATTTCCGCTGGAGTTTTTCCATGTCGCGATAGCGAGATTGCTCTTCGGGTTCTTGACTTTTGAGATCAAACTTGTCTCGTAGAATACGAAGCTCGTCTTTAGTTATCATTTATTTTTTGACTCCAATAAAGCTCAAGCGCGCGGTCAAGCAATTCGCGCGTGGCCGGAACAATTTCGCAGGCGGTGGACCGGCGCAAATGCAGGATGAAGTCACGCACGCGGGAGCGGGATTCGGATTCGGCCAGCGCGTCGGCCACTTCCATCAGCACCCAGTCGGAAGTCAGAATGCGGGCGCGGAAGTCGCGGGAAAATTTCAAGACGCGCTCGTGATGCTGGTCGCGCCGATTCAGCCGCGCCACAAAATAAAAGGCATCGGCAAAGACGACGTTCATGGCCGGGAATGACCGTGAACGTAATGGTCAAGATTGGCCGCGAGGTCGGCTGGCAAATCATCCGCCATGCCGTCAAATTCCTTGAGCGCTTCCAGAAGCGTGGACGACGGCTCCTCCACCGGTTCGATGCGCACGACGGTGCCCGACTTCCACGGAAGATTTTTGGGAAGTTTGATCATCCCTTTTTCGATGACGGCAGTGATGCTCATGGCAAAAGGTTATGCCCAAAATTGGGCGGCGTCAATTCACGGCGCGCGGCCCACAAGCTGTTTTTTCCATATTCACCTGAGTTCAATCCGTGTTTCACCTGTGGCTGATAATCTTTTCCACTCTTGCCACATCTTCCGGCACGTCCACGCCCACGCTGTCGTAATCCACGGTCACGACCGCGATTTGAATGCCGTTCTCCAAAGCGCGCAACTGCTCCAGCTTCTCGGCGGCTTCCAGCGGCGATACCGGGAATTTCACCAGCCGCAACAGCGTCTCGCGCCGGTAACCGTAAATGCCGAGATGCTTCAAAAAAGCAAACGCCGCCAACTGCCCCCGAACGTCTTCGGGGCTGGCGGCCTCGCGCAGATACGGAATCGTGCGCCGGGAAAAGTATAACGCGCGGCCCGCGGCGCTGACAACGACTTTTACCACGTTCGGATTGTCGAGTTCGGCGGGATTTTTGATGCGCGTGGCAGCGGTGGACATTTCGTTTTGCGCCAGCGCGCCGGCCACAGCGTCAATCACCTTTGGGTCAATCAACGGCTCGTCGCCCTGGATGTTCACCACGGCGTCGCAGACGCAGCGCGCCGCGACTTCGGCGATGCGGTCCGAGCCGCTGGGATGATCGGCGCGGGTCATTTCCACCCGGCAGAATTTTTTCACGGCGTCGGCGATGCGAGAATCGTCCGTGGCCACGATGACTTCGGCCAGTGACTTCGCCTTCCGGCATTGTTCAACGACGTGCTGAATGAGCGGCCTGCTCGCGATGAGCGCGAGCGGCTTGCCGGGGAACCGCGTCGAGGCGTAACGCGCGGGGATGATGCCAAGAACTTTCACAGGCATTGATTAAGCCACAACCTGCCGTATCGAAGCAAGCGGCGAAGCAGGGCAGACGCATCTAAATTTTCTTTGGATCGAATCCCAATAATATAATCTGAGGAGGTAACCAAGGCCGATGCCGATGCGGTCATCCACAAAACCCGCTTAAGCCAAACTGCCAAACCGGCAACCCTTTCAACTCAAAAATATCCCAAACCCAAATAAATCCTGAAATTTAGATGCGTCTGCCCGCAAAACGCATTTCCCCGCTTGACGGGTTTGACGAGCCGTTCCATATTTTAATTTGCTGCCGGTGATGAGCCGGAAGTGTTGAATGCGTATGTCAAAATCGAAGGCGCGGAAACCCGATGCGGATTCGTTCCCGAAAAAAGGAAGGCCCAACGGTGGGGTGTCCACTGACCGGGCTTCCCATTCTTCCGAGGCCCATCTGCTCATCAGTTCGCCGCCGGTTGATTTGGACGCGGAGTTGTCGGGGAAAATCAAGGACCTGGTCCGCCTGGCACAGGAACAGGGGCACCTGACCTATAACGACATCAGCGAAGCGCTGCCGGAAAACGCGATTGTGCCGGAAAAACTGGATCAGATCTTCGCCAAACTCCGCAGTCTGGAAATTGACATTGTGGATCAGGCGGAGGTGGACCGGGTAAAAACCCCGGAAACCGAGGAGGAAGACAGCCCGCGGCTGGACATTCTGGACGACCCGGTGCGGATGTATCTCAAGCAGATGGGGCAGGTGGCGTTGCTCACGCGCGAGCAGGAGGTGGATATTTCCAAACGCATCGAGGCCGCCGAAAACGATGTCCGCAAAATCATTTACAGCCTCGGTTTTGCCGGCAAGGAGCACATCGCCCTCGCCGAAAAACTCCTCGCCGAGCCGCCGCGCGAGCGGTTCGACCGCGTCATTCTCGACAAGAAAGTGGACAATCGCGGCGCGCACCTGCGCGTGCTTCACCGGCTGGTGACGCAGGTCCGGAAAACGGACCAGCAGGTGGATGAACAATACACCGCATGGCGGGATGCACAGAACAAGTCCAAACGCAACCGCACGCTGGCGGCGTTCAAGCGGCTTAACCAAAGGCTGCAACGGACGTTCCCCAAATTTTTCTGCAAGCACAAGGTGATTGAGGAGATGGCGCTCGTCGCCGAGAACATCCACGACAAGCTGCTCTACAGCCTGCGCGCCCTGGCCGAAACCGAGGCGCAACGCGAATCCAGCGCGCAACAGCATCTCGCCGAGGCCGAACGGCAAAAAATCCGGGCGCTGGAGGAATTTGTCCGGATGCCGCATGCGGATTACCTCAACACCTTCGACCGGCTGCGCGAATGTTCCACCCGGGCGCTTCAGGCCAAAACGGAAATGGTCGAGGCCAACCTGCGCCTCGTCATCTCCATTGCCAAAAAATACACGAACCGCGGCCTCTCGTTCCTCGACCTGATCCAGGAAGGCAACATGGGCCTGATGAAGGCCGTCGAGAAATTCGAGTACCGCCGCGGCTATAAATTTTCCACCTACGCCACCTGGTGGATCCGGCAGGCCATCACCCGCAGCATCGCCGACCAGGCGCGCACCATCCGCATCCCGGTGCACATGATTGAGATCATCAACAAACTCATGCGCTCGCAAAAACGCCTGCTACAGGATTTTGGCCGCGAGCCGACGCCGGAGGAAATTGCCGACGACATCCAGATCCCCGTGGACCGCGTGCGCGCCGTTTTGAAAATGGCGCAACAGCCGATTTCGTTGCAATCCCCCGTGGGCGACACCGACGACGCCAATTTCGGCGATTTCATCGAGGACAAGGCCGCCGACAATCCCCTCGACATCACCAGCTTCAGCCTCCTCCGGGACAAGCTGGGTGACGTGCTGTGCAGCCTGACCGAGCGCGAGCGGAAGGTGCTGGAACAACGCTTTGGTTTGCTGGATGGCAGTCCGCGCACGCTCGAAGAAGTCGGCCAGAATTTCAAAGTCACGCGCGAACGCATCCGCCAGATCGAGGCCAAGGCGCTCCGCAAAATGCGCCATCCCACGCGCATCCGCCAATTGCACGGCTTTTTGGAAATCGAAAACCTGGAAGGCCTGCGAACTGCGAAATAAACCTGTCGCGCGCAGGCATGGCCAGTTCACCCCCGTGAGCGAGCCGGCGCGTTTTCAGGCGGTGACTATCTCAAATTGTCAAAGCCCCAGGTTTCGTCTATTTATTAAGGACTATTTTGTGGGCCTATAGCTCAGTGGTTAGAGCAGGCGACTCATAATCGCTTGGTCGGGGGTTCAAATCCCTCTGGGCCCACCAATTTTGTTTGGGTCATGGCATGGGTTTACACGTTGCGTGGGTCATCAGGCCCCTACTACCTCGGCTCCACCACCGATCGGCCACGACGGCTGGACCAGCATCGCAACGGCTACACCTATTTCACCCGGCGCTTGGGCATACACCTTGGTTTGATTCCAGTCTTCCCGCTGCCGGACGATTTGCATCTTGTAAAGATTGTCCCCAATTTTATCATCGCCGCATGAAATCACGTGATTGGGCATGGCTGGTTTTGTGTTTATTCTTTTTTTCGGGCGCAACGGCACTGGTTTACGAAGTCATTTGGTCAAAGTTTCTCTCGCAGATGTTCGGCAGCACGATTTATGCGCAAACCGTCGTGCTGGCTGCTTTCATGGGAGGACTGGCCATCGGCAACCGGATTTTCGGGAGTTGGGCGGGTCGGTTGCAACAGCCCGTCCGGGCCTATGGTTATCTTGAAATCATCATCGGCATTTATGCGTTTTCCTTTCCAATGGTTGAACAGTTGGCTGACCGCGTCTTTGTCGGCATAGGCACCGGCATCGCTCAACACACCGGCTGGCTGCTTGCTTTGAAGGGGATTTTGAGCGCGGTATTGCTGCTTGGCCCGACCATTCTGATGGGCGGCACACTGCCCTTGCTGGCAACGTGGCTGCAACATTTCTCCACGGATGCCGGGCGTTTTTCAGCCCGTTTTTACTCGGTCAACAGCTTGGGCGCGGTGGCGGGCGCGGGACTCGCCGGTTTCTGGCTCGTCCAAAATCTCGGCATGATTTCAGCGCTGCAAATGACGGCGCTGGTGAATGTGATGATTGGCGCAACAGCCATCCTGATCAGCCGCGAGTTCCAAAAACAACCGACCCCGGACGGATCCACGACGGCAACCGAACCGGAGGTCACCCTGCCAGGCACATTGCGTTGGGCTGGGGCCATCGTCGCCCTGACCGGTGCGGTTTCAATGGGACTTGAGGTGCTGGCCTCGCGTTCGCTGGCCATGATCTTTGGTTCTTCCCTCCAATCGTTTGCTGTGGTGTTGATGGCCTTCATTCTGGGAATCGGTTTGGGCAGTGCGTGGATTGCCTCGCCCCGCCGCCGCGAACGTTCGAGTGAGAAGTTAATTGTTCTGTTGTTGTGCCTGGCGGCAGCGTGGGTGATCTTGCTGGTCTTCAACATCGAGCGGTGGGTGGATCTTTATCGCATTGCGCGCACCGGTTTGGGCCGGACCAGCGTGGGTTACTTGTATCATGAATTGTTGTCGGCTGGGATTTCGCTTTTTATCTTTGGCCTGCCGGCAGCGTGCATCGGGGCGGTCCTGCCTTTGATGATCCGAGCCGTGTCGCATGGGGGCGGCGCGTCGCTGGGCTTGAAAGTTGGCACGTTGCTCACGTGGAACACGCTGGGCGCGGTCGCAGGCACATTGTTGAGCGGATTTGTGCTGATGCCGGTAGTGGGTTTGCGCAACGCTTTTGGCATACTGGCATTGGCTCTCGCTCTGGCGGCCTTTGTTCTTGCCCGGCGTTGCCGGTGGCGCATCGGTAATGGCCTGGCGACCGGGGTGATTGTGTTTGCCATCAGCTTGTTTATTTTCAGCGATGAAGGTTGGCGAAATGTAATCAGTTCCGGTGCGTTTCGTTTGCAGGAGAAAGAATTTGACGCGAAGGCCATGTCGCTGCGGAAGCAGCATGTACATATTCTCTTCTATGAGGACACGGCGGATGCGACGGTATCGGTGGAGCAAAGTGACGACATTCCCGAAATCTCCTCCGCAAGCGAACGTTGCTTGCGGGTGAATGGCAAGGCCGACGCGACGAGTCATAGTGATCTCAGTACACAATTGCTCCTTGCTCACTTGCCCCTGATCGCAAAGCCCGGAGCCAGGGATGTCTTCTTGTTCGGTCTCGGTTCGGGAATAACGGCCGGAGCTGCGCTGTCGTATCCCGTCGAAAAAATCGTGATTGCAGAAAATTGCGACCCGGTTGTCCGGGCCTCGTCGTTTTTCACGAACTGGAACCGCTCGGTACTTGACGACCCTCGCACGCGTCTCTGGCACGAGGACGCACGCACTGTGCTCAAATTAAATCCACAACATTACGATGTAATTGTAGCTGAGCCGTCAAACCCGTGGACAGTTGGCATCGGCAGCGTCTTCAGTCGAGAATTTTATCAACTGGCCGCCAGCCGCCTCAAATCCGGCGGCATCATGGCACAATGGTTTCATGTTTACGAAATGCATGATGGCATTGTGGAACTCGTCCTGCGCACTTTTTGTTCCGTATTTCCCCACGTCGAAATCTGGGATTCCTGTAGCGGTGACATAATCCTGCTCGGCTCGTTTGACCCTTGGCCGGCCGGCCCCGAAATCTACCGGCAAGGTTTCAACCTTCCGGGCGTGCAATCGGACTTGGCACAAATCGGCATCCGCTCACCCGAAGCCTTGCTCGCCCGTCAACTGGCCTCCCAACGGACGGCCTTCGCCATTGCCGGCGATGGTCCCATTCAAAGCGATCTTTTCCCGGTGCTGGAATACGCCGCACCACGCGCATTTTATATCGGCACCACCGCCAAAGTGCTGGAAAACTATGACGAACGCACGCGCCAGCAACTGCTCGCTCCTGCTGCCAAACTGGCAGTGCTCCGCGCTCTGCCGTCCGCGGACATGCAATCGGTTTTTTCCAACTACACGACGATAAACATGGAATTGCTCGTCTGTGTACGCGGGCTCTCCCGCGACATGAACGTGCCTTGTGTTTTCACCGGCAACCCCCTGCCCGCCATTGGCAAATCCATAAACACGGAAATGTTAACCGGGGCTGTCACGGCCCTCAATGCCGGGCAGTGGAAGGAAGCTGCCCGGCTGGCGGCGCTCGCGCTGAAACAATCTCCGGATGACCCACTGGCCGGCTACGTGGCTCGCATCGTGGAAAGGGAATGTCCGCCGCGCCAAACCGGCACCGGCGGACATCAAGCGCCATGATCCGCCCAAACGAAATTCGACGAAAGCCCCGGAACGCGATAACCTGTTCGTGTGTGCAGCGCCTCGTCGCCATATCAGGTTGAATCGAATGCCGGGCACGGCCCCGGCGCCACGGAATTGCTCGTCGGCGGCATGAACTGCAACAATTGCGCGCGGCACGTCACCGAGGCGGTTCAGGGCGTGGCCGGAGTGCGCAGCGCCACGGTGTTGCTCGAAGCCGGCCGCGCATCGGTGCGCTGGAATTCCGGCGCGGAGCAAAACGTTCCCGCCGTCATCGAGGCCGTTCAGAAGGCCGGCTATACGGCAAAACAAATCCAGCCCGGCCCTTCCGCCGGTGGCGAATCCAGACACGCCGACTGGCAAATCAATCTCTGGCTCGGCATCACCGTTACTGCCGCGCTGATGGTTGGCGAATGGATTTTCCATCTCGCCATGAAACCGTGGTTTCAGTGGGTTGCCTTTGCGCTGGCCGGACTGGTGCAGGTCTTTGCCGGGGCAAAATTTTATCGCGGCGCATGGAACCAGCTCAAAATCGGCAACTCGAACATGGATACGCTCGTCGCGCTCGGTTCGACCACCGCGTTTGGCTACAGCGCGTGGGCTTTGCTGAGCGGTGTGGGCGGCCATCTCTATTTCATGGAAGCCGCCGCCATCATCACGCTCATCAGTTTCGGCCACTGGATCGAGGCTCGCGTGAGCATGCGCGCGTCGGGCGCGCTGGAAAATTTGCTGAACCTCGCGCCGCAAACCGCGCGCCGGATTTCTCAATCCGAAATCCGAAATCCGAAATCCGAAATTGAAGTCCCTGTCGCCGAACTGAAAATCGGCGATCTGGTCGCGTTGCGCCCCGGCGACCGGGTGCCGGTGGATGGCACGGTGGCCGAAGGCGATTCCGCCGTGGACGAGGCGATGCTCACCGGCGAATCGGCGCCGGTGGACAAAAAAACCGGCGGCGAACTTTACGCCGGCACGGTGAATTTGAATGGCCAGCTCATCATGCGTGTGACCGCCACCGGCGAAAGCACTGCGCTGGCGCACATCATCGCCGCCGTGCAACGCGCCCAGACCAGCCGCGCCGATATCCAGCGCCTCGGCGACCGCGTGAGCAGCGTCTTCGTACCGGTCGTCGTCGCCATCGCCGTCGCTGCTGCTTTGTGGTGGGGATTCATGCCGGAATCGGCGAAACACATTCACGACCTGCTCGCGCCGTTCCTCTGGCACGTCATGTCTCCGACCGGCGCGGCGGCGGGTTTCATCATTGCTGCGGCGGTATTAATTGTGGCGTGTCCGTGCGCGATGGGTCTGGCGACGCCCGCCGCCATCATGGCCAGTGCCAACACCGCCGCGCGCCGCGGCATTCTGATTCGCGACGGTGTGGCGCTGGAGAAGGCCGGGAAAATCACTGCCGTAATTTTCGACAAGACCGGAACCCTCACCCTTGGGAAGCCGGAAGTCGCAGTCATTGGAGCGCCGGTCTCCGACCCGGCGCGTTTCGAAACGATTGATCTTCGAGCCGGGTCGGAGACCGGCGTTCCAATCGCACAAATCGCCGCAGCGTTGGCGCGTTCCTCGAACCACCCCATCAGCCAGGCGATTGCCAAATTGTCTGCTCAGAACATTGACTTGAAAGACTGGCAGGAAATTCGCGGCTGTGGCGTTGAGGCCAACATTCAACATTCAACATTCAACATTCAACATCCAATGGGCAAAGCCCGGCTCGGTTCGCTCCGGTGGTTGAAGGAATCCGGCGTGGATTTGGCGGCAGGTGAAAAATTCATTGCCGAGTGGTCGCAACAGGGCGCAACGATTGTCGGGCTGGCGGTGGAGCAATCGCTCGCCGGGTTGTTCGCCGTCAAGGACACGGTGAAGCCCGGCGCACACACGGTGGTGGAACAATTGCACCGGCAGAATTTGAAGACGTTTTTGGTGACCGGCGACAACGCGTTGACCGCCGCCAGCATCGCCCGGCAGGCCGGCATCGCGGCGGAGAACGTCGCCGCCGAAGTGCGACCGGAACAAAAGGCGGAGTTTGTGAAAAAACTCCAGGCGCAAGGCGAGCGCGTGGCGTTCGTGGGCGACGGCATCAACGATGCGCCGGCGCTGGAGCAGGCCGATCTCGGCATCGCCGTGAGCCGCGCCAGCGACCTCGCGCGCGAGGCGGCGGACATCATTTTGTTGAAATCGGAAATCGAGGCCGTGCCGGAGGCGCTCGGCCTGGCGCGGGTGACGTTGCGGACGATCAAACAGAATTTGTTCTGGGCGTTTTTTTACAACGCGCTGGGCGTGCCGCTGGCCGCGCTGGGTTTCATCAGCCCGATTTTATGCGCGGCAGCGATGGGCGTGTCGGACTTGATTGTGATTGGCAATGCGCTGCGGCTTTTGCGGTGGCGCTGATTTTCCCCTTGAACCGTCGCGCGCCGGTTTATTCCTCGCCGTTGCCGGATTCGGCCTTGCGTTCCCAGCGGCGCGGCGCGCGTTCGGGCAGCGAGGTGTCGACCTTGGCGTAATATGTTTCCTCGCCAAAACGCGCGTCGGCTTCCTGCTGCAATTTCAACGACGGCATGACGCCGAAACGTTCGTTGGTGTCCATGAAGATGACTTCGCCGCCGGGACGCATGAAACACAGCAGCAACGGGCATTTGCCCGGATGCGCGGCCACGAGTTCGCGCACGGATTCCAGTTGTTCCGGTTTCAGGTGCGCGGTGTGCAGCCGCAAATGAACCTGTTTGGTGAATTTTCTGGGCGCGTCCTCCAGCGGCAGGATTTCCTGCGGAAAAATCTTTGGGCGGTCGTCACCGGTGTTCACTTCGCCGATGACCAGGATGGCTTTGTTCGGCACGAGCAACGCGCGGTATTTGTCGTAGTTCTCGTTCATGCAAAGAATCTGCACGGAGCCTTCGAGGTCTTCGAGCGTGACCATGGAGTAAGGCTTTCCGCTTTTCTTTGACACGCCGTTTTGCACCGCCGCAATCAATCCGCCGATGGCCGTCTGGCTGCGATTCGGCAGCTCCGCGAGCTTGGCGGTGTTCGCCAGCGTGTATTTTTCCAAAATCGGCGCAAACGGCGTCAGCGGATGGCCGGTGACGTAAAAGCCGAGCAGCTCCTTTTCGTGTGCGAGCAACTCATGCTGCGGCCATTCGGGCAGGTTGCTGATGGCGTCCGGCATGGGCGGCGCTTTTTCCTCCAGCGCGCCAAAGAGCGAGCTTTGTCCCTTCTGCCGGTCGGAAAGAATGCTCGCGGCGCGGGCCAGGGTGCGTTCGATTTGCGCGGACAACGTGGCACGCGTCTGGCCGAAGCCGTCGCACGCGCCGGTTTTGATGAGCGCCTCAAGTGTTTTCCGGTTCACCGTGCGGCCATCCGCGCGCTCGCACAGATCCGAAAGCGAGGTGAATTTTCCGCGTTCGTTCCGGGCTTTCAAAATGGATTCCACCGCGACTTCGCCCACGCCCTTGATCGCGGCGAGGCCGAAGCGGATGGCCTTGCCGTCGCGCGCCGGGGCGAAGTGGACCAGGCTCTCGTTCACATCGGGGCCGAGGACCTCGATGCCGAACGCCCGCGCCTCGTTGATGTACTGGCTCAACTTGGCGGTATCCGCCATGTCGTTGGTCATCATCGCGCAGAAAAATTCGACGGGATAATTGGCCTTCAGATAGGCGGTCTGATACGCGACGATGGCGTAGGCGGCGGCGTGCGATTTGTTGAAGCCATAGCCGGCGAACTTTTCCAGCAAATCGAAAATCTCGTTCGCCTTTTTTTCGGGGATCTGGTTTTTATCCCTGCAGCCCTTGACGAAAATGGCGCGTTGCTTGGCCATTTCCTCCAGCTTCTTTTTGCCCATGGCGCGCCGGAGCAAATCCGCGCTGCCAAGCGTGAACCCGGCCAGCAACTGGGCGGCCTGCATCACCTGTTCCTGGTAAATCAAAATGCCGTAGGTCTCGCGCGCAATCGGTTCGAGCAGCGGATGTTCGTATTTGATCTCGATTTCACCGTGGCGACGCTTGATAAATTCAGGAATCAGCTCCATCGGGCCGGGCCGGTAAAGCGCGACCAAGGCGGTGATGTGTTCAACGGAACTGATTTGAAACTTGCGGCACAAATCGCGCATTCCGCCGGATTCCAACTGGAACACGCCGAGTGTTTCCGCGCGGTTGAGCAGGTCGTAGGTCTTTTGGTCGTCGAGCGGCAGATGGTCAATCGGCACCTCGATGCCGTGCGTGCGCTTGACCATTTCGCAGGTGTTGCGGATGACGGTGAGCGTCTTCAGGCCGAGAAAATCCATCTTCAGCAGGCCCAGCTCGCCGACGGGATTCATCGCGTATTGCGTGACGAGCGTGCCGCTTTCGTCCTGCTTGAGCGGCAGCAAATTCACCAGCGGCTGATCGCCGATGACGACGCCGGCGGCGTGGACGGAGGCGTTGCGCGTGATGTCTTCCAGGATGAGCGCGGTGTCAATCAATTCGCGCGTGACCTCCTCGGTTTGGTAGGCCTCCTTGAATTCCGGCGACTGCTTGAGCGCCTTCGTCAAATCCATTTTCAGATCGAACGGAATCATCTTGGCCAGCCGATCGCACTCGCCGTAGCTCAGGCCCATCACGCGGCCCACATCGCGCACGACGGATTTCGCGCCCATCGTGCCGAACGTGATGATTTGCGCGACGGAATCGCGGCCGTATTTCTCGCGGACATACTCAATGACATCGGCGCGCCGGTCGTCCGCAAAATCAATGTCAATATCCGGCGGGTTGACGCGCTCGGGATTGAGGAAGCGCTCGAACAGCAGGCCGTAGCGGATCGGGTCCACGTTGGAAATTTCCAGCAGGTAGGTGACGATGGAACCGGCGGCGGAACCGCGCGCCACACAAGCAATGCCGTGTTCGTGACCGTACCGGATGAAATCGCCAACAATGAGAAAGTAACTGATGAAACCTGTCTTTTCGATGACCTTAAGCTCCAGTTGCAGCCGATCCAAAACGGCCTTGATGGCGGCAGCGATGGCGGGGTCTTTTATGTCGTAGCAGCCGACGTGAGGAGGCTCATTCTTTTTCTGCCCGGCATCTTCCGAATCTGATTTGAGCCTCGTTACCTCGGCTGCTACGGAAGCATCGAAAGTCGGCAATCGCGTTGGATCGTCAATTCCCTCGAACGACAAATTCCTTGCCCTCGGCTTTGGCGTGAAGCGTGTAGCGCCGGAGCAATCCTTCCGCAACCAACTTGCGCAAATAACCTTCGCGCGTGAAATGTTCCGGCGGCGCAAAGACCGGGAAGTGCAATTTGCTGAAATCGATTTCCAGGTTGCACTGCTCAGCGACGGCGAGCGTGTTTTTGACGGCCTCGGGCGTTTCGGCGAAGCGCGCCTTCATTTCCTCCGCCGTGCGCAGGTAAAACTGCTCCGGCTCGTAGCGCATCCGTTTCGTCTCGGCCAGTTGCGTCTGCGTGCCGATGCAAATCAGGCAATCATGCGCGTGCGAATGGCTTTTCTCGATATAATGAACGTCATTCGTTGCGATGAGTTTGAGGCCGAATTCCTTCGCCCACAGGATCAAATGCTTGTTGACCTTGGCTTGTTCGGCGATGCCGTGGTTTTGCAGTTCGAGATAAAAATTGTCCGGGCCGAGCGTCTGCTTGAACCAATCCACCGCGTCGCGCGCCTTGTCCAACTGGTCCTTGAGGATCCAATCCGGGATTTCGCTCGCAAGGCAGCCGGACATGGCGATCAGGCCTTCCTTGTGCGCGGCGAGGATTTCCTTGTCAATGCGCGGCTTGTAATAATAACCCTCCAGATGCGCGGCGGTGGTGAGCTTGATGAGGTTTTTGTAGCCGGTCTCGTCCTTGGCCAGCAAGCCGAGATGATGATAAACATCGCGTCCGCCGCTGCTGGTTTTCTTTTCCAGCCGGCTGCCGGGTGCAACATAAACTTCGCAGCCGATGATGGGTTTGATGCCCTTTTCGCGCGCCGCCTTGTAAAAATCAATGACGCCATGCATCGCGCCGTGGTCGGTGATGGCGAGCGCGGGGAATTTCAGTTCATGCGCCTTGTCCACCAGCCGGTCCAGACGGCAGGCGCCATCGAGCAATGAATACTCGGTGTGCAGATGCAAATGGACAAAATCGGCGTGCGACATGGGGACAAGTTACCGCTCGCCACGGCATCCGCGCAAGGCAGGGATGTTCACAACCGCAAATTTCAATCCAACGACCCCAAATCTGGCTCGTTTTGCGCACCATGCCAGTAACGCAGGATGTCCACGGAATTATCCTGCTTCCGAAACCGGTAGAAAATGATGTAAGGCCGCGAAACCAATTTGCGCACACCGGGACGTTTGGGATAAGGCGAACCGAGCAAAGGGAAATTTTCGAGGATGGCCACGCGGTCAATCAGGGCGTTGCCAACGCGCGTGGCGGCATCGGGATTTTCCTCGGCAATGAAGCGAACGGCGGCTTCCAAATCCGCCAGCGCCTGGGGCGAGAAGATTATTTTGCAGCCCATGTGCCGACCCGCTTGCGAACCTCACCAATGGAAACCCCTTTGCCGGCATCAATATCGTGAACGGCTTCATCCAGCGAGCGCAGCAGGCGTTGTTCCTCCAGCGCTGTCAGTTCCGGCTCGCTTTGAGAATTGAGCCAGAGTTGCAAAGCCTTCCGTTCGCGGTTCGGAAGCTGGGCGACAGCGTCTTGAATTTCAACCAACGTGCTCATGGCAATGGAAAACTACCGCGCCGCTGCCAATTTGGCAAACGGCAATTCAGTCGTGGTTAGCACGTTTTTGTGAGCCACTGCATCCTTTCGCACAGATAATTCCGCACATCTTCGAGACTCGCCTCTTCAAGTCGCCACTCCTTTACAAGGCTGGCTCATGCTGGCCTTTGCCTGCCCCCGAAGGGGGGTCGGCAATCCAGCACGGCTTTGACAAAAACCGTTCCGGATTCTTCGGTGTAGTAAACGGCATACGGAAGCCGTTTGGAAAGCAGGCGGTGATTGCCAAAAGCTTTCGGGTGAATTCCGGCGTATAACCGCAGCGAGCCGATGTCGGAGAAAAGCGAATCCAGAAAGTATTCGCCGAGGAATTCCTGCTGGCGTTCGAAATACTGGAAGCCGGCTTCCAGATCGTCCCGGACCGAGGGCAGGATGACGATTTTCATGTGAGCCGTTCGCGCAACTGTTTTTTGGCGGCTTCCCAATCCATGAACGATTCCCGCCGGACTTGATGTGTTCCTCGCGGTCGCGCAGGACATTGCCGTGCCACGCGGGCGACTCGAATTGCGCCTCGTCACGGCTCGCGCCGGCCCAAAGCGATTCCAGGTCGCGCATTTTTTCCGCGACGCTCGTCTGGTTCGCTGGCGGTGTGGTTTCCATGTCGCGATTTCATCAACCCTTCTTGAAGAAATCTTTGATGACCGCGGCGACGCGCTGGATTTGCGGGTCGGTCAATTCAGGGAAAATCGGCAGGCTGAGGCATTCGCGCGCGGCTTTTTCGGCTACGGGAAAATCACCGGGCTTGTGGCCGAGGCTGGCATAGCATTTTTGCAGGTGCAGCGGCAGCGGGTAATGCAGCGCGCAACCGACGCCATTGGCTTCGAGATGTTTCTTCAAATCATCGCGGCGCGGATGGCGCACGACGTAGAGATGATACGCGCTTTCGGCCCAGGCGGCTTCGCGCGGCAGTTGCAGCGGGGTGTCCGCCAGCAGTTCATGGTAGCGATGCGCCACGCGGCGGCGTTCCGCCGTCCATTTCACCAGATGTTTCAGCTTCACGCCGAGCACCGCGCCCTGAATGCCTTCCATCCGGTAATTGTATCCGACTTCGTCGTGATAATAACGCACGGTGGAGCCGTGTTCGCGGAGGGCGCGGGCGCGTTTGTCGAAAGCCGGGTTGTTGGTCAACAGCGCGCCGCCCTCGCCGCAGGCGCCGAGGTTCTTGCCCGGATAAAAACTGAAGCAGGAAATTTCGCCGAACGTGCCGACGATTTTGCCCTTGTATTTTGCGCCGTGCGATTGGGCGGTGTCTTCAACGAGCGGCAGCTTGTGTTTGCGGCAAATCGCCAGGATCGGATCGAGGTCGAACGGATGGCCGTAGAGATGCACAGGCATGACGGCCTTGGTGCGCGGCGTGATGGCGCGTTCGACCAGTTTGGGGTCGAGATTGAAGATGGCGTCGTCAACATCCACAAAGACCGGTTTCGCGCCGACGTAGGAAATCGCCCAGCTCGTGGCGACAAACGTGAAGGGCGTGGTGACGACCTCGTCGCCAGGGCCGACGCCGAGCAGCAGCATGGCCACGTGCAACGCCGAGGTGCCGCTGTTGAATCCGGCACAGTGTTCCGCGCCGATGAATTTGGCGAAGTCCTTTTCAAACTGCGCCACGTCGGGGCCGAGGCAAAAGGAGCAGTTGTCAATGGTCCGCGCAACGGCGGCGTCCAGTTCTTTGCGGAGCGGGCGCAATTGCGCCACCAGGTCGAGATAGGGAATTTTGTCGTCCATTTCGGCGCTGAAAATAATCCGGTTGCGCGGCAATTAACAATCCAAATATTCCACGGTGTGTGCGGCGGCGGTCTGCGACCGTCACAATTCGGCCTTTGGAGGAGGCGATGCTCATAGAACGCCGCAACAATTATTTTATGTTTTGCAAGGTGGCCAGAACCTGTTCCGGCGAAATTGCCGCCAGGCAGAAATTCGCGCTTTGACAAACGCTCCTGCCGGGACCACATGGACACAAACTACCCGTCAGGATGCGGTGGCGCGAGCCGATCGGCGCCCACCGCGCGGGGTCGCTGGGGCCAAACAGCGCGATGGTCGGCACGCCCGCTCCGGCGGCAAAATGCAGCGGGCCGGTGTCACCGGTAATCAAAACTTCCGCCCGTTTCAACAGCGCGAGAAACAAGGCCAGCTCGGGCACGGCCGGCAACACCGTCGCGGCCGGGGCGAGTTTTTTTAATTCGTCCGTCAAGGATTGTTCCCGCGCGCCGGTCGCGGTGGTAAAGGCAAGCCGTTGCCCGGCGGCAGCGGCCAGGTGATAAAGATCCGCCCATTGCCGGACGGGCCACTGCCGGTTCGGCTGGCTCGAAGCCATGTGGCAAAGAACGGTTCGCTGCGGTAGCAACTCCGCCGCCAGCGCGTCCTTCGCCGGGTCGGTCCGGATTTCCAGCTCCAGCGAAGATGGTGGCGCGATGCCCCACGCGGACAAAGCGTGCGCCATTCGCAGCGACTCGTACTGCGTCACCGGCGCTGTCGGCACGCGCTGGTTGTAACAAAAGCGCCGGCCCAAAAAACCGCCCGGTTCCAGCAACCCCAGCCGCTGTCGCGCGCCGCAGAGGAAGCTGAGGATGGCACCGCGATCATTGCCGGCAAAATCCACGGAGCGGTCAAACCGTTCGCGGCGCAGGGCGCGGATGATGGGCCAGGTTTGGCCCGGCTTTGCGCTTCCGCGCCGGCGCGGCATTGGCCACACCCGATTGATCCAGGGCAGGCCGTTGAAAATGGGCGCAACGGCCTCCAACACCAGCACGTGCAATTCGCCGTTCGGAAAATGGCCGCGAATTGCCCGCAGCGCCGGGGTCATCAGCACGGCATCGCCGAAGTATTTGAACTGGAGGGCGAGGATTTTCATAGTGGCACGGGCATCTTGCCCGTGCATTTCAAATTTTTATCGAACCGGCGGGACGCCTGTGCCACCGTTCACGAGGCGAATTGCAATTCGTAAAGTTTTTGATAAACGCCGCCGCGCCGGACCAGTTCCGCGTGCGTGCCGGTCTCCACAATGCGGCCCTGATCCAGTACCACAATTAAATCCGCGTGCAGAATGGTCGAGAGGCGGTGCGCGATGCAAATCGTGGTGCGGGCCTTCATCAATCCGTCGAGTGCTTCCTGCACCGCCCGTTCGGACTCGGTGTCGAGCGCGCTGGTGGCCTCGTCGAGAATAAGAATCGGCGCATTGCGCAGCACGGCGCGGGCGATGGCGAGGCGCTGGCGCTGTCCGCCGGAAAACATGACGCCTTTTTCGCCGATCATGGAATCGTAACCTTTCGGGCTGGCCATGATGAAATCGTGCGCGTTCGCGTGCCGGGCGGCGGCGATGATTTCCTCCTGCGTGGCGCCGGGCCGGCCGAGCTCAATGTTCCGGCTGACGGTGTCGTTGAAGAGGATGATTTCCTGGGTGACGACGGCCATCTGGCTGCGCAGATCGCGCGTGGTCACATCGCGAATGTCCACGCCGCCGATGCGAATGGCGCCGCGCGTGGGGTCGTAAAAGCGGAGCAGCAGATTGGAAAGGGTCGTTTTGCCGGAGCCGCTGGCGCCGACGAGCGCCACCATGCGGCCGGCGGGAACCGTGAGCTGGATGTCCGTCAGCACCTCCTTGTCGCCGTAGGCGAAACAGACATGGTCGAAGCAAACCGCCGCGCCCGCCGCGCGCAGGGGCACGGGTTGGGCCGGTTCGCGCACGGAATTTTCCATGGCCAGCAAATCGAAGACGCGCTGGCTGGCGGCGCGCGCCTGTTGCAACTGGCTCTGGACGCGGATGAGATTTTTGATGGGGCGATACATGAAGAACACCCCGATGGCAAAAGGAACAAATTTGACGGCGTGAGAACTCGGCTGAAAGGCGAAGTAGAGGCACATCAGGGCGACGCCGATGGCGGCGAGAAATTCATTCAGCGGCCCGGGAATTTCCTCCGAGCGGACGATGCGCATGCGGTGGCTGACAAAGCGTTGGGAAACCTCCTTGAATTGTTGAACCGCCTTTTCTTCGAGGTTGTAGGCCTTGATGATGCGGTTGCCGGTGAAGGATTCATGCATCACCGTTGACAGTTCGGAGTAACTGTTCTGGATGATGGTGCTGGATTTGCGCACTTTGCGGCTGTAGATGACGATGGGGATGAGACAAACAGGAAAAATCAGCGCTATGACCAGCATGAGCTTGGCGTCCAAATACAACAAGCCCGCCAGGCAGCCCATTACCGTCACCGGATCCTTTACCACCACCGCCAGCGGCGCGGTGATGGTGTTCTGCAATGAGATGGTGTCCGAGTTGAGGCGCGACATCAGATCGCCGGTGCGGGACTGGACAAAAAAGCCGACGGAAAGGTTTTGGAGGTGGGCAAACAGCCGGGTGCGCAGGTCGGTGATGGCGCGGATGGCGACCCATTGCAGGCAATACACATTCAGATACGCGAACAGGCCGCGCAGGATGAACATGAACGGGATCAGCAAAATCACGAGAATTTTCACCCCGGCAGTGGGCGCGGAGCCGGCTTGGGTAAACCAATCGGCGATCGTATGCGCAACGGTTTGCAACCAGGGTGACAGATTTTTCAGCACGGTCTCGGCGCTGTCCGCGCCTCCGCCGGTAAAGACCACCAGCCCCACCAGTGGAATGACCAGCATCAGCAGCGGGTCAACCAGGCCGCTCAGGAATCCAAATAAAATGCCCAAGGCCAGGCGCAACCGGTACGGCTTGGCCAGTCCCAGCAATCGGTGGAGAAATTCAATCATGCCAACTGCCGGAGTTTGCCGAAAAACCGGCCCGTCTTACCAGACTTTTTACGGGTTTTGTATTCAACGGGCAACCCGTTTATAAATTTTTTGAAACCATGCCGTTTTGCGCAAACGGCGATAAAGACGGGCGTGAGGCGGCAGCGGCCAGTTCTTGTGGATGTAATGGGCGTGTTTGTAGGTGGCCCGCAGATGGCCGTGGTTTTGCATCCACGAGTCAACCCGCTTCTCAAAGAGTTCGCCGCCATACTTCGGGTAGCGCGCGGAGGCGGGATGCGATTCGTTGTAGATGCGCTGGCGGAATTCCTCCGTGCGAACGAGGTAACATTGGTCAGAAAAACCGCCGGCTTCAATATGGAAATCGCCGGTTTCCTCCGCAGCTCCTTTTTTTGCCATACAATGATGTTTTTCCCAGTCAAGGTTGCACACCTTGACCCGCGAATCCTGCGACATCAATTGCACCGCTCTGGACACCCAGTCATAAGTGGCAGCCGGGATGCAATCGCCGGCGTAATGCAGAAGAAAATCGGAGCGGCACAAAAATATTCCCACGAGTTCGGCGATGGAATAGGAATAACCGATTCCCAGCGATTCGCGGCTGATGGCGAAGAAATCCAACGCTTCGACGGCGTGTTCCTCCACGAGAATGAATTTGGAAATCCAGCCTTGCGCGACGGCGCGATCCGCTTGCCGGCAGACCACAGCGGGATGGGTGACGTTGTTGATCATCAGGATTTTTTCACTGAAGGGCCATGCGTTCCGTTCCGCCAGCAGGCGCAACCGTTCGCCGTCGAGAACGCGCTGCCAGTCCTGTTCCCAGCATTTCGTTTCGAGGGTAACGGTTGGCGTCATAAGAAAACCGGGAGAGCTAACGCTTGGCTTCTCCGCCGCTTTTGGGGGTTGCGCATGCCAGCTTGAAATCCACCTTGCCATCCCAATAATCGCGCAGGAACCGTTTCATCTCATCGCGCAGCCAGTCGGCGTCATACATGGAGTCCATTTTGCGGGCCTGTCCGTAAATCTGACCGCTATACCATTGGTGATAGGCCATCGGGGAGCCGTTGAAATTATAAACATGTCCCAGGCCGTAGCCGGTGTGCGCCGAGTCCAGGGTCAGTACCCCATCCGGCTGGTTGCGACGAACCAGTTCGGTCATGCCATAATAGCGTTCCAAGGGATGCTTTCCCCATTCGGCGTGCCAGATGAAAGGCTTGTTTGACCAGGCGCGAATGCGTGACACGTCCATCACCATCAGGCTGGCATGGACGAATTCCGGTCGCGTGCGGAAGGAATGCCCCGCTGCCTTCGGATACCGCGCGCAGAAGTTGGCGTGAGTGGCAAGAAATTCGTCGCGCGGGCCCACAAGCATCTTTCCTGATCCAACCAGTTGGATGAGCAGATCCAGACGGGACAGCAGCACGCAATCCTGATCCAGAAAAACAGCCACGCGGCTGCGGACCTTCCGAAACATATAATTCAACAATCCCGTGTGCCGGTGTTTGCCCACCAGCGGATGCAGCTCGGCGCGATGCCGCCGGCAAACGGCTTTGGCCGCGACATACTCACGCCACGCCGAGCTGGCGTCAGCGACGATGACCCTTGCTTCGGGATGAAAACGACGCACAGCATGCAGGGTGGCGTCGAGAAATTCTGGAGAATTGAAATGAGCGATGCAGAACGTCAGCGAATCCCGATTCGCCGACAGGATATTTCGCGTCAGCATGATCCGGAAACGGACCATTTCGCCGAATCGCGCAAAGACCCTCCGATCCATGTTGCATTGCAGGCCGCTGTTGGTTGTCGTCATGGTTGTTTGCCGCTGGTGCTGCTACAACCCGTCAACATTTGCCAGCCGATGCCGGCGATGCGAATGGTTCGAAGCAGATAATCTATGGATATTTGTCGTCGTCGCCGCGGCAGTGTGAACAATGCAGCCAGCAGGCAGACAGCCATGTGAAACGGTGTAATGATAATCCGGCCAAGCCGGTAGGCGGTTCGCGAAAATCTTCCCAGGTTTCCGTGCAAGCGGAGCAGGGCAACTGAGCGGCCCTCGTCGAAAGCAATTCCCGCCAGCGTGCGAAAATTGAGGCGGCCGGCTGGAAGCAGGTGAGAAATGCGGGCGGCCGGAAGCCACCAGATTTCGTAGCCCGCCTTGTGCAACCGGATGTTCAAATCGCTGTCTTCGTAACGCATCAGACTGGTATCAAACCCGCCGAAAGAGAGGGCCAGTTTCCGGCGATAGGCACAGTTGCCGCCGGCCAGATTTGTCCCGCAGGTCAAAATGCGCTTCTCGCCGCCAACATCAAACCCACCGTAATTCGGATTCATCCAAGTCGGCGGCGGAATTTCATGCTGCGCAATGTAAGGACCGCCTACACAGCCAATTCGGCCGGAAGGCAAATGTTTGAAAAAATCCGCATAAGCCTGCAACCAGCCCGCGTCCGCCAGTTCGTCGTCATCAAAAAATACGATGTATTCCCCCCTGGCATTGGCAAGCGCAGCATTGCGAGCGAAAGAAATACCAAGTCTTGGCTCGCGCCAGATTTTCACACGCGAATCGGCCGCCGCCAGCCGTGCGGTGATCTCCGCCGTTTCGTCCGTTGAAGCGTTGTCCACAATCAGAAGTTCCGCCTCATCCGTTATTTGCGGCAAAACACTGGCGATGGCGCGTTGCAGGAGATTCGCGCGGTTCCGCGTGCAGATGGCCACCGTAATCAGTGGCGCGGTCGTTGCGGGGGGATTTATCATCGGTTTGTTTCCGGTCACGGCGGCGTCCTTTGTCTGGTTTTGATCGTTCATCCTGCGAACACGGCTTTGTTGACATTGATGTTGGAAATACCGCGCCCAGAAGTTAGAATTTCCCATCTGGTTGTCCAATGAAATATGTCACATCTGCGCGTCGGAGCGACGGATGTTATCATGCGCACGGCTTTTCGGGTTAATTGGATTTCCGCCTGACGCCGGGCTTTTGGAAAAATTATGAGCGTTTCTGTCGAATACAAGGGCAGGTTTGGAAACTGGATGTTTCAATACGCCTGTGCCCGGAGCTTTGCTTTGCAAAACGGGCTCAAACTGGAAACAAACTTTCCCGATTGCCCAATTTTGTCCGCAACGGCGCATCCGGACGGGCGCTCCATCGCCGGCCAGCCGCAGGTCATCACCGATGATGACGCCGGCCTCTTTTCTCATCCATACCCGCCTGCCAGATATGTCCTGCGCGGATTTTTCCAGCGGCCGGAATGGTATGAAAACAGGGCGGAAATAAAAAAATTCTTCCTGCTCAAGGAGGAGCACAGGCAGGAACAAAACAGCACGGACATCGTAATCAATTTGAGGCTGGAGGATTATAAACGCGTCCATTGCGTCATCCGTCCGGAATGGTATTTGAACATTCTCAAACAGGAATCGTTCCGCAAGCTGTATATCACCGGGACATACGACCTGTCCCAGTCCTTTGACCGGAAGTATCTTGGCTTGTTCTCGTCTTATTCGCCCATCCTGATCCCGCCCGACCCGGTTCAGAATTTTTATTTCCTGATGAGCTTCGACAAAATCATCTGCTCCAACAGCACCTTCTGCTGGTGGGCGGCTTGGTTTGGCGAAGCGTCCAGAATTTATACGATCAAAAACTGGACCAACAACAGCCTTCCTTGGGCGAAACCTTCCAATCTTCGGCACGCCATCCAAGTGCCCGGCACGCTCATGACTGGGGCGGCAACGACACCAATCTCATTTGGCGTCCTCCGACAATGGGACAGGCTCCGAAATCTGACGAGGCGGTCACGTTAATTGTTTAGGGCGATCGGGGCGATCATTTTATCGCACTATCGGGTCCAGATAACCGGCGCATTGACATGATGTTTCTTGACCACAATCCAGCGGCGGAACTGGAAAAATTTCCGGCGCGCACCCACGGGCTGGATTGGCGTGGTGAAAATCCTGTCGAAGAAATCCAAGAACCGCTCGGTGCTGAAAAACTCATTGGGCTGGTCGTTGTGGAAGACGGGTTGCCGCAGGTATTCCAGGTAGAGTCCCGGATTCTTGTCAATTTCGGTGATGCGTTCCACGAGCGCCTCTTCATTCGGAAAATCGAAATAGTTCAAGAAACTTTTGGGATTGAATTCCTCGTTAATCCGCGGACTGCCCCAGTAGATCGGGATGCAGCGCGCCAGCATCGCCTCATAGATTTTTTCCGTTGTGTAACCGGGAATGGATTTATTCTCGAAGCAGATATTGAACTTATATGGACGCAGGAAGTTCTGCTTGGCGACCAGGCCGCCGGGAATGGGGCCACCGATATTGTTCAGTGCCCGTCCGCCCGAATCCACCTGCTTGTAGCGGCTCAAGCGGAGGAAAAAATCAATTCGCTTTTGGGTATTGCGATGGGTGTTGCCGACGACAAACGCGCAGAATTTTGTTTTACGAGCTAGCACCTGTTCGGGCGATTCCGACGGTGGCATGGGCCTTCGATGGAGTGGAGGAACGCAGGATAGATCATCGAGATCGGCCCAAGGCACGTAGAGCGGCAATCGCAAATAGCGTGGATCGTCCAGATAGTGAAACGTGAGTGCGTAGTCGCACTCGCGCCAAGGGGGCAGGGCAGACTCTGCAGTGTAGAAAATCCGCGGACAGGTATAAAGCCGATGTTGATAGCCGTAGTTGGAAAAAATCAGGAGGTCGGGCTGGTCGGTTATTTCAATGTCATACCTGGTCCGCAGAGTTTTCGTGAAGTAATTTGTTTCCTTGGGAAATCCGGGCCAGAAATCACAAAAATCAATGCGGATTTTTTTCATGCTCAACGGGTTCAATCTTATAAACTGGAGGCCGCTGAAAGCCACACAATAATTTGGATGTCCGTGCCGAACATTTCAATGAGACTTTGACTTGCTTTGGGCGTCCGTGTCAAGCTGACGCCGGTATGCCGACAGCACAACCGGTCAGCCTTTACATCATTACGTTCAACGACGCCGACAATCTGCGCGCCGTGTTGCCGACGGTTTCGTGGGCGGACGAGGTGGTGGTGGCGGACTCGTTCAGCACGGACGACACGGCGGCGGTCTGCGCGCAGTTCGGCGCGCGGCACGTGAACATCAAATTCGAGGGCTTCGGCAAATTGCGCAACGATGCGCTCGCGCTGCTCAAGCACAACTGGGTCGTGAGCATTGATTCGGACGAGCGCAGCACGCCGGAATTTGCCGACGAGGTCCGCCGCACGCTCGCCGCGCCGCAGCACGCGGCGTATTTCGTCCCGCGGCGCAACACCTTTCTGGGGCATCCGATGCGATTCAGCGGCATGTATCCCGACTACCGCCAGCCGCAGGTTTTCGACCGGCGGAAATTCAAATACCGCGAAGACGCCGTGCATGAAGGTTTTGAATGCTCCGGCAGCACCGGCTATTTCAAAAATTTCATCTGGCAGCATCCGTGGCCGACGCTGGCGGTGATTTTTGCCAAGGGCGAACGCTATTCCACCCTCGTGGCGCAACGCCGGTTTGAACAGGGCCGGCGCGCCGGATTTGCCCAGCTGCTTTTCAATCCGCCCGCCGCGTTCGTGAAAAAATTCATCTTCGAGCAGGGCTTCCGCGACGGCACGTACGGCCTGGTGATCTCCCTGCAGCACGCCTGCTACACATTTCAAAAATACGCCAAACTTTGGGAGCTTGGCCGGAAACGCCAATGAAGCCCGCCGTTTCAGTTTCGCTGGTCATCAGCACGTTTAACCAACCGCGCGTGTTGGCAAAAGCGCTGGACAGTCTGCCGTTGCAAACGCGCCCGCCGGAGGAAATTTTGATTTCCGACGACGGCTCCGACGAACCCACGCGCGACCTCGTCAGAAAATTTTCCGAACGTTCGTCCGTGCCGGTCAAACACATCTGGCATCCGCACGACGGCTTCCGCAAAACCGTCATCCTGAACCAAACCGTCCTCGCGGCCGGCGGCAATTATCTGGTTTTCACCGATGGCGATTGCGTGCCGCATCCGAAATTTGTCGCCGATCACGCGGCCCTGGCCGAGGCGGGCTGCTGGGTGCAGGGCCGGCGTTGTTTTGTCCGCGAAGAATTTGTCGCCGAATTTGAGCCAGGCCGGACTCCGGTATGGCGCTGGATGCTCGCCGGAAAAATCACCGGCGTGGTCAAGGGCTTTCGCTGGCCGGTTCCAGTCATTCGTCATGACACCAAACAGCGTGGCATCATCGGTTGCAACATGGCGTTCTGGCGCGAGGATATTCTGGCCGTAAACGGCTTCGACGAAGATTATACCGGCTGGGGCACGGGCGAAGATTCCGACATCGGCACCCGGCTTTATCATCTGGGCCGCCGGCGCAAATTGGTCCATGGCCGCGCCATCACGTTTCATCTGAACCATCCGCCCGTGTCGCGCGAACATCACGCCGCCAGCCTCGCGCGGCTCGCTGAAACCATCGCCAGCCGGAAAATTGCCTGCGTCAACGGCCTCAACCGGCATCTGACGGCGGCCCGGTGAATATGGAGTGCGCGGACACGTCCGCGCTTTGGTTCGTCGCGACATGTCGCGTCGGGGAAAGCGGCGACGTGTCGCCGCACTCCAAATCAAAAATTACCGCACGAGCCGGTAATGCTTCTTGCTGAATTGCACGCCGAATATTTTTTCCAGCTTCAGCATGAGGCGATGCTTCTTTTCGCGGGAAGTGGGCCGGTGATTCGGGTCGGTTGGAAACAAGCCGCCGGCCGGCGGCAGCCAGTCCTGGACAATTTTCGGGTGCGTGCCGGTGAAAAGTTTCAACGCCGCCGGGTCAATTTTTGAGTAATCCACCTTCGCCGCCGGCTGGTCGTCCCAGTATTTGTGAACGGCGGCGGACTTCAAATTCATCTGCGCCTCGCTCCGCACCCAGCCGTAATGATAAATCGTCGCGCCGGCGCTCGCCGCGCGCGGGTAGCGCGATTTTTTGTGGCCGACAACGACGTTGAAAAACAGCGCCTCGCTCGACCAGGCGGGAATCGTGTTGCGGATGACGCGGACTTCGCTACGATACCAGCCCGGCGACCAGACCAAAGTGTTCGCGTTGCCGTAAAAATGCAGGTAGTCGAACGCCAGCGCCTCAACCCGCCCGTCGTCCAGATGTTTTTCCATCGCCGCGCGGATTGTGGGCAGGTCGTTTTCGTGAACCACTTCGTCGGCTTCGAGATAAAACGCCCAGTCGCCGGTGCAGTTGAACAAGGCCATGGATTTCTGCTGGCCATAGACAAAACCTTTGACGCTGTAATCGGGCTGGATTCGTTCGTTCCATTGCGTCGGGAGGATGCGGATTTTGGGATCGCCGATGGCGCGCAGCATTTTATCCGTGTCGTCATCACACGGACCGAGTGCCACGACGAATTCATCCACGATTGGCAAAATGGAGCGGATGGATTCAACAAACGGATAGCCGAGCTTCTGCCCGTTGCGCAAAAAAGTGAACCCGCTGACTTTCATGAGGTGATGATAACCGGCGACAGGGAAGTTGAACAGCCAACAAGTCAAACTTTCGTGGCGTGCCGGCGATTCCCCAAAATTGATCCGCGCAATTTTCGGAACGGCTGCATGATTTTCCGCTGGCACCAAAGAAAGGCATACCGGTCCCGGCCCAGAGCGCCCATCATCTCTTTGAGAGAGCTTTCGGCTTCCGCGCCGGAATTTTTCCGCAGTTCGTAAATTTGATCAAACAGCGCCTGCTGCCACTTGGATTCCGGCAAACCCAGCCGTTCAAACCAATGCTTGAACAGCGCCAGACTTTCCGCTGAAGCCACGCCGCAGCGGCGGTCGGTCTCGCTTTGCTGCGCCCCATGCCGCCGGAAGGCGCTCAACGGCTCCGCCACATACGCAAACCGCCCCTGCTCCAACAGGTGAAACCACAAATCCAGATCCAGCCAGTGACAGAGTTGCTCATCGTAACCTCGCGCCGCCTGCTCCCGCCGGAACATCACCACCGATGGTTCCCCAATCAGGTTCGACAGCCGGTCCAGACACTGCACCATCACCCGCCGCCGTCCACGATCCCCGGTTCAAAATATTCGCGCAACTCAATCACCCGCGAACCCTCGTCCAAAACCTGCAACATCGAACTGACCAGGGAAACTTCTGGGTGATGATCCAGCACCTCCGCCATTTTTAGGATGGCCAGCGGGGAAATCAGTTTGTCGTCCTGCAAAACGTATTTGATGTATTCCCCCTTTGCCGCCCGCAGACAACAGTTGAAATTCCGTGCCAGACCCAGATTGGCCGGATTCTTCCACCACCGGATGCGGGAATCCCTGGTCGCATAACGTTCCACCAATGCCACCGAGCCATCCGTTGAGGCGTCGTCAGCGATCAGAATTTCCATATCCGCAAAATCCTGGGCCAGAATGGACTCCAGACACTCCGCCAGGAACGCCTCGCCGTTGCAGACTGGCACCAGAACGCTGACTTTCATTCTGCGAGGTTAACGAGGATGCTTTTCATTGGCAGTGCAAAAATCGTTGATCATCCGTGCCGCTCTGCCGCCCGGATGAAAAACTGGCGCCTTGGTTGCGGATAAGCTGAATGGCATCCGGATGTTTTGCCCGCATTTGCAGCAGGGGCAGGATTTGGTTAAAAGCCCGATGGCCCCGCCATTTCGCCTGATGGAACCGTTTTTCGCGCCCGAATTTCCGGATCGAGTCGTAAAAAATGCGGACCCGTTTGTGCAGCGTGAGGCTGGCCGGTGCTGGATTGGGCGAGTTCACCCACTCGAAAAGGAGATTGGAAAATTCCATCGCCTCAACCAGTCGCAGCAGGTATGCCTCGCTGAGCCGGTGGGCGGGAATCAAATGCTTCAATTGGAGCGCCGCGAACACGCCCATCTCCAGGCCAAGGGTTTTTGCGCATCCGGCGAGATCCTTGTCGCCCGCCGAAACCAGACTGCTGCCGACCCGGTCCAACGCCAGTCTTAAGGGAAAAGCATTCACTTGTTGATAATAATGCCGGGCGACTGGACGGCGGACGCAAAGTCCCGCACCGATGGGCGAGATGCCGATATGATCCCCGGCTACTTCCTTGATGGCCAGCATTTCCCAGTAACCGCGCGTCCATTCCGGCGGCGGTTGTTCAAACTGCGGATGGACGGCGCCGCTCCACGAGCCGATGTGCGGATGTTTTTCGGCAAGCGCCAGTGCTTGTTCCAGATAATCCGCGCGGAGAACATTGTCGTCATCCACAAACACGAGCACGTCACCGCTGGTTTCAGCAATGCCACGCAACCGCGCGTGGGTCAGGCCGAGTTTTTCCTCGCGCACCACGTGCTGATGGGGATGCCAGGCGAGATTCAACCCCGGCGCGAGCGGCATGGTGGAGGCATTATCCACCACCAGAAGTTCCCACAACGGCTTCGGCAGCGTTTGGGCTTTCAAAGCCCCGATCACCTGAACCAGGAAATCCGGCCGTGGATCATACGTGCAAACTATGACGCTGGCTTTCACCGGGCATTAATCTAAGCGGGATGGCTAGTCTTGCAAATACCGGTTTGGCTTTTTCCTCCTTCACGGGCAATCCACAGCAGACCTTCGATCATTTTCAGTCACAGTGAATGCTCCAGTTGGCAGGCAAAACGGGGACAACGAATGCCGGAGGATGGCACCGCCTGGAAACCATTGCCGCTGGTCAAGGGATGACCTTTTCCAGCCGGCTCAATATGTAATTCCTTTTGTCTTGGGCATGTTTAATGCCCGGCTCGAAATTTCCCCAACGATTCTTTTTGTCCACCTCGGACTTTCTCGCCCGGCGGTCGTCATAGTTTCTGGCTATTTTTTCGATGGGATGGATGTGATGAAAATGCAACAGGTAAGCCGGCGGCTCGGAAAGTTTCGTCGGGTTGTCCAATCTGGCTCCGGATTTCAGCGTGGCCCGGCATTCATGCGCGCCGGCTGTAAACTCGATGGATTCAATCAATTTCGGACTGAAAATCACCGGCTTGGCATACCAACGGTCGTCTCTGGCGCCAAATTTGACGACATCATAAATCTGCCCATTGGTGACCGGGTACGTTTCGCTGAACATCTCAAATCCATGCGGCTTGACCATCGGCAATCCTTGCGCCGAATAGGAATTGAGAGAATCCACCGCGCCCTTGGGGAAATAAATCAGTTCATCGGTGTCAACCACGATAACCCAATCAGCATCCGTCCCGCGCCAGGCCTGTTCCTTGATTTGCTTGAGCAACAGGTTGTTGACCTCGTTTTTGCCGTCCACATGGCGAACTTCAATGCCAAATTGAGCGGCTATGTCCAAAGTGCCGTCCGTGCTGCCCAAATCGTGAAGAATGATACGATGGGCAAAAGTGGCATAGTGGCGGGCGGCGTAAATAAAAATCTCCGCTCCGTTATAGGCCAAAATGTGGGTTTCGATTTTCATTTCTTTTTTGGGCGGTTGTTTGCCAGGCGCAAAGCTTGTCTGCGCAATTCTTGAAACGGCCGTGTGATTTTCCGGTGCAGCCAAAACAGAACATACCAGCCGGTCCCGAACACCTGTTTCAGCCTCGCGCGCGACGCCTGCGTCCGTGTTCCACGCCGCCGGCGTGACAAGTAAATCTGCGCGAAGACCGCGCGGCGCGTCATCATCTCCCGCAACCGCGGCCTGGCATAATAATTCGCGAGCAAAATCAAATCTTCGTCTTCGGTTTCACCGCTCTGGCAGTGGATCTCGCTTTGCTGCGCCCCATGCCGCCGAAAGGCGCTCAACGGCTCCGCCACATACGCAAACCGCCCCTGTTCCAACAGGTGAAACCACAAATCCAGATCCAGCAATTGATGGAATTGCTCATCGTAACCTCGCGCCGCCTGCGCCCGCCGGAACATCACCACCGACGGTTCGCCGATCAGGTTCGACAGCCGTTCCAGACACTGCACCATCACCCGCCGGCCGTCCTCGATCCCCAATTCAAAATATTCGCGCAACTCAATCACCCGCGAACCCTCGTCCAAAACCTGCGACATCGAACTGACCAGGGAAACTTCAGGGTGATGGTCCAGCACCTCCGTCATTTTTAGGATTGCCTGCGGGGAAACCAGCTTGTCGTCCTGCAAAACGTATTTGATGTATTCCCCCTTTGCCGCCCGCAGACAACAGTTGAAATTCCGTGCCAGACCCAGATTGGCCGGATTCTTCCACCACCGGATGCGGGAATCCCTGGCCGCGTAACGTTCCACCAATGCCACCGAGCCATCCGTTGAGGCATCGTCGGCGATCAAAATTTCCATGTCCGCAAAATCCTGGGCCAGAATGGACTCCAGACACTCGGCCAGGAACGCCTCGCCGTTGCAGACTGGCACCAGAACGCTGACTTTCATACGCGTACGCGAGGCTAACCCGCACCGGGCTTCAGTCGCCAAACAATTTTTTCAATTGTTCGCGGGCGGCGGCTTCGCGCCGGTTGTCTCCGGCTTTCGGCGTCCAGGCCCGGCGCGCAAATTCAAAATACTCGCAGAAATTGCCCAGGTGCTTTTCCATCACCGGCTCGGCCCGCCGTTCGCGGCATTGCTGCGCCACGCGCGGATCGTAATGCGCGCAGTTCAGGCAGACGCGCAGGTCGGCCCGGCATTTGAAACAGCTTTCGCCGCGTCCGGGCTGGCCGGTCAGCGTCCATTCCTCGCCGCAGTTGTGGCAATGACGGGTCAAAGACATTTACGATTTGTGATTTACGATTGACGATGTCACGACACAAAAGATTAACCTCGTAAATCGCCAATCGTAAATCGTAAATTAGTGCAAACCATCCGGTATGAAAAGGGTTCTGGCGCCAATCTTCTGGCTGCTGCTTGCACTGGCCGGCGCGGACGCCTATGCCACGCTGGCGTTTCGCCGGAGCGAGCCGGTCAATTCAGCCTATATTCTCATCGCGGCGGTCTGCACCTATGCCATCGGCTACCGGTTTTATTCCAAATGGATTGCCGCGCGCGTGCTCACGCTCAATGACCGCCGCGCCACGCCATGCGAAGTCCACGACGACGGCAAGGATTTCGTGAGAACGAACAAATGGGTTGTCTTTGGCCATCATTTCGCGGCCATTGCCGGGCCGGGACCGCTGGTCGGGCCGGTGCTGGCGGCGCAATTCGGTTACCTGCCTGGCACACTGTGGATTTTAATCGGCGCCGTGCTCGGCGGCACGGTGCAGGATTTCGTCATCTTGTTTTGCTCGATGCGGCGGGATGGCAAATCGCTCGGCCAGATGGTCAAGGAGGAATTGAATTCGCCGGTTGGCTTCATCGCGGGGCTGGCGATCCTGGCCATTCTGGTGATTATGCTCGCAGTCCTCGCACTCGTTGTGGTCAAGGCTCTCGCGGAAAGTCCGTGGGGTATTTTCACCGTTGGCGCAACCATTCCCATCGCGTTGTTGATGGGCTGTTACCTGCGTTTCTTGCGCGTCGGAAAGATTCTGGAAGCCTCAGCCTTTGGTGTTACAATGCTGCTGCTCGCGGTGTGGGGCGGCAAACTGGTCTATGAAAATCCGCACTGGTCGCAGGTCTTTGGACTGCGCGACCTCACGGTTGCCTGGGTCATCATTGGCTACGGCGTCATCTCCAGCAGCCTGCCGGTGTGGCTGCTGCTCGCGCCGCGCGATTACCTCAGCACGTTCATGAAACTCGGCACCATCTTCGCGCTCGCCCTCGGCATCCTGCTGCTCCTGCCCAATTTGCAAATGCCCGCGCTGACGCAATTCATTGACGGTTCCGGCCTGGTCGTGGCCGGAAAGGTTTTTCCGTTCTGCTTCATCACCATCGCGTGTGGCGCGATTTCCGGTTTTCACACGCTCATCGCCAGCGGCACGACGCCGAAACTCATCACTCGTGAAGGTTATGCGCGGCCCATCGGTTATGGCGCGATGTGCTGCGAATCCTTCGTGGCCATCATAGCGATCATTGCCGCCTGCACCCTGGACCCGGGCGTCTATTTCAGCATGAACGTCAAAGGCGATCCCGCCGCCACCGTGGCCCTGGTCGCCTCGCATGGTTTTCCGGTGACCACCGGCCAGATGGCTGCGCTGGCCCATGAACTCGGCGAGAAAACCCTGTTCGGTCGCACTGGTGGCGCGGCCACGCTGGCCGTCGGCATGGCGCACATTTTTTCCAAGGCCGTCAACGGCCGCTGGCTCGACCTCTGGTATCACTTCGCCATCATGTTTGAGGCGCTGTTCATCCTGACCACGGTGGACGCCGGCACGCGCGTGGGACGTTATCTGATTCAAAGTGTGCTCGGCCGGGTTTGGAAACCCCTGGGCGACCCGAAATATTTTCTCACCACACCGGTGGCCGCCGCGTTGATGGTAGGCGCGTGGGGATATTTTTTGATTCAAGGCGTGCGTGATCCGCTCGGCGGCGTCAACTCGCTCTGGCCGCTGTTTGGTATTGCCAACCAGATGCTTGCCGCCATCGCGTTGTGCCTGGCCACAACCGTCATTTTGAAAATGCAGCTTGGAGCGTCGGCCTCCGGCACGGCACGAATCGAGAAGCCCGCCGTGCCGGAGGCCGACGCTCCAAAACATTTGCCTGCGCTCGCGCTCATCACGTTCATTCCACTGGTCTGGCTGGCAGCGGTAACATTCACGGCAGGAGTTGAGAAAATTTTCCATCCCGACCCGCGCATCGGATTTCTGGCGCAGGCGCAAAAGCTGGCTGAAAAAGCACCCGCCTTGCAAAGTGCGCTCACCAACGCGAACGCTGCGGGTGATGCGGCCGCAATTGACACCGCTCAAATAGCATTGCGCGCCAACCGCACGCTCCGGTTCAACAACCTTCTCGACGCCGCCGTGGCCGGAATTTTTCTGGCTCTGGTCATCGCGATTGTTCTGTTAAGCTTGCGCGAGTGGATTTTGCTGCTGTCGCGGCGCAAACCGGCGGTGTTGCACGAAACCGGGCCGGTCTGGCTGCCGGATTACGCCGTCGTGGAGGGCGGGCGCAAGTTCAGCGGCGCGGCCGGCGCCGCCGCCCTGGCCCTGGCGCTGGCGAAGGAATGGTCCGGCGAATCGCATCTGGAACGCGCGCAGCAGCAGCAAACGCAGGCGGTTTGCCAATGCCATTCCGCGAACGCACAGCAGGTTTACGTCGAAGCCACGGAACAGCGGTTCAACGGTGTGCGGCGGTGTTGTTAAAAAATTTGGAGGGCACTGCTTCGTCAGTGCCCCAACTAAATTAAATTGATGCGGGAATTGCAATCAAACGGAGAAATCGGGCGTAAACATCCCGTTCACCAGCCCGTTTTTCAACAGGGCAATCAAGCGGTTATTGTCTTTGTCACAGTCAATGCCCACCAACGAAAACCCATCCTTGCCAAAACAGATGTGGCAAACATTGTTCTCACCACGTGGGAGCAGGCTGACACGTGGCTGGTTGGACGTTATGTCATCATGCCCGACCACATTCACTTTTTTTGCGCACCGCGTGATGTGTCGGTAAACTTGAAGCGTTGGATGAAGTTCTGGAAGAGCCAGGTTTCTTTGCGCTGGCCGCGATCCGCCGAACAGCCCGTCTGGCAGCTTGATTTTTGGGACACGCAATTGCGTCGCGGCGAGAGTTATTCGGAGAAATGGGATTATGTTTGTCGAAACCCCGTGCGAAAAGGCCTTGCGGCAAGGCCGAAAGATTGGCCTTATGCAGGCGAATTGAATGTCCTGTCCTGGCACGACAAATGAAATTAGGGCACTGACGAAGCAGTGCCCTCCAAAATATGAAGCTTGGAATTTTTGGCGGCTCGTTTGACCCGGTTCACCTGGGACACCTGCTCGTCGCGCAGGCGGCGATGGAGGAACTGGGTCTGGACCGGCTGTTTTTCATTCCGGCGGCGCAATCGCCGTTCAAGCCGGAAAACCAGCCTGCGTCCGCATCCGTCCGGTTGCAATGGCTCCGGCTCGCCCTCGCCGGTAAAACGAATTGTGAAGTGGACGATCAGGAAATCCGCCGGGGCGGTGTTTCCTACACCATCGACACCCTGCGTGATTATGCAAGACGATTTCCCAACGCGCATTTGTTTTGCCTCATCGGCGCCGACAACGCGGCCAAGCTCAACGAATGGCGGGAGGCCGGCGAACTGGCGAAGCTCGCGGAATTTGTCGCGATTCCGCGCCCGGGCGGGGCAACGGCAAACTTCCCGCCGCCGTTTCACGGACGGATGTTGAAAGGTTTTCCGCTGGGCGTGTCTTCGTCGGAAATCCGCGCGCGGGTGAAGGCCGGTTTGCCGATTGATCATCTTGTGCCGCCGCTGGTGGCCGAGGCGATTGGCAATAACCGGCTTTATGTCTGAACTATCGTCCTCCTCCTCGTCCTCGTTCTCGTAATCGAAATTGAACAATCGAGGACGATGGACGAGGACGAGAACGAGGAGGATTCAGCCCCAAAAATTTATTCGTGTCCATCCGTGTCCATTCGTGGTTATATTCTCCCGGCAACTATGGATTCAAAGAAACTCGCCAAACTCTGCCGCGATTATGCGGACAACAAAAAGGCCGAAAACATTGTCATCCTTGACGTGCGTGATTTGTCGTCGGTGACGGATTATTTTGTGATTGCGTCCGGCACGAGCGAACCGCATTTGCGCGCCATTGTGGACGAAATCACGGATCGGTTGCGCGACGATCATGGGGTGCGTCCGCGCGCGGTGGATGGCACGGTGCATGGCGCGTGGGTGGTGCTGGATTTCTTTGACGTGATTGTCCACGTCATGCGGCAGGAGGCGCGCGAGCGTTACGACCTGGAAAGCCTCTGGGGCGACGCGGCGCGGGTGAAATTGAGGAAGAAATCCAGCCGTAAAAACCTGTAAAAGCCGCCGGCAAAAGGCTCGCTTGTGCCGGTGCCAGAAAATCAGAGACGCCTCAGGGCATCTCCGGCGGCGGGGCGCTTTTCATCGGTATTTCGTTCGACGCCTTCACCATGTCTTCGAGGAGCTTTTTGAAATCATCCAATCCCGTGGACGGGATGATGATGGTGTCGCGTCGTCCGCCGACATCTTCGGTGATGCGCAGGAACCGGCCGCGCGGGTTTTCCTTGAGCGTGAACACAAAGGTTTTGCGCTCGATTTGAATCTTGTCGCTCTTCAGGGTGTCTTCCTGAACCGGCGGCTTGGGCTGGCTGTAAGGCCGAAACCCAAATGGTGATGGTCGTTCGTTTGATATCATACTACTTGCTACTTTTCCCGCTGAAGACGCCCTAAGCGCACAATCCAGCTTTGACAATAATTTCAACCGAAATGGTTATTTGTCAAATGGGAAATTTTAACCTACAAAATGTTCGCCGCCAGCTCGGCCAGCTCGGATCGCTCGCCCTTTTGCAATTCAATATGCGCCGCAATGGCTTCGGAACGGAACCGGCTGACGATGTAATTGAATCCGTTTGACGATGAATCCACGTAGGGATTGTCAATCTGATAGGGGTCGCCGGTGAAGATGATCTTCGTGCCGTTGCCGACGCGGGTGATGATGGTCTTGGTTTCAAGCGGCGTGAGGTTTTGCGCTTCGTCAATGATCATGAACTGATTCGCAATGCTGCGTCCGCGAATGTAGCTGAGCGCCTCCACCACGATGCTGCCGGAACGCATCAGGTCGGCGCTGCGGCGATGGTCATGCCCCATGTTGAGGTCGCTGAGCATTTCCAGCGCGTCGTGGATCGGCTGCATCCACGGCGCCAGTTTTTCTTCGAGCGATCCCGGCAAAAAGCCCAGTTCCTTGCCCATCGAAATCGTCGGGCGGGCGACAACCAGCCGGCGGAATTCACGGTCGTTGACGACCCGCTTGAGTCCGGCGGCCATGGCGAGCAGCGTTTTGCCGGTGCCGGCCTTGCCCATGAGCGTGACCAGCTTGACGCGGTCATCGAGCAGCGCGTCCAGGGCGAAATGCTGTTCGCGGTTGCGCGGTTTGATGCCCCAGATGCCTTCGCGGCAGTCAATGATGGGAATCAGCTTGGTGCCGGTGGCGTCCACCTTGGTGAGCGCGGTGCGTTTGGGATTCGCTTCGTCAGTGAGCGTGCAGTATTCGTTCGGAAAATATTTCTTGCCGGCGGCCAGGGCGAGTTCGCCGTTGGTTCGGAACGCGGCCATTTTGTCCGGGGCCACGGCCATGGCCATCACGCCGGTGTAAAGGTCGGTGATGAACACCCGGTCGGTCTCGTAATCCTCGGCCTGCAAACCCAGCGCGTCGGCTTTGATGCGCAGATTGATGTCCTTGCTGACCAAAATCGTCGGGTTTTTTGGCTGCGACTTTTGAATGCTCGCGGCGAGCGAAAGAATCCGATTGTCCACGCTGTTGCCATTGACGTGAACGTCACCGTTGACCTGTCCGTTTTTTTGAAAGGCGATTTGCAACTGGCCGCCGTTGGGCAATTTCACGCCCTCGCTCAGGTGCCCAGCGCCGCGGAAACTGTCGAGCATCCGGGACACGCTGCGCGCGTTCTGGCCCAGTTCGCTGGACTCGCGTTTGAAATGGTCAATTTCCTCGATGACTTCAATGGGAATCAGGACATGGTTGTCCGCAAAGTTCAGCAGCGAGTTGGGGTCGTGGAGCAGAACGTTGGTGTCAATGATGTAATTTTTCAAGGCGTTGGGCGTGTTTCAAAGTTTTCATCCGGCGATGCCAGGCGATGATTTGCGGGTGGGCGGCGGGCAGCCGGTGGTGGCCGGAGTAAAGAAAATTCCCAAGCATCCCGAACAAATCGAAATCCACAAACCGCGGCTGCGCGCCGAGCAAAAACGGCTGGTGCGCGAGCATTTCCTCAAAGGGAACCAGTTTTTGTTCCAGTTGTTTGAGCCATTCGCCCCGTTGCGCACGCCATTGGTCAAAGCAGCCACGGCCAAACTTGCGCTCCTTGAACCGCAGACATTGCAGTTGATCGGATGCCGGCACGTTTTCCTTCCAGTAAATGTCGTTCAGCCGGAACGTCGCGCCCTCGATGTCGTTTTCAATGAACTGCCAGAGAATGGACTGGACGCCTTCAATGTTGGCGGGGAAAAGTCCGAGCTGCAATTCTTCGTCGAGGTATTTCGCGATGACCTGCGTCTCATCGCCGACTTCAAACAGCACGTTTTTGCCGTCCCGGATGATCGGCACGTTGTAATAGCGCTGCTTCGTCAACTTCCAAACCAGCGAGCGGTCCTGGCTGGGAATGTTGATGATTTTGAAGCGGACGCCGGCAAATTCCAAAATACGCCGTTGAACAATGCAAAACGGACTCCACGGAATCTGGATCAGTTCAATCATGTCAAAAATTCACCGCGTCACCAACCAGTGCAATTTAGGTCCCGAACGGCGGGGTGACAAGTGCAAACACCACTTTACACTTTCGCGCGGCGGGACTAAAGTCGCCACATGGCTTCTGATTATGATGCAACGGAGTTTGTGGACACCGACTTTCAAGCGCACAAATCGCCCTACGGCACGCCCGCGCCCAACGACCCGCTCCGCGCGCCCACGCGCGACGAGGTGGACCGCAAGGTCGTCGAGGCGCAGCAAAAACTCGCCGAGCTGAAACGGGCGCAGGATGACCTGGAGCGCGAACGCGCCGCGCTCGAGGAATTGCGCCGCCGCCAGACGGAATTTCAAACCGGCCGCCAGGAAATGATCCATCACCTCACGCGCGGCCTCGGCCTGCTCGAAGAGGCCGAGTTCAATGCCCGCCGCGACGCCGAGCAAATGGTCAAGACCGTGGCCGATTTTCGCGACGCGCTCGATAAAATCCAGGCCATCCACGATGAAACCTGGACCGAAGGACAATTTCAGCATCGAACTCACCCGCGGCCTCACCACCATCGAAAACGCGCGCATGGAATGGAATTCCGCCCGGCTCAAATTTCCCGTCCTGGAAGGCGAGGCAAAGAAAGGAGCCGAAGCGGAAGAAGCTCCGGCGCCCGCCATATCGCCGTTTGCCAGCCTAAGCGTGGGAGAACTCTGTAAAATTGGTTTTGCGATGACCTGGCCGCTGGCTTTGGTGGCGCTGGTCGCCTTGGGCGTGTTCCTCGCCATTTTGTTGCGCCACTGAAATTTGTCGTATGGCGTTCGCGAAGAAAAAAATTGACCCGATTTCCGACCGTTCGCGCGCACTCAACGACCAGATTGCCGCCCTCGAAACCGAAATCAAAAAGCTCGACGCGCAGCTTCAGCGCGCGCCCGCTCCCAAATTTCGTTCCACCGCCATTCCACACGCCGCGACCGTTGCCCGCGCACACGAGGCTCCGCCTCCAACACCGCCGGTGCAGGAGCCGGTTTTTGAAGAGATAAAACCATTGTCCGACACCGAGGAAATTGCCGCGCCCGAACAGTTCAACGATCTCGGCGTGCGCAAATACGATTTGCCCGCGCTGTTCCACCGCATCCGGACCCATTTCCGCCGGCCGACCACGAACAATCCGCGGCTCGTCGCCTATCTGGCCGCCGGCGGCGTGCATGGCCTGCGCCCGATGCGCTACGAGAAACGCGTCGCGCGCAACCGCTTCATCTTTTTCGCCGCCGCGCTGTTTTTGTTGCTGCTTGGCCTGATCCTGATGTATGCCCACAACCATTAACCATCTGCGCATGAAAACCCCATTCGTCGAACTGCCGGTTTCCACGCGTGACGGTCAATTCGTCGCCCGTTATTCGGAAAAAGGACTGGCGGAACTGGATTTCCCCGCCAGTGGCAGGGCGGGGCTGCCGCCCCGCCAGGACGCGCGGCAGCGCGTCCCTGCCAAAATATCCCGCTGGCATCGCGCAACCGCCGCCGCGTTGAAGGCGGTTCTCGCCGGGCGCGCGGCGAAAACACTGCCGCCGCTCGATTGGTCCGGCAAAACGGAATTTCAGAAAAGCGTCTGGCGCGCGCTGCGCAAAATCCGCCGCGGCCAGACCAAAAGCTACGGCGAAATTGCCCGTGCCATTGGCAAACCGAAGGCCGTTCGCGCCGTGGGCGGCGCATGCGGCGCGAATCCAATCCCGGTTTTAATTCCGTGTCACCGCGTGCTCGCCGCGAATGGAAAAATTGGCGGTTTCTCCGGCGGATTAAATCGGAAGCGCGAACTGCTCGCGCGCGAAGGGGTTTTCTTGTAGCAGCCGACGTCAGTCGGCTCAAAAATCACGTGGTTATGATAGAAGCACTAAATTCAGACAAAGCTATGGCATTTCGCTTTTTGTTCAGCGTTTTTATATGTTTAATGCTGCCATTTGCGAGCTTCTTTCTCTCTGCCAGAGTACGAACCAAACTCGGAAAACGTAAAGTCATCACAGGATTGATTCTACTTCTAGTCATCTTCCCGGTTGCGCTCGCAGTCGTTGCACCATATTTGCTCAAGTCGCCCTATATTCGTTTCACGGAGAAAGACCAACACTATTATGCCGAGATCGCCAAAGCTTCTGATTTGCTGCTACAGCAACACACGATTTTCTCTAAGCATTCAGAGCCACTTTCGCAACAGCACCCAAAAACTGATTTCTTTTGGATGGATACCAACAACAATGTCTGGGATATGATTAACATTTCAGGGCAAGATCCGACGCTTCCCAAAGCCATCCAAGCACTGCATCCCCACCAAATCCTCATTGCGCCAAATCGTGTTTGTATTTGTATCGGTGTAAGACCTGACTACACGATAATTTGGGCACAAGATGAGATGCAAACTAACTCTTGGACTCTAACGTGCGGCGGTGAAGGCGTGGGGGAAAGCCTTTACGCAGAGAAGCGGTAATAAACCACAACGACAAGCCGCCAATTCTCTCCGTTACCTACTGCTCACCCTGCCGTCAGCCGGATGATCTCGCGCAGCGTCGTGCGCGGGCGGAATTTCACGAAGCGTTCGAGCTTTTTCACCAGTGGCTTGCGCCGGCGGGGTTTCGTCCCGCAGGGACAACCGAGAATAGCCCGCAGTTTCAACTGCGGGTTTTGATGCCATAAAAATCACAAGCCCCGGAGGGGCGGATCGAATCTGCAACGATTTTGTCTGCCGCCCCTCCGGGGCTTGATTGATATTGGGCTGTTACCCGGCGTTGAAACGCCGGGCTATTGTCGGTCGTCGCTCTGCGACTACAATTCAACCCGCCGTCAGCCGGATGATTTCACGCAATGGCGTGCGCGGGCGGAACTTCACGCAGCGTTCCAGCTTTTTCACCAGCGGTTTGCGGCGGCGCATGTCGTCAAATTCCGGCGCACCGGTGACCCCGGAGCTTTTTGGCACCGGCCCATAAGCTTTGGCATACGGCACGAGTTGAATCTTCGATTTTGAATCCAGCGTTTTCACCACGAGCCGGCCCAGTTTGAGGATGCTGACTTCCTCCGTGCCGCCCACATTGAAAATTTCGCCGCGCGCCTTCGGACAATTTTGCAGCCGCACCAGCGCCTCCACCGCGTCGCCGACGTGGCAGAAACACCGCGTTTGCGCGCCGTCGCCGAAAACTTTGAGCGGTTCGCCCTTTTTCGCCGCTGCGATGAACCGGGGCAGCACCATGCCGTAGCGGCCGGTCTGGCGCGGGCCGACGGTGTTGAACAGCCGCGCGATGATGACCGGCAGCGACTTTTCCCGCGCATAAGCCAGCGCCAGAAATTCGTCGGTGAGCTTCGAGCACGCGTAGCTCCAGCGCGATTGTCCGGGCGGCCCAATGAGCAAATCATCATCCTCGCCGAACGCCGGCTTCGCGCTCTTGCCATAGACCTCCGAAGTTGAAGTCAACAGCAGCGGTGTGCGTCTGGTCGTGGCGGCCCGCAACAAGATTTGGGTCTCGTGAAAACTAGATTCCAAAACGCTCAACGCCGATTTCACCACCAGTTCAACGCCCACCGTCGCTGCCAGATGAAAGATGAACTCCGCGTTCGCCGCCAGCTTCGGCAGTTCACGGCACGCGGATATTTTCGATTGAATCACGAGCAGCCGCCGATGCGATTTGACCGCGCGCAAATTTTCCAGGCTGCCCGTGGAAAGATCGTCAATGACGACAACCGTTTTGCCATCGGCCAGCAATCGTTCGACGAGGTGCGACCCGATGAAACCCGCGCCGCCGGTGACAAGGATGTGCGAGGATGAAGGATGGAGGATGGAGGATGGCATTCTCGTTTTGTTTCACCGCAGCGCGTCCGCGACGGCTTCCGCGAGTTTCTGGCGGAAATCCGGGCTTTCGATCAACTTGGCCTCGCGGGGATTGGACATGAAGCCGCCTTCAATCAAAATCGCCGGGCGGTTTTGTCCGCGCAGAACCGTATCGAATCGCGAATGGCTGACGCCGCGATCGTCCAAGCCCGTTGCGCGTGACAATGCGCTTTGGACGCGGACGGCGAGTTGAAGGTTTTGCGCGTCATAAGTGTTGTTGGGAAAAACCAGCGACCAGCTATCGGGATAACCGCGCGTCAACGTGGACGGCATGCCGGCGGGCGTAATGCAATAGGTTTCCAGGCCGCCGGGCTTTTTATCGCGATCAGACGTGGAATTGAAATGCAGGCTGATGAACAGATCAGCGTGATGCGCCTCGGCGAAAACGACCCGGTCCAGATTCGACACGGTTATATCGCTGGTGCGCGTCAAAAACACCTGCCAGCCCTCCTGTTCGAGCAGCGGCGCGAGCCGTTTCGCCCAGTCGAGCGTGAATTCTTTTTCAAACCGGCCGTCGAGAACGCTGTGGGTGCCGACGTTGGAGCCGCCATGGCCGGGATCAATCACGATGACGCGATTGCCAAAGGTCAGCGGCGGCCCGAGCAGCAGCGGCTCAATATTCTTCTGCAAATCCACGCCATGAACGAAAACCTGGTCGTCAATGAATTCCGGGGCGAAACCAAGATTGACCACCGTGTCGTTCCAGGCCGCTTCGCGGCTGCCGATTTCCAAAGCCATCGTGCCGTTCGGCGAACTCACCGCATACGCGGCCACGGGCGTGTCGGACAACCGCTGCGGCGCGCTGATTTTGTTTTCGGCGGCCCAGCGGTTGAGTGAAGTCCACGTCGTCACCGGCGCGGCGGACGTTGGATTGGATCCTGGCGGTATGGTGTCACCGGCCCGAATGACCGTGCGCGCGGGGAATTTTTTAGCGGCGTTGGTGTCCGTCCAGTTGAACGAGGACGCTCCAGCGGACCGGGCGGCGACGAAATGGTTTCTTTCCGGAATGGTGGGTGTGGAGGAACACCCCGCCAGGAGAATCGCCGCGCCGACAATGATGGCCGCTCGTTTGAACATCCGGTCATTGTGCGGATGCGGAAACCGGACTTAAGCTGTTTCATGCATTTGCGATTTACGATTTGCGATTGACGCGTCCTCTGCCATTTACTCGTAAATCGTATATCGTGAATCGCCAGTTGCCGGTTCGGAAATTTTGTTGCGCTTGCCGCAATCGCCCTGGAACGCCATCATTTGCTTGCTTGAAAATTTTGATTGCCATTACCGGGGCCAGCGGCGCGCTTTATGCCCAGCGCCTGCTCGACAATCTCGACCCGAGCACGCACGAAATCCACGTCGTGCTCAGCAACTACGCGCCGCAGGTCATCGCCGGGGAACTGCCCGGCGGCCTGCGCCTGCCCGATGGCGTCAAGACGCACAGCATCAAAAGCATGAACGCGCCGTTCGCCAGCGGCTCGAACCCGCCGGATGCCATGGTGGTCATTCCCTGCACGATGGGCACGATGGGCCGCATTGCGCATGGTTACAGCGAGGATGTTTTGCTGCGCGCGGCGGACGTGGTGCTGAAGGAGCGGAAAAAACTGATTTTGGTCCCGCGCGAGACGCCGCTCAGTCTGGTGCATGTCAAAAACATGGAACTGCTGCTGCTGGCGGGCGCGGTGATTCTGCCGGCGAACCCAAGTTTTTATGCGGGTCCCAAAACGATCCAGGAAGTGGTGGATACCGTGGTCGCCCGTGTGCTGGATCATCTCGGCGTGCCGAACCAGCTCGCGCCGCGCTGGAGTGAGGAAAAGGAGTAAAATGCGAAAAAGGAAAACATCGAACATCGAACATCGAACATCGAACGCTGAATGAAGCGGACCTTGGCGGCTGGATGTTGCGCGAAGGCGATGACCGCGGGCGAAAATTCGATTTGGAGGAGCGATTGCTGGAGTTCGCTTCGGCGGTGATTGATCTATCGGAGAAGCTTCCGCCTTCGCGAGCCGGGAACCATGTAGCCGGGCAGATTTTGCGCTCCGGCACGTCCCCTTATTCAAATCATGGCGAGGCCGAATCTGCCGAATCGCGGGATGATTTCATTCACAAACTCAAAGTTTGTTTGAAAGAACTGCGTGAGACGCGCCGTTGGGCGCGGTTGATTGAGCGCAAGCATTGGGCTAGGGACGATACAACTTTGAATTTTGTTTTGAGCGAGTCTGAGGAATTAATCCGGATTTTCATGTCCAGCATCAGAACGGTACAGTTGAATGCCCGGAAACAACAGCGGCCTGGTCCGACCCGTTATCCATCCGTCGAAGCCGGCTAAAAATTCGATGTTCAGCGTTCAATGTTCGATGTTCGATGTTTTTCTTAATTAAAAAGTGGGCTTCCTTCGTGCGCTTCCCGCACACGGTCTTCGCGCTGCCGTTCGCGCTGGCGGCGATGGCTGTGGCGGCGCGGGACAATCGCGGCTGGCCGGGTTGGAAAACTTTCGCGCTGATCCTCGCGGCCATGGTCTGCGCGCGCACCTGTGCCATGGCATTCAACCGAATCGCCGATCGCAAATTCGACGCGTTGAATCCGCGCACGGCCAGCCGCCACCTGCCCACCGGCCAGATTTCTTTGTTCAGCGCCTGGCTGCTTTGCCTGTTGAGCGGCGTCGGTTTGATAGCGGCCAGCTTCTTTCTGAATCCGCTGTGTTTTTACCTCTCGCCCGTTGCGCTGGTGGTGATTTGTTTTTATTCACTGACGAAGCGGTTCACGGATTACACGCACGTTTTTCTCGGCCTCGCGCTCGCGCTCGCGCCCGTGGGCGCGTGGCTGGCGGTGAAAGGAACGAATGTTTCGATATTGGAAATCTTGCAAATGACCATGCTCGCGCTGGCGGTTATGCTGTGGCTCGTCGGCTTCGACATCATTTACTCGCTACAGGATTACGAGTTCGACAAATCGCATGGCCTGCATTCGCTCGTCGTGGCGTGGGGACAAAAGAATGCTCTCCAAGCGGCGTTTCTCGCGCATATGGTCATGTGCGGCCTGCTGCTGGCGTTCGGTTTGCTCTGCCGGTTTCGCATCGCGTATCTCGTCGGCTGGATGATCATCGTCGGCTGCCTGGTGCTGGAACATTGGATTGCCCGCCGCCGCAGCCTGAACTGGATCAACGTCGCGTTCTTCCGGCTCAACGCCGTTGTGAGCGCCGTTTTTTTAATCGTGACGGTGGCGGAAGTGGTGTTTCAGGGTGGGTTTCGGCTGCGTTGATTGGGGCAAAACATCGAACATCCAACATCGAACGCTGAACATCGAACGCTTGTTGAAAATGCCCCGATTCGATGTTGGGAGTTCGATGTTCGATGTTCAGCGTTTCCGATTAAGTATTTTGGTAACATCCGTCGTGATTTGCTTCTGAGTTGGGTGTATGAGTGGCATCCAAGTGACCCCGTCAGACAACCCGAAATGTCCGCAATGCGGCACGCCGCTGCCGGCCGGCGCGCTCGCCGGCCTTTGCCCCGCCTGCCTGCTGAAACAGGGCGCGGCCGACGAAACCGCCACGGGCGGGCAGACGCCGCCGTTCCAGCCGCCATCCATCGCCGAACTGGCGCCGTTGTTCCCGCAGCTCGAAATTCTTGAACTCATTGGCAAGGGCGGCATGGGCGCGGTCTATAAGGCGCGGCAAAAGGAACTGGATCGCTTTGTCGCGCTGAAAATTCTTCCGCCGGGCATCGGCCGCGACGCCGCCTTCGCCGGGCGTTTCGCGCGCGAAGCCAGGGCGCTCGCGAAGCTGAATCACCCGGGCATCGTCACGCTTTACGAGTTTGGGCAGGTCGGTAGTGGCACAGGCGTCCCGCCTGTGAGTGTCGGAGAAACCGCAAACGAGAAACTCACAGGCAAGATGCCTGTGCCACTATTTTATTTCCTCATGGAATTCGTGGATGGCGTGAACCTGCGGCAATTGCTTCACGCCGGCCGCATCGCGCCGCGCGAGGCGCTGGCCATTGTGCCGCAAATTTGCGACGCGCTTCAGTTCGCGCATGATCAGGGCATCGTCCATCGCGACATCAAGCCGGAAAATATTTTGCTGGACTGCCGCGGCCGCGTGAAGGTGGCGGATTTTGGGCTGGCAAAACTGGTGGGGGTAGATGCGTTGGAGTTCCGCCTTCAGGCGGTTCCGACGCGACAAACCCGGACCGGCTGAAGCCGGAACTCCAAACCCCCGCCTTGACCGCCGCCGGCAAGGTCATGGGCACGCCGAATTACATGGCGCCGGAACAGATGGAACATCCGGATGCCGTGGACAATCGCGCGGACATTTACGCGCTGGGCGTGGTGTTTTACCAGATGCTCACCGGCGAACTGCCCGGCAAACAACTCCAGCCGCCGTCGTCGAAAGTTCAAATTGACGTGCGGCTGGATGAAGTCGTGCTGCGCGCGTTGGAAAAGAAACCTGAACTTCGCTACCAACAGGTCAGCGTGTTCAAGACGCAAATCGAAACGATCTCCCAAACTTCGCCGGCGGGAAATGCGCCGACAATTTCAGAAAAGCATCATCCAGCGCCCTGGAGCCAAGGGCTTGTTCTCGCGTCATTGTTGTGCATGGGTGCGTGCCTGTGGCCGGCGTTTGAGTTGTTCAAGCAGGGCGGCGGCTCCTCACTTCTGGTGGGATCGCTGTTGGTGGCGTTAACCATCGTGTGCGCTCTTTTTGCCATCCGTGGTTACACCATCACAGCCGATGCCATTCTCATTCACCGCTTGTTTTGGGCGACCCGACTGCCGCTCGCCGGACTGAAGTCTGCCCGTTTCGAAATAGCTGCCACGCGATGGGGCATTCGCGCCGGCAACGGCGGTTTCTTTTCCTGCACCGGATTCCGTTATAACCGACTGCTGGGTTTTCACCGTGTGTTTGTTACCGACGGAGCTCGAACCGTGGTGCTGCGCTACGCCAACCGCACCGTGGTCATTTCACCCGCCGACCCCGAAGCCTTTGTCCGCGACCTCGCCATTCCAATGAAGGCAATGACGTGGGATGAGCAAGCACGCGTCAACGAAGCGGAGTGGCAAAACCCGGTCAATTGGACCGGACCGAAATGGCTGTCGGTTTATTTCAGCAAACGCGATTCGCGCGCGTGGGTGCCGAAACAAATTCCCGCTTTGGGCTCGACGGTAAACCTGGGAAATCCGCAAGGCGCGTTCGCGCTGCTGGCCATCGTCAGCGCAATCATCATTGCCTTGGTTGTCCTGGCCGTTGTGCTGCTGGCGGTTTTCAAACCTGTCCACCCCAATTCGATCAGGTCGGATTACATCGGCCAAACCTGGTTTCCCAAAGGCGATTCCATTGAAATAACCTCGGTTGAGCGGACCGAGAAGCGGATGGTGGTCAAAGGCCATTACAATCTGGTAAGCCATGATCAGGCGACGCTGGCGCTTTACATCACTTCGACCAATAAAAATCTTCCAGAAGACAAGGAACAGCGGATGCAAATTTCCAAAGGACGCGGCGATTTTGAATTGGTTCATTCCCATGTTATTCCCGGTCTTCCGCATGTGGTGATGGATGCCAACGGAGAAAATATTGCCAACCTGTATTTTGGAACCCAGGCCGAATCGCTGGAAGAAAGCAAGGCCAGTTGGAACTCGGGTGCCAACCAAATTGGTGAGGAGCCGGGCAAAATGGCGGCGCCCCTCAAATTCCCCCGCCGATCAAAACCATTGTCCTGACGCGGGCGACGAATCAGGTGGTCGGTGCATCGAATGATGTGCGAACCGTGACTCTGTGGACCGATTCGATGGTTCAGCCGGGTGAAACTTTTTCGGCTCTGGTGAAACTTGGCGACGGACAACAGATTGACATGGGCTCGGAGTTATTCATCAACTGGGAGCCGGATACCATCGGGACTTCTTCTGCTTTTACATGGTGGTTTGGCAACCCCAGTTTTGCACAGGGATTCGGCCAGAATGAAGCCGAAGCCGCAGTCGCCCAATTGCGCGACTGGAGTGAAAAGCCACTCACACTTGGTTCCGGAAATCCGCTGGAATTGTTTTCGGTAACGAACAAGTCCGGCGAAATCATGGCCGGGTATCTTGAGTTCAAGCGCAACATGCCGACCCCGCCGGTGGATTCGCCTGCCGCAAAAGTTCAGGCCATCGTTCACATCCGCGGATTCTCCACATTTTTTCCAACTCTTAATTACAGCGTTAAATTGCCACCAGGCTATGCTTTGCGGGCAACTGCCAATCGGGGTCGGGTTCAGACAAGCGTTGCTAAAAGGCCTCCGATGATCGGTGATTATCGTTCTGACTGGTCGGATGTCTCCCGGCCCAAGCCATCATTTCTGCAACCCGGTCAACGCCCTCAACTTCAACCTCAAAGAATGGAAACGTTCGCAGAGCGCGAAGCACAACGCGCAGCTTTGGAGTCGCAGTTTCAAGCACTGCAAGACCAGGGTCCGATTCCGGTTTTCCTCGGCGAACCAAAATTATTATTCTCAACCACCAACAACACAGGCGAGGTATATCAGGGCTTCCTTGAACTGGTCGGTCCACCCACTCCGACAAATAACTGATTTGACCTCCGAACATTCAACACCAGCCTCGACCGCGCCGGGCGACATTTTCGCCACGACGCACTGGACGGTCGTCCTCGCGGCGGGTAAGCGTTCGACGCCCCAATCCGATTTGGCGCTGGAGGAATTGTGCCGTGCCTACTGGTTTCCGCTTTACGCCTACGTCCGCCGGCGTGGGCACAACAAGGAGGACGCGGAGGATTTGACCCAGGCTTTTTTCGCACGATTCCTGGAGAAAAATTATCTCGCCGGCCTGAGCGCTGAGCGCGGACGTTTCCGCGCCTTTCTGCTCGCGTCGCTGAAACATTTTCTCGCCAACGAATGGGACAAATCGCGCCGCCAGAAACGCGGCGGCGGCATGACGCCGCTGTCCCTGGACTGGCAGACCGCCGACACGCAATTTCAAATCGCCGCCACCGCCGGGCCGAGTCCCGACAAGGCGTTCGACCGCGAATGGGCCGTGACCCTGCTCGCCAAGGTCATCGAACGGCTACAGGCCGAGTGCGAGACTGATGGTCGGGGGAAACAGTTCGCGGAGTTGAAAATCTTTCTCACCGCCGGCAAGGGCGAGTTGTCCCACACTGACGCCGCCAAAGCACTGGATATGGATGAAGGCGCGATCCGCGTGGCGGTGCATCGCCTGCGAAAGCGCTACCGGCAACTGCTCCGGGACGAAATCGCGCAAACCCTGGCTGATTCGGCGGACGTGGATGAAGAGATGCGCGCGCTGTTCGGCGCGTTTGCTCAATAAATTTCTTTTGTCAAAGACGTGCGTGCGAACATTTGTGAAACGATTTAAATCGCGGAGCGACGGACGATAATAGCCCACGGTAAAACCGTGGGTTCAACGAACAAAATAAAACCAGCCCCGGCAGGGGCGGCAGAAAACATACGAACGGTTTTATCTGTCGCCCCTGCCGGGGCTTGTGATTTTTGTCCGACCAACCCACGGCTGACGCCGTGGGCTACTTTCTGCCGCCTCCGGCGCTGAACGCGCAATTTGCCAAGCGGCAACTGACTTGGTTCCGCGCCCGGAAAATCCAGAGTGGATTGAATTGAAGCCGGAGGAATCGCTGGAAAGATGTGCGCAGAAAATTTGTGAAACGATTTAACCTTGTTTCTCTTGTGCATCGTCTCCTGAAAGAAAATGAGGATTAAGCTCGTTCAGGATTTCTTCCCGTATTTGTTTGATATTTACCTTCAAATTCTTGAGAACCATTGTGGCCACACCTTTACCTTCAAGCAGTATTCCAAGAAGAAGATGTTCAGTTCCGATGTAAGTGTGATTAAGCAACTTGGCATCGTTTCTCGCCATTTTGAATACTTCTTTCGCTCGCGGCGTAAATGGAAGAGTGAAAGTCACTTTTCGATCTGGTCCGCGCCCGTCTATTTTTTCAACCCCAATGCGAACTTTTTCAAGATTTAACCCTAATTTGATAAGCACATTGGCGGCTACGCCATTTCCCAATTTAACAAGGCCAAGCAAAATATGTTCAGTACCAATAAAATTGTGATTCAAACGCAGCGCCTCTTCGTTTGCAAAAACAATTGTTTGTTTTGCGCGTGGCGTAAAATTTTCCAAAAGTTCATGCGAATTTGATTTGCGAGTTTTTAACTTCGCCAAAAATTTTCTGAACCAATTCATCGGAAAAAATTTGATTTTAACTTTCCCTCGGTCGTTTGACGACGACGTCAATTTCCGCCTTGTTCTTGGCGATCATGTTCGCGGGCAGGATGCCGCGCCAGAAGACATTCGGGTAAACCACCGCGCCGCGCCCGAGGATGCTGCCGGGGTTCAGCACGGCGTTGCAGCCAACTTCCGCGCCGTCGCCGAGCAGCGCGCCGAACTTCCGCAGGCCGGTGTCGAATGGCACGCCGTCCACTTCCACCTCAATGTTGCCGGGGAACAGTTTGTAGTTGGAAATTTTCACCCCCGCGCCGAGATGCGCCTTGTGGCCGAGAATCGAGTCGCCCACGTAATTGAAATGCGGCACCTGCGCGTTGTTGAACAGCAGCGAGTTTTTCAGCTCGCTGGAATTGCCGACAACGCAGCCGTCGCCGATGATGACGTTTTCGCGGATGTAGGCGTTGTGGCGAATCTGGCAGCCCGGCCGATGATGGCCGGGCCTTTGATCATGGCGCCGTCCTCGACGACCGTGTCCGGGCCGATGAAAACCTGTTCGCCGATGAAGGCCCGTCCCTCGCAGCGGTTGTGCAGGGCGGGTTTCAAATTGGCGGCGAGGTAGCTCTTGATTTTTTTGAGCGCGTCCCAGGCGAATTTGCCGCCGTCGAAAATGGCGGCGTGTTCGGTCTGGCCCAGGTCAAACAAGTCGGCTGGCGTGAACATGGCGGCAGGCTAGGCGAAACGGCGGCGGCGGAAAAGCGAAATGGGCATGGGAATTTAGTCATTAGGGTTTGGGAATTAGTCATTCCGCAGGGCGGCATGGGCTTGCCATTCGTTGCGGCGGGGGTATTTTTGCGGCGGGCGCGCCCCCATAGCTCAAATGGATAGAGCAGCGGTTTCCTAAACCGTGGATTCCCGTTCAATTCGGGATGGGGGTACCAAACCGAGGGCTCCGGCTCCCTTCCGGGCGGAGGGAACCCAGCAGTCCTTGGCGCCTCATAATTACAGGGTTGCATGGCCAATGAAGATTTGTTGTAACCAAACGGTTACTGTATTGTTCTATTTAAGAGAACAGCAAATTAACAACAACCTTTTTTATGAAAATCAAACTCTTTCAAAAGCGCATTCTTGGGACGGCCATTACGGTTTTGTTTTTGATGGGCGTCGGTTCAATTATGAATTCCCCGGCGCAGGAACAATCCGCCCCGCCCTCGCCGGACAGTTCTGTGGAATCCGGCGCGCTGCCGGCGGATATTCTGCCCGCCAGCCCGCTGGCCCAGGTCATCCGGCTGATGCAGGCCGGCGTGAATGAAGGCGTCATCATGACTTTCGTCACGAATTCCACCAGCACGTTTAATCTTAACCTGGACAAAATCATTTATTTGAAGGACATCGGCCTGCCGGATGAAATCGTCACCGCCATGATGCAGCGCGACCAGCAGTTGCAGCAGCAAATGACGGCGACGACGTATCCGCCGCCGGCTCAACCCGCTCCCGCAACGACCGATCAGCCGGAAACCGCGCCGGCGCCGCAGCCGGTGGAACAGCCGGCGGAGGTTACCGTGAATTATTTTTATGACAACCTGACGCCGTATGGCACCTGGGTGGACGTGGACGGGTATGGCCGTTGCTGGCGGCCCAGCGTGGTGGTTTACAATCCCAACTGGCAGCCGTATTGCGATCATGGGCACTGGGTCTATACCGATCGCGGCTGGTATTGGTTCTCGGATTATTCCTGGGGCTGGGCGCCATTTCATTATGGCCGCTGGTTCCGAAATCCGCGCTGGGGCTGGTGCTGGGCGCCGGACACCGTCTGGGGTCCGTCCTGGGTGACCTGGCGGTACTCCGACACTTACTGCGGCTGGGCGCCGCTGCCGCCGCATGCGGTGTATCGCGAAGGCGTGGGATTCTTTTATAACGGGGTTGCCGTCGGCGTTGGATTTGATTTCGGCCTGAGTTGGAATTGTTTCGCGTTTGTGCCGATTGGACATTTTTGTGATCCGCGCCCGTACCGCTACCGCGTCGCTGTCACGCAGGTAACGCAGATTTATAATCACACCACGGTCATCAACAACTTCAATGTTCATGATCATAACTTTGTCAACCATGGGATTGATCCGGAACGCATCACCGCTGTTACCCGACAACCCATTCATCCCGTCTCCATCCGGGATAGCGGCTCGCCGTTCGAACGCGGCCAGCGCGGCGATCAACTCAGTCACGACGGCAGCACCCTGGTCGTGCATCGCCCTCTGCCGCCGGGGTCTCCGGCACAAAACCATTCTTCGCCACCGAACGGCAATCGGCCGGTGACTCCCCCACATCAAACGGGACAGCCGCAGATTCCCAATAGCACTCCCCATGGCCCGCAAGACCGCAATGTTTTGCCACCGAACAGCCATCAACCGGTGCAGCCAACACAGCAGATGAAACCGGCACAAGTTCCTGTCGTCACCACCCGTGACCCGCAGGAACGCAACATGATCTCCGTCCCGGCGCAACACCCGTCACCGCCGGCTGTGACGGGACCGAACTATGACAACCGGACTTATTCTCCACGAGCGCAGGAACACCAACCGTCGGGAGCATCACGCGGCAACACGCATGACTCCGAAGCGCCGGTGGTCATACCACCCTCCAACCAGGGTCAATCCGGCGCATCTGAAGCCAGCCGCCACAGCGCGCCCGTTGCGGCGCCAGCTCAACCACAACCGCAACATAGCCAGTCGTCATCGTCGCCAAGATCGTCGGGACAAAATCAGAATCAAGGCGGCTCCGGCGACAATTCGGGCAATGGCTCGAAGCATTGACCAGTTGCTGGCTTTATTTGTCAAACGCCGTGGCGTGCCGGTCGCGCCCGGCGTTTTTCCTTTTGCAACACCTCCGCCGCTGGCAAAATCCGCCGGTGAGCATCACGCGGCGGCAATTTGAACAAATGCAGGAACGCCTCGGCGGCGCTTCCCCGCGCGCGGTTTCGCCGGTTTTCACATCGGCCTTGCGCGCCGCGCCCAATGCTCATCGCGTCATTCTCGGCGTGGACCCGTCGCTGCGCGGCACCGGCTTCGGCATCATCAAACTGGCAAAACCGCATCCCGAAACGTTAACCCACGGCACGATTTCCTGCCCGGCCGGGTGGGAATGCTCGCGCTGCCTCGTAAAAATTTCCCAAATCCTGCGCGAAGCCATCCAAAAACATGGCCCGACGGTATGTGTCATCGAGGGCCTTTTTTACGCGCAAAATTTGCAAACCGCGCTCATCATGGGCGAGGCGCGCGGCGCGGCGATGGCAGCCGTTGCCGAGGCCGGCCTGGAAATTTTTGAAATCGCCCCGCGCAAGGTGAAACAAGCCGTGGTCGGCTACGGCGCGGCGCAAAAGTCTGCTGTCGCCAAAATGGTCCAGCGGATGTTGAATCTGCCCAAGCCGCCCGCGCCCGACGCGGCGGATGCGCTGGCGCTGGCGCTGGCGCACGCGCAGGGAACCAGCCGGTACAATTTGACGCCGGCGAAGACAATTTAGATTTATGGAATTTCGTTGTCCATATTGCGACGCGCCAATTTACAGCCGCAAAAATAAAATTTGCGGCGTGTGCGAGAAGCCTTTGCCCAAAGAATTGCTTTTGTCTGATGAACAGATCGCCGCTTTAAAAAAAGAAACGGATGCGGAAGAAAAAGAGTTGAAACAATTTAAACAACAGATGGACGATGTCGGCCCACACGATGCCCACGGGGGCATCGGTGGTATCGCACGTTAATAACCATGATCACATTTCTCCACGGCAAACTCGTCGAGGCGCTGCCCACGCAGGTGGTGGTGGATGTCAACGGCGTCGGCTACGAGGCGCTCATTCCGCTGTCGTCGTTTGACAAGCTGCCGCAGCCGGGCGAGACAGTGAAGCTGCTCACGCAACTGGTCGTCCGCGAGGACGCGCACATTCTTTACGGCTTCGCGAGCGCGGCGGAACGCGATTTGTTCCGCCTGCTCGTTAACAGCGTCAGCGGCATCGGACCGAAGACGGCGCTGAACATTTTGAGCGGCATCAGCGTGACGGCGTTTCGCGGCGCGGTGGCCGGCGGCGATGTGAAAGCACTCTCGCAAATATCCGGCGTCGGCAAAAAAACCGCCGAGCGCATCATTGTTGAACTGCGTGATAAAATCGGCGCGGCGGGAGCCTGGGAGGCGACGAGCGCGCAGCGGGCGTTGTCGCCGGACGACCAAAAGGTCAACGACGCCGTGCTGGCCCTGATGGCGCTCGGTTACAAACAGATTGACGCGCACGACGCCGTTCGCACCGCCCAGGCCATGCTCGGCGCGAAGGCGACGGTCGAAGACTTGGTGCGCGCGTGCCTGAAAAAAGGAGCGTGATGGCTGAAGCGAGTTCATCACCGGAAAAAACGGGCCCGCCGGCCAGGAAAAGAAAATCCGGCGTGATTGTGCCGCACCAGGCGAAGTGGCATCAACGCATCGGCGCGTTTTTGGTGTTCATTTCGTTGCGCACGCTCATGGCCACAGTGCGCTGCCGTCTGCGCAACCCCTCGGAATTCCTGGCGCCCAACGCCCCCGGCCCGGTGATTGTTTGTTTCTGGCACAACCGGCTGGCGTCCTGCATCAAAGTTTATGAGAGCTTTCGCAAGCCGCACGCGTCCACCAGGGGCATGGCGGCGCTGATCAGCGCCAGCCGGGACGGCGCGTTTCTCACGGGCATTCTGGAATGGTTTGGCGTGCAGGCGGTGCGCGGATCCAGCAGCCGGCGCGGCCCGCAGGCGTTGCTCGAACTCACCACCTGGGCCGAGCGCAACTATGACCTGACCATCACGCCGGACGGCCCGCGGGGGCCGTGCTACCAGTTTCAGGAGGGCGTGATGTCGCTGGCACAGGTAACGGGTTTGCCGGTGATGCCGATTGCGTTCAACGTGAATTGGAAACTGCGCGTGAAAAGCTGGGACCGGTTTCAGATTCCGCTGCCCTTTGCCTGTTGTGAAGTCGTCGTCGGCAAGGTCATGCGCGTGCCAGCCGAAGCCACGGACGCCGAACGCGAGTCGCTGCGTCAACAGCTTGAAGCCGACCTGCGCGCCATTTCCGGCGATTGAAATTCGGAGGGGCGTCACGGTTCTTGACACTCAACTTCCAACCCTCAACCCTCAACTCCGCATGATTGCCCGCGTCAGTCTTGAAATCGCGCTCCGCAAGGAGTTCGATTATTTGATTCCGCCCGGATTGGCGGGGCAAATCGAGGTGGGCAGCCGCGTGCAGGTGCCGTTCGGCCCGCGAAAAATTTTAGGCTGCGTCACCGCGCTCGCCGAGGAATCGGCTCACACCAATCTCAAACCCATTTTGAAAGTCATCGGGGCGCAGACGCTTGTCACGCCGAAGGTTCTGAAGCTTGCGCGCTGGATTGCCGAGTACTACTGCTGCGCACCGGAAACCGCGTTGAAATCCGTCTTGCCCGAGGCCGTGCGCAAGGAGGAATCCGGCTGGCGCGAGCGGCTGTTTGTCCGCGCGCTGCCGGTGAGCGGCGAATTTCCGAAGCTGCCGAAACGCCAGCAGGAAGTCTGGAACATCATCGAGGAGCGACGCGAGCTGCCATTGTCGGAACTGGTCGAACTGGCCGAAACCACCGCCGCCACCATCCGCAAACTCGAAGACCGCGGACTGCTTGAGGTCGCCCCGCAAATTTCCGAACGCGATCCGTACGCCCGCGAACACATCCTGCCGTCGCAACCGCTCCCGTTGAACCCGGCACAGGCTGCCGCGCTGGAGAAGATTGAGACGGCTATGAATGGCCGTTGTAGCACCCGCGTCCCGCGGGTGGAGGCGGGCGTCGCGCCCGCCTCTCGTCCGACAGTCAAGCCCGGCCCGATATGGGAAACCACCGCCCGCAAACGCAGCCTGCCGCATTTTGAAATTCCGGGTTTTACCTATCACGTCACCTGGCAAACGCAGGACAAACTGATTCTTTCGCCCGAAGCCCGCGCAAAGACTTTGGAAGCCTGCCATTTCTGGCACGGGAACAAAATCAAATGTTACGCCGCGTGTGTAATGCCCGACCATGTTCATTTGCTGATTCAACCTTTGCCGGTTCAGGAAGCCGGGAAAGAAGGCGTTCATCCGCTCTCGGAAATTCTTCACAGCATCAAATCATTTTCCGCCCATGAGGTGAACAAGGCCATGAAACGCAGCGGTCCGGTCTGGATGGATGAATCGTTTGACCGGATGATCCGTTCGGAGGCCGACTTGCACAAGACGTGGGATTACATCTGGAACAATCCGCGCAGGATTGGATTGGTTGGACCAATGGAGGAATATCCTTACCTTTGGACGCCAACCGCACCCGACACACCCCAAGGTGTCCGGCGCGACGCCGGACACGACCCGCGGGACGCGGGTGCTACACCACAGACATCGGACGGCGCAAAGTCATCTCAAGTTTTCCTGCTTCATGGAGTGACCGGCAGCGGCAAAACCGAGGTTTATCTGCAAGCCCTCGCCCACGCGCTCGAACAGGGCAAGGGCGCCATTGTGCTTGTGCCGGAGATTTCGCTCACGCCGCAGACCGTCGAGCGGTTTAAAGCACGTTTCAGCTCCGGCAAACTCCAGACGCTTGTTGCCGTGCTGCACAGCCACCTGTCCGCCGGCGAACGTCACGATGAATGGCACAAAATCCGCCAGGGCCGCGCACGCATCGTCATCGGCGCGCGCTCGGCGATTTTTGCGCCGGTTGAACCGCTCGGCCTCATCATCGTGGACGAGGAACACGAGCACTCTTACAAGCAGGAGGAGGCGCCGCGCTACCACGCCCGCGACGTGGCCATCATGCGTGGCCAGATGGAAAACGCCGTCGTCGTGCTCGGTTCGGCCACGCCGTCGCTGGAAAGTTATTACAATTGCAAGAAGGGCAAATTCACGCTGCTCGAACTGCCGGAGCGCGTGGACGACCAGAAAATGCCGCACGTCCGGGTCGTGGACATGCGGCAAGCCGCGTCCCAGCAGCGCGGAAAGGAAGGCATCCCGATTTTTTCGCCGCAACTCAAGGAAGCCATCACCCAGCGGCTCGAACGCGGCGAGCAGACGATTTTGTTTTTGAACCGGCGCGGTTATTCGACGTCGCTGCAATGCCCGAAGTGCGGCGAGGTTGTTCAGTGTCCGAATTGCAGCCTCGCGCTCACGTTTCACCGGCAGGAACAAAAGCTCGCCTGTCACATCTGCGGCCACGTCGCGCCCGTGCCGTCGGTTTGCCCAAATGCGAAATGCAAAAACCCGGCGATCCGTTTTGCCGGCACGGGCACGCAGCGGGTCGAGGAAACGCTTGCCAAGCTTTTCCCGCAGGCGCGCATCAAGCGCATGGACGCCGACACGATGAAACGCAAGGACGATTACCGGAAGGTGCTCGGCGATTTCCGCACGGGCAAAACCGACATCCTCGTCGGCACACAGATGATCGCCAAGGGGCTGCATTTCCCGAACGTCACGCTCGTCGGCATCATTTACGCCGACCTCGCGCTGCATCAGCCGGATTTTCGCGCGGGCGAACGGACCTTCCAACTGCTCACGCAAGTCGCCGGACGGGCCGGGCGCGGGGATGTCGAGGGCGAGGTGTTCGTGCAGGCATTCGCGCCATTTCATCCGGCGATTCAATATGCGCGCCGCCACGACTTCACCGGCTTTTATGAACAGGAAATTGAATTCCGCGAGCAACTGAAATATCCGCCCGTCAGCCGCGTGGCGTTGCTCACGCTCAAGGGCCGCAACGAAGACAAGGTGAAATTTAGCGCCGAACACCTGAAACGGGAGCTGGAGAAAAATCTTGTGGCGGCGGTCTGTGACCGCCGCCAATCAGATGAAAAGAATGCAACTGCAAAAAACAAGGATAGTGCGGCGGTCACAGACCGCCGCTACAGCTTCGGTGATTTAATCATCGCCGGTCCGGCGCCGGCGCCGTTGCTGCGCGCGGAAACTTTTTATCGGTACCAGATCATGCTGCGGACGCGCGCGATGAGCAAATTGAGCCAGGCCCTGGCAAAAATCATTGGGACGCTTGCCCTACCGGATGACGTGACCCTGGCGGTGGACATTGACCCGGTTAATTTGGGGTAGCACAGGCCTCCGGCCTGTTGTTTCGTGCGTCGCGCCCGAAACCGTCGCGGGACGAACGCCTATTTCACATTTGCCCGATTGCCTGCAACCTGTGTCGCCCAACGGAATTCGGCGGGACGCCGAATTCAACCCGCGAGACGCGGGTGCTACCGCATAATTTCCGAGGTGCTTGCGTTGCCGGTCAATTTGATTTGAGCGATGCGGCGTTCGTATTCCTCGGCGCTGACTTCGCGTGGGATCGCGTGGCAAACTTTTTCAAAGCCGGGGAATTTCCAGAGGTTCGGAAAATCGCGGCACTGCTGGGGTTTCACGGATTGCACGGCGCAGTCGTTGCCCTCCAGGAAAATGCATCCGCCATCCGGCTTTTCCTGCAAGGCCAGGCCGCCGCGATCCCAGCGCAGCCGCGTGAATTGCTGGATGAAATCGGATTCGCTCAAGCCCTTGAACGCGGCGAGCCGGGTGATTTCCGCCTCCGTCAAACGCACCTGCCCCGGCCAGCGGCAGCAGGCCGTGCAACGTTGACATTCAAGAAAAATCGGCACGCGAACCAGCTTGGCAATTACGCCATTTTAATTCCCCTTTGCCACAGATCGAAGTGATATAGCGCAACGACGACAAGGGGGTGGCTGATTTTTTCGTCAGCGACGAGTTTCGTCACTTCCGACACCGGCACGAGGCGCGTTGACAGATCCTCGCCGTGATCGAATTCCACGCCGTGCTTCAAGCGGCAGTTTTCAATCAGCACGGTGTAAGTTTTGTTGCTCAAGATGGCCGGGTTTGACCAGATCTGTCCAAGCAGGCGCGCGTTCCCGCCTTCGTAGCCGGTCTCCTCGCGCAACTCGCGCACGGCGGTCGCCACCGGGTCGGTCTCGCCCGGGTCCATCATGCCGCCGGGAATTTCGAGTTCCACTGTGTTCGAGCCGTGGCGGTATTGCTCCACCATCACCAGTTTTTGGTCGGGCGTCACGGCGACGACGTTGACCCAGTTGACGCTTTCAAGGACGTAAAAATCATGTTCCTTGCCGGTGCGCGGCGAGATTTTTACATCCGAGCGCAGCTTGAAGATGCGGAAATCGCCGACGAGCTTCGAACTGATTTGTTTCCAGGGCTTAACCATTTTCGATTTATGATTTACGATTTACGCGTCCGGCGTATGGGTCGCGTCAATCGTAAATCTTAAATCGAAAATTCAAAGTTCTTTTCCCTGAGCCGCCCAGCCTTGTTTCATCAGGTTGAGCAGGTGTTGCAACGCTTCCTCGTAGCTGCGTCCCTTTTGTTCGGCAAGCTGGCGGGCGCGCTTGTCCAGTTGTGCGGCCATCTCCGCGGATTTTTCGGCGGGACAGCCAAGCGCCTCCAGGACTTTGGCCAGTTCGGACGTTTCCATTTGCTTCGTAGCCGCGTTTGTAAAAACGCGGAAAATAGCGCCGCGCTCTTACGAGACGCGGCTACATCATTTGACCGCGTCACGCGGAACGATTTTAATGCTGACGATGCCCATGCGTTTGTCGGGCCGGTCCTGCGGATGCGTGGGCGTGGTGCCGATTTTTTCCAAAACGTCATCGCCTTTGATCAGCTTGCCGAACGTGGTGTATTGACGGTCGAGAAATGTCGGGTCGCCGTGGCAGATGAAAAACTGGCTGCCGGCGGAATCAGGATGGTTGGAGCGCGCCATGGAAATGACGCCGCGCGTGTGCGAACGGTCGTTGAACTCGGCCTTGATGGTATGGCCCGGCCCGCCCGTGCCCCACATGCTTTCCTTGGCCGGATCCTTGGTCAGCGGGTCGCCGCCTTGAATCATGAATCCCGGAATCACGCGGTGGAAACACGTGCCGTCGTAAAAGCCCTTGTTGGCCAGCGTCTTGAAATTCTCGACGGTTTTGGGCGCGACCTCCGGCCAGAATTCGATGACCATTTCGCCTTCGGTGGTGGTGATGACAGCAACTTCGTTCATAAATAATTATCTGATTATGTCATTCTTTGCAGGCAATTCTACCGACAATATGGTCGCAGACTTGATGTAGTCAAGGTTCGGGAAATCTTTTTTCAAGTAGGTGTTGCCTTCCATCTGCACGCGGCCTTGATCCGGCCCGCGACCGCGGGGAGCGCCTTCGCCATACTCGCCGTTTATTTTGTCCACCACGTCCATTCCCTCGGTCACTTTGCCGAACGGCGAGAACCCCATGCTGTCGAGATTGATGTTATCGGCGAAGTTGATGAACAATTGCGTGGTGCGCGTGTTGGGACCGGCGGTGGCGAAGGTGATCGTGCCGCGCGTGTTGCTGCCTTTGACAGGATCGTCGGCAATCGCCGCCGCGCGCCACTTGGCGGAAACATTCGGGTCGCCGTGGATGCCGAACTGGCACATGAAACCGGGAATCACGCGGAAGAAGGCGAGGTCCTTGAAGTAGCCGGATCGAACGAGGTTGTAAAAGCGGTCCGCGCCGTTGGGCGAGAGCGACCGGGTGACTTCAATCGTGAACTTTCCTTTGGTCGTGTCGAACTGAGCCTTGAAGGTCTCGGGCGCCTGCCCGGTGAGTTTGGCGGGATCCGTAAAGCCCGGCGAAGCCGTCGAAGGTTTCTCCTCCTTTTTGGCATCTTCGGCCTGAACCGTCGCCACGGCGGCAAAAAGGCCGAGCGCACACAGTAAATGAATTGTTTTCATGGACGCGAAATTTTCCAGACCCGCAGCCAAAAGTCACGCGCGGAATTTGCCATTTCAAGCCATCGGCGGCGGCGCGTTTTTGTCTTCGTGCGATTTTTGGTCCTCGTTCAACGCGCTCGTGATCAAGCTCCCTTGCGACGCGATGTGGGAACGCCACCACATTAAAATCGCCAGAGCAACCACCAAAACAACCACGCCACCAGCCAAAATACCCTTGCGACCGGCCCAGGAACTTTCGGTCGGTGGAGCAGCGGCATTTGCTGGTGTCAGCGGCTTGATGGTGGATTCAGTTTGAGCGGGAACAGCGCTGGTTTGCGCCGATGGCTCGATGACCGGTGGTTTCACCTCGTTGACCGCCGCGGGTGCGGGCGCCGAGGTTGCGGTCATGGTTGCCGGGGCAACGGCCTTGGGCGATGTGCGCGGCGCAGCGGGGACACGGGGTTGAGCGGGAACGGCACTGGTTGGCGCCGATGGCACAACGGCCGGTGGTTTTGCCTCGTTGGCTGCTGCGGGCACCGGGGTTGCGGCCGGCGGCGGGACGGCAACTTCGCCGGCGTTGGGGATGGCGCTGGTTGGCGTGTTGGTTTTGGTTTCCTGACCCAAAGCCGTAACCATTCCGGCGGCAAGGACGACGGTGTAAATGTAAATCCAAGCTTTCATATAAGTGAATTTTCCAGACCCGCGGCCAAAAGTCACGGGCGGAATTAAACCTTTTTTCGTTGAACCAGCCATAAAGCTGCCACCCGGCTAACGGGTGCGGCGCAACAGGAAAACCACCAGACCACCCGCCAGAAATGCCACGCCAATGGCCAGGACGTTTTTAAAGCTCATCCCGGAACTTTCAGGCGGTGGGGCGGGGGCTTTTGCCGGCGTCGGTGGCGCGGCGGTGATATTGGTTTGAACGGGAATGGGGCTGGTTGGCGCCAACGGCACTACATCTGGCCGTTTCACCTCGTTGACTACCGCGGGTGCGGGCGCTGATGTTGCAGCCATCGGCGGCGGATTGGTCGGTGCCGGTTTCGGCGCCGACGGCACGCGATTGGTGCGGGGCGTGCCGATAATGATGAGTGACGGGACGGTGGATCGTGGCGGTGCGGACACAGCCGCAACCGACGGCGCGTGGGTAACCTCGGGCAGGGCAGGAAACTCCGGAAGGCTCACCGGCTCGGGCGGGAAACTCACCATGCACCCGGCGTATTGGCCGCGTTGCGAGCGCAACGCTATCACGACGGGCAGCCGCTCCTTCTGCCGTTCTTTCTGGCGTTGCTGTAAAATTTGATTGATGCCGGCATCGAATGGTGTTCCGTGAATTCCCCCCCTGCCGTCGCAAAAAATCAGCACCGTCAGCCGCTCGGAACGCTGCACGACCTGATTCAGCAGCGGTTGCAGCGCGGCCAAACCCGTTTCGTTCAAGTAGTGCTGTTTTTTGACAAACTTGACGATGTTCGACGCAATCACCGGCGCATCCTCCGGCTTCCAGTATTGCAACGGAAACTGTCCGGTGTGCAAACTCTGGTCGAACGTCCACACGCCAACGCTGTCCCCCGGATGCAACTGCCCGCCCGCACCGGTCGCCAGCAGGGCGTCGAGCGCGCTTTGCACCGCCGGCAAACGCGCTCTCATGTCCGACGAAGTGTCAAAGATGAGCAGAAATCGGTTGTCCACCTTCCGCTCCGCCGGTTGCGCGTGCAATGCCGTAACCCAAAGAACTCCGGCGAACAGCACCGCGAGAACCAACGCCTGGCGGACCATCCGATTTTGGTGCGTTCGTGTCTTCATTTTAATTTGTGCGGCTGACTTCGGTTGAACCGGTTCCGTTCCGTGCGATTGTAATCCCGCAATTCATCCTGCAATTCCGTCAGCGCGCTTTCCACCATGCGGATGAAATTCGCGCAGCTCGACGCCAGGCCGCCCATGCCCGTCACCGTTTCGCGCTCGGCAATATCGTCCGTGACCGCCAGAACCTCGCCATAAGCGCTGAACCGGTGCGCCGCGCGCTCGATCATTTGATCGGCGGTCTGCCCCGCGCGCGAAAACAAAACCTCAACGGCCGGATTCGATTCGGGCGGCGGTGTTCCCGCCGGCGCTCCGGAACCATCAAAAAAAATGGTGACCGGCGTGCCCGTCGCGTCGTGATAACGCGTGAGAATGTAAATCAATTCCTCGCGCGCGCGGGCCGCATGACGCGGTTGGCCGGGAGCCAGTTCCGGCCAGTTGTGCAACAGGCTGTAGCCATCCACCAAAATGCGCGCCAGCGCCATGAACGGAGCATAATCATTCCCGCCCCGAGTCCAAAGGCCAAAGTTGGCGCGACTTTGGACATCGGGCTTCGGACTTCGGACTTCGGACTTCATTCGGGCTTGAATCTTGAAACCTGAGGCTTGAAACTGTCCTTCATGGCTGCTGCCAACACCATCTTTCAAAAATCCAATCGCGGGATTGCCGCGCTCGCGCTGGTTGTGTTCGCCCTCGACCAGTTCACCAAATGGCTGGTGCTGCGCACGCTCAACATGGGCGACGACAGGATTGTCATCCCCGGTTTCTTCAAACTGGTTCATTGGGGCAACACCGGCGCGGCATGGAGCCTCTTCAGCGGCAACAACGCCGCGCTCGCCCTGGTCGCCCTGTTCGCGCTCATCGCGCTGTTTCTCACGCGCCACCATTTCAATTCCGAAACTCTCTCCGGCCAGATTGCTTTCGGCCTGATTTTTGGCGGCATCGCCGGCAACCTCACCGACCGCCTCCTGCCCAGCCGCCACGCCGTCGTGGATTTTCTCTACTTCTACCTGCAACAGCGCGGCGGCCGCGTCATTGATTTTCCCGCCTTCAACGTCGCCGACACCGCCATCTGCACCGGCGTGGGGCTGATTTTTCTCATCACCTGGAAAACCGAGCATACTCCCAAACCCGCGTCTGATTGATGCGCCATGCCCACGCGCACGGAAAATTTAATCGTCGAAAAATCGATCCCGTACGGGCGGATGGACACCTATTTGCGCGAAAAATTTCCCGCCGCCTCGCGCGGCGCGTTGCAACGGCTGATGGAACAGGGCCATATCCTCGTCAATGGTCACACAGTCAAACCCACGCACAGCCCGCGCGCCGGCGAAAAAATTGAAGTCCGTTGGCCGGAGGCAATACCCGCCGAAGCCCAACCGGAGGAAATCCCGCTCGCCATTCTTTTTGAGGACCAGTCGCTGCTCGTGCTGAACAAACCCGCCGGAATTGTCGTGCATCCCGGCGCCGGACACGAGGAACACACGCTCGTCAACGCCCTGCTGCACCATTGCCAGGGTTCGCTCAGCGGCATCGGCGGCGTCGCGCGGCCCGGCATCGTACACCGGCTCGACAAGGATACCAGCGGCTGCCTCGTCGTTGCCAAGAATGACGAAACCCATCTCGCGCTTTCCACGCAGTTCGCCAAACGGCAGGTCGGTAAAATTTACAATGCGATTGTGTGCGGCGAACTCGCCCGCGAATCCGGCGAAATCCGCGCCGCCATCGCCCGGCATCCGTCGCACCGCAAGCGCATGGCGGCGCGCGACGACGATTCCGGCCGCGCCGCCCACACGAGTTACCGCGTGCTCGAACGGCTGAACGCCGCGACGCTCGTTGAGGCGCAAATCCATACCGGCCGCACCCACCAGGTCCGCGTGCATTTTCAATTCATCGGCCACCCGCTCGTTGGCGATGAAACCTACGGCGCGCGGCAGAATGCGCGGTTGAAGGAGTTGACGGACTACGCCGCGCCGCGGGTGATGCTGCACGCGCGCGAGCTTTCGTTCATCCATCCGCGCACGGAGGAGCAGATGAGCTTTGAAGCGCCGCTGCCTAAGGATTTCCGCGAAGCGTTGAAATTATTGCGCGTTTGAAACCTGCTGCCATTCCGTTTCCAAACCCTGCCGCTGAATCCATTCATTCAAGGCTGGACGATCCAGTTGTTCACCCGACACGGCCAGCATGGCGCGGATGTCGCGCAGATGTTTTTCTGCGTGGCCTTCGCGATAGTATTCCAATTTCCGCACGATAACGTATTCCGGCGGCGCGAGCAGGACCGTTTCGCCCTCAAACTCGACCGCGCGTTTGCCGCGAAACGCCCAAGCGTTCAATTCATCGCGTCCGGTCGGATACAGGTCCGCTTTGAAGCCGGTGTCGCGGTGAATGAGGTTGAAGTGGCCGCGATGTTCACGGGCGGTTTCTGCCAGAATGGTCTCCTGCGGCGGCAGATAAAATTCCGTTGCCGGAAAAACGGCAAACAGCTTTTGAATGTCGTTGGTGTTGAGAAACACGACGAAGTCCACGTCATGGGTGAGGCGCGGTTCGCCGTAGAAAATGGCGGCCACGCTGCCGCTGACGACATAGCGGATGCCCGCGCGATTCAGCGGACGCACGAAGAGCAGAAAGAGTTCAGGTTCGGGCATGGCTGAAAATCCGGCGCACTTCGTCGGTGAGACGTTGTTCCGGCCAGTCGGGATGCTGGCTGCGCAAGCCCGCCGCCTTCATTTTGCGCGCCGACCAGTAAAGCTGCTCGGCCAGACGCAGCCGTCGCGCGCCGGTCATCGCGCGCAACGCGGCGAACTGCTCGGGGCTGGTTTGCTCATCCGTCAGCATGGATTAAACATGAGCCAAAGGAATGGTCCGTGCAAGTCCGGGCTTTCATTCATCCGCGCGCAGGCGGTGGTGTTGAACCTTCCCCACTTGACGAACGACCGCCGCCGGACCAAGACCTTTCCCGACGTGGACTTCGAGTTTGTTTGAACCGGCAATTGGGGGAGGCTCTGAAATTTTTCTACGGCACGATATTGGTTGATGTCGTAGTTCCAGAAAGCACACCAAACCTGACTAATGCTTGCCTCGCAGCTTTTCTTGGAGACGCACCAGCATTTTTGTCATTCATGAGTCGGGTTAGCGCTGGAATCACAATGTCAAGCTCTTGGTGAATACACATCAAACTGAATGCGGCATGATGTGCGATATGAGGATTTGGGTCTCGTAATTCCGCTACCAATGCTGGGACAGCTACTTCTGCGTCACGCTGAAACTGAAGAACAGCATCGTTGGTTGCCTCCAATGCCTCTGGAAACCCAAGCATTGAGACCGACCAGAAGCGAACTTCGGAGTCGGTGTTAGTAAAACCATTTGTGAGAGCCTGAAAACCAGCACGGCCAAGAAATCGAAGGGCGTCAGAAACCGCTATGACGTGCTTTCGATCCTGCAACAGCTTAATCAACGCTGGGATGGCTGGTTCGGCTTTGCCTTCTAAACAAATAAGGCCATCTCTGCCGCGCCACGGCAAGATATTGTTCGTGTCGGTGGAGTCTGTAGCCAACATTTTAAGTAAATATGGCAAGGCATTTGTGCCGATGCTCCTGATGGCAACGGTTGCTTCATTGGTACGATTGCCAATCGCCGGGTATTCTGGCAAACGCTCGATCCATGAACTTAATGAAACAGCATCATAGCTTGGTTCTTTTAAGGGTTGTGTTTGAGCAAAAACACCAACAGCTAAAACTTCAACAAAAGCCAGCGCAAAAATAATTCTTTTATTCATTCAAACTATTGAATTATCCAAACGCTAAACCTTCATTTTCGCCGCGTCCAGTTTGATTTCTCGGAGGGGCGAGTTTCACGAGACCCTGAAATTTGGGACTTGCAGAGCTCGCCCCTCCGAAAATGGAAAATTTGTTCGCCTGACGCACGGGATTTTTGCATATTCCACCCCAATGAAATCCATGACGGGCTACGGCCGGGGCGAGAGTGCGCGGGACGGCTTCAAAATCACCGTGGAACTCAGCGCGGTGAACCGACGGCAAACGGAAATTTCCGTGAACCTGCCGCGCGAACTGGAAATGCTTGAGGCGCCCATCCGCGACGCCATTAACGCCCGGGTCGCGCGCGGTCGCGTCACAGCGCGCATCACCCTCCACGCCGCCAATGGCAAGTCGGCGGCCCGCGCCCACATCAACCTCCCGCTCGCCAAAGCTTACGCGACGGAACTGGCGCGGCTGGCCAAGCAGTTGAAACTGTCCGGCGAAATATCGCTGGATCAAATCGTCCGCGCGCCGGGGGTTTTCCAGACGGATGAGGAGCTGGTGGACGCGGAAAACATCTGGCCGGTCGTCGAAAAGGCGTTGAAGCAGGCGCTGGCCGCGCTGGTAAAGATGCGCGAACGCGAAGGCGCACATCTGGCGCAGGACCTGGCCGCGCGCGTCAGTTTTATGCGCCAATGCGCCGGACGCGTCCAGAAACAGGCGCCCCAGACGGCGGAGCGTTACTGCCAGCAACTCATCGAGCGCATCAAGAATGCCGGGCTGGAATCGCCCGCGCCGGATGACGAGCGGCTGTTGAAGGAAATCGTTTTGTTCGCCGACCGTTCGGATATTTCGGAGGAGCTGACGCGGCTGCAAAGCCATTTCCAGCAGTTTGAGGATTGCGGCAAGTCGAAGGAGCCGGTGGGCCGCACGCTGGATTTTCTCGCGCAGGAAATGAACCGCGAAATCAACACCATCGGCTCCAAGGCGAATGACGCGCTGATTGCGCGCGAGGTGGTGGCGCTGAAGGCGGAGTTGGAAAAATTCCGCGAACAGGCGCAGAATGTGGAATGACACTTGGAATGACTAATGACTAAACCATAATGACTAAAGAATGCCCAATGACTAATCCTGACAATTCCGCGACCAACGCCGGAGACGTTTTGTCATTCGAGCTTCGTCATTATTTAGTCATTAGGATTTAGCAATTAGTCATTTTTTACAATGCCAGACGCCAGTCCATTGCTCATCCTGATCTCCGCCCCGTCCGGCGGCGGGAAGACGACGTTGTGCCAGCAGTTGCTCGCCGCGCGGCCGGACATGACGCGCGCCGTCACCTGCACGACGCGCGCGCCGCGGCCGGGCGAGAAAAACGGCGTGGATTATTATTTTCTGGACCCGGCGGATTTTCAACGGAGCGTGCAGGCGGGCGAATTCATCGAACACGCCACGGTTTTTGGCCGCGGTTACGGCCTTTTGCGCTCCGAGCTGCTGGACAAGTTGCGGCGCGGCCAGGATGTGCTGCTGAACGTGGACGTGCAGGGCGCGGCGACAATTCGCGGCCGGGCGCTGGCGGATCCGGAATTGAAACACGCGCTGGTGACGGTGTTTTTGACTCCGCCGTCCATCACCGTACTGGAAGCGCGGTTGAAAAAACGCGCGTCGGACGCGCCGGAAGAAATCCAAAAGCGGCTGGGCATCGCGCGGAAGGAAATCGCGCAGTGGGAAAATTTCGATTACCTTTTGATCAGCACGAGCATCCCGGAGGATTTGCGGCGGATGCTGGCGATTGTTGAGGCGGAAAAGATGCGCGCCGCGCGGGCGCCGGCGCCGGAGTTTTAAGCGGGCGGGTTTTGTATTACGTGTTGCGTCGAGCCGCATTCACGGCCATTACTTGACGCAGCACGCAACCCGCAACACGGTTGACTATGAACAAGAACATCATTTTAGGCGTGACCGGCTCGATTGCCGTGCACAAGGCGGCGGACCTGGCCAGCCTGCTGACCAAACAAAAATGCAGCGTGCGCGTGGTGATGACCGCCGACGCGCAGCGGTTCATCACGCCGCTGCCGTTCCAGGTGCTTTCGCGCCAGCCGGTCGTGACCGATCTCTTCGACGCGGAGGAAGGCTGGAAACCAACGCACATTGAAATGGCCGATCAAGCCGGCCTGCTGCTCATCGCCCCGGCCACGGCCAATGTCATCGCGAAACTGGCGCACGGCCTGGCGGATGACGCGCTGACGTGCATGGCGCTGGCGTTGAATCCCAAGGCGGACATTTTGATCGCGCCGGCCATGAACGGCAAAATGTGGTTGCACCCGGCCACGCAGCAGAATGTGAAAATGCTGAAGGCGCGAGGCGTGGAATTCATCGGGCCGGACGAGGGAATGCTTTCCTGCGGTTACGAAGGCATTGGCCGCATGTGGCCGGTGGAGGCGATTGCACAACGCGCGTTGAAATTGTTGAGCTGAGATATTTTCCGGCCGACCGCGAGCTTTTTATGAAACCAAGCCATGCCCAGTGGCTGAAACGGCTGTTTACCGCGCTGGAAATCCCGGCGCCCGACCCATCGCAGTTGCTCCATCGCATTGCCAGCATGGAGCGGAACATCATGCTGCCGGTCCGGGCGGTCTCCATCGGCGCCATTTTTTATTCATTTGTTTCGACGCCGTGGTTCGGAATGGCATTAAGCACGCTGGATGTGGCGGTTGAAACCGTTCAGTATATTTTCTGGTTTTACGCGCTCGCCAGCGTCGCGCTGGCAATCCTGCTGCTGAACATGGGACGGCTGCCGCTGGCGGTTGTGCAATGGACGGTGGTTACGAGCAGTCTGGTGGACGGACTGTTCATCGCGGGCATGACGCTGATCACCGGCGGCCTGGACAGCACTTTTTTCTGGTTGTTTGTTGTGTTGATTGTCCGCAATGCGGTGAGCATCCCGCCGGGGTTTTCACAACTGTTTTTGAATTTTGCCATCAGCCTCTGCTATGTGCTGGCGGTCGTGCTGGACTTCTCTGTTTCCCAGAATCTGGATGAACTCACGCGCCGGGGGCTGGACCTGGCATCGCGCGAGGATTGGGGCGAGCCGTTTCTGCTGCGGTTGTCGGTGCTGCTGCTGACGACCGTTTGCTGCTACGGCCTGCAGGCGCTGTTGGAACGCCAGCGGCTGGCCGCCGAGGAAGCGGAGGAATTCGCCGCGCGCGAAGGGCAACTGCATTCCGCCGGACGGCTCGCCGCCGAGTTTGCGCATCAAATCAAAAACCCGCTGGCGGTCATCAACAATGTTGTATTCTCGCTGCAACGTTCCCTGCGTGACGGCAAAACCGATCTCCGCGCAACAGGTCGAAATCATCCAGGAGGAAGTCGCCCGCGCCGACCGGGTCATCACGCAAATCATGGGCTACGCGCAATTGAGCGAAGGCCACGTCGAAAGACTCAACGTCATCGAGGAACTCAACCGCGCCATCGCCCAGGTGTTTCCGCCTGCCGTGCCAACCGCCATTCAAATCCATCGCCAATACGGCCACGGCTTTTCGCCGTTGCTCATGCAGCGCAGCCACTTGTCCGAAACGCTCGTGAATCTCTTGAAAAACGCGCACGAAGCGCTCGGCGACAAGGGCAACGTGCAGGTCGCTGCTGATTGCCACCGGGATCATTTGATTGAAATTTCCGTGCGCGACGACGGCCCGGGCATCGTGTCTGACAAAATCGAGCGGATTTTTGAGGCTTATTACACCACCAAGGAGCGCGGCACCGGCCTCGGGCTGGCCATCGTGAAACATAACGTCGAGCTTTACGGCGGCCACGTGCGCGTGGAATCGGAGCTTGGAAAAGGGGCCAAATTTACGTTAACCTTTCCGGCGAAAACATTGCTGAAACAACCCAAGCTCAAGCCCATGAACGCGCTGCTGCCACCGGTGCTCGTCGTGGACGACGAGAAGAACATGCGCCTGTCCTTGCAAACGGTGCTGAAGGGCGAGGACTATGCCGTGCGCGCGGTCGAATCCGCCGAGGAGGCGCTGGAACTGCTGGCGCACGAGGATTTTTTCATGGTCATCACCGACGCCCGCCTCGGCGGCATGAGCGGCTATGAATTTCTCGCCCGCATCCACAATCAATGGCCCGACCTGCCGGCAATCATGCTCACCGCCTACGCCACGCCCAAACTCGCCGTCGAAGCCATCAAGGCCGGGGCGATGGATTACCTGGCCAAGCCGTTCGCGCCGGAGGAATTGCTCCACGCGGCGGCGCGTTGCGCCGAGCGCCACCGGTTGTTGCGGGAAAACGCCGCGCTGCGCTCGCGCGCCAACGAAACCTTCAGCCTCGATCAGATCGTGGGGGAATCGCCCAGGATGTGCGAGCTGCGAAAACTGATCCAAACCGTCGGGCGAACCGATGCTCGGGTGCTCATTCTCGGCGACAGCGGCACCGGCAAGGAACTCGTCGCCGGCGCGCTGCATGGATTGAGCCCGCGGCGCGAGGCGGGTTATGTCCGCATCAACTGCGCCGCCATCCCCGAAACCCTGCTCGAAAGCGAATTGTTTGGCCACGAAAAGGGCGCGTTCACCGGCGCGGTGAAACAAAAGCCCGGACGCGTTGAGGAAGCCGATGGCGGCACGATTTTTCTTGATGAGATCGCGGACATGAGCAAGCCGCTCCAGGCCAAGCTCCTGCGGTTCCTCGAAGACGGCACCTTCACGCGCGTCGGCGGCACGCAGGAACTTCGCGTCAACGTCCGCCTCATCGCCGCGACCAACCGCGACATCGTGCAGGCCATCGCCGAGGGCCAGTTCCGCGAGGATTTGTTTCACCGCCTGAACGTGGTGCAATTCCGCCTGCCGCTGCTGCGCGAGCGGGAGGGGGACGTTTTGCTGCTGGCCGGGCATTTTTTGAAAATGTTCCGCGCCGCGATGAACAAAAATGTGGACGGCATCGCGCCCGCCGCGGGCCAGAAACTGCTTTCGCACACCTGGCCCGGCAACGTCCGCGAATTGCGCAACGTCATCGAACGCGCGCTGATTTTGGAAACTACGCGCGAAATTCAGCCGTCCAGCCTGCCGGATTTCCAGGTGGAAACCCGTCTGCAAAAAGCCGCGCCCAGCCAGGTTGCCCCTGACGAATCGCTCGATGACGCCTTGGCGCGCCTGGAACGCGAATTGATCACCCACGCGCTGGCCGAAAACGATTCGAGCCTGACACGCGCCGCCGAACAGCTTAAGTTAAGCCGCCATTCGCTCCGTTACCGGATGCAACGGCTGAACATGAATGTCGGCGGCAACACTCCTGGATGAAAGTCCATGACGGTGAGCCGGCAAACATACGAAACCTGATTTATTTTGTTATCATGGATGACGACATGCCAACCGTGGGCCGCATGGCGCCAGAATGGGTGGATTTTTTCATCATGGCCGGCGCCATCATGCTGGTGGCCATCGGCGCGTTGATTTGGGTTTTTTTCTTTCGCAAGCCGAAAGCGGCGGCGGCGCAAATACCACCATCATCATGACCGTCGTTTGCCAAATCCAACCCTCGCCCAAAACCGCGGGCTGCCGCCGATTCGCCAGACGGAAAAGCCGCCCGAGCAGCAGATGCCAACCTCGAAACCGTGATGGACCACAGCCGCGCGATCACCCGCAAAAGCGCCTCCAATCTGGCGCTCGCCTTCGTGCTGCTGCCGCGCGCCAAACGCGACGCCATGTCCGCGCTCTACGCCTTTTGCCGCGAGGTGGATGACGTGGCGGATGAAGAATCCGCTCCGGTTGAAACGCGCCGCGCCCGGCTCGCCGAATGGCGCGCCGACGTGCGATGCGCCTGCGAAAATCAATCGCCGCGATTTCCCGTGAACCGTGAATTGCAGCCGGTCATCCGGCAGTTCAACCTGCGCTTTGAACTGTTCGACGATTTGATCAAAGGCTGCGAGATGGATTTGGACGAAAAATCGCTACGAAGATTTTGAGGCGCTGGAAAAATATTGCCATCACGTCGCCTCGGTCGTCGGCCTCTTGAGCATCGAAATCTTCGGCTACAAAAATCCCGCGTGCCGCGACTACGCCATTTATCTGGGCAAGGCGCTGCAACTCACCAACATTTTGCGCGATGTAAAAACCGACGCCGAACGCGGCCGGATTTATCTGCCGCTGTCCGAGCTGAAAAAATTCAACGTGGCCGAAGACGAAATTCTGAAGGGCCAATACTCCGAAAGCTATCCCCAGCTCGCCGCCAGCATCGCCGGCCGCGCCAAAGATTTTTATCGCCTCGCCCGCGAAACCCTGCCCGCCGAGGACCGGCGCTCCATGGTCGCCGCCGAATTGATGGGTTCGGTTTACTGGCGGCTGCTGCAAAAACTGGAAGCGAACCGCAGTTCAATGTTTTCGGCGCGCGGCAGTTGAAATCGAGCAAGCCGCACAAGCTCGCGCTGATTTTCCAATCGTGGCTGCGCTTCATTTTGGGAGCGACGGCTTCAAACTATGGCACGCCTTGAAATGACCGGAGCCTGCTCAATCCGCAATCCGCAATCCGCAATCCGCAATCCGGCCGCCGCCTCATCGTCAACGCGGACGATTTCGGCCGCTCCCACTCCATCAATGAGGCCGTCATCCGCGCGCATCGCGAAGGGATTTTGACCACCGCCAGTCTGATGGTGAACGAGCCTGGTTTCGACGAGGCGGTTAAACTGGCCAAGGAAAATCCCAAACTTGGCGTCGGCCTGCATCTCACGCTGCTGTGCGGACACTCCGCGCTGCCGCCGGAAAAAATCCCCGGCCTGGTCAACCCGCGCGGCGAATTTTCCAACAACCCCGTCGGCGCCGGTTTTCGTTATTTTTTCAATCGCCGCCTGCGCGGGCAGCTTCGCGACGAAATCCACGCGCAATTCGCCAGGTTCCACGCCACCGGCCTGCCGCTCGATCACGTCAACGGCCATTTGCACCTGCATCTGCATCCGGTGGTTTTCGGGATTTTGATGGAAGATGCGGAAAAACTGGGCATCCAGCGGATGCGTTTCACCCGCGACTGTCTCGCCCGCAGCCGGCGCATGGCGCGCGGACGCTGGTTTTACCGTGTCTCGCACGCGGCGATTTACCAATGGCTCTCCAGCCGCGCCCGCGAACCGTTGCGCCAGCGCGGCATCAAGCATGCACAAATCACTTTCGGGCTGTTGCAGGATTCACGGGTGGATGAAGATTACGTTTTGAAACTGCTGCCGGAACTGCCGCCGGGCGATTCGGAGCTTTACTCGCATCCGTCGCTGGATGAATTTAAGCATGAATTCGACGCGCTCGTGAGTCCGCGCGTGAAGGAACAAATTGACCGGCTCGGCATTGAATTGATTCGTTACCAGGATTTGTAGCATGACCAAGATTCTTGTTATTTTAATTTTTGCGCTTTGTGTGGAAGCCGTCGGCGTGGTGTTTCTGAGCAAGGGGCTGAAGCAAATCGGAGAGGTGCAAAGCGTCACCGCGCGCGAAATAGGACGCATCATTGCCAAAGGCGCGGCCAATGCCAGCGTGCTGCTGGGCGTAGCGCTGGAAGCGGCGTTTTTTGGCGCGCTGCTGTATCTGCTTTCCCAGCGCGACGTAAGTTTGATCTGGCCGCTGACCGCGCTTGGCTTCCTCATCACCGCGCTCGCAGCCAAATTGATTTTGAAGGAGGAAGTGTCGGCGGTGCGTTGGGCGGGCATTTTTTTGATCGTCATCGGCGCTTCCCTCGTCAGCTACAGCGAAAAATCGAAGCAAAAGCCCACACCGACACCGCCAACAACCGCCCAAGAGCCGGTTTCCCGTCAATAGTTGTTTGGTAGCAGCCGACGTAAGGAGGCTCTGATTGTTTTCGGTTTACGATATACGATTTACGCGCCGCGCATGAATTGTGGCAGGATTCGTAAATCGAAAATCGCATATCGTAAATTCAGTTGGAGCCTCGTGACCTCGGCTGCTACTGAATTTTTGACAACACCTCCGCCAGCCGTTCCGCCGCAAACCAGGTTTGTTTCTGTAATTTCAACAACGCGCCGATTTTTCCCGGTGACCTGGCAATTGCCCATGCCAGTTTGCCGAAATCCAGGCTCTTGTTTGGTTTGGAAAGCTGGTTGAAATCCAGCGGCAAATCCTCGTTGGCCGTGTCCGAAATCACGCGGACGGTGGCACAGGGAATCTGGCGCTCATGGCAAACCATATGGATTGGCACAGATTCCATTTCCACCGCGTCCGCGCCGGTTCGTTCGCGCAAGGCCCTCTTTTCGGCGACGGTGGTGGCGATGCGGTCGGCACAGAAAAATTTCGCGGGTTTCGCGCCGGCCTTGACGAGTGACTTGTCTAATCCTGGGTCCACTGTCAAAAAAACCACGTCACCGGGTTTCAAATCCGGATTCAGCCCGCCGGCGAAACCGCAGGTCAGCACCAGTTCCGGTGAATGGGTGGCAAGAAATTCGCGCAGGGATTTCTCGGCGTTCCGGCGTCCGATGCCGGTGATGAGAACGGCAGCGGCCTGCGCCGCAGCCGCCGTGCCCGCCGCCATTTTCCGAAACGGCGCGGCTTCTTCTTTCAGCGCGAAGCAAACGAGAGTGGACATTTCTCAATGAGCCGCCCTAACGCAAAGCCTCCAGCAATTGCTGGCGCTCCACGCCTTTGTGGGCGCTCACAGCCCGCACAATGCTGTTCAGGGTGCCGACTCGGAGCGGATTGTGGTTTGGAACGGAGATGCGTTGATGCGCGGGCGTGTCGGTTTGCAGGATGATGTGGCTGCCTTCCTTATGAACCACGCGGTAGCCCCAGTCGCGGCACAAGACTTTGACCAGTTGCGCGCCGCTCAAATCGCGCGGGACTTTCATGCGCCGGCCAGAATTTCGTCGCGCACCAAGTGCAGCCGGATGCGGCGCGGTGTCTGGGGCTGGTCAAAAAAATAGCCGCGCACGGCTTCCTGGACGTTCTTGCGCACGGCCTCCCAGTTGTCGCCCTGCGTGAAGATGTTTTCCGTCAGGCATTCGGCGCAATAGCCGCCGTCCTCTTCCTGCGTCACTTCAAACACCAGTTCTTTCATGGAGTCAAGCTACGGTGGTTTATTTCAGACCGCAAGCGCGGACTGGCAAACTCTTTGACACGGATTACACGAATTTTCACCGATTGAAAAATCCGTGTTAGAGCGTTTCAACAAATAGTGTAGCCATTCTTGGAGGGGCAGTGTAAGGTTTGGACATGCGAACGTTATCTCTGGATTTGCGCGAACGAATCCTGGCTGCCTATGACAGCGATGAGGGCACCCGCCCCGAGATCGCCCACCGTTTCCGCGTCTCCCTGGGCATGGTCAAGAAACTCCTGCAGCAACGCCGGCACACCGGCGACATCGCTCCGCGATACCGGTTCTGCGGACGCAAGCCGATGATTGTTGGCACCCACTGCAGTCAGATGCGCTCGTTGCTGGCCAGAAAGAACGACCTCACCCTGAAAGAATTGCGGGAGGCGACAGGTCTGAAGTGCTCCTTGCAGGCCATCAACGTGGTGTTGGGGAAGCTGGGATTGACATATAAAAAAAGACACTCCGCGCCAGTGAACAAGACCGCCCTGACATCGCCCGGGCACGTCGCCGCTGGCGGAAGCGCCAGACGGGCTTCGACCCGGCCAAGCTGATCTTTCTGGATGAATCGGGCGCGAAGACCAACCTGACCCGTCTCTGTGGTCGGGCGCTCAAGGGGGAGCGAGTCCATGCCAGCGCGCCTTGCGGCCACTGGCATACCACTACCATGATCTCGTCCATCCGGTTGGACGGCTCAACCGCCTGCATGGCCCTGGAGGGAACCACCGACACGGAGAGCTTTCGCGCCTACGTCAGCGAGGTGCTCCGCCCCACGCTGCGCAGGGCGACATCGTCGTCATGGACAACCTCTCGCCCCACAAAAGCAACCCGACCCTGGCCCTGATCACGAACGCAGGAGCGCAGGTGCTTTTCCTGCCGGCTTACTCGCCGGATCTCAATCCCATTGAAAAGATGTGGAGCAAAGTCAAAGGTCTGCTGCGGGGAGCGGAGGCACGGACACCGGCGGATTTGATCACCGCCATCGGCCAAGCTCTGGCCAGGGTAACTCCCCAAGATGCCCTCGGTTGGTTTGCCTCATGTGGCTATAGCTTTTGTTGAAACGCTCTAATCCGTGAAATCCGTGTCTGATTTTCCGAAACGGCGCGGCTTCTTCTTTCAGGGCGAAGCAGATGAGCAGAGAATTATTTTTCAAAATTGTGCGAAAACGAGTTTTCGACACCGTTTATGGAGTCGGTTCAGTCAGCAAATATGTCCAAACTTGTTTCCAGCGGTCTGCATTTTTAGGGTTAAGCATTGAAAGGTGTGCGGTCAATGATCCTTCGCTTTGTGGTCCGGTTACATCCACGACTGGATAACCTGTCATCAGAATTCTTGAATGATGAAAGGGATAGCTTTCGGCATCCACATTCACCGGCGAACCGAACTCATATAATCCTAAAGATTTCAAATTTTTTAGTAACTGTTCCGGAGAAGTGCTTCCCGTATAATCTTGAAGGTGGTTAAACGCAAAATAGCAATTTTTTGGAGTCGCAGAAACTTCTTTGTAATACGCTGCGGGGACATTTTTTCTCTGATAGAAATCTTTAGGAGAACCAGTGCAAATAACGCGGGCAACCCGATGCTTGATTGCTATCAGCGTTGCGTGTCCACCGCCCTGAGATTGCCCGCTCACGGCAACGGATTCCCATTTTATAGTGCCATCGTCATTAAGGAACTGTCCCCAATTTTCCCTAGGCATGATTTTTTGCAGGTATTGAAGCAGCTTGATGAGCCTGTTCTCAATGCTGTTGGACCGCTCCACAGCAATGTGTTTTGAGTGACCACCACGAATAATTGCCATGCGGAATTCTTCAAAACCATTTGGGTCGCGGTCGTTCCTACAAATAGAAGCTGGAATATCATCAACATAATTGAGATTAATCACATGATACCCCAGATCAGCAGCAAGACAGCTAAAAGCAACTGGGCCAATATTTTTACCACTTGTGCCAGTAATCCAGAACAAAAGCTCATGCCGGTCTTGAGGCAAATTTTCTTTGTGTTCAATAACGATATCACGATTGACAAACACTCCACTTGGATAATTGAAAATCTTTATCTCCGAATCAGTCACTGATGGAAGAATTGAAAGTATAGTTACATTTGGGTGCGCCAGTTTAACTTGGTTCATCACATTTTCGTTAGTGTTGGCGGGTATTAAGTTTGAGGTCACATCACCGCGTGCAAGAGTTGAAATTAAGAGCATTGCGGCAAAAATCGTTTTCATAAAATAGAATTCCAGAATTTATTTTATCCCCGCCAGCCTTTCCTTCCAGATGCGGTAAAGCTCCACCGTGGCGCGGACATCGCGCAGGCAGTATTCGGCGATGTCCCGGAACTTGCCCTCGGCCATCAGCGTGTTCACGTCCATGCCGGTGACGCCGTGGCTTTTCGGCGATTCGATGCCGAACGCCTTGCAGTAAAAATCCAGGTTGAACCGCCGCGCCGCGCCTTCGCGTCCGCTCACGCCGTAAAACGTGAACTGTTCCGCCAGGTCGCAATGCGGTTCGACGGCGTAACGATAGCCCAGCCAGTTCTTTTTCGAGATGGGCACGTTGAGCAGCGCCGAGCGGAGGTAAATGAACGGCACGTCGAAGCCGCGCCCGTTGAAGGTTACAACCGAATCGTAATGCTTGGCCACGTCCCAAAACGCCGTGAGCAATTCAAATTCATCCGCGCAGGGCATGAACTCGACCGGCCCGGCTTCGCCCTCGGCCTCTTCAAAATCCTCGGCGAGAAACTGCACCTGTCCGCGCTGCGTGTCGGCGTTGAGCATGGCCACGCAGACGACCTGGGCGGTGAACGGCCAGAGGTTGAATTGCTGCCGGATTTCGGCGCGCTTGGTTTCGCGGGCTGGTTCATCGGCGATTTTTTCAGCCTCACGGAACAGGTATTCCTGCTGCGCCTCGTCATAATTTTCCAGCGGCAGCGCGGAAGTCTCGATGTCAAAAACGATGGTGGCCACGCGGGAATTAACCGCCAAGTTGCCAAGAACGCCAAGAAAAATTTCCAGATTTGTTTCCGAATCCTTGGCGAACTTGGCGTCTTGGCGGTTTCCCAGAACCCTGAATAAACTTGCCGTCTTTGCCGGTTTTACCAGTATTCCGGCAAGGTAGTTGCTGCTAAACGCCTTTGAATGAACGAAAACACGCAAACGGATCCACTGGGCCAGCTCATTCAAGAGGACCAATTTGTCGGCTGGGTCTTCCAGATTGATTACGAGAACGCCGCCGTCCTCACCAACGACGCCTGGAAAACCCAGGCCAATGGCATTCCCCGGAATTGCTTTCTGCTCGCGACCTCGGTCGTTTCCGGCGAGCCGGCCGGTGAAGCGATCCTGCTCCGCGTGATGGGTTCCGCGCCCCTGCCGGTGGAAGACAAGTTGATCGGGCTGAAGATTGCGGATCTTAAAAACCGCGCCGTCAAGGCCATCGGACAGGAAATGGACGACCTCACCAAGAGCGAGATTCAATTTAGTGGCATTGCCTGCCGCATTCTCGGCACCTTTTACAATCAGAACGGCACGCTTCGCCTGGGCGCGGACATTGAATCCTATCTCAATGCCGCCGAGCTTCGGGTGTATTGTCCCCGGGCCGCCGCGCTGGAAACCATCATCAATTACATCAGCCCCGAGCGCGCCATTGCGACCGCAGAGGAGGCGCGGCGGATGGGATTCAAGACCTCGCTGCCCCGCTTTCCCATCGGCACCGTTCGCTTTACTTCCACGGACCGGCTCCATCGGGGAGACGCGGCCCGCCATGTGGTTTTTAACTTAAACGCGGTTGATTTTCTGTCCCGGCGCACGGGCGTGTTCGGCATGACGCGCACCGGCAAGTCCAACACGGTGAAACAACTCGTGTCCGTGGTCATGCGCACCAGCTCGCAAAGCGGACACAAAATCGGCCAGATCATCTACGACCTCAACGGTGAATACGCCAACGCCAACCAGCAGGACAAAGGCTCCATCGCCGAGGTTTATCCGCAAAACACCGTTCTTTACCGGATCATTCCCGTGGCGGGCTTTCAGCCGATTCTGAATAATTTCTACACCCAGATACAGGAAGGCCACGCCACGATTCGGGCGCTCATCGAGGCCGCCCGCCTGCCCCGCTCGGCGGACTTGGAAGCCTTCCAAGCATCGTCTTTGACGAACCGCGCAAGCAGGACTTCGACGATGAGGACGAATGGGCCAAACAAAACACCCGTTACCGGCGGAAAGTTGCGGCCTATCACGCCGTCCTGGCCCGCGCCGGTTTTGAATGGCCCAAGGGATTTCAGATCCAGTTCGAGGCCAGCTCCATCGTGCGCAAACTGGTGAATCCCGTGGTTGATCCCAACGACGGCCTGACCGCTTCGCAAGCCTTCACGTGGTTTGACCTCGCCCGCCAGATCCAGGAACAGCTTTACTCCAGCGGCAACGATCCCTGGTTTGACCCGGACACCAAGGCGCTGGTCAACATGCTGCTGCAGAAAAATGATCAGGGCGCCTACATTCCCGGCTACCGGCTGTTGCAGCCCTTCAAGGATTATCACTCGCCCCATCGCACCACGGATGTCAGCGTCGAAATTTACAAACATCTGGTGGACGGCCGGATTGTCATCCTTGACCTCTCCGTCGGCGACACGGCCCAGCGGGATCGCCTCAGCAAGCGCATCGCCCAGCACATCTTCCAAAGCTCGATGGCCGTCTTCAGCCTGGGCAAGCATCCGCCGCACATCGTCATCTACGTCGAGGAAGCCCACAACCTGATCGGACGCAACGAGCCGCTGACGGAAACCTGGCCCCGCATTGTGAAGGAAGGCGCCAAGGCCCGGATTGCGACCGTCTATGCCACGCAGGAGGTTTCCTCGATTCATCCGAACATTCTTTCCAACACGGAGAACATGTTCGTGTCGCACCTCAACAACGAGAATGAATTCCGGGAACTCGCGAAGTTCTACGACTTCCGCGATTTTGAAAGCTCCATCCTGCGCACGCAGGACGTCGGGTTCAACCGGGTGAAAACCCTCTCCAATCCCTTCGTCATTCCCGTGCAGATTGACAAGTTCAACCCTGAACTGGAAAAACGGCGGGCGGGATAAAACACGTTGCTGACAAAACAAAAACCCGGAGTGGCGGACCGATTTCAATTCCAAAAATGTGACACGGATTTCACCGATTTTCACTGATTCAATCCGTGTTAATCCGTGCAATCCGCGTCTAACGAACGCTGGACAGAAACTGGCGGGCAAAATAAAGTCGCTACATGAAACAAAAGGGCTGGCCACAATCCAAGCTGTTCATTGTCGTGTCGGATTGTTCCTATTTCACATTTCGGATGCTCTTTTTCGTGGCTAAATCAGAAGAGGTATCTATGGGCATCGTCGTTGAAATACTCCCATTGCCCGCCGTAATACTTGCCATCTTTGGGGTGCTTGCCTTGCTGGATCAGTTTCACAAGAAAATGTCAAAGATTGAGTCCTTCATTAAGATCATTGATGAGGAACGAGGTGGGTGGGTGGCTGGCATCCTTCTCCTTCTGGTCGCTTTCGCCGTTTTCAAGTGGACATTTACGCTGCTCGAATATCTTGTGATCTGCCATGTTTATGGCTACGAAGCTTGGTTGCATGGTTTGCGTGTTGCACACAAAAGCGTTCTTACAAATGGAGATGTTTTATCAGGCTGGCTATTGCTCATACTTAACCTTGGGACGTTCTTTATAGCTGCTCCACTTGTCATCGGCTCATATTTGTTGTTCCGTTATGTTGGATTCAGGCTTAAAGGCCGACGGTTGAGCGATCCAAAGCCAAAAAAGAAATGGATTTCATCAGGTAAGAGTGACAGTGCTCCCTA
>CAWHLR010000027.1:0-41383 GCA_963830235.1 uncultured Verrucomicrobiae bacterium
TACGAGAGGACCGGGTTGGACGCACTTCTGGTGTGGCAATTGTCGCGTCAGCGGCATCGTTGCGTAGCCATGTGCGGAAGAGATAAGCGCTGAAAGCATCTAAGTGCCAAGCTCATCCCAAGATAATGTCTCCCGGAGCGCAAGCTCCCTAAAGACCACGGGCAGACCACCCGTTTGATAGGCCAGAGGTGCAAGCGTTGTAAGACGTTTAGCCGACTGGTACTAATCGGTCGTGCGGCTTGATTGCTTTTCTTTTTCTTCTTTGAAGGGAAAGATAGCGATTTAAAACTCACGAATGGTAATTGTCCGGTAATCCTGTGTGCAGTTTTCAGAGAATCCCAAACCGTGACACGTGATCCGTGACGGTGGTGGATCGTTCTTTAACATTTTGTGAATCTGATGGCGTGTATGGAAATCGCGCCTCACATTTCACGTTTCATTCTTGGTGGCCATAAAGCTGTGGTCCGACCCGATCCCATTCCGAACTCGGCCGTCAAACACAGTCTTGCCGATGGTAGTAGTCCTATAGGTTCTGCGAGAGTAGGTAGCCGCCAGTTTTTCAATAAAAAGCCGGAGAAAGTTCTCCGGCTTTTTGCTTTTGGAGGGGTGATATGATTCAATTCCAAACTTTTTCATGACTGTTCAGGCTGATAAATTCTCGTCTATGGCATATATAATATTGGCACACAGGTCTGGCTTGGTTGCAGGCTTGAAAGCCCAAGGCATTGATTTACCGGAACGAGCGGTCAAATTATTTAACGCCGGCGGGTCCATTGCCAAGGTCGGCTGGCGCACTGGCGAACGGCCATTCCTTCACTGGAACCGTTTGAAGTTTCCATTTTGCACATTCAAAAACTGTTGCAGGTGAAATGGCCCTTAGACATTCGTCTGGCTTTTCGTAAGTACAAACCGATTTTAGACAGGGAGAGCAGGGAGATCGAGTCGCAGCACGTTTTCCAGATGGCCATACGGCCCGGTGCGGCGGGGTTCGGTGGGGCCGAAAAGCGCGACGAGCGGTTTGTTTAACGCGGCGGCGGCGTGCATCGGGCCGGTGTCGTTGGTAACCATCAATTCGCAGAGCCGCAGCCATTCGATCATTTCGGGCAGCGAAGTCTGGCCGCACAAATTCAGGCAGCGCGTTGGCGCGGCACGTGAAATAATTTCACCCAGCGGTTTGTCTTCCTCGCTGCCGAGAATGGCGAAGCGATGCCCGGCAAAACAATCGCGAGGAGGCGGACGAGTTCGGCAAAATTTTCAACTGGCCAGCGTTTGTTCGCCCAGCGCGCACCCGGCTGAAGGACAATCCACCGCGCGAGTCGGTTTGCCATTTTGATCGTACGGTGGCGGCGACGGCGGGCCGTTCGGGCAGCCATTCAAAATTTTTGTGAACCGGCACGCCCAAATGCGGCAGCACGGCCAGATACCAGTCCGCGGCGTGGGTGTGGAACGAGGGGCGGCGGACAGCCACATCGTAAAATCCCCGCGCGCCTTCGCGGACCTCGTCGAGGCCGATGAGGAATTTACCATTGGCGAGCCACGCGAACGCGCCGCTGCGCGCGAGGCATTGGAGGTCAATGACCCAGTCGAATTTTTGCGCGCGCATCCAGCGGATGCTGCGGAGCATTTCCGGCCAGTGGCGCGGCGCGGCCCAGCGTCGCCGTTCGAAACGCACAACGCCGGCCAGATCGGGGTCGCCTTCGAGGAGCGAGGCGAGGTTGGAGTCAATCCACCAGAAAATTTCAGCCGCGGGCAGATGACGCTTGAGCAGCCGCAGGACGGGCAGGGCCTGGATGACGTCTCCGAGCGAGCTGGGTTTGAGGAGCAGGATTTTCAAATGCGTGACATGTGACAAGTGACGCGTGACATGTCAAGCCTCGCGCGGACCACCATCTCGTTGTCTGTCGCCGATCACCGGTCACCCGTCACTTTGAAATTACCTTCCAAATTCCAGGCGTTCGGCGAGGCGTTCGGGCAGGCCGGCGGCGAGGATTTTTTGCTGGGCGGTGGCGATGTCGTAATCCAGCCGGCGGAGTTCAATGGTGCCGGCGTCCATGTCGTAAATGACGTAGGCAGCCCGGGGATTGTTGTCGCGGGGCTGGCCGACGGCGCCGACGTTGATGAAATATTTTTGGCCGGATCAATTTTGAATTTGGAATAGGTGCCGCCACGAACGACGGAGTCGCGCATGAAGGCGACCGGCACGTGGGTGTGGCCAAAGAAACAGACCTGGGTGTTCTGGTAGGGAAAACTGGCGGCGGCGGCGAGCTTGTCGAAGACGTAACCCCAGCGTTGCGGCGCGTCGAGCGTGGCATGCACCATGGTGAAGTTGGCGGCCATGCGGGTATATTTGAGGTCACGCAGCCACTGGCATTCCTCCTCGGAGAGCTGTTCGCGCGTCCAATGAACGGCGTCGGCGGCGTGCGGATTGAAACCTTCCAGCGGATCGTCGGAGGAACAATATTCGTCGTGGTTTCCCTTCACGCAGGGGATGTTCATTTCGCGGACGATGGCGAGGCATTCCTTGGGGTTGGCGTTGTAGCCGACGATGTCGCCCAGGCAGACGATATGCGTCGCGTTTTGGGTTTTGATGTCTTCCAAAACGGTTTGGAACGCCTCCAAGTTGGCGTGAATGTCAGCGATGATGGCGTATCTCATTGCGTTTAGCGGACAATTTCAAAACCGTGATATTCATTTTGCGCGTCACCCCAATTTACACTTTCGTCGCGGATAAAGCCAGCAAGTCCCGCACCGCGAATGGCGCCGCGAAACGTCTTCAAGCTCCTCAGGCGCGCCCTCGGCGACCAATTCCACGCGTCCATCGGGCAAATTGCGGACAACGCCGGTAACATCAAAGCCGGTGGCGACGGTTTTCGCGGTGTAACGAAACCCGACACCCTGCACGCAGCCTGAATAAAAAACCTGCATACGACGGCGATTCATGACGGACGAGACGGCTTGCACCCGTGCCCGCACAGCAGGATGAAGCCAAAGCCGGGCACCGGACGCAATGTTTTATTGAGGGGGTGGGACGATTTTTTTTGAGATTTCTGTTTGACCACGGGAAAAATTTGCCGTAATCAGCACGGGCTACCGTTAAACCAAACCAAGAGAACTTGGCGGCGCGGGCGGTGGCGAGCGACCCAAACAGAAATGCTGAACACAAAATCATTCCTGGCAGTGGATTTCGGGGCAGGCAGCCTCAAGCTGGCGGAGTTTCAAATCAACGAAGCCGGGGGGTTGTGTCTCAAGAGTTTTTCCATCAAGGCGCTCGGACTTGAGGGCGCGCAGGAATCCGCGCGCGAGGCAACGGTGCTCAAGGCATTGCGCGAAGTGCTGGCGGAAAATGGAACCAAGGCCCGGGAAATCAATGTCTGCGCGCCGGGCTTCCAGGTGTTTTCAAAATTTGTCAAATTGCCGCCGGTGGACGCGGGCAAGGTGACGCAAATCATCCAATACGAGGCGCAACAGAACGTGCCGTTCCCGCTGGCGGAAGTGGTGTGGGATTATCAAATCCTGGGTTCCAGCGCCAGCGGCGAGCTGGAAGTGCTGCTGGTGGCGATCAAGTCCGATGTGGTCGAGGGCTTGTTCCGCATGGCCCAAGAGGCGAAGTTGCGGTTGCAGTTGTGCGACGTGTCGCCCGCGGCCTTGTGCAACGCCTTTCGCTACAATTATGGCGATCTGGAGGATTGCACGATGCTGCTGGACATCGGCGCCAAGACGAGCAATTTGCTGTTCTTCGAGAAGGGCAAGGTTTTTTCCCGCAGCATCGCGCTGGGCGCAAACTCCATTACGCAGGATTTTGCGAATGAGGGGAAATTAAAATTTGAAATCGCCGAGCAGATCAAAATCGCCGAGGGCTTCGTCAGCCTTGGCGGCGCCTACGAGGAGCCGGAAAATCCGAACCAGGCGGCCATCTCCAAAATCGCGCGGCAATTCATGACCAAGCTGCACATCCAGGTCAACCAGACGATTCAATTTTATCGCGGGCAGCAGGGCGGGTCGGCGCCGCAGCGCCTGTTTTTGTCCGGTGGCGCGTCCCTCATGCCTTACACGGCGCAATTCTTCGCGGAAAAATTGAATGTGCCGGTGGAATATTTCAATCCGTTCCGGAACGTGCAGATTGATCCGGCGGTGAGCTTGGAGGAACTGGTGCGCGTGGCGCATTCGCTGGGTGAAGTCGTCGGGCTGGGTTTGCGGAATCTGGCGAATTGTCCGGTGGAAATGAATTTGATGCCGGACAGCACGTTGCGCTGGCGGGCCTTGAATGAGAAGAAACCGTATTTCATTTTCACAATCTTCGCCTTGGTATTGGTGGCGTTTGCCGTCGGACTTTTGTTCCAGAAACTCGCGGATTCGAAGGAAGAGGAAATTGCGGCACTGAAGCCGGAGGTGGACAAGATACGGGAGAAGCAAGAACAGTTCGACCGCGCTTTCAAACGGCTTGGGGCAACCAAGAAGGAAGCGGAACAGATCGCGGCGTGGATGGAGAAGCGGTATTATTGGGGGGATGTGCTGGCGGAATTGCGGCGCGCGCTGATTCGTTCCGAGGATGCCATCAAGAAAAAATTGTCCGCGCAAAGGCCCGGCGTTGAAGCGGGCATCTGGATTGAGCAGATGACGACCATGGCGAATTTGCAAAGTCCCACGCCTGGTGGTCGGCGCACTAGCAAGAACGAAAATCAACAGGATGCCACGCCCGATCAAACCGGCACGGCTCAAGCCAGCACGGTGGCTTTGATTTGTCGCGCGGTGAATTTGTCCAATGTTGATCCTTCGGCAAACAGCGGAATCGCCTATGCGGTCGAAAACGAGTTAAAATCCAGCCCGTTTTTTGACCCCAAGGCGACACAGCTCACCGGTCAAATCACGCCCGACGAAGCCAACGGCACGTTTACGTTCGGCATCACCGTGGCGCTGCAAAATCCATTGAACTTGTAATATGGCCTGGATCAAACGAAATCTATTTTTTGTGATTGGCGGCATCCTGGCCATTGGGTTGTTGGGTTCGGCTGGTTTTTATATTTACCGGGGCTGGAACCACAACGCGGCGGCATCTGATGAATTAAGGGGGATTTACGATACGTTGCGGGATTTGAACAGCAAGAAGCCGTCGCCGGGCAGCGACAAGATCAATAATATAGAGGCGGCCAAGCAACAGGAAAACCAGTTGCGGGAGTGGATTCGGCAGGCGGGAGATTATTTCAAGCCCATCACACCGGTTCCCAACCCGCCCAATGGTATTGTTTCGAGCGAGGGATTTGCCGCCGCGTTGCGCCGGATGATTGACCAGTTGCAACATGAAGCGGACAGTGCCAGCGTCGCATTGCCGCCCCAATACAATTTTTCCTTCAAGGCGCAGCGCGACCTCGTCAAATTCGCGCCCGGCAGCCTGGGGCCGCTGTCCGAACAACTGGGCGAGGTGAAAACCATTGCCGAAATTCTTTTTGCGGCGCGGGTCAATGCCCTGGATGGAATCCAGCGCGTCCGGGTTTCAGACGATGACACGGGCGGTCCGCAAGCCGATTATCTCGATGATCGTTCCGCCACCAACAATCTGGCGGTCCTGACTCCTTATCAGATTTCGTTCCGCTCGTTCAGCCCGGAAATTGGCGTGGTGCTGGCCGGCTTTGCCTCATCACCGCATGGATTCATCGTCAAAGGCATCAACGTTCAACTGGCGGGCGCTCCGACAAAGTCGCCTGATGCCGCGCCCGGCGCGCCGGCGACGCCGGGCCGTGGTGGAGCGCAGGTGGTGTTGAACGAGCAACTGTTGCGCGTCACTTTGGTGGTTGAGGTCGTGAAACTGTTGCCGAAAAAGTAAGCTCATGGATTTTGTCAAAAAACATTACGAGAAAATTCTGCTCGGCTTTGTGCTGCTGGGCTTGGTGGGCGCGCTGGTGTTTCTGCCGTTCATGATTGCCAGCGACCAGCAAAAGCTCAAAGACATGAGTTACGGAGTCGTCCACCCCAAAGCCACGCCGCTCCCGGGACTGGATTTAACGCGGGAAACGAACATGTTGGGGCGGCTGCAATCGCCTTACAAGCTGGATTTTTCAACGACGAACAAATTGTTCAATTCAGTTCCATGGTCAAAAACTCCTGACGGACACCTCCAAAAACTTCCCGCCGGCGATGTGGTTGGCCTGACGGCCGTCACCAAAATCACGCCGTTGTATTTGATTCTCACGCTGGACTCGATAGAGACCAATGCGATAGAGGCCACAGCGACCAATGAGATCGCCGCGCGTTTCGTTATCAGCATGGAGCGTCAGGCGGCGCCCCTGCCAGCGCAGCGGGTCAAGAAGCAGCATTATGCGTCGGTGGGGGAAAAGGCCGGGGAAAAGAATGATTCTTTCACCATCAGAGAAGTGAACGGTTCGCCGGCCGACCCCGGGACGTTGCAATTGGTCGTGCAACTGACTGACTCGGGTGAACGGGCGACCCTGTCCAAGGACAAGCCGTTCCAACGCGTGGACGGTTATTCCGCAGACTTGAAGTACGATCCTGAAAAGAAAACATGGCTGGGACAGCGCGTCAACGCGGACTTGAAATTTGCCGGCGATGATTACATTATCGTTGCCATTGATCAGGGTGCCGTGATATTAAAGGCCAGATCAAACGACAAAAAAACGACGTTGCCATACAACCCTCAAAGTTCTGAATGATGTTTGATTGTGACAACATCGGCGTTGAACATCGCTAATTTAAGACGAACCTGATACGAATCATGACAAAAGCAGTCCATCTCCCGCTTGGTTTAATTCTCCTGCTGGCCGCTGCCGCCCCGGTGCTGGCCCAAACCAGTCCTGCGGATACGGCCGTCAATGAAGCCGTGCTTCGTCAGGCCAACGCCATCATCCTGCGCCAAAAACTCCTGGATGCCAAAAACACCGCCGCCCGCGGAGACTTGCTGGGCGCCGCCAAACTTTACGAAGACGCCTATACGTTGGTCGAGCAAATCGGCTCCGGCATCACCAACGAAACGGCGCTGACCATTTCCGGCCTGGCTTCCACCCGGTTGACGCTCGCCCGTCAGGCGCAAAGCCATGGCGATTTGCACGAAGCCGCCACCGAGGTCAGCCGCGTATTGAAAGTGGACCCGCAAAATGCCGCCGCAATTGCATTCAAACAGGACAACGACCGGTTGATTGCTTCCATGCGCGGCAAAATGCCCGACGAGCAGACAATGCAGCAAATTCCCGACATCACCAAGGAGAAGACACAGGCGGGCACGTTGGTGCGGGACGGCAAACTGCTTTACGAAATGGGAAAGTTCGATGAGGCCGAAGTCAAATTGAAGGAGGCCATCAAACTCGACCCGGACAATGCAGGCGCCTTCTACTACATGAATCTGGTCAAGCAGGCCCATTATGACCGTGAAGCGCACTTGCACTCGATTGACACGCAGGAACGCATGGTGCAGGTGGAAAATGCCTGGATAAAACCGATTAACCGCGGTTTGTTGCCCACGCCCAACCCGTATGCCCTGACCAATTTCGTTCACACCGGTGATGGACGCGAGGTCATTTACAGCAAACTTAATCGCATCCGGATCGACAAGGTTCCCTGGCCCGAAGGGCTGCCGTTGAGTGAAGTTCTTCGCAGTCTGAGCGACCAGACCAAGCTGCGGGATCCGGATAAAAAAGGTATCAACTTTATATTCAATCCCAATGCGGCGGCAGCTTCAACCGCAGCCACGCCCGCTGGCGGTGCAACGGCCATTAACCCGCAGACAGGATTGCCGGAAGCAGCTCCCGCTGGCGCCGGCGGCGAAACCATGGATGCCAGCGCCATCAATATCAAATTGGCGTTGAGTGACGTGCGGTTGGCGGACGTGCTGGATGCCATTGTGTTGGTGGCCGACCATCCCATTAAATACTCGGTTCTGGATTACGGCATTGTTTTCTCGGCCAAGGGTCCGGAGACGTTGCAATTGGAGACGCGCACTTTCAAGATTGATGCCAATACCTTCGTTCAAGGTTTGGAAAGTGTGGGAGCCCAACCTTTTGGTTCAGTCAATAGTTCCAGCAGCGGCGGCAGCAGCGGCGGCAGCAGCGGCGGCAGCAGCGGCGGCAGTGGAAACAATCAAAACGGCGGCGCCTCGGTGGCAATCGTGAATGCATTTCCTGGAGCCGGACAATATCGTTCGACGGGTCAGGGTGGCGGCCAGGGCGGTGGTGGCGGCCAGGGCGGTGGCGGCCAGGGCGGTCAGGGCGGCCAGGGCGGTGGCGGATTGGCGTTTGTGAGCACTGTGAGCTCAAATTTGAATGTCAGTCTTGTCGCCGAAGGTTTCTTCACGGCGCTGGGCGTGAATCTGGCCCCGCCGAAGAGCATATTCTTCAACGACCGGCTGGGCGTGTTGTTCGTCCGCGCAACGTCGCAAGATTTGGATACCATTGAAAAAGCGATTCAGGCGCTAAACATGATGCCGCCACAAGTGCATATCAAAGCCCGGTTCATCGAAGTCGGGCAGGATGACAGCAAGGCATTGGGCTTTGACTGGTATTTGGGGCAGGTCAATATGGGGAACGTCGTGGGGCAGGGCGGTTCTGCGCCTTCACTCAACAATGGAAATCCCACGTATAATGGATTACCTTCATCGTCGAGTTATTTTCCCGGCCAGACGGCCGCCAACCAAATTTTGGGTTCACAAACGGATCAATTGCTTACTAGCGGCCTGCGCAACTCCTCGCCCACCGTGGCCACCATCACGGGCATTCTAACCGATCCCAATTTCCGGCTTGTGATTCACGCCTTGGAACAGCGCAGCGGCACCGAAACACTGGCGGAACCCGAAGTGACCACCATCAGCGGCCGTCAAACCCAGATGCGCGCGACCCAAGTTATTACCATCATTACGAGCTTTAACTTCCAGCAAGGCCAGGGTGGAACAACCACGACCACCACGGGCACCACCACCCAGTAAAACTTTTATACCTTCAGGCTTTACCATGAAAACGAGTAAAAAACCACAAAATCTGGCGGGAGTGTTTGCTTTGTCCGTGGCCGTCGCGCTGTTGGGCGGGGTTACGGCGATGCAAGCGCAGGTAATCAACAATCCGGTGCAACCTTCCGCCATCACGCCACAACAACAACAAGTGGAAGTCGGCCCCGTCCTGGACGTGGTGCCTTACGTTTTGTCTGATGGGTTTACGATCAACCTCACCTTGATCCCATCACTGACCGAGTTTAACGGCTACGATACGCCGCCGCAGATTCCCGGGGTTAACGTCGCCAACGTTGTGCAAGTTCCCACCATTCTGCCGGACTTTATCGTGCGCCAGGTTGTTACCACTGTGAACATTTGGGACAATCAAACCATCGTCCTTGGCGGATTGATTTCTTCCACCGTCCAAAGCCAGAAGGACAAGGTGCCGATGCTCGGCAACCTGCCGCTGGTGGGACGGCTCTTTCAAAGCCAGTCAAAAACCACCTCGAAAAAGAACCTGATGATTTTCGTGACGGCCACCATTGTTGATCCGGCTGGCAACCGGATCCATTCGGACGATGAGCTGCCATTTGCGCAAAGCACCATTCCGCCACAGCAGCCGGGGATGGAGGCGCAGACGGGAAATCCCCTAGTTGCACCCGTCCATTGAAATGATAGAATACGGTCGAACATCATCCGCGGAAATTTCAGTTGAAACAACATGGTGAAGACCGAGAATCCGGCTGAACCGGTGGAATCAGGGCGTTCGCGCCTGGCAAATTTGTGGATCGGTTGCTGATCATTGACGGCCACGCTTACGCTTATCGGGCGTTTCACGCGATTCGTGGTTTGCGTTCGCCGTCGGGCCAGCCGACGAACGCCATTTACGGGTTCGTCAAGATGCTGGGAAAAATGCGGGCGGCCATTGAGCCGTCACATTTGATTGTGGTTTGGGACGGCGGATTGAGCGCCGAACGCACCGCCGCGTTGCCGGAATACAAGGCGCAGCGGCCGGCCATGCCGGATGATTTGAAGCCGCAGTTTGACGAAATGGCTGGCTATTTGCAGGCGGCGGGGGTCGGCTCGTTTTGCCGCGAGGGTGTGGAAGCAGACGATTATATCGCGTGCCTGGCACGGCGCGCGTCGGAAGCGGGCATGGCCGTGGTCATTGCCAGTTCTGACAAGGATTTTATGCAGTTGGTGTCGGCGCGGGTGGGATTGTTGAATCCGGGCGACAAGAGTGGGGCGGTTTGGACGGACGAACAGGTGCGCGCCAAAGCCGGGGTGGAGCCGTCGCAAATTGTGGACTGGTTGAGTCTGACTGGCGACAGTGTGGATAATATTCCGGGCGTGCCCGGCGTCGGGCCGAAAACCGCCGCTGAATTGCTGAGACAATTCGGCTCGGTCGCCGCGCTGTATGAGCGGCTGGATGAAGTAAAGTCGGACAAATTGCGCGCAGGATTGCGCGCGGCAGCGGATGCGGTGCGGCGCAATCGCGAATTGGTGCGGTTGCAGGATGATTTGCCGTGTGAGTTTTTGCCGGACGCACTGGCGGCAAAACCGGCGGATGCGGGCAAACTGCGCGAGTTGTATGGGCGCTGGGGGTTCAAGGGAATGCTCGCGGCGCTGGAAGATTCGGCGGGCGAGTGGCAGGCGGATTTGATTTAAATTGGAAAATGAATTTGGAACACTGGATTAAAAATTGGTTTTTGAACCAACGCGCGACGCCGCTGTTTTCGTGGCGGCGGGCGCGTTTTGGTGAAGTTTTTTTTGGACAAAGCTGCCGGACACATTTAGAATCTTGCGAATCATTTATGTTGTTGTTGTTTGCCCGCAGGGCTGCCATTTGCTTTTGCTGGGCACTGGCCATTGCTGTTCCCGGTGCCGTTTTTGCCCAGACCAATTATTACACGACAAACGGAACGGAATACGCGGTGGTTGGTTCGTTGCCGGGCGATCAGGTTTTCCCCGATGTGGCGCTGAACTCCAGCGGCGGATTTGTCGTCTGGCAGGACAACGCCACCGATGGCAGCGGCTGGGGTGTGCGCGCGGCACGTCTGGACGCCACGCTGTCCCTGACTTCCTGGCAGCAGAGGATCAATGTCCAGGGAACCAACAATCAGGAGAATCCGCGGGTGGCGTTGTTGAAAAGGGGCGGCGCGGTTTTTGTCTGGCAGGGCGGGGTGGATGGGTTCCAACACATTTACGCGCGCTTTACGACGCCGACCAACACGTTTCTTTCGACCACCGACGTGGTGGTGAGCACGTTCACCAATAATTTCCAGATCAATCCCGCCGTGGCCGTGCTCAATAACAGCAATGTTGTGGTCGTTTTTTCAGTTACGACCAGGCCGGTTCCAACAGCCTTCAGGACGTCTATGGCCAGATACTCTCCACCAACGGAACGAAGATCGGCACCAACTTTTTGATTAATCAATTCACCAGCTACAACCAGCGCACTCCGGCCATTGCGGCTTTGAAAAACGGCGGCTTCGTTGTGGCCTGGGTGTCCGAGCAGGAACGCACGGCTTATAATTATTCCGGTTTTAACAACACCAATGGAACATCTCCCAGTCTGGTGGGTTTGCCCAGTGTGGACATTTACGCGCGGTTGTACACGAGCAACGGGGTTCCCAACAGCAATGAATTCCTGGTGGACACAGACTCCAATCCGTGCGCCAATCCAAGCGTGGCTGCCGCGGCGGATGGCAGCTTCATGGTGGCGTGGGGCGCAAAGGACATGGTGACGACGGACAATAGTTGGGACATTTATGCGCGAACATTTACCAATGCCAGCGGCGGCGCGGTGGTGCGCGTGAACTCCCATGTTTATGGCGACCAGTATGCGCCGCGCATCAGCGCGATTGGCGCGGATTATTTGATTGTCTGGACGAGTTTGGGGCAGGACGGTTCGCGCGAAGGCGTGTTTAGACAGTTCGTTCATGAGGGCGGTTCGTTGGTGGGAAGTGAATTCTGTGTGAATAGCACGACGGTCGGCCAGCAAATGCAGCCGGCGGTGGCGTCGGATGGCGCCGGACAATTCCTGGCCGTTTGGACGAGCTTTACCTTCAGTCCCAACGGTTTTGATTTGTTTGCGCAACGCTATGCCAACGTGGCGGCGGTTTTGCAGCCGGTGAGTGCTCCCTTTGTGTATGCGCCGTTTATCGTGAGCAATGGCGTCTATCAGCCGCAGTTGCAGGTCTCGTGGCCGCCGCTGGTCGGAATCTCCATTTCCAATTACGAAGTTTATGTGGACGGCGCGGCAACACCAATGATGTTGACGACCAACAGTTCCTGGACGATGACGGCGGCGAATGGGCTGGCGGCCAGCAGCACCCATTCGTTCACGCTGGATTACGTGACGACGGACGGTCGCCGCCCGATGTTGTTGTCCCCGGCGGCCAGCGGTACGACGTGGAGTGGCACATATTGGGGAACGCCGCCAATGGCTGTTCCGTTTGAATGGATGCAGCAATACTTCGGGAACAACATATCTGCCTGGCCTGCGGCGACGGCTGACAGCGATGGCGACGGCATGAACAATTACCAGGAATTTCTGGCGGGCACGGTTCCGACCAATGCGGCCAGCGTGTTGCGCGTGCAAATCAGCAATTCCCCGCAGGGACAGTCCGGCCAGGGATTGGTCCAGAGCCTGCAAGGAATGTACTTGGGGTGGAACACGCAGCCGGGATTGACGTATCAGGTGCAGGTGACGACGAATTTCACCTCGTGGAGCAATGTGGGATCGCCGCGGTTCGCGGCGGGGAACAGTGATTCCATTTATGTCGGGAGCGGTTCGGCGGGTTATTACCGCGTGCTGCTCCTGCGCCAATAAAATGTGTATGCGGCAAATGATTAAAAGTTTTTTAGGTATTGCATTCCTGGTGTTTGGCCTGCAAGCCGCGTGGGGCTTTGCGCTGTTGGGGCCGCTCCCCGGTTACCCCGGCTTGCCATCCTATTTTGGTGATACTTGGCAGACGGCGGACATTGATTATGGTCCCGGAGGTGATGTTGGCGGGCCAAAGAAGATTGGCGAGGAGTATCGCCGTAATACACCTGTAATGTATTACGCTTACGATGCGAATTTTCTGGGTTTCTTCGGCTCGAACGGCGTGGCGGCGGTGGACAGCGCCTTTGCCGTCTTGAACGGCCTGACGAATGTGGATAGCTACAGCCCGAATCTCTCGGAATTTCCGCTGAATGCGCAAAGCATCAACTATACGGCCCAGTCAGCGGGGTTGGTGGATTTGAAATCCGTCTCTCTGGCATTCTTGCTGGAGCAGATGGGGCTGGCTCAACCGGAACGATATGTTTGGACGTTGCACAACCGCCATACATTGCCAGCGGGAACATGTCCCTTTAATGTAGAGTATCTGGTGGTCCAAAGGAATTTTGATTTTATGCCCACGCCGCCCAACCAGTGGCAATACTCGTCTTACGTCAACGGCACGCTGTACACTTATTTCATCGAGGAGTTTTGCGTCCCGCCGAATCCGCTGGCGGCCACAGTTGTGTTCTCCCCCGATCCATTTGCCAATACTTTTACGGCCGTGGCCGGGCTTTTGGACGGGTTGAATTATGGCGGCTTTTATACCGGCCTGACCCGCGACGACGTGGCGGGTTTGCGTTATTTGCTCACGACAAACAATGTCAATATGGAAACCGCGGCGCTGGGAAGCATTTTGACCAGTTCCAGTTCCGGCACCACCAACTATGGCACGCAATTTGTGCTCTACGTCTCCAATTATAATGCCTTTGCACAGATTGCGCTGACCAATGATCCAACCACCTTGTCCAATCTGTTTCCGGGATTGATTATTTCCAGTTACTCATACACTTATGTTGTCATTTCCACGCCGAACGTCGTTGCCTACTTCACCAACAACTTTGTTTTGGGCAACCCGCCGGTGCTGGTCGTTGTCACAAATGGTTTTACCCAGACGGTGGTGCCAAACTACACGTACACTTTTGCCAACCTTGTCGTCACCAATGGCAGCCCCAACACCAAGGCCCAGTTGGTGACGGTCCAGGTGAATCCCGGCGGGGTTTTGGGCAACCCGCCGGTGACCAATACCACGACCCGGTCAATCATCCTGACCAATGTGCCGTCGGGCAATTATTTTATTCAGACCAATCCCTGCGGCGTGAATATTCTTTCCCAGTTGGCCTATACCAACGTGGTGGCGACGACCAACGTGATTGTGACCACCAGCAACTCGGCGGGTTATTTCTATTCCCAAAGCATCGTGACTTATGCCACCAACTTCGCTTACGTGGCGCAGCCGTACATTTGTTCGGGCGGGGGCGTCTCGGGGGTGTCCAATCCCACGAACTTGTATCAGGGCATCGGGCAGATCCAGTTTGTCAGCGCGCCGTTTGATTCCCTCATCGGCCAGACCTTCCAGCCCATCACCAACAACTACACGATGGTTGCGATTTCCGGCAGCAAGGCGCAAAGGCAGAGCTTCCAGCGCGTGGTGACTTCGCCCGACATCGTTTTCTCGGCGGAGGACATGGCTACGGCCGCACCCGACAGCCCCCCATTTGGAGCTTATTATCTTAGTCGCAATGTTAATTTCTATGTGAATAATATTTTGACCAACCTGGCGGGGCCGGGAAGCATCAACCCGTCCACCATCATTACCCTTGACAAGGTTGGAGACATTTATGAGAACGATTGGTCGAGTGTGGCCACCAATCAGTTCCTGATTGGTCCGAATGAGACCACGCAAACAAGCGATTTGCTGGCTTGGGCTTCATTTGATTCCTCGACCAATGACCCGGTCATTTATCCCAATGGCACCAGCATTCAGAACCTGGAGAATCAGATTCTGGTTCAGATTGCTTTTTCGCCTTCCACAACGAACTCGACGTTGCTGAACGGCACCAACGGGCTGCCTTATGCGGCGACGGTGTTCACCGCAACGGGCGGCGCGTTCACCCCGCCCTTCACGTGGTCGGCCACCGGTTTGCCGACCGGGCTGGGCGTGACAACGATCAATTCCACCGCGGTGCTGTCCGGTGTTCCGGAACAATCCGGCACGTTTGATTTCACCCTTACCATGACCGATGTTATATCCCGGTCCGTGCAGTGGGGTTTTGTGATTACCATCCAATGAGCAAATTGACGCATGCAAATTTGTTGGCCAAATGTTTTGGCCGCCGGACAAAATGGCCGTGGCTTTGCGGGCTGTTGAGCCTGCTGCTCGCGCCCGCGGCCCTGGCAACGATTCCGCTGTATGAAAACGACGCGGTGCTCAACTATTCCGTTCCCGGCAGTCCGCCCCCGAACATTGACGCGACCAATTTCGTCAACAACAACTCGTTCTCGGTTGTTTTGGATAATGTCAGCTATATAGTTACCATTGATTATTACGAGCCTTGGAACGTGCGCAACTACACCAACATCGGGTACATGTCGGTCAGTACGGACATCCCGCTGACCTTCTTTCCGAACCCTGGTTTGTATGATGGAGTCATTCCCACTTTTCAGTTTGACACCCAGACCACCAATGTGATTCCGCATCAAATGGCCAACAGCTTTTACAACTCGGGCGAGATTGACAGCGGCGGCCAATTGATTGTGTGGGCCACCAACATAGTGAATCCCGGCGCCGTTTTCATGGGGCCGAATTCCGTGATGCAGTTCACAGGCGGCAACGTGGATTTAACCCGCACGCTGATTACGATGGAAGGTTTCGGTTCAATCTTCTCCTCGATCTTCTCCGGCTCCGTGGGGGTGTACAGTGTTTATGCCGCTGTCGGGACCGACACGAATGGGGATTGGATACCCACCACCAATTTGACACCGACGAGCGCGCAGTCATCGGGGCCGCCGGCCAGTCAATTAATCCTGCCCAATTCCACCCCCTATTTCCACATCAGCGGCCTGGGGACAAGCAATATCATCACCTGGGCCGTTTTTCTGGAAGATAATAGTGCCCCCAGCGTCACCCATAATGTTTATCTTAATAGCAATCCCTCCCCGGCGGGAAGGGGCGCTGACAACATTGAATGGATTGGCACGTATGTGGACCCGGTGACTGGAGCAACGCTGAACAACTATCTTTATCTCAACGATGTGACGGAAATCTCCACCAACGACTTCATCTCCCCCTATGGCGTACCGGATAATTTCACTTTAACCAGCAGTCCCACCCAGATCTTTATCGGCACGGCCAATGCACCGGGTTTTCCTCTGGGCTTTGCGTACCCTCCTGGAGCGGTGACCAATTTCTATTCCTACCTCAATGCGCAGTTGGTTTCAACGACTGCGGCCACCAACGCCGGCCCGCAGAACCCCAGCGGCGCGTTCACGAATTTGCCGGACCGGATTTTTATCACGGCCAATCACGAGTTGGATTTGACCCTGGCCCAAATCACCGGGGCGAATTATTTGTACCTGGCGGCCACCAACCAGTTCGACGGCAGCGCCGGCGCGGCCATCTCCGCGCCCTATTCCGACATCAGCCTCGGGGTGACCAATGGATTTTTGCCGGTCACCAACTTGTTGCAGGCCGCCCTGCCGAACTGGAGCGGCACGATTCAGGCGTGGAGCGGGCGCTGGATTCTGGTGAGCACAAACAACATTACCAATGACTTCCGGGTTTTGATTGTCAACAGCCGGGTGGCGCCCACGACCCTGTCAGAGGTGCAGCATTTGACCCTGCATGCCACGAACAGCGTCGTGATCAGCGATGCGTTTAACATCCTAAACTCATTGTCCATTGACGCGCAAAACCTGACGTTGACGACCAACGGCTATGGCAATGGAGCGACCTCGATCGAGGGCGAGTTGAACCTGGTGTCCAGCGCCATTTTATGGCCGGGTTCCCTGCCCAATTTGCTCAACCTGACGAACAATGGCGCGATTCGGATCGGCAATCTGGCCAATTTCATAGGCTCTTCAAATGCCGTTGCTGTGGCGCCAGCCACGCCAGCCGTGGCGGCGACCGGCACCCTTTCGGAGGCGAACCCGCATTTCAATGTTGCCCAAACCAACGGGGTAACCATCGGGGCCAACACCTATGTCTTTGTCAACACCATCACGAATACGGTGCCCAATCAGGTCAAGATTGCTGCAACATTCGACGGTTCGATGAGCAATCTGATCGCGGCCATCAATCACACCGCCGGTTCGGGTGCCAGCTACAGCTCCGCCACGCCGGCCAACTCGCAGGTTACGGCGGGCCAGTTTACAAATTATTCCTTTACCGTCACGGCGCTCATTCCCGGTTATTATGAAAATTCGATTGTAACTTCCAATTCACCGGCCGCGACAAATTTGACTTGGAACGGCCAGGCCACGCTTTCCGGCGGCATTGATGCTTTTGCTGGAACAACAAATATTTCAACGGTTTCAGTTCCGTACGCTAATTTCATCAACAACGGATTGATTTCCGACTTGGGCGCGGCGATTTATGCGAATAATTTCGAAAACGGCGGGACATTTGCCAGCACGGGTGTGAATGCCCAGGGCTCCTTCGTGCTGCAATCCCTGACCACGGTGCTGACCAATGGCTCGCTCACCGCTGACGGCGACATATCCATCACCACCGGCAGTTTGCTGGCGAGCAATCTGGTGTTGCAGGCCGGGCGGTCGCTCACCTTGCAGGTGACGAATCAACTTACGGATGGCGGGGTGTCCAATGGAAACACCTGGGTTGTGGGGGGCGCAAGTCTGGTCGGATTGAGTCTGCCCGCTCTGCCCAACAACCCGACCAACCTTGGCAATTTGCTGGGCACGACCATTTATTGCACGTCACCGACGCCGAACCGGCAGGTGGTCAACACCTGGGCGGGGCGGGATCGGGGAATTTCCGTGGCCGGCTATGTCACCAATGAGGCGGTTGGCCGGCTCATTTTGGACGGGCTGGGAGCGAACAGTGTGTTTAAATTCCAGGGCGCCGATCTGACGAACGACGCGCTGTACGTGGACTATCTCGAATTGCGCGATCAAGCCACCAACACCGACAGCAGCGGCAATTTCAAGGCCTTGAACATCAGCTCCAATTTCAACAGCATGGTGATTTATTATGCACAGGCGGTGATGAACGGATATTCCATCGCGGAAAAAATGAATTTTAAAAACAATGGCCGACTGCGCTGGGTGACGAATTATACCGGCCATTTCAGTTCCACCAATTTCTCGTATTTTGTTGGCCCGACTTTGATCAACATTGTTACCAATGCCGCGCTGGCGCAAAGTTCGGACCTTGATTCCAACGGGGACGGGACTCCCAATGGCAGCGACCCGACGCCGTTCGGCACCAACGGTTACCCGGCGGGGACCACGGCGTCTTTCCCGCCGCACCAGATAAACTTTACCATCATGACAACCAATCTGCCGGCGCAGTCGCAGTCCAAGGTGCAGTCGCTTGCGAATGCAAACAACGGCTACGTGCCGATGGCGGTGCTCCAGTGGCAGTCGGTGACCAACGCGACCAATTTCGTCTTTTACAAGACCAACCTCACGATGACAACCTGGCTTTCTCTTACGAATTTCGTCACGCCGGCTTCGGCGGGTTCGCCGCTGGTAACCGTCACCGTGTCCGATCCAATCACCAACAAGATGCGGGCTTATCGGGTTCGGGTGGATTTAAAACAATAAGCCCCGCGGCAATAAAGATTATGAATAAATTCGCAGGCCTGAGATTGCGAAATCTCACAGGAAACACCGGCTTGGTGAGGTTGGGATTGATGGTTCTGATTGGTTTGGTTGCGGGCGCCGCAAGCGCGCAGACAAACTTTGCCAGCGCCCAGGTGCTGACCGGGAATTGGGGTTCTGTGTTGTTTACCAACACGACCTTTTTAAACAACACTGGTCCGAACAACGCCGGTTTTTATCCGAATGCGCCCGTCTGGTATCAATGGACGGCCCCGGCTGACGGGGTGGTGGCCTTGGATACCATCGGCAGCGTGGACACCAATGCGGGTGCTCCCTTGGACACGGTGCTGGCGGTTTATACCGGAACAAGTCTGGCGGCGTTGAGCCAAGTGGCGGCCAATGATGATATTTATAATAAATATCCTTATCAGTTCGAAAATTTAACCGGCCAGAATATTTACCTGACCAATTATGCCAACACCACCCATTGGCCCAATCCCGCCGCCATCCTTCCAGTTGCCAGCACCACCTACCTTGCTTATTTCCTCCAGCCCCTGAGCGGCCCCAGCGGGCTGCGTTTCAATGCCGTCGGCGGCACAACTTATTATTTTGTCGTGGATACGAAAGTGGGGCTGTTATACGAGAGCGACGGTTCTCCCAGCCTCATCGGCAGCCAGCCCAGTGGCCGGGTGTGCCTCAATTGGGCCTATCATCCCTCGGGAGTTTTCCGCTTCGCCACCGAGGACGTGGATTTGACCGGAATCACGAACAAGAACGGAATGCCCATGCTGCTATATACTTGTGCGGAGACGGAAGGCCAAACTCCGGTCGGGGAATTTGGCAACATTGACGCCCAAACGGTGACCCACACTTATTACGACTACAACTGCCCGGGAGTGCTGGTAACCGTAACGCGCGTGGCGGGTTCGTCGGGCCGCGTCAGCGTGAATTACAAGACGATTGATGGACCCAATATAAATCCCAGCGGCGATGTGGCGGCAAAGTCAGGACTGGATTATACGCCGGTGAGCGGCACCCTCATTTTCGACGACTTCGAGATGAGCAAGACCATTCTTATCCCGATCAAATGGGATGGCGGGGTGGCCCGGCCCAATCGCCTTTTTACGGTTATCTTGACCAATGCAATGTACTGCACCAACGAATACGGACAAACGGATGATGTGCCGCCGCCGCGGGTGGATTCCACTTTCGGCAAAGCCCTGGTTCGAATTCTGGACGTGGACATTGACCCCAAAGGAGAATCCTCGTTCTTTTTAACCGTCACAAATCCAATTGGCTCCACGAATATCGCCAACGTCAGCACCAACCTGGTTTTCACCCCCATTCCCACCAATGTGGTCTTGAATTTCCAAAAGGCCCATTACCGCGTTGCCCGGGAGGTCACCAACTATTGGGGCGGGACGCCGGTGACGGTTTACGTCAATCGCAGCGGCACCAACACCACCTCCGCCACCGCCACTTGGCGCATCAATAATTATTTTTTGGAACTTCAGGCCGGTTACGACCAGCAGAACCAGTTGTTCCCGCTCCAGCCCGGTTCGGACTATGCCATGCCCGATCCCCCCAATGCCAATGGGTTGGTCATGGGAGTAACCCCTCCCGACTCGCCGGAATATACAAACTCCAGCGGCAACTTTGGCACTCTTAACTGGGGGGACAATGATTTCCAGCCCAAAGCCATTCATTTTACCGTTTATGACAACGGCCTGACGACCTTCAACAAGGACTTCAGCTTGCAGCTTTACATTCCGGACGCAAAAAACCCAAATACCGCGGATCAACTCGGCATGGTCGCTGAAACCACGGTGACTATTATGTTCGACGACCAGCATCCTCCCGCCGGCTCGGTGGATGAGTTCTACAATGCGGATTTTAACACCGGCATGGCCTTGTCATCCAGCAACATACCCCCCACCACGCCCGTGAATAATCCTCATCCCGGCACGGATGGCGAAGTGTCCGGGCTGGCCGTTCTGGCCAACAATGAAACCGTCGTGGTGGGCGACTTTTTCTCCTACAACGGCAACGGTCGGAATTGCATGGCGCTGATCACTACGAACGGCATGCTGGACAACACTTTTCTGAACGGGCTTTCCGGCGCCAACGATTTTATCAATGCTGTTGCCTTGACGGTCTCCGGCAAGTTCATTATTGGCGGCAACTTCACGTCCTTTAATGGAGCGGGTTGCGGGTACGTCGCGCGTTTGAATGCCAACGGATCCCTCAACACCTCCTTCCTGAACGGGCTTGCCGGCGCGGACAACACGGTTTGGGCGGTCTTGGTGCAGCCGGACGGCAAAGTATTGATTGGCGGTGACTTCACCCATGTGAACGGCACGGTGCGCAACCATCTCGCAAGGCTTAACACAGATGGTTCCCTGGACTCCAGTTTCGATCCGGGCACTAATTTCAGCGGTTCGGTCTATGCGCTGGCGTTGCAACCCTCCGGCGGCGGCCAGATTTTTGCCGGCGGCAGCTTTGGGGTGGGCGGGCAGGGTTACATTAACGTCGCGCTTTTAAACGGCGACGGGACGCTGAACACTTCGTTCAGTCCGGGCACCGGTCCGGACAATTCAGTGTTTGCGGTGTGCTGGCAGCCGAACGGCCAGTTGCTGTTGGGCGGCGCTTTCAACCACATCAATGGCAGTTCGTTCAACGGCATTGCGCGGCTCAACACCGATGGCAGCATTGACACCACCGGCTTTTTCCCCGGCACGGGCGCGGACAGCGCGGTGAATTGCATCATCTACTGCACCAATGTCATATCGAGCGTCACCGTCAGCAATCCTCCCGGCAATGGCACGCCGGTGACCAACACGGTGGCCAGCACCAATTACGGCATCTATGTTGGCGGCAGCTTTACCTCTTTCAATGGCACACATCGCCTTGGTTTCGCCCGTTTATACACCGATGGCACGGTGGACACCACGTTCCTCAACACCGCCTACAATCAATTTGCCGGCCTGCCGCGAATCTTTTTGAGCGATCCCGTCGGCTCGGTTTACGCCTGCGGTGTTCAAAGCGATGGCAATGTGATGATTGGCGGTTCATTCAACGCAGTGGGCGGCGGTCAGGCGGATAAGAATGTCCGCAATACCGTGGACGCGGGGCGGGGCATTGCCCAAAGTTTTGCCGATGCCAACCTGTGGGTTTCCAAAGATCAATTAAATCTTGAACCCAAGGCGCGCGATGGCATCCGCAACCGCAACAATGTCGCCCGTTTGATTGGCGGTTCAATTAACGGGGCAACGTCGCTGACCTCTCCGGTGAATGCCTATGCCCCGGGAAACATCGGTTTGCTATATAGTTCGTATTCTGCCAATGAGAGCCAGTCCTCCCGGAGCGTGGAACTGACCCGGGCCAATGGCGGACTCGGGCCGGCAGGAGTGAATTTTGCACTCCAGCCGGGACTGGCCCAGAGCGGTGTGGATTACAATTATACCGCCGTTGATCCTTTCTACTGGATCACTTGGGAATATACGACCCTCGTGACGCGCATGCACAGTCACGGCCTCTTTGGAACCAATGGCATCATGGAGGATATTTACCAGCGCGCCATCTTTAGCGGAGTTAATGCCATAGCCGATCCCGCCGCCGTTCAAGTCAGCGTTTATTCCGATCCGGCGATCCGGGGCAATCTCAATGCCCAGTTCCAACTGGCCAATCCCTCGGGCGCCGATCAGTTCTATCTGGGCGGACAAAACATTCCGATGGGTGTCGCGCTTGGCCGTTCGTCCGCGCCGTTCACGTTAATTGATGACCGTAAGCAATCCGGCCAGTTTGGCTTTACCGCCACCAACTACTTGGCCACCAACGCCATTGCTGTCATCAGCGTGGTCCGGAGCAATGGCGCCTATGGCCAGGTTTCCCTGACATATTCCACCAGCAATGGGACGGCTGTGGCGGGCACCGATTACGTTGCCACCAACAATACGATGATTTTCCGATCTCCCATTGTTAGCAACGCGTTTAACGTCAAGATACTGAATAATGGTTACATCTACACAAACTTTCAGGAAAAAACCATCAACCTCCATTTGTCCAGCCTCAGCGGGCCGGTGGACGGTGGCGCAATTTACGGCATATCAAACGCCGTGCTCCGCCTCATCAACCCCAATTTCCAGGGCTATTTGAGTTTCAACGCCACCAATTTCACCGGCAATGAAAGCGCCGGTTTTATTAGCTTTGTTGTCAACCGCGTCTCGGGCAGCTATGGCAACATCTCCGTCCAGTATGCCACCACCAACGGAACGGCCTTCAATCCCGTTGATTACACTGGAACGACGAATTCTCTGAGCTGGACCAATGGCGATGTTTCGCCCCGTATCGTCAGCATTCCGATCGCCAATTCCCACTCGGTCAGCACCAACAAATACTTCAAGGTCTTTCTGTTCAATCCGACGAATGGCGTCAACGCTGCGCCATCACTGTTCTACGGCGCCACCACGCCCGGCTCCATCACCAATGCCACGCTTACGATCAACAACGACAACAGCTACGGCACGCTCCAATTCAGCGCGCCCACCTACCTCGTCAATGAAAATGGCAATTACGCCACCATCACCGTCATTCGCACCGGCGGCGCCGCGGGTTCGGTTTCCGTCACATTTGCCACCACCAACGGCCCCAATGCCTATAGCGGCACCAATTACACCGGCGTCACCAACACGCTGACATTTGCGACCAACCAGATCGCTGTCAGCGTCAATGTGCAGATGCTGGACGACGGCGTACGCGATCCCGCCAATTTCTACTTTGGCGTGACTCTGTCCAATCCAACCAACGCGGTATTGGGTTCGCCCAGCAACGCCATTGTGAACATTGTGGATGCCGAACCCTTCATCCGGCCCTCGGGCTCGCCGGGCACCGGAACGAATTCAATCGCGGGCGTGAATGGCGAGGTGCTCGCCCTCGCTCTACAGTCCAATGGCCAGATCCTGGTGGGCGGCAATTTCTCCGAGGTCAGCAGCGTGCCCAGAAATTATGCCGCCCGGTTGAACACCGACGGGTCCCTCGATACGACCTTCCTGAACAACCTGCCCGGGGCGGACGGCGCAAATGGCCCGGTAAATGCCATCGTCAGCCAGACCAATGGCCGCACTCTGGTGGGCGGGGCTTTTAATTCAATAGACGATGCCACCCTCAATAACGTGGCCCGGCTGATGACCGATGGGTCGCTCGACACGAGCTTCAATCCCGGCTCCGGCGCGGATGGCGCCGTTTATGCCCTGGCGGAAACCTTCATCGGCGGGGTGCGCGAAATTTATGTTGGCGGTGCGTTCAACCACATTAACGGCGCCAGCATTCTTCGTCCGGGCATCGCCCGCTTGAATGACGACGGCACGGTGGATGGCTCGTTCACGACCGGGTCGGGCGCGGACGGCACCGTTTATGCCGTTGCGGTTTATCCGACGAATTCCATCTACGCGGGCAAGATGCTGATTGGCGGCGCGTTCACGCACTACAACGGAACCAATCTGAATCACATTGCGCGCTTGAATGTGGACGGCTCCGTGGACACGACCTTCAATCCGGGTTCGGCGGCCAACGACGTTGTGAATGCGATTGCCATCCAATTGGATGGCCGCGTGCTCGTCGGCGGCAGCTTCTTCCAATTCAATGGCACGAATTTGAACCGCCTTGCCCGTTTGAATGCGGACGGATCGCTGGATACGAATTTTGTTGCAAACATTGGCGACGGGGTCAACAACACGGTGAAAGGCATCGCGGTGCAGGCTGACAATCGCATCCTGGTCGCCGGCCTGTTCACCCAGGTCAATGGCTTGAGCTGCAATCGCATCGTGCGATTGCTGCCCAGCGGCGCGCTGGATACCACCATTAATTTTGGCAACGGCGCCAGCGACGCCGTGGATGCGGCGGTTGTTCAACCGGGGGACGCAATGATTATTATTGGCGGCGCTTTCACTCAATTCAACGGCCAGCCGTATGACCATCTCGTTCGTCTCTATGGCGGTTCAATGGCCGGGTACAGCGTGATTGTTCCGGCGGGGTCGCTGCTGATTTCTGAATCTGGTCCGGTAAACCACATCATTGATCCGGGCGAAACTGTCATGTTGTCGTTTGCCTTCCGCAACATCGCCGGGACCGACGCCACCAACCTTGCGGCCACGCTGCTCCCCGGCAACGGCGTCACGCCCCTGTCCCCCAGCACGCAAACCAACAATGGTATATTGGTCGTGGGCGGCCCGTCGGTTTCAATGTCATTCTCGTTTATCGCCAGCGGCACCAATGGACAGTCAATCGTTGCCACGTTCCAGCTCTCGAGCGGGACCAACAGCCTTGGCACCGCCATTTTCACCTACATGCTGGGAACCGTGACCAACACGTTTGCCAACACCAACCTCATTGTCATTAACGACCACACAATCGCTACGCCTTATCCGTCCACCATCAATGTGAGCGGGGTGGGCGGTACATTGCTCAAAGCCACCGTTACCTTCTCCAATCTGACCCACACCTACCCTGCGGACATTGATGCGCTGCTCGGATCACCCTACCAGCAGGGGGTATTGCTCATGGCCAATGCGGGCGCCAGTTACAGTGTTCGTAACGTCACGCTCATGTTTGATGATTTCGTAACCAACTCTTTGCCAGCGACTAACCAGATTGTTTCCGGCACCTACAACCCCACGGCCTACTTCCCGGTAAGCCTGTTCCCTGCGCCCGCGCCGCCCTTGCCGAATGCCGGGAATAATCATTTGTCCATTCTCAACGGCAGCAATCCGAACGGCACCTGGTCGCTGTTTGTGATTGACGACACGCCGATCAACATCGGCGCCATTTCCAACGGCTGGTCGCTCACTTTGGTCACCGCCAGCCCTATTGCTTTCTTGCCGCCGACAGGCACATTCCAGTTATCGTTTACAGTCCCCACCAATTCGGCCACCGTCATCCAAGCTACCACTAATTTGGCGCCTCCGGCCAACTGGATTGATCTCATTACGAACACGCCGCCGTATACGTCGCCGTTCACATACACCGATTTGAATGCATCGAGCTACCCCGATCGCTTCTATCGTGCCGTGCCGGCGCCATAGTATTTTGATTTTCAACAAACAATGAAGGTTTGTGGTCTGACCGGCGGTGTGGGCATGGGCAAATCCACCGCGGCCGAATTCCTTCGCAGCCGTGGCGCGCAAATGGTGGATGCCGACGAACTCGCGCGGCAGCTCGTTCAACCCGGCCAGCCCGCCCTCGCCGAAATTCAGGCCGCTTTCGGCCAGGCCGTTATTGCCCCGGACGGACGGCTTCGCCGCGATGAACTGGCGCGAGTCGTTTTTGCCGATGCCGCCGCCCGCAAAAAACTCGAAGCCATTCTCCATCCGCGCATCGGCGAACGCTGGCTCGCCCGGATCGAAACGTGGCGCGGGGAAAACCGCGCGCTCGCCGTCGTTGTGATTCCGCTGCTTTTTGAGACCCGGGCCGAATCCCATTTTGACAAAATCATTTGCGTCGCCTGTTCCGCCCCGGCCCAGAGCGAACGGTTGCTCGCGCGCGGGTGGACGCCGGAGCAAATCCAGCAGCGCGTGGCCGCGCAATGGCCGGTGGAACAAAAAATATCCCGCGCCGACTTTGTCGTCTGGACCGATGGCGCGCCGGACATGCACGCACGGCAGCTCGAACGAATTTTCGTAAAGCTTTGATGATTGATGGGATGGCGAGGTGCGTGGCGCGGCATGTGCCCTTGCGTCGCTTGAAAGCGCGGCCGCGTTGACGAACCTGAGAATGTCTCCTATTCTCATCGCATGGGCACACCCCGCTGTGCAACATGCCAAAATATGGCAGTTCCGGTTAACATTGGCACGGTTGATTGCCTCTGGGAAAAGCGGTGGAGTGCGCCAGCCCTCTGGCGCTTTGCAAGCAGGTGAAACGTCCGCGAAATTTCCGCATGAACTTTTGAGCGCCAACAACAAAATGAACTGACACATCGTCCAGTGACACCAATTTTCAATTTCAGTTGGACCAGGGCTCCTTGGGGGGCCGTTGCCGTGGTGTTCATGCTGGGGTTGGTTATCCGCGTGTTGGCGATGGACATCCCGCCATCGTGGGGCAACACCAACGCTGCGCGCTGGCAACCCGCGCGTTGCGCTTCCTATCTTGAGAATGACGAGAAGATTTACATTGCGTTGACGGAGCAACTCCAAGCTGGCAGGGGCTACACACTCCAGGGCCACCCGATCCTGCGCGAGCCGTGGATCATTCCTGAACAATACGACCGTCCGCTGTTCTTCCATCCCCCGGGCGGGATCGCCTTCTTCTGGCTGATTCACAGCATTGTTGGGAACGCTGGCTATGCCCTGGCGCAGGTGCTCGGTTTCGCCATCTTTTTTTGGAGCGCCATGCTCTTGGGCTGGGTGGTGCTGCCACCATTCAACCGGATCGCACTCCTGACGCTGGCGGTCCTGGCGGCGTTCACGCCGATCATGGCGCACGTTGCCGGGCGGTTCTGGCTTGATGGGCCGTTGCTGGCATTTTCGACGGCGGCATTGACCGTCTTTTTGCTGGGTCTCCGGCGCCGGAGCATGTCGCTGGTGTGCCTGGCGGCTGGGTTGCTGGGTTATGCCAGCTGGATCAAGCTCTCGGCTTTTTTTGTCGTTCCGGGCGCGGTGGCGCTCGCTTGGGCAATCACACCATCCGGCCAGCGTCGCGGCCTCCTTGCCAGCAGCCTACTTTTTGTGGGTATCGCGTGTTTGATCCAACTTCCCTGGGAGATTTGGCAGTGGCGGGTGGCCGGCAGCGCCTTCCCCGCCTGGGCCGGGAAACCCGTTGAGCAGTTGGTCAGGACAAACCCTTATGTCCATTACCTGACCGTGGATCGCTCGCCGTGGATTTATGTGGAACTTTTGCCGCAGGTAATCTGGACGCTTGTCCCTTCTCTGGTTCTGCTGGCGATGCAATGGAGCAACCGCGAATTGCTGAAGCGCGGCGCGGCGCTGGTTTTCTGGATTGTCGTGGTCGTCGGCATCCATGTCGCTTTGGGGGCGATGGGTTACTCCAAGGTGCTTCGCTATGTGATCTTGGTTACGCCCGCGACGGTTTTGCTTTTCTCGTTGGTTGTCGGCGGAGCCGTCCAATCCATCCACGAGGGCAGGTGGCTGCCCGGCGGCAGAGTCGTCACCGCTGCGCTCCTGCTTCTGGCGGTGGCGGGCCTGGGGCTGGAAGTGATCCAGGGCCTCGAAACTTCAATGGCGGACAACCAAATGATGGATCTGATTTGCCCGCTGCCGGTGCTGCACGGACACTTCCATTGAAACGGCATGGTCTGTCCCAACCAGGGCGATTTTTGAATCTCGCACCCTGACGTTAGTTTGCCGTGCTTTGGTGAAATAACTCTGCTAGACTTTTGTCGTTATGTTGCTGACCAAAGATGAACTGCACAGCCTGGTGGAACTGATCCACCAGTCGCCGCACTCGCTGCTGGGCATGCAGCCGCTGGGCGGACGTGCGGGCCTGGTCGTTCGCGCGTTCCTGCCCGATGCCGCCAAAGTCGAAGTCCAGCCGGTTCACGAAAAAGACAAACCCCGGTTCGCGCTCAAGCGCATCCACGAAAACGGACTTTTTGAAGGCACCACGAAATCCGCCAAAGACGTTTACGCCTACGACCTGATCATCACCAATCATCAAGGCCAAACCCGCCGCACCCGCGACGCGTATTCTTTTTTGCCGACGCTGGGCGAATCGGATTTGTATTTGTTCGGCAAGGGCGATGAACGCCGCATTTACGAAAAACTCGGCGCGCAATTGCGCGTGATTGACGGCGTGCCCGGCACGAGCTTTGCCGTCTGGGCTCCCAATGCCCAGCGCGTCAGCGTGGTTGGCGATTTCAACCAGTGGGACGGACGGTTTCATTCCATGCGATTGCTCGGCGCGTCCGGCGTCTGGGAAATTTTCATTCCCGGCGTCGGTGTTGGCGCGCATTACAAATTTGAAATTCGCGATGCGCACGGCCGCATCTCGCTCAAGACCGATCCCTGCGGATTTTTCTTTGAGGTGCCCCCGAAAAACGCCGCCATCGTCTGGGACACGCGCAAATTCGGGTGGAACGACGGAGCCTGGCTGAAACGGCGCCGCGAACGCGATGCGCTGCGCTCGCCGATGAGTGTTTATGAGGTCCATATCGGTTCCTGGCGGAAAAAATCGGCGAACGAGTCGTGGAGCTACCGCGAGCTGGCCGAGCCGCTTGTGCTTTATGTCCAGCGCATGGGGTTCACCCACGTCGAATTCCTGCCGGTGGCCGAGCACGCGTTTTATCCGTCGTGGGGTTATCAAGTCACCGGTTTTTACGCGCCCACCAGCCGCTACGGCACGCCGGAGGATTTTCAATTCCTCGTCAACGCGCTGCACGAGGCCGGAATCGGTGTGATTGTGGACTGGGTGCCCGCGCATTTTCCGCGCGATGAATGGGCGCTGGCGAAGTTCGACGGCACCGCCCTTTACGAGCACGAGGACCCGCGCAAAGGCGCGCATCAGGATTGGGGCACGCTGATTTTCAATTTTGGCCGGCACGAGGTTTCCAATTTCCTCGCCGCCAACGCGTTGTTCTGGCTCGACCGCTTCCACATTGACGGCCTGCGGGTGGACGCCGTGGCCTCAATGATTTACCTCGATTATTCGCGCAAGCCGGGCGAATGGATACCGAACCAATACGGCGGGCGGGAAAATCTGGAGGCCATTGAATTCCTGAGGAAATTCAACCACATCGCGCACACGGAATTTCCCGGCATCGTGACCATTGCAGAGGAATCCACTGCCTGGCCGCAGGTGACGCGGCCGCCGCATCTAGGCGGGCTGGGCTTTTCCTTCAAATGGAACATGGGCTGGATGCACGACACGCTCGACTACTTCAAGCGTGATTCCATTTACCGGAAATACCACCAGAACGACCTCACGTTCGCGACGCTCTATAATCACAGCGAAAATTTCATCCTGCCGCTGTCGCACGACGAGGTGGTTCACGGCAAGGCGTCGCTGATCGGGCGGATGCCCGGCGACGACTGGCAGAAATTCGCCAATCTGCGGACGCTGCTCGCGTATCAGTGGCTGTTCCCCGGCAAGAAACTGTTGTTCATGGGCGGGGAATTCGGCCAGCGCGCCGAGTGGAATGAAAACGGCCAGCTTGACTGGTGGCTGCTCGAAGCCGGACCGTTCCATCGCGGCCTGCAAAGATTCGTCGAGGATTTGAACAAACTTTATGCCGCTGCGCCCGCGCTCTGGCAAAGCGATTACGACCAGGACGGTTTTGGCTGGATTGACTGCGCCGACCGGGATGGCAGCGTCCTGTCGTTTCTCCGCCAGACTGCTGGTGGCGCGAATCAACTGGCCGTCATCTTGAATCTCACGCCGGTGCCGCGCCAAAAATATCGCATCGGCCTCCCGCGCGCGGGCCGGTGGCGCGAGGTGTTGAACAGCGACGCCGGGATCTATGCCGGCAGCAACCAGGGCAATCTCGGCGGCGTCACCGCCGAAAATGTTCCCTGCCACAACCAGCAACAGTCCGCTGAATTTTGTCTGCCGCCCATGAGCGCCATCGTATTTCAGCCCGCATGAAAATCGTTTCCTGGAACGTCAACGGCCTGCGCGCCGTGCTGAAGAAAAATTTCCTCGATTTTCTCGACGCCGAGAAACCCGACGTGCTTTGCCTCCAGGAAACCAAATGCAGCCCCGACGACGTCGAGCAGCTCTGGCCGGCGGACTACACGACGTTCTGGAACTCCGCGCAGAAAAAGGGTTATTCCGGCACCGCCATTTTCACCCGGATGCGTCCGTTGCAGGTCACGCAGCACATCGGCATCGCCGAGCACGACCAGGAAGGCCGCGTGCTCACCGCCGAGTTTAAGGATTTCTTCCTCGTGAACGTCTATGTGCCCAATTCCAAGCGCGAACTGACACGGCTTGCGTACCGCCAGCAGTGGGACCGGGATTTTCTTCGTTACCTCAAAAAGTTGGAGCGGAAAAAGCCCGTGATTTTCTGCGGCGACCTTAACGTGGCGCATACCGAAATTGACCTCGCCAATCCCCAGTCCAACATCCACAACCACGGCTTCACGCCGGAGGAACGCGCCGGGTTCAGCGCGTTCGTGCGCGCCGGTTTCCTCGACAGCTTCCGCGAATTTGAAAAGGGCGGGGGACATTACACCTGGTGGAGTCCGATGAGCGGCGCGCGTTCCCGGAATGTCGGCTGGCGCATTGATTATTTCCTCATTTCAAAAATCCTGCGCCCGCGCCTCAAACGCGCCTTCATCCGGCCCGACGTATTGGGCAGCGATCACTGCCCCGTCGGCATTGAGTTGGAATAACAGTCCGAAAACTCTGCCGAACCGGCGTAGCGGCTTCTCGGCAGAGAGCCGACTCACGTTGGCTGCTACGAATGAAGGCTTTTATAACGGGCTGTTAATGGTGGCGTCTTTTTTCAAAAAGGCTTGACTTAGCATTTCATGGATTTATGCTGGACAGCACTCAAATGAGTGCTATCTGATAATAGACAGACCCCTTGCTTTCGGGTCAAGCGTGGAGCATGAAGAGCGGCCGATATGCAGGGCCGGTGACAATTCGAAGCGGAGACAAACGGTTTCAAACTCGGCTTCCTTTAACGGGATGGTTTATCCCCCGACGTTGCCGCCTGCCGGCGAAAGGCTCCTTGCCAGGAGCCAGGTCTGCCAGTTCACCTCCGATTACTGCTCTCTCAACGTTCAACCCTCAGCTCTCAACCATTCCATGAACCCAAAAACTGAATTTAAAAACCGGACGTGGCTGCAATTGAAAAAACTTCCGGCCCTGCAGGCCGGCGTGCTGTTGCTGTGTCTGGCTGCGGCCAGCGGCAGGGCGCAGACGCATACGGTAACGAGCTGTACTGAGGCAGCGCTGCGGGCGGCAATGGCGGGAGGAGGAACGGTCACTTTCTCCTGTAGTGGCACCATCACGCTGGCCGGCACCATCACGAACGCGGCCAAAACGGTCCTTGATGGCAGTGGTCAACAGGTGACCATCAGCGGCGGCAACGCGGTGCGGGTATTCTATATTCCGACGAATACGAGCCTCACGTTGATAAACCTGGCGGTTGCCAACGGCCTAAGCACCAACGGCGCCGGCATTTTCAACAATGGTGGCACACTCACTCTCGAAGGAACTCAATTCCTGACCAATAATGCCAACCCAATAATACCCAGTTCTCCTCTTGTTGGGGCTGAAGGTGGAGCTATTTACAACCAGGCAGGGACCGTTAACGCCACCAATTGCACATTTTGTTGGAATATCTCTTCACCACTTGATCATCACCAAGCAGGACAATTGGAGACGCGCGGCGGGGCCATCCGCAACGCAGGCGGTGTGGTGAATCTTCAGAATTGTGTATTCGTTGGCAACACCGCCCGAGGTGGTGCGGGGCTTTGTGCTCCGGGGGCCGAGTACAATGGCGATGCTGCGGCGGGTGGCGCGATTCATAATAGTGGGATTCTGAACGTGAGCGATTGCACTTTTCTACAGAACTTTGTTAGTGGTGGCCTTGGCGCCGAAGGATTCTTGATCAACGGTGGCAATAATGGTTCCTGGCCGCCGGGTTGGGGCGGCGCGGGGAACGGTGGTGCCATTTTCAACGATGGAATCCTTAATGTTGACGGCAGCATGTTCGGTGGCAACTCGGTTTCCGGAGGAGGAGGTGGTCGTTCCGATGGGTTTAACAGTGGAGGAAATGGCCGTGCCGCACTAGGCGGCGCAATCTGCAACATGGGTGCGTTGACCGTCCGCAGCAGCACATTTGCGAGTAACACTGTCGTCGGCGGTGGTGGTGGCGGTGGTGGGGCCGGTGGGGTGAATAATGGGATCTATCCCTACATTTCAGGGCTTCTTGGTGGTTCTGGCGGCTTAGGAGACGACGGCGATGGCGGCGCAATCAGCAGTGGGGGAACGGCAAGTTTGGTTAACTGCACTATTGTGGCGAATGGAGGTTCAGGAGGCGCTGGAGGCCAGGGTGGGAACGGTGGCGGGATCACGGGCAGTCGTCTTGCTGGTGGGGCTGGTGGCGCAGGTGGCTCTGGCGGTTGGGGTATTGGCGGCATTTGTGGGACCGTTAATGTTACAAACTGCACGGTCACGTTTAACTTTGGAACTTTTGGCGCGGGTGGAATTGGTGGTGGTGGCGGACAGGGCAGTCCGTCGGGACCTCAAGGATCTTCTGGAACAAGCGGCAGTGCCGTCGGCGGCCTTCAGATTTCTGGCGGCGTGCTCGTTAATACCATTCTGGCGACCAACTCTCCCGGCAACTGCTCCGGTGCCATCACGGATGCCGGTCATAATCTCAGTTCCGATGGCCCTGGCGTGTTCACTAATGTCGGGAGCCTGAACAACACCGACCCGAAACTCGGCCTGTTGGCTGACAACGGAGGGCCTACTATGACCATGGCGTTGTTGCCGGGCAGCCCGGCAATTGATGGCGGCAATACCGCAGCGGCTCCGCGAACGGATCAACGCGGCTTTCCGCGGCCAGTCGGGTCCGCTGCTGATATCGGTGCTTACGAGTACTGTTATCTGCCGGTCTTGCAAATCAGCCCGCCGCAAACAGGGGCGGTCAGCATTCTGGTCTATGGCCTCCCCAACCAGTCCTGCCAATTGTTGACCAGTGGTACGCTTGCTAACTGGCTGTCCATCGCCACCAATCAAATCAGCACGAATGGAATGACCGCATTTCAGGATAGTTGCGGTCTGGGGCAAACCTGCCGTGTTTATCGCGTGAAAATACCATGACAGCATACCTGCGCTTCAACCAAAGCCGGCCATATGTCGCAGTTTTATTTTGATGTCTCTGCTATCGGCCAGCCGCCGCGGCTTTACCGGATTGTGCTGCGGCTTTGAAGGGAATTTTCGTCGCTTTGTCTCCGGCATTGAGCTTGAATAGCCGGGGCGCAATTTGACGCTACCACCAAAGTTGGGCGCGGCGTTGCCAGTTTGCCTCAAAACAAATTCTTTTCGGAGGGGCGAGTTACACGAGTCCCCATTTTTAGAGGTGTTCGGTGAGTCAGGGACTCGTATAACTCGCCCCTCCGATGCTTTTGTGACTATCTCGGCAGGTTTGCCCTACCGTCTTTGGCAGAAGGTCCAGGAATACACGTTGCAAAACTCCATATCGGGCTTAGGTTGTTCCCTAAGCCTTCACCGGTTTCACTGTTGATATGAAGATACTCCTTATCAGCCCGCGGACGCCCGACACGTTTTGGAGTTTCAAACATGCCGTGCGCTTCGTTTCCCGAAAGGCGTCCATGCCGCCGCTGGGATTGCTGACGGTGGCCGCGATGCTGCCGCCGGAGTGGCAGCTCAAGCTGGTGGACCTGAACGTGGAACGGCTCAAGGATGAAGACCTGCGCTGGGCGGATTATGTGTTGCTGGGCGCCATGATCGTGCAAAAGGAGTCCGTCCGCGAAATTATGGCGCGGTGCGCGGCGCTGAATAAAACCGTCATTGCCGGCGGGCCGCTGTTCACCACCGGCCATGAATCCTTCCCGGAGATTCAGCACTTCGTTCTGGGCGAGGCTGAGGAAGTGATGCCCCAAGTCGTGGAAGACCTGCGGAGCGGCCGGTTGCAACCGGTTTATCGCTGCACGAACCGGCCGGAAATCACCCAAACACCGGCGCCGCGCTGGGACCTCATCAAATTTCGATATTACGTTACGATGGCCGTTCAATTTTCGCGCGGATGCCCGTTCGATTGCGAGTTTTGCGACATCATCGTGATGAACGGACGCGTGCCCCGCACGAAAACGCCGGCGCAATTGATTGCCGAGCTGGATGCGCTGGCCCGGCGCGGATGGAAGGACATGGTGTTCATCGTGGACGACAATTTCATCGGCAACAAATCCCGGACCAAGATGCTGTTGCACGCGTTGATCGAGTGGCGGCGGCGCACGCGGACCCGCATAGGTTTTCTAACCGAGGCGTCCATGAATCTGGCCGACGACCCGGAATTGTGCGCCCTGATGGTCGAGGCCGGATTCAAGAAAGTCTTCGTTGGCATTGAGACGCCCTCGGTCGAGGCGCTGGAGGAGTGTCACAAGCTCCAAAACCGGAACCGTGACCTCGTGGCTGCCGTGCAAACATTGCAGCGCGCCGGGTTGGAGGTCATGGGCGGATTCATCGTGGGCTTCGACAGCGACAAGAGCGACATCTTCAAGCGGCAGTTTGAATTCATCCAGCGCTCCGGCGTGGCGACGGCGATGGTGGGATTGCTCACCGCGCTGCCGCAGACGCGGTTATGGCAGCGGTTGAAACGCGAGGGGCGGCTGGAGGCTGAAAGCACCGGCAACAACTCCGACGCCAGTCTGAACTTCAAGCCCAAATTGAACCGCGAGTTTCTGCAATCCGGTTATCGCGAACTGGTGAAAAAGCTTTACGAGCCGCGGAATTACTACCAGCGCATCCGGACGCTCCTCAAGAGCCATCGTCCAACCGGCCCGCGCCTGCGCCTGTCCCGTGCCGATTTCATTGCGTTTCTGAAATCCTTCTGGGTGCTGGGCGTATGGCACCGGGGACGGGTGGGATATTGGCGGTTGTTCTGGGGCACGCTCATCCGGCGTCCGCGCCAGTTTCCTCATGCCATTGAACTCGCCATCCTCGGCTACCACTTCCGGCGCGTGGCCAACTCGCTGCGGGCACCTTCATCTCGCAAACGGTGACGGGTGGAGATCCTTGCCCGGTGAGTATTGAAATTGAATAACGAATGGAAAGTGGTGAAATTCTTGGGTTATGAAATCAGCTTGACGCCTTTCCTTAAGAGGCAGTCAATTCCCTGTTAAATATGATGCGCTACATCCAAATATTGTTACTTACAACGCTTTTATCCCAACCGGCAATCGGTCAAATATTTAATAGGGACCAATTGGCTGTTGCTGTGGTTCGCCTAATAGATCAAACAAATTTCGTAACGACAAACGCCGCTGGTCAAACAGTGACAGCCACAGTTACTGAGAGTGGAACGGGTTTTTTTGTCGCCGACTCAAATTTCAAGTTCTTGGTAACGGCGGGTCATGTGGCGAAGTCAATGCGCGAAACGTCTCAAGCCATATTGAAAGGAGATAAGGATATTCCAATAGCGATAAGTCTCAAAGAACTGTTTGGGAATGCTGCCAAACAAGATTGGATTTTTCATACGAATGCCGATGTTGCAATCCATGTCGTGCTTCCGTCGCATGACACCTTTGACAAATGTCTTAAATTCCGATTTCTGCCTGTTTCACTTTTAGTGTCCGAAAAAACTGCCCCATCACGCGAAACCCTGCTAACAGTAATCGGATTTCCATTAGGATTTGGAACAAAAGGCAACTTTTCACCGTTAACTGATCAAACTCGTGCAGCTAGCGGACTCGTGACATTCGCTGAATCTGCAAACTCTCCAGAAAAAACTTTTTTCTTATTGGAAAATCCCAGCATTAACGGATTCAGTGGAGCTCCCTGCTTTGATATTTCAATTTACCAAATGGGGAACGTAATCACAACAGGCGGTGGGACAAAATGTTACGGTCTCATACACGGCACTCTTCCAGACGAAACCGGAGGCAAAATGGCGGCTGTAGTTCCAAGTTTTCAAATTGTTGAACTGATCAAACAAAGCGAAAATTGAATTTTGTTAACCAACCGACGATGAGCAAATCCAAATCGCAATGGGACTTCGGCGAGCTGTTTCCAACGGAACAGACGAGAAAAGTTTTGTCGGTCTCGGAACTCACGGCGCAGGTCAAACGGTTGCTGGAAAAAACGGTCGGCCAGATCTGGGTGACGGGCGAGGTCACCAATCTGCGCGCCCAATCCTCCGGCCACATGTATTTCACACTCAAGGACGCCGCAGCCCAAGTGAGTTGCGTTTTGTTCAGCCGCGAAAAAGTTTCGCATCGCGAGTTGCTGGCGGACGGGCAGAAAGTGCTGTTGCAAGGCGACGTGACGGTTTATGAGGCGCGCGGGCAATATCAACTCATCGTGCGTGCGGTTGAATTGCAAGGTGTTGGCGCACTGCAAGTTGCGTTTGAGAAGCTCAAGCAGAAGCTCGCGGCGGAAGGGTTGTTCGCGCCGGAACGAAAACGTCCGCTGCCAAAATATCCGCAGCGCATCGGTTTGGTTACATCGTCCACCGGTGCGGCGATTCGCGACGTGCTGCATGTCGTGCAGCGGCGAAATCCGGGCCTGGAAATCATCCTTGCACCTTGCCGTGTGCAGGGTGAAGGCGCGGCGGAAGAAATCGCGGCGGCCATCAAGTTGCTTAACGAATATTCGGAGGGCGGAGTTACACGACGCCCTGACTTGGAAACTCAAAGAGAATTGGGGTCTCGTGTAACTCGCCCCTCCGAAAGATTGGACCTGATTCTCGTCACCCGTGGCGGTGGTTCACTCGAAGACTTGTGGGCATTCAACGAGGAAGCCGTGGCACGGGCAATTTTTGAATCGGTCATCCCCGTGGTGTCGGCGGTCGGTCACGAGATTGATTTCACCATCAGTGATTTTGTCGCGGATGTGCGCGCGGCGACGCCGAGCGCGGCGGCGGAAATCATCACCGAAGGGGTTTACGCCAGCCGGCAGCTCGTGGCGGATTTGACGCAGCGCATGGCGCGGGCGCATCCACGCCGGCGCATGAATGAACTTTTGCAGCAGCTTGACGATTTGCAGGCCGGTTTGTTGCGCTGCACGAGGCAGGGGACGAAGGACCGGCAGGTGGCCTGGCAGAATCTGGCGACGCGGCTGTTGCGCGTCCGTCCGGCGCAATTGTTGAGGCAGCGCCGCGAGTCGTTGATGTTGAATCAGCGGCGTTTGCGCGAGTCGGCGCGCGTTCATTTGCGAACCGTGAGGAATCATTTTGAAGCGGCGGAAGCGCGGCTGCGTTTGCTGGGGCCGGAGCAGGTGTTGTCGCGCGGCTATTCCATCACGATGGATGCGGCGACGGGAAGAGTTTTGCGGTCGGCCAAGGACGTGAAAGCGGGCTGGCATTTGAAAACGCGTTTGAAAGCGGGTGAGGTTTTGAGCAAGGTTGAACAGTTATGGCCGCCGCCAAAAGCTTGTTCAGTGAAACGCTAAAAACCGGCTTGCAGTTTTCCAGAGAATTACTAGATTGATGGCTGTTAACCCCAAGACAAAAGAGAAATATATGCAAAATTTAAAACATTTGGTGCAATGGTCATGCGTTCCGTTCATTTCAGTGGTGGTTGCTTTTCTGCTGGTTGGCTGCCAGTCGGACAAAGATCAATCGGGTGTCAAAATCACGGTTGTCAAAAACACGCCCGCCGTTACCGCGCCGGCACCTGCTGTAGCCGCGCCCGCCGCGCCCGCTGTGCCGGTCAAGCCTGCGGCAAAGGGATTGGCCGTCATTCGCATTAAAGCCGGCGCCACCGCCTCTTATACCGATTCCAGCGGCAATGTTTGGCTGCCCGACCAGGGTTTTGTGGACGGAGACGTCACGGAGCGGGGCAGCGACATGGAAATCGCCAATACACCCGACCAGGGTCTCTATCGCAGCGAGCGCTACGGCATGAGTTCCTTTTCGTACAAGCTTCCCAATGGCAAATACATTGTGAAACTTCATTTTGCCGAAACTTACGAAGATATCACCGGAGCGGGGCAGCGCGTCTTTTCCTTTAATGTCGCGGGCCATGAGTTCAAGGATTTTGATGTCTGGGCCAAGGCCGGCGGCGCCAAGCGCGCCTACATCGAAACTGTCAACGTGGACATCACCGATGGCAAGCTGGACATTACTTTCACGACCAACGTTCAAAGCCCCGAGATCAACGGCATAGAGATCATTCCGGCTTCCTGACCGGCGGCCTTTCTCGTGCATGCTTGGGCGCGGATTGCTCCGCGCCCAAATTTTTTCAGAATCGGGTGAGTGCGTGATTCGGGACGCGCACTCCGTTCCGAATGACTCCAAGCTGGACGGATGCGGCGGTTTTCTTTAGCATTTTCACATGTCAAAATCCGCCAAGGCCAGCGATGCGGGCAGGAATGGTCCGCCGTTTGAAGAAGCTTTGAAAAAACTCGAAGGCATTGTTGAGGCCATGGAGTCCGACGACCTGCCGCTGGAGACGCTTTTGTCGAAATATGAGGAGGGGACGAAACTGGTCAAAATCTGCCAGGAAAAGCTGGCCGAGGCGGAGTTGAAGATTCAACAGTTGGAAAAAGGTCCGGCGGGTGAAATAAAACTGAAGGCGTTGTCCGCGGATTTGTCCGAAGACTAATTTATGAGCAGTTATCTCGAGATGGTGGAGGGGCCGGCGCATGTGAAAAAGCTCACGCTGGCGCAGCTTCAGGAACTGGCCGGAGAGATTCGCGGGGAATTGATCGCCGGGCTGGCCAAAAGCGGCGGGCATCTCGGCCCGAATCTCGGAGTGGTGGAGCTGACCATCGCGCTGCATCGCGTTTTCAACACGCCAAAGGACAAATTTGTCTGGGACGTGAGCCATCAGGTCTATGTCCACAAAATTCTCACGGATCGCAAGCATCGCTTCCGCACCATCCGGCAGACGGACGGCCTGAATGGCTTCGCGTTGCGCACGGAAAGTCCGCACGATTGCTACGGCGCGGGTCACGCGGGCACGGCGCTTTCGGCCGCGCTGGGCATGGCGGCGGCGCGGGACAAGAAAGGCACCGACGAAAACGTCGTCTGCATTTTTGGCGACGCGGCGCTGACAAACGGGGTTTCGTTCGAGGCGCTCAATAATATCGGCCACACGACCAAGCGGTTCATCTGCATTCTCAACGACAACGAATGGAGCATCGCCAAAAACGTCGGCGCCATTTCCAATTACCTCAACAAGCTCATCACGAATCCGCGTTACAACCGGCTGGCGAAGGACTTTGTAAACTTTGTGCGCCGCCTGCCCAAGGGCGAACTGGCGTTGAAGCTCGCGCGCAAGGCGGAGGAAGGTTTCAAGGGTGCCATCACCGACGTTGGGTTGCAGCAAGCCGGCAATCTGGCGGATACGGACGGTCGCGGCGGCTACGGCAGCCCGATTTTCTTTGAGGAACTGGGGTTGCGCTATCTGGGTCCGATTGATGGGCACGATTTGCCGCTGCTCATCAGCACAATGGAATTTGCCAAGACGTGCGACCATCCCATCGTCATCCATGTTCTCACGCAAAAAGGCAAGGGCTTTGAGGCCGCGCTGAAATCTCCGGAAAAATTCCACGGCACCGGGCCTTATGACGTGAAGACCGGCGATTCGATGCCCGTTCTGGCCGGCACGCCGCCGAATTATCAGGACGTGATGGGGCAGACGCTGGTGAAACTCTGCCAGAAAGACAACACCATTGTCGGCATCACCGCCGCGATGCCCAGCGGCACGGGACTGAAGCTTCTCGAAAAGGCCATGCCGGATCGTTACTACGACGTGGGCATTGCCGAGGAACACGCCGTCATTTTTGCCGCCGGCATGGCGACAATGGGTTTTCATCCGGTGGTGGCGATTTATTCCACCTTCCTGCAACGCGCCTACGACTGCATTCATCACGACGTTTGTCTGCAGGATTTGCCGGTGATTTTCTGCATGGACCGCGCCGGGCTTTCGGCGAATGACGGCCCGACGCATCACGGATTGTTCGATATTTCCTATCTGCGCTGTTTGCCGAACGTCATTGCCATGGCGCCGAAGGACGAGGATGAACTCGTGGACATGATGTTCACCGCGACGCACCAGAATCACCCCGCGTTCATTCGCTACCCGCGCGGGACGGCGGAAGGGGTGCCCATCAAGGACCAGCCCAGGCTGCTCGAAATCGGCAAGGCGGAAGTCATCCAGAATTTTTCCAATAACGGCAAACGCAAGGTGGCGCTGTTCGGACTTGGCCCGATGAACGCCATCGCCCGCCGGGCGGCGGCGCAACTGGCGGCGGAAGGTTTTGATGCGGCGGTCATCAACCCGCGTTTTACCAAGCCGCTCGACGAAGGCGTGCATGAATTTTTCGGCAGGCGGCCGAAGTGATCGTGACGCTGGAAGACCACGTGCTGATGGGCGGCTACGGCTCGGCGGTGCTGGAACTTTTCAGCGAGAAGGCCATAACGACGCCCGTCGTGCGCATCGGCTGGCCCGACCAATTTATTGAACACGCCACCACTCAGGACGAACTCCGCAAAAAATACGGCCTGTCCGTCGAAAACACCGTGGCCCGGGTGAAAGCGCAGTTCGGCGAAGCGGCGGCGCCAACAACGAAGCTGATTGAGGTGGCTTGATGAAAATTCAGCGACCAAGGGTTCAATCCGCATTTACGCTGGTTGAACTTCTGGTTGTCATCGCCATAATCGGAATTTTCGCCGCGCTGTTGCTGACAGCAATTTCTGAAGCCAAGAGAAGAGCGCAACAAATCCAATGTGTCGGCAATTTGCATCAGCTTGGCACCGGGTTGCAGGTCATTCTTGCCAGCGATCACGGTTATCCTTTATTTTTGGAGAATACGAACGGCAGTTGGATTAACCAATTGGCAATTGAAGGACTAGGCGAATCACGGGCGATGACCAATTATCTGAAGTCAGGCGTGTGGCGCTGCCCGGCAGCGCAATTATCAAAAACTGAAATTGCCGAAAACTTGTTCCTCCTGTCTTATGGCTACAATATGGGCGGCGTGGTTTCGGATGAAAATGCGGACAATAATTTTGGATTAGGTGGCCGCCCCAGCACCCACAAGCCGGTAACAGATCTTGGAGTTGTTAACCCCGCTGACATGATGGCGATCGGTGAAATCTTTCAAAGCCGGCTCGCCTTCACACGCAATACCGCTAACGCGGTTACGTTATTTGCCCACCAACGTCACCAAGGCAAAGCCAACGTGGCATTTTGCGACGGCCA
>CAWHLR010000028.1:0-163081 GCA_963830235.1 uncultured Verrucomicrobiae bacterium
ATCATGAAGCGCCAGGTCTTACGATCCCCAGCTTTGAATATCAAAGGATGCCCCCCAATATTCACATCCGGTATTAGCTCGCCTTTCAGCAAGTTATTCCAGACTTCATGGCAAATTACCCACGTGTTACGCACCCTTGCGCCGCTCCGACCACGGAATATTGCTACCCCGTAATCAGCGCTCGACTTGCATGTCTTATCCACGCCGCCAGCGTTCGTTCTGAGCCAGAATCAAACTCTCCGTTAAAAAACGTTAGTTTAATTCGTGTCCGATGATTAGTCGGACGAATTACAATTTTAAAACTCTTCAAAAACAGCCACTAACTGGCCGTCAATGAAGGGGCTCTGACTTATCGCACAATTCAATTTTCAATGAGCAATGGGTGCTTTCACCCAAAAAATCAACGGGCTTTCTTGCCCAATCATTTTCCCCATTTAGGGGACAAAAAATCCCGAGTGCCGAATCATTGCTTTCAACTCGGCATCTCAGATTCGAGTTTTGAAGGCGCGAAAATTATCAGACTCGCGCCAATTGTCAACAGGCTTTTTGGCCAGTCGCTTTTCTTCCGCCACGCGGAAGGCATCTAAAATTTACCAGCGCCCGCCAAAGTCGCAAGAAAATTCTTTGTGAATTTTTGACGCTTGCTTTTCCGCATAAACAAAGGCGATTTAAGCTATTCCAGCCCGCGCCCTGCGAATTCGTCTTCGTCCAATCCCAAATAGTGCCCCAACTCGTGCAAAAAAGTCGTCCGCACTTCCTCGCAAAAAAATCTCTTCGCTGCCATCAGAAAAATTCCAAAGGTTTTCCAAAAACAAAATGATCTGCGGCGGCAGCGGCACTTGGCCTTCATCGGCAAATTCGGGTCCAGTGAACAAACCCAGCGTGTCCGGTTCAATTCCATCGGCTTGCAAATCCGCATTCGGCTGGCGCTCGAACGTCACCGGCAATTTTTCCGCCCGCGCCCGCAACGGCTTCGGCAGCGCCGCCAGCGTCGCCTCAACTTCCTTGGACGCCAACCGGCATATTTTTTTCCAGTTCAGATTCACCATGCAAATTTGGCCCGGACTGCGCCCGCTGGCAACTGCCCTGAATGACTTTTTCCTCGCGCTTGAACAGCACAGGTTTATGGTTGTCTGAACATCCAATTTATGACGGCCAAAAATCAAACCTCACCATCCATTTTCCTCACCTTCGCAATTTCCCTCGCACTGGCTTGTTCGCTTGCCGGCCAGGCGGCGACCAACAACATCGTTGTCGAACCGGACATCTTGCGCGCCACGCTGACCAACGGCCTACAGGTCATCATCGTTCGCAACACACTCGCACCGGTGGTCACGACCATGATTAATTATCGCGTCGGTGCGGATGAATGCTCCAGTGAATTTCCCGGCACGGCGCACGCCACCGAGCACATGATGTTTCGCGGCAGCCCGGGTTTGTCCGCCGATCAGCTCGCGGCCATTTCCGCCGCATTCGGCGGCGATGACAACGCCGACACGCAACAGGCCATCACGCAATATTTCTTCACCACGCCCGCTGAGAATCTGGAAGTCGCCCTGCGCGTCGAGGCCACGCGGATGCGCGATCTGCTGCCCGACGAATCACTTTGGGAAAAGGAACGCGGCGCCATCGAACAGGAGGTCGCGCAGGACTTGTCGAATCCCGAATATGTTTTTTACGAGCAACTCCTGGCCGCCGTTTTCAAAGGCACACCCTATGAACACACCCCACTTGGCACGCGGCCGTCGTTCGACAAAACCACCGGGGCCGACCTTCGGAAATTCCACAACACCTGGTATGTCCCGAACAACGCTATTCTCGTCATCGTCGGCAACGTGGAATCGCAAAAGGTATTGGAACAGGTAAAAAAGGTTTTCGGCGGAATTCCCGCGGCGCAACTGCCCGCCCGGCCCGAATTTAATTTTGGAACCGTGAAGCCGGACACGCTGAAACTCGACACGGATTTGCCCTATGGCATGAACTGGATCACCTTTCGCTTTCCCGGAGCGGACAATCCCGATTTTGCCGCCGCGCAGATTTTGTCCGACGTGTTGAGCAGCCAGCGCGGAAAGCTTTACGCCCTTGTGCCCGAAGGCAAGGCGCTGTCCGCCGAATTTGATTACGAAACCCTGCAAAAGTCCGGCTTGGGTTATGTCATCGCCGAATTTCCGGCCGGCGGCGATTCAACCAATCTTCTGAAAAATGTTAAAGCAATCCTGCTCGCGGAAATCACCAACGGCGTCAGCGCCGACCTGGTTGAAGCCGCCAAACGCCGCGAAATCATCAGCGCCGAATTGCAGAAAAATTCCGTCTCCGGCCTGGCTTCCGCCTGGTCAACCGCCATCGCCATTGAAGGACGCAATTCGCCGGAAGACGACATCAATCTGTTTCGCGCCGTCACCGTTGACGACGTAAATCGCGTCGCCAAAAAATATCTGGATTTTGACCACGCGATTTCCGCGATTCTCACGCCGACGCCGTCGGACAAACCGATTTCTTCAAAAAGTTTTGGCGGCGGCGAATCGCTGGTTTCGACAAAAAACGCGAATGTTACCTTGCCGTTGTGGGCAAAACAAATCACGGAGCAACTCCCCGTTCCCGCCACCGCGCTGAATCCCTTCGTCACAAACTTGCCCAATGGCATCAAACTCATCGTGCAGCCGGAAACCATCAGCGACACCGTGAGCGTCTATGGCCGCGTCAAAAACAATTCGAAAGTCCAGATGCCCGCCGGCCAGGATGGCGTGGATGAGACGTTGAATAAACTTTTCTCCTACGGCACAAAAACGCTGGACCGGCTCGCGTTTCAAAAGGCCTTGGATGACATTGGCGCGAACGAATCGGCGGGCGTGGATTTTTCATTGCAAGTTTTGCCCGACCAGTTTGAACGCGGCGTGCAATTGCTCGCGGACAACGAGCTTTCTCCGGCCCTGCCCGAGGACGATTTTAAAATCATTCAGGAGCAGCTCGCCGCGTCCGTAGCCGGCGAAATCAAAAGCCCCGGCCACATTGCCGGCCACGCGCTGACTGTCGCGCTGTTTCCAACGAACGACCCGGCGCGGCGCGATACGATGCCGGACAACGTCAAGTCGCTCACCATCCAGGATGTGCGACATTATTATCAATCCGCGTTCCGTCCCGATCTCACGACCATCGTTGTCATCGGCCATGTGGCGCTGGAAAACGCCGTCGCCGTCATTTCAAAATACTTTGGCAACTGGAAGGCGGATGGAGAAAAACCGAATACGCTGTTTCCGCCCGCGCCGACAAATTCAGTTTCCGTGACGCACGTACCGGATGCCAGCCGCGTTCAGGATAAAATCACCCTGGCGGAAACGTTGCAACTGACGCGGACGAATGAAGATTATTATGCGCTACGACTCGGCAACAACGTTCTGGGCGGCGGATTTTACGCCACCCGTTTGTATCGCGACCTGCGCGAAAAAAACGGGCTGGTTTATTTCGTGGATTCTTCGTTCACCGTCGGGCTGACGCGCGGCGTTTATCAGGTGGAATATGCCTGCGACCCGCCGAATGTTTCCAAGGCGCGCGCCGTGATTTTGCGCGATCTGGCGGACATGCGGGCGAAAAAAGTGACGGCGCAGGAATTGCATCAGGCCAAGTTGATGCTGCTCCGCGACATTCCGTTGGCGGAATCGAGCGTGGACTGGATTGCCAACGGCTGGCTTACCTATTCGGCGCTGGGGCTGCCGCTCGATGAACGCGTTCACGCGGGACGTATTTGCGTCAAGCTCGACGCTCAAGACATCCAAAGCGCCTTTGCCAGGTGGCTTCGTCCGAACGGCCTCGTGCAAGTAACGCAAGGGCCTGCGCCAAAATAAAAACAAAGCCAGACTGTAAACGCGCGGCGCTCATGCTTCACCGCACGAGTGATTTTGGACGATTGTAAATCGCAGGCCTGCGGATGTTGAAGCGATCCCACACGTGCGAGATCGCGCGCCTTTCGCAGCCCACGACAAAACTCCGGATTCAGGCTGAATGATTTTACATGCCTTTTCCGACCCCCGGCCGGAATCATCAATTTATCAATAAAAACAGGGTGCGAACCGTATTTTTCTGGCACATGAATTGCAGCAAAAAGCGGCATGGCTAGAAAAATGAATGCGCTGAAACTCGCACAAGAAACACGCGGACAGGCTGCGGTCACCAACCGTCAGCCCGTGCCGCAAGTGGCGCTATATTTCATGCAGCCCCGCGTGGAATCGTTGAAAATTTCTCCGCCAAGACGCCGGCTACAGGTTGCCATTGATGCTGAAGCGCGCGCTGAAGCTTCCGTCCCCGTCAAAATCATCCATACTGTCTGATTATAAGGCACTGGTGCGCTAGATTGTGTATAGTGTGGACATGACCACTAATTGCTCTGTAAATCATCAGGAAAAACAAGCGACTCGACAAATTTCTTGGCATCCTTTGATTCGTAATAGGCTTCAAGCTGGGCGTGAAATAAATTTACAGCCGTCTCATACGAATTACGCAGTTTTTGATTCAATATGGCGCGGTCCTCACCACCCCGAACCATCAAAATCCCGAATCGCCGCAAGGTGTGCCTGCTGGTGTGACATCATGCGGATGGTTAAAAGGTGCTGGTCTGCTATGGTTTTCACGAATGTTTCAATCAGCCTTTCGATTGTGTCGAACCGTTTATTCAATGCGTCATCATTCATAGTGTAGTGCGGGCGGGGTTAGTAATCCAAAACTGAATTAGCCCGCCGTGCCAGTCAACCCCAAGTTGTTCACCGCAATTCACAAATAAGCAATTCCTCAATCGTCCATGCGTGGTCTGTAATCCCCGCCGCTTGCGCTGGCGTCTTGCCGTGTGCGCCATGAATCCGGCAGAAGTTGAAATATCCAATCAGCAACGCCGTTGAATGCTTCAAGTTGTCCAGCACCTTTGAAAAGCCAAGCGTCAATCGCGTGTAACGGCGGTTAAACAGGCGGACGCTCAAATTCGTGCGTTCAACGTGGCTGGTGCTGATTAGTTCAACGTCTGGATTGCCAATGCGAATAAACGTCTTGACGCTAAGGCAGCGGCGGTCAACTGGCCATGCCAGCCGGACCTTTTTGGGCAATGTGCCTTTATGCGTGAATCGCTTCACCTGTTGCGCGAAATGGACGTTGTTTCCAAACGTGTTGGCAATGGCTGTCGGATAAGCCTTAAAGCCGTCCGTGGTGATCTGTGGCTCGCCTTTGACCCGTTTTCGCAAGTCCGCGATGAAAGCGTCTGTCTCGCCTTCCTCGCGCTTGCCAATCCAATACACCACCGCCGATTATAAGACAGTGCCGCGCTCTGAATTGTCTCAGCGGAATTCCACCTGCTCAAAGCCCGCCTGACGCAGAAACAAGTCCAGTTCCAAACGCGCCCGCTTGTCTGCTTCGTCCAAAATTCCGTCCGCTCGCGCCGCAATCGTTTTGCAGACGAGCGACGGACAGCAGCGATCCCCGGCGAGAATTGCATCCGTCCGCGACTTTTCAAATTGTGAATAAGTATTTCTGGACAAACCACATTAGATGCGTTAAAAACGTTGTCGCAATTTCAGAAAGCTTTTCAGGTAGGGTTGGGATTTAGGGTTGGCCTTGTCGTTTAAGGTTAACATCACAGACGAAAATGGTGTTGGTACGGGTGTCGGATGCGATGAATACTTGGTGTCACAAGCCCTTTCGGGCGGGAACGTTGCCTTCGGTCGAAGGCAATGGCGCAACCGCTTTTCGATCTTCACACTTTCAGTTTCCAAAAAACACTTCACTCGAAAAGGCAACCACATGAAGTCAAACATCTCCATTGCAAGAATCACCTCCGCCACAAAGTTGCTGCTGCTCCTGCTGTTGTTAGCGGTGCCAGCTGCGATGCCGGCCCAAACTTACACGAACAATTACGGCATCTGGACTTTCGCTAACAATGGCGACCACACGATCACCATTACCGGATTCGCCGGCGCCGGCGGTGCGGTGGTCATCCCCGGCACGATCAACAGCCTGCCGATCTCCAGCATCGGGAGCGGGGCGTTCAATGAATGTGCCAGCCTGACCAGCGTCATTATCCCCAACGGCGTCACCAGCATTGGGAGCTATGCGTTCTCCTTGTGCATCAGCCTGAATCAAGTCTGTTTCCAAGGCAATGCCCCCAGTGCTGATTCAACTGTGTTTTCCGGAGACAACCAAGCGACTGCCTGTTACTTGCCAGGGACCACGGGTTGGGGTTCGACGTTTGGCGGTATTCCGACCGCGACTTGGTTGCTTCCGAACCCGTTAATCCTAAATTTCGGCCCCAGCTTTGGCGTGCAAGCAAACAATTTCGGTTTCATCGTTTCTTGGGCAACCAATCTCTCCGTCGTGGTGGAAGCCTGCACTAATCTTGCCAGCCCCATTTGGCAGCCAGTCGCAACCAACACCCTCACCGGCGGCTCATCCTATTTCCAAGATTCACTGTGGATGAATTACCCCGCACGTTTCTACTGCGTCGGCAACCCGCAGGCGCAGGTCTATTCCCCGAACGTCGTTGGCTACGTCAACATGATCATTCCCGCTCACCAATACCAAGTGGTTGGGAATCAGTTGATCAATGGGTCTGATGCTGGTCAGCAAAACGGCGACGTTAATGCCTGTTTCCTCAGCGGATTTGTTTCCGATCCAAATGGTCAGGCTGGTTTGCTTAACGATGGAAATGGAACCAACACTGTTTTGTTCCAGTGGATGGGTTCTGGTTATAACAATTACTATTTTTTCAGTTCAGCGGATGCCACTTACTGGGAATACGGTGGGCCAGGCGGGCCGACTTATCCCGCTGGCTGGTATGATGGAATATCAGGCGACCCGGCTTCAGTTTATTTGACCGATGGCCTTGCCTGTTTCATATACAATCCTTCCAGTAAAGCCATGACCAACACCTTTGCCGGTACTGTGTTTCAAGGAACAAATTACTCGCTCATAAAAGGCGGTTATAATTTGATTTCGCTACAGGCACCCATATCAACCAACATTACGATTGCGGGTTATGGATTGCCCCCGCTGACCTCCGATCCCAATGGTCCGGCTGGTGTATATAACGATGGGAATGGAACCAATGACGTATATTTCCAATGGGCGGGTCTTGGCTATAATAACTTCTATTATTTTAATTCGGCGGATGCAATCACATGGGAAGCGAACGGCACTGCCGCCGGCTTTTATGACGGGATAACGGGCGACCCGACGCCTAATTACGCCAATCCCGCGATTAACCAGGGTTTCTTCCTGTACCATTTCGGCAGCCCAATTACGTGGACCAATGCCTTCACAATTCCGAACGCGGGCTTGGCCGGGGCTTACACGGTTCTTTCGGGTTCGCTGACCAATTATACATTCGCGTCCGACACGACGTATTACATCCAAACAACCATCCAATTATACGGTGTCACGACCATCGAAGGTGGAGCGATAATCAAATTTACGGGTCAACCAGCACAACTGACATTAAACGGGGCATTGGTCTGTCTGACCGGCCCCGCCAACATGGCCATCTTGACCTCCAAGGATGACAATTCCGTGGGCGCAACCATATCCGGAAGCACTGGCAATCCAAGCAATGCCAATGGCGGGACGTATCTTTTAGCCGGGAGCGGGCAGACCAATAATTACACTTTTTTGAAGCTGTCATATGCCGGCGTCGGCATTTTCGGTTCCGGCACGGTGAACGTCCGGGACAGTCAATTTGCGCAGTGTGGGACGGCGGTGGGCTGCGGTGCCGGAGGGACAGTGATACTGATGAACAACCTGTTTTATTACTCCGTCATCGCCAATTTTGCCACCAACCTTCAGTCCACAATCGCCCTGTCCAACAATCTGGTGTTTGGTACCACCGTCAACCTGCCTCAACCTCCAAGCCCCGTCTGGCGTGCCTTTAACAATGCCTTCGACACCTGCACCTTTATTAATTCCACATTGACCAACAGCTACAACGCCTACCTCAACTGCAACGGACGGCTGTACCCGACCAATGTGAACGACATCGTATCCGCCGGCAGCCTGGCCTATCAAACCGGACCGTTGGGCAACTTTTATCAGCCCGCCAACAGCCCGCTCATCAATGCAGGCAGCACGACGGCAGATCAAGTCGGCCTCTATCACTACACAACGACAACCAACCAGGTAAAGGAGGCCTATTCCATAGTGGACATCGGCTTCCATTATGTGGCGGTGGACAGCAACGGCAACCCGATTGACACCGATGGCGACGGTATGCCGGATTACCTGGAGGATGCCAATGGGAATGGTGTTTATGATGCTGGTGAGCCGGGCAATTGGCTCATCAATGCCTTCAACGGCTTGTCACCAAACAACGGGCTGCTGGTGTTCACCCCGCTCAAGTGAAACAATGAGATTATACATCATTTTGGAATAAGACCGTATTGAATACTTTTATGAAACCTATTTGCCGAATTTCACCCACCTGGACAGCGATACTGCTCATGCTTTTAGTTGCAGGCCTGATAACACTTGCCGAAGAAGCCAAAGCACAATCGTGTCCTGCTTTTTGCTTGGAGACAAAATCTGCCAGCGCCGGCAAAAGCAAATGCGGGTTCCCCGAAAATACCTGTAACATCAGTTCACCTCCCAATATATACCTCCAAAAACAGGAAATTTTAAATTGGAACCTTAGCTGGGAAGATGACAATAAGGAATATTGGGCCGATAACGAATGCAACCCTGCAAAGTATATGGGCTTCTTGAATGCAACGGAATCCGGTGACTACGAAATGACACATATTACCACGCGTGACAGATGGTCATGTCAGTACACTTGTACCAGATCTGGCAATGCTCATTTTCATTCTGTTTCATCGTGGGATGATGATGATGGGACGATATATACTGATCAGTATTCTTATGATGGACAAATCATTAACACCAGCACCACCTCTTGCGACGCGGATGTGTGGAGCGACAACGGCGCAGCCAAGAACGCTGTGGACGAAATTGGGCAAGCTTTGGCTAATTCCAATGACATCTTCCCCAACAACCCTTCGTGCAATTCTATGGTAGTTGTGAATCCCAATATTAATGGCAGTGACGATTATTCGGGGACAAATTGCCCTATTTATGATGGCAGCGGCGATTGGTATCTTGACCAAAATGTACATAAAGCGAGTTGTATCGAAAACGATACCACCACGTTATTAAGCCTATATTCAACACCGTTGCTTCTGGGTGATGTGATGACTCTATTGGCGCCTATGTTCGATGCGGCAACATGGCGGACCGTTGGCGTGGCGTCCGGTTCCGCCAACCTTTCTCTGGATGAAATGTCCGCAGGAAAGACGAAGGCATACTATCGTTTTCACCTGTCAAAGACCGATGTGGATACACGATATATTTTCACATGGCCCATTCACATCACCACGACTACAACCATCATTACCCCAACAGGCCCGAATAATATCGTGTCTAAAACAACAGAGACCAAAAGTTGTTCCGTTGATGGCACCGGTGGCGAAGCGATATCACAGGAACAACATGATCTTGATATAGACTTTCCGGGTGCGGGAGTTACAGTAACAAAGTCAGTCAACAGATTGGAAGTCCAAGTGCAAACCGTTTCGTTGGGTGGCGGTGGTGGCGGTGGTGGCGGTGGTGGCGGATGTGGTAGTTGCGGTGGTGGCGGCGGTGGTAGTAATACCGCCGGTGCGGGTGGTGCTAATTTAGACGACCCCAGCTTGAACATTTCTCTGGGGTATAACAGCGTCGGGTTTCCTGTTGGGAATCTTTCCCTCAATCCCACTGCCCCGACAGTGGCCACTCCCGCGCTGGTTCAACTTTTTGCAATGGATGCCGATGTGAGCGCGGTGACCAACAACGGATGCCTGAGGCAGGTCCTGGCTTCCCAGATGCTGGCGGATATCGTTTCCAATTCCCCAAGCCAGTTTGACATCAATTTCTATGATGCCAGCAATTTTTCAACCGCGTCGGCGGGCGGGCTTTACCCGGTCACCGCCAACGGGGAATTTTTAACGTGGCGGATTGAGAATCCGGGTGGCACCAATGACCTCTACAACCTGCGCATGATTGAAATCCGGAACGGGCACAACATAACCAACTTGTTTACCTGGGCGACCAATGGCAGTCAGATCACTTTTCTGGCTGGCAACGGCCTGAAAAAGGAAACGCAGCAGCGATTTTGGAACCAGGCCAACACGGTCATGACCGAGGTTTCCAAGATTCTCACCGCCGATGATGTGCCGGTCTATTCCAAAACCAATTTATACCAGGTCGGTTCCGGAGGCACGCTCCTTGCTAGCAGTGTGGAGGGAACGGACAGCCATGCGCGCACAACCACCTACAGTTATACCGGTGATAACAGGCTGCAGCAAGTGAATCATCCCGACGGCACATGGGAGAGCTATAGTTACGATGCCAATGGCCGAATTACACAAAAGAATTGGGCGAATCATTACGCCACCTACAGCTACACGCCTTTGGGCGGCGGCGATGACGGCTCATTCGAGCCGGATGTTGCTCGAACCGTTACGGATTATTTTAATGGCAGCGTTGTGGGGAGGCAATTTAGTGTCCTTACCCCCAACCAGCGGATTGAAATCCAGGCAACCGATGCCGCCGCTGTGTGGAATGATCCCGGAAACCTTTATACCACCAACAACTTCGACGCATACTTGCGGCTGGCTTCGGCGATTTATCCCAATCTGACGGCCAGATGGTTCCAGTATGACATCAACGCCACTGGCCGAACCAATACGGTGTATTCCGGCTATTGGAATGGTTCGGCCTGGGTGACCAACAAGGTAATGGTAACGGTGTTAGGGTTGAATGGCCGCTTGCTCTCCGTCATTTCCACCGAAGACGGCCTTCTTGCCGACTCGACAACGTACACGAACTACGACGCGTTGGGGCGGGTTGGCACAATCCAATATCTGGATGGCACCTCCATTTCCTACCAATACGATTGTTGTGGCATTGGCTCCATGACCGATCGTAATGGATTGGTGACCATCAACAGTTTTGACGATCTTAAACGGGTTTCCAGCAAAGCGGTGTATGATGTTCCAGGGATGATTGTCTGGCATTACAATTATGATCCAACTGATCATTTGCTTTCCACTGTCCGACAAGGCGCGGATCAAACCTCCATTGCCTTGGGTGTTGCCACATTTGACGACGCCGGCCATCAATTGAGTTCAATGGATGCTTTGGGTAATTCCACCACGTATTCTGAATCCCTGGACAACAATAATAATTTCGTGCGCACCACCACCTATCCTGACGGCGGCACCCGGATCGAAACGTTCGGGCGGGATGGCTCCTTGCAGAGCGTGACCGGCGCGGCGGTGCATCGAGTACGTTATAGCTATGGGGTTGAAAATGATGAAAACGGCAATAACTGCACCTATACGATGGAGATTAAGCTTAACACCAGTGGTGCCGATTCATCCGAATGGACGGAGACTTATACTGACATGGCTGGCCGGACAACCGAAGTCCTCTATGCCGACTACTCCTACAGCCAATCCTTCTACAATTCCAAAGGCCAGCTCTGGAAACAAGTTGATCCCGATGGCATCACCACACTTTACCAATACAACAACAAAGGCGAGCTGGCATATACCGTCGTTGACATGAATCAAAATGACAGCATTGATTTCAACGGCCCTGACCGCGTCACACAAACAACCAATGACGTGACAACGGATAACGGCGTGAATGCCCGCCGCACGCGCGCTTATGCTTATCCCGCGGATAACTCTTCCAGTTCAATGCTTTTGTCAACCACAGAGACCTCCATGGATGGTCTGCGAACGTGCAGGATTGTCTGGAACAATGGCGCAGGCGTGACGAATCAGACGCGGACAGTCTATGCGGCCAACGGTTCCCGCCATGTCACCAATACCGCCCCGGATAATTCTTACACCGTTGGCACTTATTCCTACGGCCGGCTTGTTTCCGTCACCCGTTACGACTCCCTTGGCAATCAGTTATCGGCCATTGGCTATTCATACGACGCTCATGGCAGACAGAGTATGACGACCGACGCCCGCAATGGCGCCACCACCTACGGCTATAACAACGCCGACCTCGTAACTTCCATCACCACGCCCGCTCCAGGTAATGGCCAGTCCGCCGAGGTCACCACCACGCTTTATGACAACATGCTGCGCCCATACAGTGTCATCCAGCCCGATGGCACGACGGTCAATAGTGTTTATTTGCTGACCGGTGAGTTGGGATTGCAATACGGTTCGCGCACCTATCCAGTGGCCTACAGTTACGATTACGCCGGGCGTCTGAAAACAATGACCAACTGGAGCAATTTTAGTGGCAGCAGCGGGGCACGGGTGACCATGTGGAATTACGACGCCTATCGCGGGTTCCTTGCCGGCAAAACCTACGACGGCGGCACCGCCGGGCCGTCCTACACCTACACTCCGGCTGGACGTCTGGTCTCACGCACTTGGGCTCGTGGCGTCACAACCACCTACGGCTATGACAATGCCGGTTTGCTATCGGCTATTGGCTATTCGGACGCCACTCCAGGCGTCACGAACACCTATGACCGCCTGGGCCACCTCACCCAACAATCAACCCCCAGCTATCAACTGAATTCCGCCTACAACCTGGCCGGCGAACTGGTAAAAGAATCCTGGTCCGGCGGCCCGTTGAACGGCCTTTCCGTGACCAACAGCTACGACCAATACCTCCGCCGCATCAACCTTGCTCTCAACTCTCAACTCTCAACCCTCAACTCGACTGCTTACGGCTACGACCCCGCTTCACGCCTGTCCACCGTTTCAGACGGCAACAATGATTCGGCAACATACACATATCTTGCCAATTCGCCATTGGTGAGCCAGATTATGTTCAAGCAAAACGGCACGACACGGATGACGACCACCAAGTCATACGATTATCTGAACCGGCTCACAACCATCTCGTCCACTGGGAGCGCCGGCGTCCCGCCGTCAATTTCCTTCAATTACAATTACAACTCCGCCAACCAGCGCACGCGCAACGCGTTGGCCGACGGCAGTTATTGGATTTACGGTTATGATCCGCTGGGCCAGGTGACCAACGGCTGCAAGTTTTTCGCGGACGGCACACCCGTCGCCGGCCAGCAGTTCGATTACACCTTCGACACCATCGGCAACCGCACCCAAACCCAAAGCGGCGGCGACCAGAATGGCATGAACCTGCGCGTCGCAAATTATTCCGCGAACAACCTCAATCAAATCACCAGCCGGGATGTGCCGGCTTACGTGGACATCAAGGGCGCGAGCATTGCCACCAACACGGTGACGGTCAACAGCCAGACAGCCTATCGCAAATGGGAATACTTCCGCAGCGAACTGCCCGTCAACAACAGTTCATCGGCGCTGTGGACGAGCATTGCGGTCTCGGCCACCGGACAGGGTTCCGTGTCGGGAAAAGTGTTCGTACCCCAAACACCGGAAAGCTTCGCCTACGACGCGGATGGGAACCTGATCCATGACGGGCGGTTCACCTACGCTTGGGACGCGGAGAACCGGCTGACCAACATGACCAGCCTGGCCACCGCTCCGGCGGGGTCAAAATTGAAATTGGATTTTGCCTACGACGCCCAAGGCCGGCGGATTCAGAAGGTTGTCTCGACGAACAACGGCTCGATTTATGTGACACAATACACCAACCGGTTTGTTTATGACGGGTGGAACCTGATTGCCATCCTCAATCCTCAATCTTCCATCCTCGAATCTTTCGTATGGGGCGACGACTTGAGCGGTTCACAGCAAGGCGCTGGCGGCGTGGGTGGATTATTGGAAGTCAGTTATTATGGAACTTCAACCACCAATTGCTTCGCCATTTACGATGGGAACGGCAATGTGGCGGCGTTGGTGAACGCAGCGGATGGAACCACGCTGGCCAGCTACGAATATGGTCCCTTCGGTGAGGTCATCCGCTCCACCGAACCGATGGCAAAAAACAATCCTTTCCGGTTCTCAACCAAATATCAGGATGATGAAACGGATTTGCTTTACTACGGTTACAGATATTACAAGCCTTCCACCGGAACTTGGTTAAGTCGCGATCCTATATTTGAACTGGCCCAGCAAAAAACAAAACTTAACAGCATAGAAGATTATAATTATATTTTAGGATTAAAGGGAACACATAATATGTATACTTTTTGCGCGAACGCTGCTCCTATGTGGGTAGACACAGACGGTCGTTTTGCGGTCACCATAACAGCTGCAATAATTGCCGGAGGGTGTGTAATTGTCGCTGCAGTAATTGCATATTATGCCAGTGGTTGCCAACCTGGAGATATGAAGAATGTGGATGCTGAATACTGGTGTTGGAAACCGTGTGGAACATGTAAAACTGGCAAGACTTGGGAAAATCGACCGTGCAAATTCATACTTACATGTCAAAAACATATTATATTAAGAAATGATTGGGCTATTACATATGATGGTTGCACTTCGTTGCGAGGAAAGCAATGTCCAAACTAAAAATGTTTCGTATGAAAGATACAGTTAAAATGATACTTCCTCACATTTTTGTAACCATCTTAATTGTCGGAGCATTTGTTTGCATTGTTATATGTGTGTGTTCTTTTCAGGAGGCAAACAATCCTGGAAGTGACAAGTATTGGATACAGCGCTGTAAATCCAATTTATCTATTGAAAGAAGCAGAGCTATATGCGTTCTATCTGCGCGACGTCCCTATACTCAAGAAGTAAGAGATGTTCTGCATAATGCATTATCTGATTCAGATGAGCTGGTGCGTCAACAAGCAGTTTTATCATTGGGATATAAGCAGATAATGAAGGGGTCCCCCATTAGGGCGCTTGGTCAATAGTGAAAAAGCGCCTCCTTCAAACGTAAGCGTCACGCCAAGCACCACTTGACAGAGTAACGATTCCCGAGTCCGGGTGCGAACCGGAGTGATAGGCAACAAACAAACCGGGGTGATGGGTTACAGTTCCGAGCATTATGTCTTGGAAAAGTGGATTCATCCGGAAATGGTTATTTGCGGACGGTGTGCGATTACGTGCATCTGAATCCCGTTCGGGCGAAAAGGGGTCAAAAAGGGGTCAGTCCTCACTATTGACACAAAAAAGGAGTCAGTCCTCACTATTGACACAAAGGGGGTATTTGGCAATATTCCGCCCTATGCCACGCAAGCTTCGACTGGAATATGAAGGGGCGATTTATCACGTGATGAATCGCGGCGACCGACGCGAGCCGATTTTCAAGGATGACGCAGACCGAAAATGTTTCCTGAACACCCTGGCCGAGTGCTGTGGCAAAACGGACTGGCTGGTGCATGCTCTCTGCCTGATGTCCAATCACTTTCACTTGGTGGTGGAGACGCCCAAGGCCAATCTGGTGGCGGGGATGAAGTGGTTTCTGGGGACCTATACCGGACGATTCAACCGGCGGCACAAGCTGTTTGGCCACTTGTTCAGCGGACGGTACAAGTCGTTGATTGTGGACGGCAGCGGAAATGGTTATTTGCGGACGGTGTGCGATTACGTCCATCTGAATCCCGTTCGGGCGAAGCTGTTGGCGACGGGACAACCCCTGCGTTCGTATCGGTGGAGCAGTTATCCGTTGTATTTGGCCCAGCCCGGCAAACGGCCGAGCTGGTTGCGGGTGGATCGGTTGCTGGGGGAGATGGGAATCCCCAAGGACAGCAAGGCTGGACGGCGGGAATTTGAGCGGCGGATGGCCCAGCGGCAGGAACAGGAGCAACCGGGACAATACAAGTTATTGCGGCGCGGCTGGTGTTTTGGAGACAAAGGATTTCGGAAGGAATTGCTGGGGCAGATGGCCGAACGCGTTGGGGAGAGCCATTATGGGGTGGAACGGCAGGAATCGGGCGAGGAGCAGGCGGAGCGGATCGTGACGGCGGAACTGAAGCATCGGAAATGGGAGGAAGCCGATCTGGTGAAACGGCGCAAGGGCGATCCGGAGAAGGTGAAGATGGCATTGCGGCTGAGGCGGGAAAGCATCATGACATTGAAATGGATTGCGCAACGGCTGCACATGGGAAGCTGGACACACGTGTCGAACTGTCTGGCGGCGAAGAAAAAATGAAGGCTGAATGTCAATAGTGAGGACTGACCCCTATGTTCTTGTATCAAATCACGGCAAACCGTTCAACCACTACCAGCAATCGTGACATCGCATCAAAAGCAAGCCCCGACCGGGTAGGTTGATCCGCCGGCCGGGACTGGAATAATGAAGCTGCGGTGGGTTACTGGCAGGTTAATTGGAAATTCATTTGAGCAGCGGTGCTGCCGCCGCGTGTGCTTTTCGCATTCATATCGCCAACGCGCACCCGGCTTCCTTGACATCCGAGATTAAAATTTTGTCATCGCCGATTTTGCCCGTCCCCGCCGACTTGATGATGGCGTTCACAGCTCGTTCGGCGTTTTGGTCTCCCACCACCAGATCAATTCTGAGTCTCGGCAAAAAATCCACCGTGTATTCGCTGCCGCGATAGGCTTCCGTATGCCGGTTCTGCCGGCCAAATCCCTTCACTTCACAAACGGTCATCCCATCAATGCCGATCTCCCCCAAGGCGTCCTGAACTTCATCCAATTTGGACCGTTGGATTATCGCTTCAATTTTTTTCATATTTTTTCCAGAGTGTCATTCAATCCTTCAACTGCACTTGCGTTTGGCTGTACAACACCCCTTTAGCAACGGCGATGCCATTTTAGAAGACCACCATGCAAATACCCACAAAGCGCCGGATTTATAAGGGTTTTTTTTGGGGTATTGATAATTTGGTGTCGTTCAAAAATATCCGGCATCCCTGTTTCCTTTTGACCAGCCGACACGATTTTCGCCAGTTCGCCGGCAGGTCTTGTCCTGCCAGATTGTTGGCGGGGCGAGGAAGTGGTTGGAGCTGCGTCCATTGGGATTGCGACGCAATAAAGCGACCAGTCAATGACATGAGTGAATCGAGCGAACAAACCTCTTAATGAGAAACGGCTTTGGTTGGCATATTGGTTGATGGCGCTGGCAATGCTGGTGAATGGACTTCATGCGTTTGATTTGTATCGAGAGGCGCACGGGGAAAAATCCACGCGAGAATGGCTAATCGAAGAATGCTCCAAATTTTAACCATGAACTCGCCCAATAACACCAACAATTCAACGGGACAACACCCGCCGGCACACTTTTTATTGTTTGGTCGCACCATTCAATTCTGCGGAGCGGCGAAATCTGCTGCCGGAATGGAGCGGCAATCCGGGTGGAGTGCGGCCGTGGCGCAGTCCGGTCGCGTGGAGTTGTCTTGGGACGGCATCCCTTGTTTTGCCGCGGTGAAATCTCCCGTCCGCTTCGCAAAACTTGCGGCAACCCCCGCGTTCAGTGAGGGGAAGGCTTGGCCTTGGGCGCGACTTGCCAGCGCAATTCTTTCATCCGCTTTTGGGCGTCTATGAATTGTTTGGGCGTCAGCTCTTTTCTCAGAAGATCGCGGCTCGCTGCGGCATCTGAATCCGCCTTGGCCGCCATGCTAATCCACACATACGCCTCGACTTTATCCCTGGGCACGCCCTGGCCGTTGGCATAACAGCAACCCAGATTTAATTGAGCCTCGGCGTGACCCTGCTCGGCGGCCTTGCGATACCACTTTACCGCCTCAACATAATCCTTCGCCACGCCGCAGCCATTGTCATAGCACCAACCCAGATTGGACAAAGCCGGGATGTAATTCTGTTCGGCGGCCTTGCGATACCACTTCGCCGCCTCCCCTTTATCCTTCCTGACGCCCTGGCCATTGGCGTAGCAATAGGCCAGATTGAATTGAGCCGGGGCGTAATTCTGTTCGGCGGCCTTGCGATACCACTTCACCGCATGAGAATAATCCTTCTCCACGCCCCGGCCATCATCGTAGCAAAAGCCCAGATTGAATTGAGCCTCGGCATTTCCCTGTTCGGCGTCGGCCTTGTATTCTAGAAATCTGCCAGGAAGGGCGCCGCCTTTCGGTGCGGCGGCGCGGGTCGCACGCAAGCCGGAACGCAGGCCGGTGATATACTTGGAGATAACGCTTACAAATTTTCTCATCAAGTTAAACCCTACGCTTTGGCCATCAAGACCTGCAAGCCAAAATCTTTTTGCCGCCGCTCCATCCATTGGGCGGCGGGTCCCGGCCCAGGGTCAACCCATGATCCGCTTTGCACCCGGAGCGCGGGCGAAAACAGGCCTCAAGGCTGGGACAGAATTTGCAGGGTCGTGGCCGGGCCGAGATCGGCGGGCGGCGTCCAAGAACGCAAGGCCCAGACGACTTTTTTGTCCGGCGTCACTTCGATGGCCTGAATGGGCGCGTTGGACGGGTCAACCTTGCCCGACCACTCGTTGAACCAGTTGTTGATGATGGTATTTCCATTCGGCAGGCGCGTCGCCAGTTGCAGGCTGGACATCTTGTATTCCGGCGCGTCGGCGGACGTCCATTCCCAGACCGTCTCGCCGGAGCGGTTGACCTCATGCACAAATCCGCGATTGCTGACCACGAGAACATTCCCGTTCTTGAGCGGCGTGGCCGACCAGATGCCCGGCACATCCAGCGACCAAAGCTCCCTGCCGTTCAAGTCATACTCGGCGGCCTTGCCCAAATCCATGTGCGCCACCAGCAGCGTGCCGGCATCCGTCATCCGCGCATGGCGGAAATGGCCGTGGGTGCCCTTGGGATTTTTCACGGGCAGGACAAATTCGCGTTCGGTCGCGCCCGTGGTTTTGTTGACAATGACGAACTTCGCCGGGTCGCCGTTCTGCACAAACCACACGCTGTTCGTGCCGCAAGGTTGCGCGGTGTGGATTTCGGTGTTCGGCGGCGCATCGAAATTCCAGACGACCTGTTTGTCTGCGTTGACTTCAGTGATGCCAAACTGGTGCGCAAAAAGAATGTTGCCGTTCGGTTCCAGCACGGCGTCGCTGATCTCGCCTTTGCCCGGATGAACGTAGGACCAAGCCACCCTGCCGTCGCGCACAATGAACATCCGCTCGGTCTTTCCCTCGCCCGCGTAAAAGAAATTGTGTTCGGCCAGGCCTTTGCCGGGCAAAACCGCCGGGATTGGCGGTGCCGCCGCTGCGCCCGCGGCCGCGCCCATCGGCAGGTAAATCAGCTCGATGCCCCTGCCCTTGGCCGGATCAAGATTGCGTGAGTATTGTTTGGTGGCGTCACTGTCCCAGCGTTCATGGACGCCCAGGCTGGTGACGACTTTCCCGTCCTGTTTGTAAACCGTGCCCGACGGCGCGTGATCCGGTTGCGCCATTTCAAAGAGATAATCGTCGGCGTTGGCGCGGAGCAGAATGCGCGGATGGCCGTTCGTGTCGTTGTTGTTTTTGGTCTGCGCGAACAGAATATCCAGCCCCACGGAATCCAGCGCCACACCGTCCATCGAGGCCAGCACGCTCGCCGGCCAGTCCGGATTTTCGTAAGGCTCGACGCGATTGTTGAAGGGCGGATTCGGAAAATGCACCGGGTAAGTGCGCCACTTGCGCCCGCTGTAAAGACCGTCCAGCACATACAAAATCGTTTTCGCGCCGAGATGGGGCGAGGCCGCCATGTCCACGAGCGGCGAATAGGCGTTTTTGACGGCCTCCTGATCCGGATTGATCATGGAGTGCAATTCCCACGGCGCTTTAATCGAACCGAAGTGATTCTTGCCGCACATGGAGATGGCGGTTTGGCCGGAGTCGCCATCTTCCATGTTGTTGTAAGGATAGGAATGCGCCTTGAGTAGCGCCAGATTGACGAGATAGGTGGCGTCGAAAACCTGTTTGGGAATCAGTTTGGCGTCCTTGTATTTGCCGTTGGAATAAACCACTCCCTCCACCCAATCCGGCGTCTCCAAGCCATGATAATCACCGTAGCCCGGATTCTTGGGCTGGGTTGCCTTGGGCGGCGAAGCCTGAATGAAGCGGACGTCCTTGAACTCGCTCCACACCTTCGTGAGGATGTACGGCGGGATGAAGCGGCGAACGTCATACACGATGATGTCCTGCGGCCGCACGTGCGCCTGATGGACAAGCTGGCGGATCATCGCCAGAACCATCTGCGGCGAAGCATCGGTGTAATTGTCGGCCTTCACGCCGTCTTCGCTGTTGTTCAAATTGATTTTGACGGCCACGACTTCACCCGGCTGACAGCCGCGCTGGTCCATCTCACGGGAATTTTTGTTGTAATACTCGAAGATCGCCTGCCAGGCCCGCTCGCCGTTGGTGGCGCTTGTGAGCTTGAGCAGCGTGGCGGACAACATGGCGTCCACCCGCGCCTGATCGGTGTTGGCGTCCAGCCACCATTGATCGCTCTTTTGCTTCCAATTGCCCGCCCATTTGGTGGCCTGCGGATCGCGCGCCCACACCACGCGACCGGGGTTGATGCCTCGCGCAATGCCCACCGGCTCGTTCGGTTTGGCCGGAATGAAATTCCAGTCCGACGGCGGCTTGCCGGCGTTCTGCGCCGCGCTATTGCCGGTAAACGAGATCAGCGTCCACGCCGCCGCCGCCAGCACTGTCAACAGCCCGCAGCAGGCCGCAAACCGGACGCGGGTGAGGCGCTTCAAGCCTGACTTGATGGCCACCACGCCACACAGCCAGATGACAAAGCCGGACGCGACGGGAAACGCCGCGCGCTGGCACGGATAGCTTGCACGGCTTGGCTTGGGGATGACCCGCACCAGGAACCAAACCAGCGCCGCCGCGCCGGAGCCGACGGCCACCAATCGCAGAATGGAACCGCCGACGCGGTTGCTCAAAGTTTTTGCCAAATTCAACAAAGTGGATTTCATATATTTCATTTTAAGTTGCCGGCTGACGTGCGGTTATTTTCTCTGCTTCCGCCTCCATCGGCAACAAAGAACGCCAGGATTACTTGGGAATGATTTGAATGCCGTTGACCGGCGCCCGGAGAGTGCCGGCGCCGTTGGCCACCGGCGTGGCGCTCAACGTGAAGCCCGACACATTCGGGATGGAGAACCGCACATAATTGCCGGCCGAGTTGCTGGCCTGAATGAACGTGCCGCTGAAATCGGTGTTGGCCGTGTCAATGCCGGCGATGCTGGTCGTGGTGATGCCCGTGCCGGTGATGGTGTAACTGCCCTTGCGGGTTTCGGGATTGCTCCCGTCAAAATAGACATACACGTTCCAGCCGCCGGTATTTGGGGGTAGCCAGCCCACCGTGACGGCCGTGGTGGTCACGTTGCCGGTGTCCAGATAATTTCTCATCATCCGGTTGTTGCCGGCGGTGTCCAAGACTCCAGTATTATAGACGCCGTTGGCCGACCAGGTTAACGCCGCGCCGCAAGGAGTGCCGGTAAAATCGTTCAACGACAAGCTGCCGCTGCTGCCGGTGGCATTGTTCCAATTGGTTTCGGCCACCACGCCGGCGCTTTCCATACCGCCCATTTGCGTGCCATTGCCGGAAAAGTTGATGGAAATCGGGCTGGCCATTATCTTCAACTGATAAAACTTCAGAGCTGCGGCCGGGGCATAAGTGTAAGGTGAAGCGGCATTGTTGGTCACCCACGGCCCGGTCAGATTGGTCGCCTCCAACAGCGTGCCTGACTGCCAGGTCAGAACCATGTTAGGCCCGGAATTTTGAAGGCTCAAAAGCGCGTTCACCGGTCCAAAATTCCATTTTTGGATTGAGTAGCAGACCGTCCGCCAGCTTCCGTTGGTGTTGACCATCGAGTAATAATCCGAGCATCCGGGATACTGGTAAGCCCAAATGCCCACACCAGCGAAGTTCCCGTTCCGGGCGCTGTAGAGGGCATCCAGCTCGCAGTTGCTTTGGATGGAATCGTTCCAGTTGGTGTTGGCCTGGCCGCATTCTCCGATATAAACCGGCTTGTCCATGTTCAGGCTCGCGGCGGTGGGAAAGGCCGGGGCGTCCTGATAGTTGTGGAAGTCGTAGAAATCCAGTCCCAGTCCTTTGAAGTAACTCAGGTTGTACCATTGATGCCAACCGGTCGAGCAACTGACCAGCCGGTTGGAATCGGCGCTGTGAACCGCCGAGGCGAAATCTGTGATGTAAGCCTGCGCCTGCGCCCAAGTCGGACCCGTGTTGCCATAATTGCCCAACGATCCCTGCACGCACCCGTCAATTTCATTCATCAAATCAATGGCAAAAATCGCGGAGTTGCCCTTGTATCGCTGGATCATCGGGATCAAAGCGTTGGTCTTGTAGGCGTCTGCCTGAGCCGGATTGGAAAGCCAGTCCTCCCGCCCGTTGTTGAGGGTGACATACAGCTTGATGCCGTTATTGGCGGCCAGTTGGACGCAATTGTCCATATTGGACCAGAACAGCGCCGTCACCCCCGTGACATTGTCATTGGCGTCAATGGTGCAACCCATGTCGCCTTGATTGATCCAGATACGCACCACATTGATTCCCATGTTATGCATGTCGGCCAAATACTTGTTCATGTGCGCCGAGTTGTAGCCGCAGCCCCAACCTGGCTCGGTGGGATCAATTCCAATCCAAGTGTTGTAATCCCCATCGAGCCAGGGCAGGTTCGCCCCCTTGATGAACGTACCGTTGATCAATTGGGTTCTGGCCGGCGCGGCGGCCATGAGTGCTATTGCGGACAACAGGGTGACCAGTAACAATTGCGGTATGACTTTCACCGTTTTCAAAAGCAGCTTATTCTGGGTTGCGATGTTTTGCATGATTATACGTTCTCGTTGTGCGGACTGGTTATAATTCGCACCGGTCCGCCACCATGCACAATACCACACTGGCTTTCAGAAAGCATTGTGCTCCCGAAATAAAAGCATCCCGGCTTGAACAAAATGCCGCATTGCGGTTGATCATTGGCTGACGCGATAGAATCGTGACCGGTCGGTTGCGTTGAGGTTGGTAAACGACAGCACTCCGCTGGCTGGCGCGCTGGTCCACACCGGAGTCCAGCCCGCCGTCAGGTTGGTGGACGTTTGCAACACGTAATTCTGTCCGTTCTGCCCCTGGAACGTCAGCCGGAACTGGCCGTTGGCTTGCGTGCCGGGCAACATTAGACTCAGCGGCTGCACCACAAGGTTGATCGTGGCCGGGGAAGTATTGGTGGCGCCGGAATTGTCCGTGGCACGCGCGCTCAGGGTGTAACTGCCGACCGTGGCATTGTTCCACGTCAGGCTGTACTGGCTGCCAACGCCGCTGGTGACATTGCCCAGCAGGTTTGTGCCGTTGAAAAACGCCACATTGGTCACCGTGCCGTCCGCATCCGTGGCCGAGGCGGTCAGGGTGATTGTCTTGGGCTGGATGAAGGTGGAGTTGTTGGTCGGAACCACCCAACTGATCAACGGCGGCACATTGGTCGGTTTCGCGCTGACTTCTGTGGAGTTGGCTCCCGCACCCGCCTGATTGAACGCCGAGACGACATAATAATACGTCGTTCCGTTGGCCAAGTCGGTGTTGGTGAAGGCCAAGCTGGTTTGGTTGGTGTAAATAATCGTGTAGGAGCCGCCGGAAACCAGTGACCGCTTGACATAATAACCACTGGCATTCGCCACCGAGTTCCAGTTCAGGATGACCTGTCCATTGCCGGCGCTCGCGTTCAATCCTCCCGGAGCAAGCGGAATCGAAACAACGGTCAGACTGAAATCATCGTAAGCCGCCCAGGTGCCGGCGGTTTTGCCGCTGTTTTTCGCAGTGACAAACGAGACGCCAATGTATTTTCCGGCATCAGCGGAACCGGCGGTGTAAGTCATCGTGTAAGGCGTCCAAACCCCGCCGGGCATTCCATTGGTTTGAAGGGCCAGTTGGACGGTGCTGGCGTAAGCCGTGTTGGTAGCGGCCGCCCGCAAGAGTGTGACGGTTTGCTTCGGATCACTGGAGTTGGTCCCCGCATATGTGGAATTGGTGCCGTTTGATTCGCCCTTCGACCACCAGGTGAGGGTAATCTGGTCGCCCGTTTGGATCTGATAATTGCCGGCGATCTGGTACGCGCCATCGTCGCTCGATTGCCCGTATCCCTCCCACGCACCGCTGTGGCCGCCGGACTGAACGCCGGTATCGGCGTAAGTGGTTCCGGAATTGGTCCAGCCCGGGACGGTGGCATAGCCGGTTTTGATTTTAACTGTGCCAGGCAACTCAAATCCGGGATTGGTCAGAAGGTTGTTGGTATTCGATGACCCATAACTCAGGCTGACGTTGTCCAGCATGGACGTATTGAGCGCGGAGTCGGTATGCGAACAGACCACGAGGCCGATATAGGCGCCGACGGCCATGTTGGAGATGACTTGCGTGCCGAACTGGTTCCAAGTGTTGCCGTCGGCGGAATTATAAGCCGTGAAGGTGTTGTTGGTGCGGGTAAGTCGCACCCAGTATGGCGGGGAACCGCCCGCTCCGACTGAGTTGGCGTAAGCCCCGGTATTGGTTCGCGTGATAAATTCGGTGGAACCGGGCTCCATGTCCACCATCGCATGGCGTGAATTCGCGGCGAGCGTCTCCCGGATCATGACCCCGGCTTTGGCGTTGCCGGAAGTGACCTGCACGCTCACGACGCGGGCGCGGATGTCGCAATTGGTGCTGAATGGAACATAAACATAAACGAACTGGAACTCATCGGCGGTGTTCCAAATGTCCGCGCCGGACCCGATGAGGGTGAACTGCCCCCCACAGTACGTCGCGCTGCCGGCAATGCCAACAGTGCCAACATCCGCACTGACAAATGGCGATGGCAACACGCCAGGCACCGTGACGGTAATTTCCGGGGAAGGCACACTTTCAACCCCGCCCACCATCATTGTAACGACGTAATAGTAGGTTTGGCATGTGCTGACGGTGGTGTCCGTGAAATTGGTGGTGGTCAGGCCGGTCGCGACCGGGGTGTAAGGCCCGCCGCTGACCAGTGACCGCTTCACGTTATAGCTGGTTGCCCCGACATGCGCGTACCATAGCAACTGAACTTGAGAACTGACGACGGAGGGCGTCAACCCAGCGACAAAGGCCATCGGAGTCACGCTCACCTCGGTGGAATTTCCGCTTTCACCGGTCGGGTTGACCGCCGATACCACGAAGTAATAGGGCGTGCCGTTCACCAAACCGGTGACCACGAGGCTGGTGATCGTAACATTCGTGACCGTCGGGTAAGACCCGCTGCTGGTCCCGCGCTTGACATTGTAACTCGCCGCCCCGGAAGCACCCGCCCAGCTTAACGTCACCTGGGTGTCGCCCCGCGTGGCCGTGACGCCCGTTGGCACGGTCGGCACCGGCGGCAGATGTGGGGTTCCGCTGACCTGGACGGAACTGACACTTTCTCCATTCGCATTCACGGCGGTCACGACGTAGTAGTAGGCAGTCAGATTGACGACGTTGGTGTCAATGAAGCCGATGGTCGCGATGTTAGTAGCAATGATGCTGTAAGGTCCACCGCTGGTGGTGGATCGTTTCACGTTGTAGGTGAGCGCGCCGGGGACCACATCCCAACTAATGACGTTCTGCTGGTTGGTCGCGATGGCCGCAACGGAGACCGGGGCGGCGGGAGCCGGCAAGGTGGCTGTTTCCGTGATGGTAAGATTGGTCGAGGTCAATCCGGTTGAACTCGCGGTCAGGGAGATGGAGCCAGTCTGATTGGTGGACTGGACGATGACCTGGGCCAGGCCGTTGAATAGGTAACGCTGGCTGGCCTTGTCTGCTTCGAGCGAAGTGGGATTGCCGTTGCCCACGCCGATGATGGCGCCACCACTGACGGTAAAGGTGACCAGGTTCGAAGCCGTGGGCACGATGCGGCCGGCCGAATCCAAAGCCGCCACCGTCACGACCGACACGTCGCGGCCATCCGCGAGAATCGTGTTGCGGTCGGGAATGAGCGCCACCGCGGCTGGCACGCCGGTGGTCTGCACCGAGTTGGTTACGACCGCCTGGCCGTTGCGATAGCCGACCGCCAGGAGAGTGCCTGCCGCGTAAGGCACATTCCAGGCAACGTGGTTGGTAACCAGCAGCGCCTGCTGTCCCTGGCTGACGCCGTTGAGGAACAATTCCACCAGATCGCAATTGCCATAGACCCAAACGCTGATCGGCTGGCCTTCACTCCCGGCCCAATTCCAGTGCGGGAAAATGTGCAGCACGGGTTTGACCGTCCAGTTGGCCTGGTAATAAAAATAATTGTCCTTCGAAAAACCGCACGTGTCCATCACGCCAAAATGCGAGTTAATGTCGGGCCACCAGTATGGCGTCGGCTCGCCGCGATAATCAAAGCCGGTCCAGATGAACCCGCCCGAAGTCCAGGGCCGGGCATGGAAAAATGGGAACCAGGTTTCCGCCAGTTGATCGCTGTTGAGTTCGAGATCGTAAGAGGAGCAATAATCGGCGCTGCTGTTATTCGTGTAAATGCCGCGCGTCGAGAGGGTGCTCGCCACCTCGGTGCCGAGGAACTTGTCCGTCGGAGTGGATTGTTGCAAAGAAGCCATGTCATTGATGTCGTAATTAAAACCGACAACGTCTTCAACCATGGCGAAGCTCGGGTTGCCATAGGAGCCATTGATCGGAATCGTACACAGGCGGGTGGAATCCATCGAGTGGGCCAGATTTTGCATGGGGGTGTAAAGATCCTCCGCGATCTGGCTGGCTTGGATATAATACTCTTCATTCCCAAGCGACCAAGCCAGGATGCTGGGATGATTCCGGTCGCGCAAAAGAAGGCGGGTCAATTCGTTCAACGGCTCGGCGTTGGTGCCGAGGCGGCGGTTCTCATCCAGCACCAAAATGCCCAGCCGGTCGCAGTCATCCAACAACTCCGCCGCCGGCATGTTGTGCGAGGTGCGATAACCGTTTACCCCCATCTGCTTCATGCGCTCGAGCCGATAGTAGAGCAGGCGATCCGGCACGGCGGATCCCACCCCCGCGGCGTCCTGGTGATTGCACACGCCGAAAATTTCCACCCGCTGGCCGTTGAGGGTAAAACCATTGGTTGAATCGAAGGAAACCGTGCGCGCCCCAAACGTCGTTGTATAAACATCCGCCACGGCAGTGGCGTTGCTGACGGTGGAAACCAGATTATAAAGATACGGCGTTTGCAGCGACCAAAGATGGGCGCTGACCACGGTGAGCGTCTGGGTCACGACCAAGCCCTGGCCGGCGGCCAGATTGAGATTTGAGGTGACAGCGGTCACCGCGTTGCTGTTGGCGTCGAGAATGGTCGAAGTCAAACTGCCATTGACCGTCGCGGAACCGCTCTGGTTCGTGACCGTGGTTTGCACGGTGACGGTGGCGTTGGCTCCGGCGATTGCAGTCGTGACGTACGTGCCCCAGTGGGCCACATGCACCGGATTTACATCTGTGAGCCACACATGGCGGTAAATGCCGGCGCCTTCATAGAACCAACCCTCAAACCGGCTGGCATCCACGCGCACGACCAAAACATTCGTCCCGCCGGGGTTGGCGTAGGGGGTAACATCATAATAAAAGCTGGCGTACCCGCTGACGTTCCGGCCCAGAATGTGGCCGTTCAGCCAGACCAGCGAGTTGCGATAAACGCCGTCAAAATCCAGCCAGAGCGTCTGCCCGGCATAGCCCGATGGAATCGTAAAGGTGCGACGGTACCAGCCGACGTTGTTCGTGGTATAGCTGGAGTTGCCGACGGTCTTGAAGCCATGGCTTCCATCGGCGTTCTGGTCGAAAGGCAGTTCCACCACCCAGTCGTGCGGCAGATTCAACGAACGCCAGGCGCTGTCGTTGTAGTTCGTCTGGACAAAGGAAACATTCTCCCCCGCATGCGTCGCCATGATGTCCACCCGGATGGTCTGCAGGTAGGTTTCCGAACCGGTCCCGGTAAGCTGGGCAGGCTCAACCTTGGCCAGATCGGCAATCTCGGGATACCAGGTGACATTCGTGGTGACATCCACCGGATCGCCCAGTTGAAAACGCCAGCCTGAGTCAATCAACGTTCGATCCCGGCCCGGCGCAAAGCTAATACTGCCAAACAAGAGGAATAAAAACGCGACGGCAACCAAACACCGGTGAACGACAGGACTGAGGGAGAATTTTGAATTCATATTGCTGGAACAACTTTCTTCAACAACTTTGGGGTTCTGTTTCGAATTATGGGATTTTACAACATTAAAAACATAGGCCGGATGCAGCAGTTCGTATGCCTTCACATGCCTCGTAAATCACCTGCATGGCTGTCCTGGGTCCGCATGTGGAAGCTAAAAACCGCTGGATAACGACTGGCTCTGAGCGTTTGGTCTGGATTTCCAAAGGCAAATACAGCGACGGTCGCTCCGGGCAACAACACCATTCGCTGCCTTGCAATCTGTTGTACAACATAGATTTTCGTAAGACACCTGTAGCGACGGCTCATTCCTGTTCGCCTGAATGAGCATCTCGATGCGGGTATCCTAATCAATTTAACACGAACCCCCGGCGGCGTTACAATAAATATGAAGTGAGTTTTCGTCTCAGGCACGACCGGGTGCAGCTTAACATACGCACCAAACGGAAATCACTCCCTCTCCCCGCCAAACGAGGAGAGAATTCCCCGAAACGAAATGTCGCGCGTTGAACCCCAGAACCTGCTTGTCGGGAGCGCCGGCGTCTCGCCGGCCAGTCGGGAGCAGAAAACGAAACTCGCCGGCGAGACGCCAGCGCTCCCAGGAATTAAATCAAAACTGCTTTTGCTCCACACGTTCCAGCTTTTGGTCCGGCAGGGGCGGGCTTTGGTGGAGGTTGAAGTCCTGGACGTTTTTCAGACTGAATGACGGAGCATTCGAGATTGCCTGCCAGCGGACATTTTGAAAATTTGCGCCGTCCACATCCTCAAGCACAAATGCCGGACGCAGATCCTCCTTCAACGTGCGCAGCGTGACATCGCTGAATTCCATTCCCTTCGCGTGCCGGATAAAGAAACCCCAGGACGGCATCGTGCCGAACATGCCGGGTTCCGGATAAGCGGCTTCCTTTTCCGGGGGTTGGAGCGCGGCCTCCTTGGCAGTGCCGCCGCCTTCCTGGAGGAAATGAATGTCGCTGATCCGCACGTCCTCGAACGGGATGGCCGGGGATGCCGCTGATGATCGAGCCCAGTTTCTGCCGGGCGCCGGAGACAACCAGGTCGCTGATGTTGATGCGTCGAATGACACCCACGGGCGGATGGTCCGGGCCGCGGGCGCGATTGCCCAGGCGGATGAAGATCGGCGAGTTGACGATGTCCCGCATGGAAATGTTATTGATGGTGACATCCTCAATGTCGCCGCCGTCCACGCTCTCAATGGCCAGTCCGCCGCAGTCATCGAAGTTGCAATTGGCAATGGCGATGTTCTTGAAGCCGCCGTTGGATTCCGTGCCAAACTTGATGCGCCCGGTCCGCCCGGCGTAGCCGGCGGGAGCGCGTTGGAATGTGCCGTCGAGCATCGTTCCCTCAATATAACCGCCAGTCACGTAACAGTTGTTGATGGTGACGTTTTCCGTCGCGCGCAAACAGCCGAGGGCGTAGCTGCTCTTCAGACAAATGCCGTCATCCCATGGCAAGTTCACGCTGCAATTGGAGATGCGCACGTTGTGGCAGCAATCAATGTCCATTCCGTCCCGGTTGGTATCCAGTTTGACATTGTCAATCGTCAGGTTGTCCACGCCGGTGGCGAGGATGGCAAAGTGTCCGCCGTGCAGGATGGAAATGTCGCGCAGGATGACGTTGTGGCAGTTCTTCAGGCTGATCGCCTTGTTGCCGACGGTCGGCGGCGGATCCTTGTAAATGCCGCTCGCCCAGCCCCGGCTCAGTCCTTTGCCGTGGATGAGTCCGGGTCCGATGATCGAGACATTCTCGATATTCTCGCCCCAGATGAGACTGTTGTGCCAATGGCTGTGGCCGAAGTCCTGGTAGGCGGTCCAGGCGTTGGTTTCCGGCAGGTCGTAAGGCGCCAGTTTCTCGGAAACCGCTTCAATGGTTGAGCCGGCTTCGAGAAAAAGCGTCACGTTGCTCTTGAGACGAATCGAGGCGGACAAGTATGTGCCGGCCGGAAATCTTACCGTGCCGCCGCCGGCCGCGTTGGCAGAGATGATGGCCTGGTTGATTGCATCGGTGTCGAGAGTTTTGCCGTCACCGGCTGCTCCAAAATCTCTGACATTAAAAATGCCGTCCTTGTTTGCGGAGGCGGCTGGGTTCGACACCAGCAGACTCACGAGTTCGATGCCGGTTCCGTTGGTGCTCAGATTGCGGCTGTATTGTTTGCTGATGGCGTTGTTCCAGTGCTCGTGAACACCGAGGCTGGCGAGCCGCGTGCCGTCCGGTTGGTAAACTGTGCCGGAGGGCGGGTATCCGCACAGCGCGGCTTCGCGCAGGTAGGCGTCCATCGCAAAGCTATTGCCATTGTTCTTGGCATCCGTGGCCAGACGGCTGCCGAATTCAGAGCGCAAAAAATCGTAGCCGACGGAATCAATGGCAACCGGGTCTTGCGACATAAACAGGCTCGCGCACCATTGTCCGTGGAACAGATTGGTCCAATGGGCGGAGTCGGCATCCACGTTGTCATTTACGTCTTTGATGCCGTAGAGACCGTCAATCATGAACAAAACCGTTTTGCCGCCGAGATGCTTGCTGCCAATCAAGTCCACCAGAGGCGTGTAAGCCTTGTCCGGCCACCAATGCTGCCGATCTTCCTTGATCGAACCGTAATGATTCTTGGCCGTCAGAGATATTCCGAGGGAATGGTGTCCTTTCAGCAATGCCAGATTGATAAGATAGGTGGCGTCATAAACCAGTTGCGGAATGCTGGTGCCGGACACCGTCTTGGCGGAGTAAGTCAGTGAATTTGCGCGCCAGTTGACCGGCTGCCGGCCATTCTTGCCGTCGCCTGGCGAATCCATCCACAGCACGCCGGGAAATTCGGCATGGCAGGGAACATAAATCCGGTCCAGAATCACGCGAATGGCTTCATACACAACGATCTTGTCCTGCGGCACGCCCGCCTGGCTGACCAGTTGACGCAGCAATGCCAGCACCGTCTGCTTCGAGGCATCAATCTGTTGATCCACATCGCCGTAGCCATCGTAAGCATTGTTGCAGTTGATTTTCACCGCCACCAGTTCGTTGGTTTGATAACCGTTGGCACCGCGGCCATGAATGCGGTTGAAATATCTGAAAAGCTTGTCCCACGACTCCGCGTCCGTGCTTGCGCCGGTGAGGCTGTGCAAACTGCGGGCGGTCATCTGGTCCACCACCTTTTGGTCGGTCGCGGTGTCGTCCCACCAATGGCCGGTGACACCGTCCCACGGCGTCGCCGCCGGATCACGCGTCCACACCACGCGACCGGGAAAAATGCCCTTGCCCACGCCCATCGGCGTGTTGGGCAGATCGGCGGGAACCAACAGCACATTGTCGGGATTGCCGCCGGATGCCGGTGCAGCGATGCTGCCAGTGGTGCCGAAAGCCAAAGTCCAGCCGGCCAGAACCGGCAGCAGCCACCCGGCCCACGGGCATCTGCGATTCAGGCCGGCAATCCGGACGGTTTTTTTACCAACGAGAAACAAACTTTTTTCAGCAGGCATATTTGTCCTTCCATTTCCAATCAACGCTGCAAGTCGCCGGGATTTTCGGGGACGCCCGGATCATCCAGCATCTGCACGGCGCTGGCGGGGCCGAGATCGGTCCAGTTTTTGAGCGCCCAGACGACTTTCTTGTCCGGCGTGACTTCAATCAACTGGCAGCGCTGGCCCGCATCGCCCCGGGAGCATAAGACGGTGTTGCCATTGGCCAGGCGGGCGCAGCTCTGCGAGCCACGGAAGTTGATGTTGGGCGGCAGGTCGGTTTTCAAGTTGAACTCCCAGACCGTCTTGCCTTTGGGATTCACCTCGCGGGTCAACTCATCCCGTTCGTCGGTGATGAGCGTGTTGCCATTGTGCAGGCGGATGGCCGCCCAGGGACTGGGAATTTTATAGGACCAGATTGCTTTGAAGTTTTTGTCGTACTCGACCACTTTGCCCATTTGGAGACAAGGGGCGAGAAAGGTGCCATTGGCGGTCATGCGGAAGCGGCGGAACTGGCCGTGGACGCCCGCTCCGGCATCGGGAATGACGTGCTCCACCTCAACGGCACCGGTTTTTTTGTTGATCACCAACAGGCGGGGAGGAGTGCCGTTTTCCACGAGCATGACCTTGTCCAGGCCGATGGGTTGGACGGTGTGGATTTCAGTTCCCTTGGGCGCGTCCAGACGCCAGACGATTTTCTTTTGCGGCGTCACCTCGGCGGCGTAGGCCATGCGGGAGAAAAGAATATTGCCGTTGGACAGCAGCCAGATGTCATCGTATTCCCAGCCTTTGCCGGTGGAAAAAGTCCAGATGACCCTGCCGTCGTTCACGAGAAACATTTTGTTGCAACCTTCGCCGATGTACAGCATCGGGTGCTGGGCGAGTCCCTGGCCGGGCAGATTTGTGTCCGGCGGCGACACCTTCCAATTGGGCGGGTCCACCGGGATTTCGTCGGGGCCGAACGCGGGCACATCGGCGGCGGTGAATTGCGACAGCATGTCCAGCGCCGGGGTGGCCGATGATTTCGCCGTTTCCGGTGAGGGGGTGGCACAGCCCGCGACCAACAGCCCGAGGCTTAACGCGGCAAGGGCTGACCAAGTCAGATTGGGCAAACCTTTTGTGGCAGAAACGGGTGTTTTCATTTTGATGTGTTGTCTGGCTTTGCGCCGGGGCTGGGAATGGCAGCGTTGTTTGGCACGGATGGTTTTTCAACGGCTTCAACGATTCTGAAAGTTTGATTGGCGGCGCCGGTTGCCGGATAGACGATGACAGGAATGTTGTTGCTGGTGGATTTCACGCCACCGGCCACGTCAAATCCGTAGCCCGTGCTGCGCGCAATGATCCGGTAGGAGCCGGGATCCTTCACGAGGGTGAAAAGCTGGTTATCCTGTCCGCTGGCCTCATTTTGCTGGACGGGCGCGTGGTCTTTCATCGAGTTGTCGCGAATCTCCAGAACCTTACCGCTGTGTTTGGCGGTGATGGTGAAAAAACCGCTTTTGGCCTGCTTGAACTGGAAGAGCTGGTTATCCGCGCCGGTCGCCTCGTTCTGCTGGAGCTGAAGCCCGTTCGCCTTTCCGTCCACGCCGCCCGCGATTTCCAGCGCCTTGCCGCTGTGAACCGCGACGATGGAATACCAGGCGTCGGGTTTGAGATTGGCGGATTGCAACTGGGCAAAAACGGCGCCCGCCGTCAACGTCAGCGACAAGATGATTAAGGATGGGATTTTCATTTTATGATTTTAAGGTTGAGGAGTTAGGGGTTGAGCTTCATTGCACGGTGCGCGCGATGCTTATTACCGCCATGCGACCTGTCTGTATCCACATTGCCCGTTTTAAACCATCGGGTCTCGTCATATTCATTCTCGTTTTTTATGTTTCAGTATTTTGCCCGTTCAGCCCGGTTGGTTTTGAAAATCCAGCCGGCCTACGGCTTCGACGACACGCTCGCCCGCAACGGGGCATCCATCTGCAGCATGACCGAGTCGGCAAAGTGGCCGGGAAACAAACCCAACGTCGCAGCCGGCCCCGGAGGCGCAATTGCGCGAAGCTCCACGATCAAAAAATCCGCCTCAACCGGAACGTTCACGCGCGTTTCGATTTTTTCCCAGGTCTGGGGGTCGTTGTCAGTCACGCTCTGCTGGCTGGCCAGCGCCACCGCCATCTCTTTGCGGCGCGCCCAGAGCTTCCCGGCCTGGTCCGGTTGTCCCCGAAACGCCGCCAGCGTCACGCCAAAAGTGTCGCCCGCACTGGAATCGCAGCGAATCCGGTTGAACTCCGCCGACAGATGCATCATCACCGACGCTTCGCTGCCAAAGGCGGCTTTATACGGTTTGAGGTCTATCAATTGCCACACCGCCGAATCTCCCGGCACACCTCCCTCGCGCGCGACCACGGACGGACTCAGAAACCGCAACATCCGATTTTCGGCTTGCGGCCGGACGCCCAGCATCTGCTCCGTGACGGCACAGGCATCGCCGCTCCAAAAATAATAATCGCCCGGCATCCCTTCGAGCTTGAGCAATTCCGCAGACTCAAAACCGCAATTGGACGGCCAAATCCGCAACGCTTCCGCCGGCTGCGGAAATCTGGCCGGGTTTGCCGCCAGCGATGTCACCTTTCCGTCCGGCTCCACTGCCATGGCCATGTCATTGGTCAACTCCTGACGCCGGGCATCTTTTTTTCCGGAACCGATCCTCAACTCGACTCTGCCTACAAATACATCCGTCTCCATTTTTCCATCGGCCTGCACCCACGTTCCCAGCCTGGTGCCCAAGTCCACCGCCGTCGCCTTCGGCATCCGCACGGCAAACCCCGCCGCCGGCTTCGGCACTTTGGCCGTCAACTTGCCTTCGTTCAGGACCACAGCGTTTTGGCCCGTCAATTTCAATCGCGCCGGCCCTTCAATCACCGCTTCAACCCCGGTATCAAATTCCAACTGCACCACTCCTGATTCCAGTACCAGCGAATTGGTTGCGAGCACCTGACCGGACTTTGGCTGAAACGAGTTTGCGGCCCAACGACAATCCAGAAGTTCTTTAACAACACATCGCGAAGCCATTTCCGCCCCCGTCTTGCTGCCGCCGAGCCGGCCGGACCACCACAGCCCAACCAGTCCCAGAACCAGCAGCACCAGCCCGCCGGCCAAACCCCAACCCAACCACCCCCACCAGCCCGGTCCAGACTTCCGCGCCCCAATACCAGTACCAGTCCGCCCCCGCTTCGCTCCCCTTCCCGCTTGGGCACCGGCATCCACGGAAGGGGTGCGAACCGTCTGCGCCAGCACCCTGGCTTCAACCGCTTCGTTGCTCAAGCCATGAACGCTCGCCAAAATGGCCGCTTCCAACTGGGCCTTTCCGGGATCCAGCAACGCCTTCAGCGCCGCGTCCACTTGCTGCTGCACGCACAACTCCCGCAGGCTGTCCCGGTTGACCAGAATCTCCGCTTCCACCGCCGCGCTTTCTTCCGGAGACAAAACCCCGGCAAAATAATCGGCCAGTCGTTCTTCAGGAAGCATACGACCCCCTTCCGAGTTTCGACTCAATGCAATCTCTCAACTGCCTTCTCACGCGAAACAGCGTCACCCGCACCCATTGCCGTGTCCGGCCCAGCTTTTGGGCTATCTCGGCGGCGGAGTCTCCCTTCTGATACGAGTCGTCCACCAACTGGCGCATCTCAGCCGGCAGTTTGGTCAAACACTCCTCAAGCAACAGCGCCTCATCGGCCGGCGTTTCCGCTGTAGTTCCGCTGGACCACTCGGCATGCCGAACCTGTTCCAGCCGTGACAAATTCGCCTGCTCGCGGGCAAATCGTTGCAACTCGGCGCGCACCAGGTTCCATGCAATCGCCTGGAGCCAGGGCCGGAACGGTCTTTGCGAATCAAATTCACGGATCCGCCGGAAAGCCAGAACGAACGCCTCATGCGTGATCTCATCCGCCAGATGATGCACCGGCAGCCGCATTGCCACAAACGCCCGCAATCCCGGCAGATACCTCCGCACCAATGGCGCATACGCCTCCACCTCCCCCTGTTGAACCCGGTTCAACAAGCGGCCATCAGATTCCTCAAATAGAGCCGTTTCGTGCTCAACCATTGCAATTAGTTTAGCCGCAGCTCCCGAAAACGTTACAAAAACTCACGCTTACTTGGACTTCGTGCCGGCGGCTGCGGGCGCCGGACCGGTCTTGGTCGGCGTGACGGTGTTGATCCTGCCGTTCGCGTCAAAGGTCAATTCGTCAATGCACACCGAACGGCGGAAGGAGTTTCCGTTCGAGAGTTCGCTCGTGTGATAAAGCACATACCATTTGCCCTTGAACTGCACGACGGAGCCGTGTTGGGTGACGCTCGCGGCGTGCTCCATCACCTTTCCGGCATAGGTGAACGGTCCCATCGGGTGATCGCCGATGGCATAGACCTGCGTGGCCGTCGGCGCCCAGCCGTCGGAATACACGAAATAATATTTTCCAGCTCGTTTGAAAACAAAGGGCGCTTCGCCGTAGCCTTCGGGCAAAACGGGGTCCTTGCCCGGCGCGGCCAGCGGAACCGGCTTGCCTTGCGCATCGAGAAAAGAAACGGTGTGGAGATCGCCGTCCAGTTCGGTGAGGGAGGGACGGAGCTTCACCACCATCGGCTGACGGCAGCCAAAATACAGGTAGGTCTGGCCGTCGTCGTCCTGAAGCAGGGCGGGATCAATCGGCTCCGGACCCGCGTTTGTCAACGAGGCATTGTCAATCAGCGGCTTTCCAATGGCATCCTTGAACGGTCCTTCGGGTTTGTCGCCCACCGCCACGCCGATCTTCGTGCGATCCACCGGCAGGAAGAGATAATACTTGCCGTTCGCCTTGACACAATCCGGCGCCCACGCCCAATGGGTCGCCCAGGCGAAGTTCGTCGCAGCGAATATCGAGCCGTGATCCTTCCAAGTGACGAGGTCGGCGGTCGAGAGCAGCCGCCAATCCACCATGTCCCAGTAGGTGGCATCCGGCAGGTCGTGCGAAGTATAGACGTACAGCCGATCGCCAAAGACCCGGCCCGAGGGATCGGCGGTGAAGATGTTCGTGACCAGCGGATTCCCGCCGGCCACAGCGGACGAGACGAGCGAACTGCCCAGAAGCAGCCAGAGACAATATTTTAAAAGTTTCATAAAGGTTAAATTGAGCGTAACCAAGCGAACGACTTGGGGCAAGCCAAGCCATTGGCTGAAACCATCCGGTGATTTTGTCGCCGTGTTGCCGGCAACCCGCACTGGCAGAACCGGGTGTTGAAATGGCGGGAATGGATTTCATTTCGCTCCCTTCGAAAACATCCGCGCCGCAAACTGAAATCCATGAGTCTGCAACCAATAAATTTGCGTCCATCTGACAGTTTGATAAAGTCACGCCATGTCTATCGCATCTGGCCGAATGATCCTTCGGCAGCACGTTCTCGGGGCGGGTTGGTGGTGGTTGCTGGTGGCCGGCCAGTTGGCGGCTGCTGCGGCTGATTTCTATGTCGCGCCCACGGGCAATGACGGCAATCCCGGCACCCTGAGCCAGCCCTTCCGGACGGTGCAGCAGGCCGCCTCCATCCTGCAACCGGGTGATACGGCGTGGCTGCGGGGAGGGACGTATCGCGAGACGGTCGTGCCAGCCCATTCGGGAGTTGCGGGCGCTCCGATCACCTTTCGTTCTTATCCCGGCGAGTTTGCCGTGATCAGCGGTGTTGATCTGGTGACCAACTGGACTCTCTACACCGGCAGCATCTACAAGGCATCAATGCCCTGGTCACAGAATGGCGGGTCCCGCTGGTGGAGCGTGGCGGGCGGCGACCAGGTGTTTGTGGACGGTGTGATGATGTGTGAAGCCCGCTGGCCAAATCTGCCGGCCGGAGTCACGCCCGCAACCTGCGAAAAGACCAACCTGGCCCGGTCGGAAGGCGGCCAGGTGCTGGTCACGAGCACATACATGGAAGGGCCGGCCGTCGCCCGTTACACGCTCACGGGACTGCCCGGCAACAACAATGCCTTCAAGGATGCCCGCATCTTTTTCCTTTGCGGCGCCCATTGGGCCCCGATGACCGGCACCGTGACGGCTTCAGACACGAACTCGGTCACCTTCAGTTACCTTTGGGACGACAACACGAACGCAAACAACGCGTACTGCATCCAGGACCGGGATCATTTCTACCTCTGGGGCAAGCTCTCGTTGCTCGACTCGCCGTGCGAATGGTTTAACGATGCCAACGGCACATTGTATTTGTGGACGCCGGGCGGCGACAATCCCACCGGCCACGTTGTGGAGGCCAGGAAACGGGACATGGCGTTTGATCTCCGGGGCCGGTCGTACATTACCCTGGCCGACTTGAACATTTTCGCCGGCGATTTGGAAAGCGACACGAACAGCCATCATGTCACGCTGCAGGGCGTGGATGCCCGTTATGTGGCGCACGGCACCTGGGTGAACTGGTGGTGGGACTCCGGCGCCTGGGACCTGAGCCTGAAACTGCTGGGCTCCAACACGGTCGTCAGCGATTGCGACATCCATTGCTCGGCCGATTCCACGCTCAAGGTGGGGGTGCATGGGTATGGACCCGACGCCACCGCGAACGGCGACAACTCGGTGATTACCAACAACGTCATCACTGACTGGGGGTATTGCGGGGCCGGATGCGGGATCGAGTGGGCTGGCAGCAATGTGCTGATCTCGGGCAACGTGATCAGCAACAGCCTTTCGTGGATGGCCATTAACTCGTGGCAGAGCCGGACCTCCCGGATTATTTACAACGATCTCTCCGCCATGGGCAAGCTGGTCTGGGACCAGGCGGCGCTCTATGTTTATCCAGCCGGGAATTTGCAGGGGACCGAGATTGCCTGGAACCGGATCCACGACACGCTGGGGGAATTCGACCCCACGAGAAGCTACAACGGCAGCGACGGGATTTATTTTGATGCCGGCAGCAGTTTCTTTATCCTGCATCATAACGTCATCTGGAACACGCCGGCCATGGCCCTGAACCTCTACGGAGTCGCGAACCTCCTGATCTCGGATTTCAACATCTACAACAACACCTTCGATTCCACCAATGTGGACCTCCTCAATGTCCAGAACCTCCAATTCTGCAACAACATCGTGAGGAAATGGGCCGACCGCGGTTACGGCGCCGGAAACGGCAACCAGATTTACCAGAACAACATTGAAAACCTGAACCCGGCCCAGCAGTGTCCCGACCCGCATTATGTGAACCCCGCCGCGGGCGATTTCACCCTCATGTCAAATTCCCCGGCGATTGATCAGGGCGTGGTCATCCCGCCCTATACCGACGGCTATGTCGGCCCGGCCCCGGACATTGGCGCTTACGAATATGGCAAGCCCGCCTGGCGGGCCGGCGCGACGGTGGCACAACGACACTTGTATGGACTGTTCGTCTCCTGGGATGGCGTTCCCGGCTCCAACACCGTTTTTACCGTCAATGGTCTGCCGGGCTTGCGCGGGTTGGGAACCAATTTCAAACTCCAAATCGGCACCAATGCCGCTGGCGGAACTGTGAGTTTGCAGAACGGCAACTGGACGGTCAGCAACGTGCCGGGAGCCGCGAGCCTCGCTCCGAGAATTCCCATTTACGGACAGGTGGGCGATGGCTTGCCGGTGGCACTGGGCTCGCCATTGTTGGGCATCACCGTCAGCAGCGGCAATGTGATTCTCGACTGGAGCGGTTCGACAGTCAAACTTCAGAGCACCGCCAATCTGCAGGATTCGTGGAGTGATGTCCCCGGCGCCGCCAGCCCTTACACGATTCCGCTTACGAACAGCCAGCAGTTCTTCCGCACCGTGCCCGGGTCGGGCCAGTAACAGCACGCGCGCATCACCGGGCCGGCAGCCCGGACGGAACCAAGGGTGAATTTATATTGAAGGATTTCAACCGATAATCTTCAACGCGAAGGCGATGTCGCACGGTTTTTTGTCCGGCAACGTCAGGTGCAAGCCTTTTTCGTCGCGGACGAATTTCAATTTGCCGCGGACGCCCAGCATCCGCACGCTGCCAATCTTGCCGGGCCACTGCGGGGAGTTTTCCGCCAGCGACTGGATGGTGACCTTGCCGTCCGCCGGAAACGTCAGGACGATGGCATACAACGTCTTGCCATCCTTGGACTGCGTGAAACGGATGTCCTCCGGCGTGAATGGTTTTTTGTGCGTGTCGCTCTGGCCGTCGAACTGGCCCTTCTCAAACGATTTGGTGGACGGGCCTTCGCCAAAAACCTTCCACGGCCGGGTCGCGTAAATCGCCTCGCCGTTGACCTTGAGCCAGGCGCCGATGTCGCCGACGATTTTTACCTCGTCGCTGTCTATCGAACCGTCGCCGCGCACCGGCACGCTCAACATCAGATTGCCGTTCTTGCTCACGATGTCCGCCAGCATCGGGATGACCGTGGTGGCGGATTTGTATTGGTGTTTCTCGAAAATCTGGCGCTGGTAATGCCAGTCACCGATGCAGGTGTCGGTCTGCCAGGGCTCGGGCAAGATGTCCGTCGCTTTGCCGCGCTCGATGTCATAAACCAGCGCCCTGCGCTGCTGCGGATCCAGATGCTTGGCATTCATCACGGCCTCGTTCCGGCCATGCCATTGGAAGCTGGAATTGTAAAAATGCGCGGCCAAATCGAGGCCGATCTCATCCGTCATACCGTGAAACGGCAGCACGGTGTCGTCGAAATAAATCATGTCCGGCCGGTAATCATCCCAAAGCTGCTTGGTGCGGAGAAAAAACTTTTGCACGTAAGCCGCGTCGGGAAGGCTGCAGCCCTTGGCGGCATTCCATTCCCACCACTCCCAGTCTTTCTGCGTGCCGCGCGCGTGGTTCTGCGCGTAGAGATCCTGCGGATCGAGGCCGTCCCACCAAAGCCCCCTGCCCTCCGCCTTCGTCAGTTTGCCGTCGTAAGGCACCCCCGCCAGCGGACCGGCCTGGTCCGCGCCTTGGGCCGGCTCGTACCACGACCAGGCGTGCGAGGCATGAACACTCACGGCAAATCGCAATCCGTTTTTTCGCGCCGCATGCGCCCACAGCCCGATGATGTCTTTCTTCGGGCCGAGAGCGACGGAGTTCCACGGCTGATACTTGGAATCGTACAGGTCAAAGTTGTCGTGATGGTTGGCCATGGCCAAAAAGTATTTCGCGCCGGATTTCTTGTAGAACGCCAGCAGGTCGTCGGGATGGAAATTCTCCCCTTTCCACAGGGGGATGATGTCCTTGAATCCGAACTTCGACGGCGGGCCGTAATGTGCGACGTGGAATTTGTTCTGGGCGCTGCCCTGCTGATACAGGCTGCGCGCATACCAGTCGCCGTCCTCCGGCTGGCATTGCGGTCCCCACACGGCCCAGATGCCGAACTTCGCGTCACGAAACCACTCCGGGCATTGGTACTGTGCAGCCAGCGATTCCCAAGTCGGTTGAAACGGGCCGGCGGCAATGTCCCGCGCCGCCGGAAGATTGGTTTGGGCAAAGCCATTGGCCGCCGCTGCCGCCAGCATCAATGCCGCCGCGGTCAAATTGAAACGAATAATGGTTTTGCTTTGCATGATTGTGTTTTTTCCAATTCACCCTTTCATCGTGCGAAACTGGCGCAGGGCGACAAAGGGATCAATCCGGGTCAGCAGAAAATGCGCCCAGTGGTTTTGCCAACGCTGCCAGAAGGTCTGTGACTTCCGCCACTGGTGAAGCTCGATTCTTTGCGAGTGTTTTAGCAGGCGCTCAAAAACTTCCCGCGCTTCAAAGGCCGCCGCCTCGTCTTCGAGACGCAGCATCAGTTCGTAATTCAGATTGAGGCTGCGGATGTCGAGGTTGGACGAGCCGGCGTAAACCGCCCCGTCGCTGAGAATCAGTTTGGCGTGCAGAACCTGCGGTTGATACTCGTAAATCTCCACGCCGGCCTTCAGCAGGCGGCGATACAAACTCCGGCCCGCCAGTTGCGACACCAGCACGTCGGATTTGCCGGCCAGAATCAGTTGCACGCGCCCGCCGCGCCGCGCCGCGCGCAGCAAATCCCGCCGCAGCCGCCGGGTCGGCAGAAAATACGCGCTCACGATCCGCACCTCGCGGGCTTTGGCCAGATCCTGATGCAACGCGGTTTGAAACGGGCTGGAGCCCCGGCCGGGATGGCTCAGCAATAATTCCCCCGCCGGTTGGTTGAGCGGTTTGCGCCGGCGTTTGAACGCGCGCAATCGCATCAGCGGGTTGCGGCGGAAATCCGACAGCGCGAACAATTCATCGAAGGACGCCGCCAGCTCCCCGGCCAGAACGGGATTTTCAATCCGGACGCCCACATCGCACCAGCCGCGCTTCACGCCGTCGCCATCGTATTCATCGGACACGTTGAATCCGCCAATGAAGATCGTGGCGTCATCGCAAACCAGCAGCTTGCGATGGTTGCGCACGCCGAACCGCCAGAGATGGAGGGGATTGAAGCGGCGGACTTCCGCGCCGGCGGCCACGAGCGGCGCAAAAAAATCATCCGGCAACAGCCACGAACCCAGCGCATCCACCAGGACCTGGACGCGCACGCCGCGCCCTGCCGCCGCCAGCAAGGCTTCCAAGAACTGCCGCCCCAGCTTGCCGTCGGAATAAATATAAGTTTCCAGCCGGATGGATTTCCGGGCCGCCGCGACGGCCGCCAGCATGGCCGGAAAAATTTCCTGACCCGCGCAGAGCCATTGCCAGGCAAAAGGTTTTGGAGCAGCCATGATTCACCGTAATTTCCGCGCTGCTAATATTATTTTGAGCAATCGGAAAGTAATTGTGCAGCTTCCCCGGAACCCAAGTCAGATGCTTTCTTAAAATATTCGCGCGCCTTGTCCAAATTTCTTTCAATGCCTTCTCCATCCCGATAACATTTGCCAGCTCTAATCATGCTCTCCAGACTTCCACTGTCCGCGAGGGTTAAAATCCGAATAAATTTTTGGTGCTTGGCAGCTTGTTCGTTGAGTTTGTTTTCTTCGTTTATCCGTTTCGCCTCCGCTTCGGTGGCTTCGTTAGCTTTCTTAAAATATTCATCGGCTCTGGCTGAATCCTTTTCAACACCCTTGCCGTCACGGTAACGCTCGCCCATGCGAAGCAAGGCAGCCGGATCGCCTTTGTCGGCCTGTGCTTGGTCAAATGCGAGGACTTTTGCAACTAACGCTTGCTGCTTTTCAGCCTCGTTATCCTTCAACTGTTTTGCATATACATTGGGCAAATCTTTTATCTTCGCTTCGCATTCGGAATATATGCTTTGTTTTTTTGCGTTAAAATCATCTGAAATCACTGACAATTGCAGTTCAATTTTGGACAGTTCGTTTTTATTATCATCCAGTTCCTTTGTAATTCGCGGGTCAGCGCCACCAACGATAACAATGTTATCCCATTGTTTGGCCAAATCAGGCGGAGGAGAATCAACTATTTTTCCGTAGTCTAATCGTCTAACGGTATTAACACGGAGGTCAATTGTTGTGTTGGTATATTGATAGATTGATGATTCTGCGCCCAAATGAGCAACAAAATTCATGGGTGACGTGATTGCTTCTCCGTCAGCAAACGGGTGGGTCTTAATTGGAAAATTATCAACAAAATACTCTCGTTCTCCGTAGCCAGCTTCCAGCGGCGGGCCAAAATCTCCATGAACAAGAATTCCATTTGGTTTAACTTCCAAAACATGGCCCGTAAATTGAACCCAAGATTTATCCTTTGCGTTATAGATTTTTCCGTCCAACAATCGCCACGGGTCTGTCGGTTTAAACAATTGCTTGGCGCGAAGATGACCGTTTTCTAGTTCCGATTCGTTTCTTTGACTTTCTAGTTGTGCAGCTTTTTGTTTAAGTATCAATTTCTGAGATTTCAAATCCGCAAGATTTGTATAGCCTGCACTTAATTTTGCAAGGGCTTCGTCCCGTTCACTGGTTAGCTTTGCAACTGCGGCATCCCTAAACATTTCCCATCCGGCTTGTTTGGCGCCAGCTTGTGCTGCTGCTTGCATTCGCGCCTGTGCCTCGGCTTGCGCTTGTGCTTGGGCGTAGGCTCGATCCCGCTGGGCTTTTGCCTGTGCCTCGGCTTGTCTTTGCATGTACGTTTGACCCCAAACAACCTCGCAAGTGCTGCCAAGCATCATGGCAAGTGCCACAGTAGAAATAAATGCTGTCAGTTTCATGGGTGTGCCTTTGAATTGTTGAACTGTCCGGTTTTTACCACCTTCCAGATTATTTTCCAACCCCAATTGCGACTGCCGGGAAGATGCATGCCACTAGGAAAAATCAAGTCAGCCCGGCTTTGGCAAATCGTCTGGATTAACCAAACAAAAATTTGTGAACAGTTCTTTTCCCGAAGTCAGGCGAACAAATGCTTTTCCTTGCTTTTGTTTTTTAAACATATCACGGGCTTCGCTTTCTGGAAAATTGTCGTCGGTAAAAGTAAATTTCCCCCCTTCAGCAGAAAGTTCGAGAAGACGACCTTTGGTTTTAGCATTAAATAATTCCCGTCTGGATGACGAAGGTTCCCAAGACAAAGACGGTTGCCCTGGTTTGGCTAAAGTTTTCATTGCCGTGTTTGGCAATATCACTCCCGCACACTCAATTCTAACTAATCTGCGACCTTGATTGACTACCGAAAGTTGAACATACAAATGGAATTTTGGATTAACTTCATTTGATTGAAAACCCATCGAAGCTTCTAATTTCACTTTGGCTCGGTCGCAATATATTTCAAATGCTTTAATCCCTAAAGCCAATGTTCCAGTAACTGCTCCCCATATTCCAACTGGATCAGCCATAAGCTGCCTTACAATGTATTGTTTTCAGATTTTTGTTCAGGTTGCAACGCCAGTTGCTCCAGCGGGTTCGTGGCCAGGCCGGGTTCGGCGGTGACAATCACGCATAAACCAACCGTCCACGTGGCTGCGGAATGTCCTGGCCGTCTTCCTTTGCCGTTTTGATCCAAAATTTGATGGCGTCCTCGGCGGTTTTGATGGCGTCCTGCCGGGTCGGGCCGTGGGCCATGCAACCGGGAAGTTCCGGCACGTCCACCACGTAGGCACCGTCTTCCGCGCTCCACCAAATAATCATTTCGTAGCGGTTCATGCTGTTCTCTTCAGCCCTCATCCGGCCTCCGGCCACCTTCTCCCATCCGATGGGAGAAGGAATATTTTGTGGGACGTGATCCCAGGGCTGCGCTCATTTCATTTCGCTTGCCCTGGGCTACTATCTTCCGCCCTTTCAGGGCTTTCATTTCCGCCTTCATCCGGCTTCGGCGCGGCATTTTCCAATGCCAGTTGCTCGGGCGGGTTCGTGGCCAGGCCGGGTTCGGCGGTGACCGGGCCGGGCGGTTTTTCAACGGCAATGCGGCGGAGTTCGTCCGCGGCGGGCAAACCGTCGAGGTCGCTCAAACCAAAGTATTCGAGGAACAGCGCGGTCGTGCCGTAAGTCGGCGGACGACCCACCACTTCGGCGCGGCCAACGGCCTCCACCAGACCGCGCTCCGTGAGCGTCTGCATCGTGGCGTCCACGTTCACGCCGCGAATCTGCTCGATCTCGGCGCGCGTGATGGGCTGGCGATACGCGACGATGGCCAGCGTTTCGAGCGCGGGCTGCGACAGCCGCGGCGGACGGGCCTTCACCCCGACGAGCGCCTTGAGCCACGGCGCAAATTCCGGCTGGGTGACGAATTGCCATGACCCGGCGACACACGCGAGACGGTAGCTGCGCGCGGCAGCTTCGTGGTCGCGCGCGAGTTCTTCGAGCGCCAGCGTCAGTTCGGTGTCCCTGGTTTTGGCCAGCGATTTGGCGGTGGCATCGGCGCCCTCCTGTTCGGTGGCGGCGGCGAGCACGTCGCGAAGCTCCTTCACGCTCAGCGGTTTTTGCGCGGAGAACAGCAGCGATTCGAGAATGAATTTAAGTTCCATTTGTGATTTTCGATTTGCGATTTACGATTAACGCGGGCTTTCACCTTCCGGGCCGGCCTCACTGGCAGCAACAGTTGGTTGAGAAACAACCGGAACGGGTACGGATGCGGCAACGGGTTCAGTCGCGGGTGAAAATGGGGCATCGCCTTGTGCCGTGCCGGAGGCCGGCGCTCCGGTCGCCGCTGGTTCGGTGCGGCGGATTTCGATTTCGCCAAAGGGTTCGGGTTGCGAGCAGACGAGCTGGCGCAGGCGGATCAATTCGAGCAGCGCCAGAAAGGTGCAGATGACCTCCGACCGGTTGGCGGCGCTTTCGAACAGTTCGGCAAAGCGCAGGCTGCCGCGTTCGGAAATCACGCGGAGAATGAACTCGATTTTTTCACTGACGCTCCATTTGTCCTCGTATATCGCGCCCGGATCTTCCCGCTTGCTGAAGCGCTGCAGCACGACGTTGACGGCGTTGAGCAGATCGAAAATCGAAACATCCGGCTTGGGCGGCGGCGCGGCGTTTTCAAATTCGAGCTTGCCGGGCAGGCGCGGAAAAATGTTTTCCTGCTCGGCTTCGAGGACTTGCAGGCGCGCGGCGGCGTCCTTGAATTTTTTGTATTCGACGAGCTGCCGGATCAATTCCCAGCGCGGGTCTTCGCCTTCCTCCTCGCCTTCGACCTGCACCTGCTGGTCCACCGGCAGCAGCTCGCGGCTCTTGATGTACATGAGCGTCGAGGCCATCACGAGAAATTCGCCGGCGATCTCGAGATCGAACTGGCGCATCAGGTCAATGTATTCGATGAACTGGGTGGCGAGGCGCGTGAGGTTGACTTCATAAATGTCCACCTCCTCCTTTTTGATGAGATAAAGGAGCAAATCGAGCGGGCCTTCGAAGACCTCGAACTGGACTTTGTATTCGGCCATGAAACGGCGGAAATTCTAAGGCGGCGGCGCGGTGTTGGCAATGGCGGAACGAAAATATCCCGGCAAAAGACGCAGTTCCAGGGAATGCGGCGTTGGACAATGACTAATGACCAAATCATAATGACGAAAGAATGACGAAACCCGAATGGCAAAATAATTTCCGCCACCCATGCATTCGCGGGAATTATTAAGTCATTCGGATTTAGGATTTAGTCATTCCGGCTCCCTTCGCCCGCCATTTTCACCAGATAATCTGCCGCCCATAAACTTGACGCGCGCAGCGGGAAAAACTAGCTTGTGAGCCGGTTGGTGGCCGTAGCTCAATGGTAGAGTCCAAGCTTGTGGAGCTTGTTGTTGCGGGTTCGAGTCCCGTCGGCCACCCCATCTTCATCCGTGCCCGCGCTCAAAAGGTTCAACGAGCGCCAGCTTTGTTGCCCAAGACCATTGCCAACGTAATCAGGCCACCGAGAAGAAGGCTGACAAAAACAACCGCCAGGATCATGTTCACCTTCCGCCTTTGCACATCGGGTTGCTGGCGTGGGAATAATAATTTCCCCAGGAAAGCGGTCATGGGCGCCAATCTCCCACGTTTGGCGGCCAAGTTCAAATCGAATAATCGTCGGAGAAAACCTTCACGTTCCGCAATTCCACGAACACCGGCTCGCCCGCCTTCGGCTGCAATTGCTGGAATTGTTCCTTGCTCAACTGCACGGTAAATTGTCCGCCCGTGTCGAGCCGCACCAGCTCCAGACTGGCCATTGGGCCGGCGGCGTTGCTGCGAATGACACGCGCCGCCAGCGTCGCCGGGCCGCCCGGTTCGCGGCTGACGCGAATGTCGTGCGGACGCACAAAGGCGATGGCGTCCGTGTCCATCTCCCCGGCGGTTTCCGGCATGTCAATTTTGGTTTCACCAATGACGACGGCGCCGTCGCGCAGCCGTCCGCTGAACAGGTTCACGTTGCCGAGAAAATCGTACACGAACGGCGAGGCCGGGTTGTCGTAAATTTCCTCCGGCGTGCCGATCTGCTCGACGCGGCCCACGCGCAAAATGGCCACGCGGTCGGCCACTTCCAGCGCCTCCTCCTGGTCGTGCGTCACAAACAGCGTCGTGATGTGGATTTCCTCGTGCAATTGCCGCAGCCAGCGGCGCAGTTCCTTCCGCACCTTCGCGTCGAGCGCGCCGAACGGCTCATCGAGCAGCAGTACCTTGGGTTCAACCGCCAGCGCGCGGGCCAGCGAAACCCGCTGGCGCTGGCCGCCGGAAAGTTGAGACGGAAACCGCTTCGCCAATGGCTCGAGCTGGATTAATTTCAGCAGTTTTTCCACGCGTGCGCGGATTTCCGCCTCCGCCGGCCGGGTCTCGCGCGGACGGACGCGCAGGCCGAACGCGATGTTTTCAAAGACGTTCAAATGCCGGAACAACGCGTAATGCTGGAAGGCGAAACCGGCCTTGCGCTGGCTCGCGGGAATCATGGTCACGTCCTCGCCGTAATACAAAACCTGCGCGTCGCCGGGATCGGGGAACTCCAGCCCGGCAATGATGCGGAGCAGCGTCGTCTTGCCCGAACCGGACGGACCGAGCAGGGCGACGAGTTCGCCGGACTCGATCTTCAGGCTCACGTTGTCGAGCGCGGTGAACTGGCCGAATTTTTTTGTGACGTTGAGAACTTCAACACTCATGTGTTTAATCAGTTTTCCGCCCCGCGCAGCGCGGTATTTTTGCGTTCCACCCAGGTTTTCAGCACCAGCGTGACAATCGCCAGGAACGTCAGCAGCGACGCCACGGCAAAGGCGCCGACGAAATTGTATTCGTTGTACAGAATTTCGACGTGCAAGGGAATGGTATTTGTCTGGCCGCGAATGTGGCCGCTGACGACCGACACCGCGCCGAACTCGCCCATCGCCCGCGCGTTGCAAAGGATGACGCCATAAATCAGCCCCCATTTGATGTTCGGCATGGTCACCCGCCAGAACGTCTGCCAGCCGCTGGCGCCCAACACGTGCGCCGCCTCCTCCTCAGTGCGGCCCTGTGCCTGCATGAGCGGAATCAATTCGCGCGCGACAAACGGAAACGTCACAAAAATTGTCGCCAGCACAATGCCCGGCACGGCGAAAATGATCTGGATGTTGTGTGCGATGAACCAAGGGCCAACCACCCCCTGCGCGCCGAAGAGCAGCACGTAAATCATCCCGGAAACCACCGGCGAAACCGAGAACGGCAGGTCAATGAGTGTGATGAGCACGGTTTTGCCGCGGAAATCGAATTTGGCAATCGCCCACGCCGCCGCCACGCCAAAAACGCAGTTCAACGGCACGGCGATGCCGGCAGCGATGAAGGTCAGCTTGATGGCGGCCAGGGTGTTCGGGTCGTTGAACGAGTGAAAATAATATCCAACGCCCTTGGCAAACGCCTCGGTGAAAACCGCCGCCAGCGGCACGACCAGAAACAAGCCCAGAAACACCAACGCCACACTGATGAGCAGCCAGCGCACGAACGGCGGCTCGGCCGTCACACGGCGGGGTGCGGCGCGGCGCGGCGTGGAAAAGGTGGATGCGGGAACCATAAATCAAGCCGGTGCGTAATGGCGATGGCTCCACCATTGGAGAAAATTGATGGCCAGCAACAGCACAAAGGAAGCGACCAGCATCACCACCGCAATGGCCGTGGCGCCGGGATAATCAAATTCCTCGAGCTTGGTGATGATGAGCAGCGGCGTGATTTCGGTTTTCATGGGCATGTTGCCGGCGATGAAAACGACCGAGCCGTACTCGCCCAGCGCGCGGGCGAACGCGAGCGTGAACCCGGTCAGCAGCGCCGGCCGCAACATCGGCAGCGTGACGCGCCAGAACGTCTGCCAGCGGTTCGCGCCCAGGCTGGCCGCGGATTCCTCAATCTCGCGGTCGAAATCCTCCAGCACCGGCTGCACCGTGCGCACCAGGAACGGCAGCCCGATGAACGTGAGCGCGACCAGCACGCCGAGGCGGGTGTAGGCGACCTTGATGCCCAGCGGCGCGAGCCAGTGGCCGATCCAGCCGTTCGGCGCGTAAATGGCCGTCAACGCGATGCCCGCCACCGCCGTCGGCAGCGCGAACGGCAGGTCCACCAGCGCGTCCACGAACCGTTTGCCAAAAAACTGGTAGCGCACCAGCACCCACGCGACGAGCAGGCCGAAGACCAGATTGATGAGCGCCGCCAGAAACGACGCGCCGAAGCTCAGGCGATACGACGCCATCACGCGCGGCGCGGTGACGATGTGCCAGAACTGGTCCCACGTCAGCGCGCTCGCCTTCCAAAACGTGCAGGCCAGCGGAATCAGGACGATGAGGCCGAGATAGAGCACCGTGTAGCCGAGCGTCAATTTGAAGCCGGGCAACACGCTGTTTTTTTTATTCGCCATGCCAGATCCTTTTGAGCGGTATAACCATTGTTAACTTGCAACGAAAGCAATTCTTTACGCGACGGCGGAAAGCGGCCGGGTGACGGCTTGGATGATGCGGTTAAATCTGCGCGTCATAAGGTTTGGCTGATGGTGTTTGAAGGGTTCCGGCCTGGAGCCGGCTCACAACTTCTTCCGCCCGCAGATTGGGTAGGAAACTCACCGCGCCGCGCGTGTTGAAACAGGCGCGGCTGACTTCGCGGACGCCGAGATCGCGGCAGAAATCCTGAAAGTCCAGCAGCGACAGGAAATGCAGGTTGTGGGTGCGATACCATGGCGCCGGCAGCGAGCGGGTGATGGGCGTGCGGCCCTCGAACGAATATTTGAGGTGAGCGAATTATGGAGCCGGCTCACAACTTCTTCCGCGCGAAGATTGGGCAGAAAACTCACCGCGCCGCGCGTGTTGAAACAGGCGCGGCTGACTTCGCGGACGCCGAGGTCGCGGCAGAATTCCTGAAAGTCCAGCAGGGAAAGAAAATGCAGGTTGCTGCGTGCGATACCACGGCGCCGGCAGCGAGCGGGTGATGGGCGTGCGGCCCTCGAACAAAATTTGCAGGCGGACGCGGATATGAGCGAAATTGGTGTAAGCAACGATAACCTCGCGCCCGACGCGGAAGGCTTCCCGAAGAATGTCCGCCGGAGCCAGCAATTCCTGAAATGTGCCCAGCAGCAGCACGTGATCAAACGCCCCGGAGGCGTATTGGTCCAGTCCATCGGCAATGTCCCCCTGATGCACCACCAGCCCGCGTTCGATGCACCGCGAAACCAGGACCGGGTCGCGCTCGACGCCCTCGGCGCGGACCTTGTGGGTTTTCACCAGCCGCTCCAGGAACGCGCCGTCGCCGGACCCCAAGTCCAGCACGCGCGCGTTGGGCGGCAGCCACTCAATCACCTGGTCATAAAGCGCAGGATGCATGGAATTCAGTCGGCGGTGTTCGCCGCGCGGGAGTCGTATTCCTGGTTGAGAAAATGGCTCAACGCGCTGGAAAATTCCGGGTTTTGGATCAGGAACGAGTCGTGCCCGTAAGGCGTCGGCAGGTTCAGATAGGTTACCGCCAGATTGTGGCGTTTGAGCAGTTTGACAAGATCGCGCGATTGGGACGGCGGATACAACCAGTCGGACTCGAATGAAATCACCAGGAACCGCGCCCGCACCCGGTCCAGCGCCTCGCGCGTTTCGCGGCCCGCCAGGAAATCAAAACGGTCAATCGCCTTGGTCAGGTAAAGATAGGAGTTGGGATCAAAGCGGCGGACAAAGCTGTCGCCCTGATGGTGCAGATAGCTTTCGACCGAGAAGAAATCCGGGAACAGGTCCTCCGGCTGGGCAGAGCGCTGCAACCGGCGGCCGAACTTGGCGCGCAGTGAATATTCGCTGAGGTAGGTCACGTGGCCGACCATGCGCGCCACCGCCAGCCCGTGCGCGGGACGGGCGCCGTCCGGATTGTCGTAATAATGACCGTCGCGCCAGTTGGGGTCGGTGAGGATCGCCTGCCGCCCGATTTCATTGAAGGCGATCTGCATGGCGTGATGGGCCGTGCAGGTGGCAATCGGCACGCAGTTTCTCACCCGCTCCGGATAATCCGTCGCCCAGACCAGCGCCTGCATTCCACCCATCGAACCGCCGGTGACGGCGAAAATTTCCGGTAGCTGGAGATGATCCATTAACGCCGCCTGCGCGCGCACCATGTCGCGGATGGTCACCGGCGGAAAATCGGTGGCATAGGGATGCCCGGTTTCTGGATTAGCGGACGACGGGCCGGTGCTGCCGGAGCAACCGCCCAAAACATTGGGGCAGACGACAAAAAAACGGTTGGTGTCAATCGCCTTGCCCGGCCCCACGTGAAAATCCCACCAGCCGGGACGGCCTGTGGCGGAGTTGAGTCCGGCCACGTGCGCGTCGCCGGACAGCGCATGACAAACAAGAATCACGTTGTCCCGCCGCGGCGACAATTTGCCGAGCGTCTGGTAGGCGATTTGGATTTCCTTGAACTCGTGTCCGGATTCGGTGGCAAAGCCCGGCAGCGTCGCCACCTGCGAATGCGTCACGCCCAGATCGGAGTGATATTCCCCGAGCACCTGGTCCTGCAAATCGCCTTCGAGCATTTGTTTTTCAGACATAATTTCGCGCTTCCCGTCCGTCCAGCCTGCCGGAAATAACAGGCAAGCGGAACCAATTTTTTGGCGGTCTTAATTTTTTGTTCGGCGCTGTACGCCGATCGGGTCGAGCCACAGGCTCGACGCTACACGAAATTAAGACGTTACCCAATTTTTGGCTCCGCCTGCCGTTTCCCCATCCTTGAATGTTATGACCCGCCGAGCGCCTGGTCAATGTCTGCCTTGATGTCCTCCACGTCTTCCAATCCAACGGACAGCCGGACATAGTCGGGCGTGGCGCCGGTTTCTTCCAATTCGGCCGGCGTCAACTGCGAGTGCGTGGTCGAGGCCGGATGAATCACCAGCGTCTTGGCGTCGCCGATGTTGGCGAGGTGCGAGAGCAGCTTCACCGAGTTGATGAATTTCTTGCCCGCTTCCAGTCCGCCCTTGACGCCAAAACCGACCAGACCGCCGAAGCCGTGCTTCAGATACTTCGAGGCAATCTTGTAGCTGGGATCGTCCGGCAAACCCGGATACGTCACCCAACTCACCAGCGGATGCGTCTTGAGCCATTTGGCGATTTCAAGCGCGTTGGCGGAATGTTGTTTCTGGCGGAGCGGCAGCGTTTCCAGTCCCTGCAAAAAGAGGAACGAGTTAAACGGACTGAGCGCCGCGCCGATGTCGCGCAACAGGGTGACGCGCACCTTGAGAATGAAGGCCACATTGCCCATGCCGGGCACGTTGCTCAACGCGTCCCAGTAAACCAAGCCATGATAGCTTGGATCGGGTTCGGTGAACTCGGGGAACTTGCCGTTGTTCCACTTGAACTTGCCGGAATCCACGATGACGCCGCCAATGGAAGTGCCGTGGCCGCCGACGTATTTCGTGGCCGATGTGACGATGATGTCCGCGCCGTGATCAAACGGCCGCACCAGGCCGACGCCGACCGTGTTGTCCACGACCAGTGGAAGACCGGCCTCGTGCGCGATTTTGGCGATGGCTTCAAAGTCCGGCACGTCGAGCTTGGGATTGCCAACGGTCTCGATGTAAAGCGCGCGGGTTTTCGGCGTGATGGCCTTGCGGAACGCTTCCGGGTCGCGGGAGTTCACGAACTTCGCCGTGCGGCCCAGCTTGGGCAACGTGTAATGGAAAAGCTGGTAGGTGCCGCCGTAAAGGTTGTTGCCCGCCACAATTTCATCACCCAGCCGGGTGATGGCGAGCAGCGCGAAGGTGATGGCCGCCGACCCCGACGCCACGCCCAACGCGCCAGTGCCGCCTTCCAACGCGGCAATGCGCTGTTCGAAGACATCGGTGGTGGGGTTCATAATGCGGGTGTAAATGTTGCCGAATTCCTTCAGGGCAAACAGATTTGCCGCGTGGTCGGTGTTTTTGAAGACGTAGGACGTCGTCTGGTAAATCGGCACGGCGCGCGAGCCGGTGGTGGGATCGGGAACCTGGCCGGCGTGAAGCGCCAGCGTGCTGAGGCCTTTGGTTTTGGTACTCATGATTATTTTTGTTTGTTTTTGTTATTTATAATACTGAAACGGTGGCCGGGGGCAATTCCCGATCGCAGGAAACCGCGATGTGCAGAATGCGACGCCACCGGTTGTTGGTTGGTTTGCTGATGGATAAATTGAACAGCTGGAGGCCGAAACGAGTTGCGTGAACCAGCGCGTTCGGAGGAGACGCACGACGAAAGCGCAAGCTGCCGTCCGGCCTCCAGCCTGAATTGATTGTTGAAGACCTTTGCAAAATGTGTAGCGTCGAGGCTGTGCCTCGACATTCCTGTCTCGAAATCCTGTGTTTCCGGCCACAGGCCGGACGCTACAGTTCTCGCCAAGGTGTTTTTGCAAAGGTCTCTGTTCATTAGAATTCCCATTTGGTGGTGATGCCCCAGACGCCGTTGGCTTCGTTGTTCAGCACGGTGCCGAAATGTCCGTAGCCCACGGCCAGCGTCAGGTGTTTGTTGACGACGTAAGCGGCGTCAATCGTCCACCAGTCGCCCGCTTTTCCGATCAGGCTGGGAACTTTGTTGTAATTGTAATCGGTGTTTTGCTGCCGGTATTCCCCCGCCAAGGCGATGGAATCAGTCACAAACACGACGACATTGCCTTCAAACAGGAAGCTGTATCTGTCCGTGAAGCCGAGCAGCCCGTTCCAGACGCCTTCGGTTGCGCGACCGCCCAGTTCCACCAGCACCGGACGCGGCAACTGGGTGAACAGCTTGGAAGCGTAAAGCGTGAAGTCCACGCCGTCGTTTTTGGTGACGCCGATGGCTTTCAGCGTTCCGTCGAGCTGGCTGTTGATGTCGTCGTAGGAGGCGTTGTATTTGAAGTGCGTGCCGAAGGTCAGCGCCGGAAGCCACTTCTGGTCGAACTCGCCTTCCTTCAGGATCTGCACCCGCGCGTTGAAGTTGTGCAATTCAACGGAGGTTTCGCTCAGATCGAGTTTGGTCGCCTGATAAACCGCCAGCGGCAAATTGCCGAGGTTGAAGTTGTTGTAACCATAACCCAGTTCGAGGCGGCTAAACGGAGATTCCGTCACGGTCAACGCCTCGAGGTCCTGGCCGTGGCCGAGGTCAACGTAGGAAAAACCAAAGGCGGGCCGGCCAACCGGTTCGCCGTTGCGCGGTGGATTGACAATGTAGGCCGACAGTGTGGCAAAGATGCCGCCGTTGCCTTCGATTTGATGTAGCGGCAGCGGCGGCGGCTTTTCACTCTTCGCCGCCGCGCCGGCATTGGCGGACGGAGCATTGGTGGTCGTATCGTCGGCCCTGACACCGCCCGCCGAAGCGAGCAGCAGCGCCGCAAACAGGAACACGAGACGCGTGCGCCGGTTTTGAAGGGATTGAATGACTCGGACAAACAGATTGATTTTCATTGGCTGATTTTTTTCTTAGCCAGCAATCCTCCGGTGGTCCGGTCGGGCTGAACAAACATTGATTGATGTGTTTTTAGGGCCTTCAGTTTTCTGATCGGTTTAATTGGATGTTTTACCGGCGGGAATCAGACCGCTGATGTCGTCGGTATTGGTGTCAATGTCGGCAAACAGCCACGTCGAAAGGTAGCGTTCGGCGGACGACGGCACGATGGCGACGATGGTCTTGCCCTTGTTTTCCGGGCGTTTGGCCAGTTGCAAGGCCGCCCAAATCGCCGCGCCGCTGGAGATGCCCACGGGAATGCCGTCCAACTGGTTGACCTCCTTGGAAACCGGGCCGGAGTCCTCCTCGTTCACCTTGATGACTTCATTCACGATTTTCACGTTCAGGTTGGCGGGAATAAAACCGGCGCCGATGCCCTGCAATTTGTGCGGGGCGGCCTGGCCGCCGGAAATGACCGGCGACTTCGCCGGCTCGACGGCAATCGCCTTGAACGACGGCTTGAGTTTTTTGATGACCTCGGCCACGCCGGTGATCGTGCCGCCGGTGCCGACACCCGCGACGACAAAATCCACCTGGCCGTCGGTGTCCCGCCAGATTTCCTCGGCGGTCGTCTTGCGATGGATCGCCGGATTTGACGGATTGGAAAATTGCTGCAGGACGACGCTGTTCGGAATCTGCTGATGCAGTTCGTCGGCCTTGGCAATCGCGCCTTTCATGCCCTTGGCGCCCTCGGTAAGCACGAGTTTCGCGCCGAGAATTTTCAACAATTTACGTCGTTCCAAGCTCATTGTTTCGGGCATGGTCAAAATCAATTTCAATCCCTTGGCGGCGGCGACAAACGCCAGCGCAATGCCGGTGTTGCCGCTGGTCGGCTCGATGAGCACGGTGTCCGGGGTGATGGCGCCGGACTTGAGCGCGTCGTCAATCATGGCGATGCCGATGCGGTCCTTGACGCTGGACAGCGGGTTGAAGAATTCGAGTTTGAGCAGCACGTCGGCGATGGCGCCGTGTTTTTTCGCCGTGCGGTTCAGGCGCACGAGCGGCGTGTTGCCAATGGTTTCGGTGATGTCATTGAATATTCGGCTCATATAATGTTGTGGTTACAGGTTCGGTGCGTAAGCAATGAATTGGCGGTATTCGGTCAAAATGGACGTGAGCGCCGCGACAAACGCGCATTCCTTCAAAAAAGTCGGCGGCGTCTGGGGCGTTTCGAGAATGATTTCAAACGGACGCGGCCGCACTTTCGGCGGCGCGCTCAACACGCCGTCGTAGGCGTCGCGGATGATGCCATTGCGCGCCTGGAAACCGTCAATGATGGAACGCGGGTCGCGCGGCAGGAATGTCCCGGCGGCCTGCAACGCGGGTTCGATGAGATGTTTCGTGAGCGTCGCCCCGCGCACAATGCCGTAAAAACCGGCGCTGGTATCGTCGGTGTGCAGCGAAATAATGCCGTTGAAGGAACGCGAAGTAAGTTCGGCCTGCAACAGCCGGACTTCCGGTTCACTGGAGCTGCTCCAGAATTCGCGGTTCAAGTCCTTCCCGCTGCGCGAGTGGCGGGTGCCGTCCTCCAGACCGGTCGGATTGCAAACCGGGTAGAACGACAAATAATAACCGGCGGCCAGCTCAGGCTTTGCTTCCAGCAACTTGATAAATTGAATCACTGCCCGCACGCCTTCCGGCTCGTCACCGTGAATGCCCGCAAAAATCCCGACACGGATCGGCGTGTCGCCGCCCTTGGGCCCGACAAACAAATAGCGCGGCAGGGTGTAGGTTTCGCCGCCGGCTTCAAAGCGCGCTTCGTGGTTCGCCACGAGATTCGGTGATTGGGCGGCGATGGAATCCAGCGGCGCGAGCAGGTCGGCAATGGAGCGACGGCGTGCCAGCGGCGGTTGGGCGATGGCCTGGGATTGAGTTGCAACGATTGGCATAAATTTTTTGATTTGGGCTGGTGGTTCTCTTTTGCGGGAGAACCACGAAGCGGTTTCAGGGTTGAAAGATTTGGTCAAAGACGCCGCCATCGGCGAAATGGGTTTTCTGCGCCTTCTGCCAGCCGCCGAAAACTTCGTCCACCGTGACAAGTTTCACCGGGCTGAACTGGCCGGCATATTTAGCCGCGGCCTTTTCCGAGCGCGGACGGTAAAAATTCCGGCCGACGATGTCCTGGCCCTCGTCGGAGTAAAGATATTCGAGATAAGCCCGCGCCACGTCGGCCGTGTCGTGCTTTTTCGCCACCTTGTCCACGACCGCCACCGGCGGTTCGGCCAGGATGCTCAAGGGCGGGGTGACGATGTCAAACTTGTCCGCGCCGAATTGTTTGAGGGCGAGATGCGCCTCGTTTTCCCACGCGAGCAGCACGTCGCCGATTTCACGCTCAACGAACGTCGTGGTCGAGCCGCGCGCGCCGGAATCGAGCACGGGCACATTCTTGTAAAGCCGCTTGACGAAATCGCGCGCCCTGGCGTCGTCGTGGCCATATTGGTCGAGTGCGTAAGCCCACGCGGCGAGGTAATTCCAGCGCGCGCCGCCGGAGGTTTTGGGATTCGGCGTCACGACCACCACGTTCGGTTTCACGAGATCGTCCCAATCCTTGATGTGTTTGGGGTTCCCCTTGCGCACGAGAAACACGATGGTCGAGGTGTAGGGCGTGCTATTGTCCGGCAGGCGTTTCTGCCAATCGGCGGGCAGCAGCTTTGCCTGCTGGGCAATCGCGTCAATGTCGTACGCCAGCGCGAGCGTGACGACGTCGGCTTCGAGGCCGTTGATGACGGACTGCGCCTGTTTGCCGGAGCCGCCGTGCGATTGCGCCACGGCCACGTTGTCGCCGGTTTTGGCCTTCCAATACCTGGCGAACGCGGTGTTGTAATCCTGATACAACTCACGGGTCGGGTCGTAGGAGACGTTCAAGAGTTTGATGTCCTTCGCATCCGCCACAGCGGCGAGAGCGAAGGCCAGCGGAACCAGTATTTTCAGAAATGTTTTCATGGGCTGTAATCTTTCAAGTTTTCACCGCCATTAAAATCCCAATTGGATGCGGGTAAACAACACATTTTCCGGGTGGCTGCTGACGCTTCCCGGCGGCGCACTGGCCGCACTGCCGGTGGCACTGCCCCCGCCGCCAAATGAAGTATGGGAGAAACTGGTGTTGAACCGGATGTTCTTGTTCAAATACCAGTTCAATCCCACCGCCCATGACCGGGCCTCGGAAGCCGAGGCTGCCGGATTCGCGAAAAATGGAAAGGCTGCGTTGTCAACGTCCAGTTCCGCGTAACGTCCCACCACTTGCAACGCGCCCCACTGCCCAATGCGCGGATCAAACGGATGCTTCGGCGTCACACCGTTGAACGTGGCATCCTCGCCCGTCAACACCCAGCCGCCCGAAATTTCCCAGGCGGTGTTTCGCAAATCCGCCGAATGCGCTCCATTGCGGACGCCCTGGTCGGAAATCGCATATTCCCCCATCAAGCTCAGCGGGCCATAGTAATAATAGGCCTGCGGCGACAGCCGCCAGTGGGTGTGGGCGGCCACGACGCCGTTGGTGTAGGCGAAGAACTGCTGCTGCCCGTCCGTAAAAAATCCTGCGGATGTTGACGAACCGCCGGTCGAAGCAGGCAAATCGAGGGTGTTGGTGATGGACGAATCCCCCCAACTGCCGCCGACGCCAAAGCCCAGGTTTTGCAGGGGCTTGAGGCTGGTTTGCTTGAACGGCTGGATGAACAATCGCCCGTCAAATTCCCGATCGTCCTGAAAGCCGATGTTGCTCGAGTTGCGGGCGTCGCCCACGCCGTTGAAGATGCCCGCCGCATAACTCAACACGCCGCCGGCAATGTCACCATGCAGTTCAAAACCCAGATCCCGGTTCGGCACCAGATCTGTGACCAGCGAACGCTCATTGAAGGAGAGGTTGACGTCCGTCTGCAATTGCTCCAGCCCGACCGGCGCCTTGAATTTGCCCGCCTGGACCTGGAACTCCGGCAAGTAGCGATAATTCACATAGGCATCGTAGATGCTCGGCGTGGTCGCCGAACTGGCGGCTCCGGGCGTGCCGCCGCCAAATTCCGGCACGAAAAGGAAGTCAAAGTCGCGGAACACGGTTCCGGAAAGGATGGGCCGCGCCCGGCGCAGCAGAATACTGTCGTTGCCCGGCACATTGTCGTTTTGCTGAAAGGTGCGGCTGTCCACTTGGATCACACCGTGCAGGGCCACCACGAAATTTGAATCGGCGGAACCGAAACTGAATCCGCTGGCCCCAACCGTGAGGCGCGGTTGCGTCTTGGCGGCAGCAACAGCGGACTCCTGATCCAGTTCCCGCTGGCGACCAAGAATCCGCACCTTCTGGTCCAGGTCCTGGATTTGGTCCGCAGCCACAGCCGCGTTGGTTTGCTGATCCAGGTCGCGCTGATGGGCAAGCGCCCGGACTTGCTGGCTGAGTTCCTGAACTTCTTTTTTCAAGGCTTCAATCTCCGCGGCTTCCACGGAGCTGGCAGCCGCACTGTCTGCGGCAAAAGCAGGGAGTACAAACTGTATCCCCACGAGGACTGCGAATATCAACGGATTTGGTTTCATATTTTCATTGGTTATTTTGTTTCGCCTCCAGCCGTCCGGTCGGCATTGGTTTTATTTCAGATCGTCCTGAATTGTTTGGGCGCCGGCTTTCTCCAGCCGCACGCGCTCGGTTTTCTCAATCTGCGTGACCCGTGAATCATGCACGACAATTTGCACCACGCCGTAACGCAGCGACCCAACCTGCCGGCGGACCACTTCCAGCCAGTTCAATGGCCGTTCGGCGCCGCTCTCCGATTTAATTTGAATCGAGCTCATATCAATAAAACTTCCGGTCCATTTGATGCTTTAAATAGCGATATGTTAAGTCGTCTTTAAGGCGAAATAAAAACCTCTTCCCGGCACGCCTCAACCTTCCGCAAAAGGCAGCAACTTGAACCGACACTTTCAATTCCATTCTTCATTTGATTAACGATTTATTATATCGTTATTATCCACAGCTGGCTGGAATTGTCAACTGGTTTTTTGATTTTTTTCTAAATGCCTTCGCCGCCAATGAAACCGGCTGAAATCTCCCGTTTTGACACCGGCTCGCTCTTGGCAACTTCGGCCAGTGTGGCATGCTCCATCAACCCGGCAACGTAATTGCGCGCGTCGAGAAACACGCGCCTGAACCGGCAGACCGGCTCCTGCGAACATCGCTTGTAGCCCGTGACCGAAACACAATCAATTGGTGCTATAATGCCATCAAAAAGCCTCACCACCTCGCCCATCGTAATCTTGCCGGGATCTTTGGCAAGCACATATCCGCCGCGCACACCGGCAACGCTGTCCACCCAGCCCTGGGCCTTGAGTTTGAGCATGATTTGCTCCAAAAAACGTTTGGGAACATCATTCCTCCGGGCCAACTCGCGAATCGGTATGGGCGCGCCGCCGAAATGATCCACCAGCGTGAACAAGGCACGCAACGCATAATCAGTTTCCTTCGACACTCGCATGGTTAGATACGATACCGCTGGTCGGCATTAAGTCAATTGCAGTTTTACAGTCCTTCCAGCTTGCGTTTAATCAACTGCTGATAATGCGACGGCCTTCATCGAGGAAAATGCCCTTGAAGTTCATCTCCAGCGCCTGGGGATTGGTGGCTTTGGACAGGGCCTCTTTCTCGGTCACGCGCCCCGCCTTGACCAAATTGAACAACGACTGGTTGAACGTGAGCATCCCGTCGTCCACGCTGGTTTCGATGGCGGCGGGCAATTTGTCGAGGCGGTTTTCTTCGAGGAGTTTTCTGACCATCGGCGTGTTGATGAGGATCTCCAGGGCCGGCGTGGATTTGTTGTCCAGGGTGCCGACCATGCGCTGGCAGACCACGGCGCGCAGGGTGGTGGCGAGCTGCCGGCGGATTTGCTCGCGCTCATCAGCCTTGAAGAATTCCAGGATGCGGGTGATGGATTGCGACGCATTGGTCGTATGCAACGTGGACAAGACCAGATGGCCCGTGTCCGCCGCGCTCATGGCCGCGGCAAAACTGATGTCATCCCGCATTTCGCCGATCATGATGACGTCCGGGTCCTGGCGCAGAACGTTCCGGAGCGCATGATGGAACGAAGATGTGTCGAGGCCAACCTCCCGCTGTTCGATCACCGACTGGTTGTCTTCAAAAACGTATTCAATCGGGTCTTCCAGCGTGACGATGTGTTTTTTGAAATTGCCATTGATGTGTTCCACCATGGCCGCGAGCGTGGTGGACTTGCCGCAGCCGGTCGCGCCGGCCACCAGCACAATCCCGCGGGGAGATTCGGTGATTTTTTTTATCTGCTCCAGCAAGCCGAGCTCTTCAAAGCCGGGCACCTGGGTCTTGACGTAGCGCATCGCCAGGCACCATTGCCCGCGCTGTTGAAACAAGTTGGTGCGAAAGCGGCCAATGCCGGGAACGAAATACGAAAAATCAATTTCGCGTTCCTCCTCCAGCCGCTTTTTCATATGCGCCGGTGTGATGGTTTCAACAATTTTTACCATCCATTCCGGCGTTGGGAAGGGCGAATCCACCGCGATCAATTCGCGATTGATGCGAAAAATGACCGGCGTGCCGATTTTCAAATGCACGTCCGACGCGCCGCCCTCGATGGCCGTCTTGAGAATGCGCTGGAAGAGTTCCATGCCCGAAGCCTAGCAAACCCGCCGGCCAGCGCCAACCGGTAAAAACACTCTCTGATTTCATCAGACGCATTCGCGCACGGCTCCTGTTATTCTCCATTCCCATGAACTTCGCAGCAGCGGACGTGAGTCCGCTCCAACTTATCGAAACCAATGTCAGAGCCGACTCACGCCGGCTGCTACTGTTCAGTTCCCGGGAGCGACGGCGCCCGCCAATGAAAAACACCGCGACTTTTTGCCGGGCCAATGCCATAATTCACCCATGTCCAAACATCGCATCGGCATCATCGGTGGCACCGGCCTTTACAACATCGAAGGCTTCACCCGGCAAAAATGGGTGAAGGTCAAAACCCCGTTTGGCACGCCCTCGGACGACTTGCTCACCGGCAAGCTCGCCGGACGCGACGTGGTTTTTCTGCCACGCCACGGTCGCGGCCACCGGATTTTGCCCAGCGAACTCAACCATCGCGCCAACATCTGGGCGATGAAAAAACTCGGCGTCGCCTGGATCATCAGTGTCAGCGCCGTCGGCTCGTTGCAGGAAAAATGCTGGCCGTGCGACATTGTGCTCGTGGACCAGTTCGTGGACCGCACAAAACAATCGTCCGCGCACACTTTTTTCGGGCGCGGCATCGTGGCGCACGTCGCCTTTGCGCATCCCATTTGCGAGGAACTGCGGCAACTCCTGTTGCGGACCGCGAAGGACTGCGAAGCGCAAGTCCACGACGGCGGCACTTATGTTTGCATGGAAGGCCCGGCGTTCAGCACCCGCGCCGAATCGCTCACCAACCACCGGGCCGGTTACAACGTCATCGGCATGACCAACCTCGGCGAGGCCAAATGCGCCCGCGAAGCCGAGATCGCCTACGCCACGCTGGCCATGTCCACTGACTACGATAGCTGGAAGGAAGACGAGCACGTCTCACTGGAAATGATCATCGGCAATCTTCATCGCAACGCGGACCTGGCCAAAAAAATCGTCGTCCGCGCCATTTCGCAAATCCCGGCCCAGCCGGACTGGCCGTGCCATTCCGCGCTACAAACCGCGATCATGACCGACAAAAAACTCTGGCCGAAGAAAACCGTGAACGAGTTGAAGCCAATTTTGGCGAAGTATCTGTGAAACGAAGTTCAACCACGGATGAACACAGATTCACACGGATAAAACGGCGAAATCCAGCGCCGTAGGCGCGACATATTTGTAGTTTGCGTTCCGCAATAAACCACAAGCTCCATAGGAGCGACATAATCTGGCGGACAGACTGAATATGCCGCTCCTGACGGAGCTTAAAAATGTTTTGGTTTGTGTTTCTCCAAAGCCCCCACCCCCCGCTTGGGGCTAATCATGGAAGAAACTTCCTTGGCGTAGCGATGCCTGACACGATGATTGGCGCTGGTTTCGGCGAGCTATGGCCGGTTCATCAATGGTGCTTGCATGCCCGTTACAAAGCTTGGCCCCAAGTTTCTCGGCTGATTCATTAGTGAAGTTCCGCAGGCTTTGGCGAGCCTGCGGAACTATCCTGTTTAAGAGATTGCAGTTTTTCATGCCACTCTTGGGCCGGGACCAGCCACATACCATGAAAAGCAAAACATCAAACCACAAAAGGAAAAGCAAAAAAATATTCATCAACCCGGCTTGGGAGCCGGTCAATGTTCATGCCGCTGGCGTGGATATTGGCTCGCGCGAACATTGGGTCTGCGTCCCCGCCGAGCGTGCCGAATGTCCGGTACGGAAGTTTGGGACCTTCACCGCTGACTTGGAAGCGATGGCGCAATGGTTTCAGGAGTGCGGCATCACCAGCGTCGCGATGGAAGCCACCGGCGTTTATTGGATTCCGTTGTTCCAAATTCTGGAGCGGTGGGGATTCCAAGTGGTGCTGGTCAATGCGCGCCAAACCAAGAATGTCGCCGGGCGCAAAACCGACGTGCAGGATTGCCAGTGGATTCAGCGGCTGCACACCTATGGCTTGCTCCAGGGTTCCTTCCGGCGGAGGATGCCTATTGTGTTTTACGCACATATCTGCGCTATCGCGATGAGTTGGTCGGCGCGCGCGGCACGCAATGTCAACACATGCAGAAGGCCATGCAGCAGATGAACCTTCAACTGACACAGGTGCTCAGTGATGTGACGGGTCTCAGTGGCCTGGCGATTATCGGAGCCATTTTGGAGGGTGAACGCGATCCGGTCAGGCTGGCATCCTTGGTGGATCGCCGTGTCCATGCTACCGCCGCAGTCATCCAACAGGCGCTCCGGGGCGATTATCGGGAGGAACATCTGTTTGTCTTGGGGCAAGCGTACGCGCTTTATCGCGCTTATGAGGCAAAGATCAATGAGTGTGACGAGCAAATCACCCGCGAAACGGCCAGGCTGCCCGACAAGGTGGATGCCAAACTTAAGCCGCTACCACCTGGCAAGCCGGGAAGAAGACCTTCTGCAGACCAACTGAACGGTCAAGATATGCGCCTGCTTCTCTACGAGAAGTTCGGCGTTGATCTAACAGCGATTGAGGGCATCGGCATCCAGACGGGGTTGGTCTTACTCACTGAAGTGGGGCCGGATCTGAGCCGTTTTAGAAGCGAAAAACACTTCTGCTCCTGGCTGGGGCTATGCCCGGACAACCGCATTAGCGGCGGCAAGGTGCTCAGCAGCAAAACGCGGCGCGTGATTAACCGGGTCGCCGATGCGTTACGCATCGCCGCCAGCTCATTGGAGCGCAGCCAAAGCGCTCTGGGCGGCTTCTATCGGCGCATGAAAGCCAGACTGGGAGCAGCGGAAGGCGTTACGGCAACCGCCCACAAGCTGGCCCGGATTATCTTCCAATTGATCAAACATGGGGCAGCCTATGTACGCCAAGGATTGGAGGACTATGAAAAAAAGTTCCAAGCCAGAAAATTGAATGCCCTCCAAAAAGCCGCGAAAGCAATGGGATTTGAACTCATTCCCCAACCAATCTCACTTGTAGTTTCTTAAGAGTTGTCGCGCAGTTGGCCCTTGGTTTTTCATATCGCAAAGTCGCCAAATAAGAATCCCATTCTGATTCATCAAACAAAAAATTTGCATCAATATTAACACTCACATATGCGCCGGGTATTTGTAGCAAGTAATTGACTCTCTTCCATGTGGCCGGAGGTTCACCTGAAGAAACATATTTGTGGCCGGTTACTTTGCCCAGGTTAACACCGATGGATTGTTGGCGAATTTCCCTTGCAACGGGAGGAACCATTTCTGCGAGGGCAAGTTCTCCACGAAGAATAAACGCTCGTATTCACTGGCATTGGGATGAGCGAACGCCACAAGGATGCGTTTGGTCTGGAAATCGTCGTCCATACGACATTTATTTGCCCATAAACTCTGCCGCTTCCATTTCACGTTCAGTGAATGTTCGTCAAGCTTTGATTTTGCTTTCGGCGGCAAATCGATCAGCAGCCTCTCTTCAATTGGCTTTGGCTTTTCCGGCGGTTTAAGCAACTGCTGTGGGTCTTCAACTGCAATCAAAAGATAGCCCTGAACAAAATGGAGTCTGTCATTGCGGCGACGAGGCGCAGAAAGATATTTCTCTAATTCTTCAAGGTCACCGTTGAGCTTTTCTTTGGCTTCCTCTGTTGTCTTTCCTTTAATTTGCTTGTGTATAAGTTCTTCCAGCAAGGTTGGATCAGCGTCGGGGGCTTCTTCTTTTGGAAGTTTTGCAAGAAATTCACGAAACGGCTGCAAATATTGCAGACGCTCTGGCAAAGATTCTGGTTTTGCCATAAACTTTTATTTCTTCTTCCCATGCACCTTCGCCGCGACTTTCAGGCGCAGCGCATTCAGCCGGATGAAGCCGGTGGCGTCGTCCTGGTTGTAGGCTTTCGTCGGATCGGCTTCCATCGTGGCGATGTGCGGGTTGTAGAGGCTCACCGGGCTCTTGCGGCCGGCCACCATGATGTTGCCCTTGTAAAGCTTCACGCGCACCGTGCCGGTCACGTTCTTCTGGCTCTCGGTCACGAGCGCCTGCAACGCGTACCGCTCCGGCGCGAACCAGTAGCCGTAATACACCAGCTCCGCGTAGCGTGGAATGAGCGAGTCGCGCAAGTGCATGACCTCCCGGTCCATCGTGAGGCTTTCCATCTGCCGGTGCGCAAAGTGCAGGATGGCGCCGCCGGGCGTTTCATACACGCCCCGCGATTTCATGCCCACAAACCGGTTCTCCACCATGTCCACCCGGCCCACGCCGTGTTTGCCGCCGATTCTGTTCAGCGTCTTCATCACGCCGAGCGGGGACAGCTTTTTACCGTTCACCGCCACGCAGTTGCCTTTCACAAAATCCAGCAGGACGAATTCCGGTTTGTTCGGCGCGTCTTCGGGGAACACGGACAGCGTGGTGAACGAGCCGCGATACTTTTTGTCGCCCGCATCCATCCACGGGTCTTCGAGAATGCCCGCCTCGTAGGAAATGTGCAGCAGGTTCCGGTCGCTGGAGAACGGTTTCTTCGCGCTGGCCTGGATGGGAATCTTGTGCCGGGCGCAGTAATCAATCATCTCCTGCCGGCCGGGAAAGTCGGTGCGAAAGGAGGCGTCCCGCCACGGGGCAATGACCTGCAACTCCGGCGCGAGCGCAGCGGCGGTGAGTTCGAACCGCACCTGGTCGTTGCCCTTGCCGGTGGCGCCGTGGGCGATGGCATCGGCTTTTTCCTTCCGGGCGATTTCCACCATGCGTTTGGCGATGAGCGGCCGGGCGATGCTGGTGCCCAGGAAATACTGGCCCTCGTAAATCGCGCCAGCCTGGATGATGGGGTAGATGAAGTCGCGCGCGAATTCCTCCTGCAAATCATCAATGTAGATTTTGGCCGCGCCGGTTTTTTTGGCCTTGGCTTCAAGGCCGGTGAGTTCGTCTTCCTGGCCGATGTTGGCGCAGAAGGCGATCATCTCCGCGTCGTAGGTTTCTTTGATCCACGAAAGCAGCACCGAGGTATCGAGGCCGCCCGAATAGGCTAAAACGATTTTCATGTCCGCTGATTAAACCGCCAAGCCGCCAGGAACGCAAAGGGGAAATGTAGTTTGAAAATGCGAAAGCCGTGGAGCGTCGGCCTCCGGCACGGCAAGTTTCGATTCGTTACTATCACGCCGGGTTGGAGACCGGCGCTCCCATCCGGCGCCCGTTGTCCCGGTTTGACGGGCTACCGGCGCGCTGAGGTTCGCTGCTGCATCCACTCCCAGTCCTGCTGGTCTCCGGGATCAGTAATATCAACCCCATTGCTCCCTTTCTCCGTGCGGCTCATCCAACGGTGGGTTTCCGAATGCCCGTCCGCAAACGCGAAGCCGCAACCGCCGTTGTGATAGGTTCCGGGAGCGTCATACCATACCGGCTTTTCCATGCCAAAGGCAAAAGCCGCGTCGTTGAGGCCATTGACATCTTCGTCCACCAGCACCCAGAGCATGGAAGGTCCCGGAACGCCGATGCTGGACATTTTGCCGTAAGTGGACCACGGCGAATTCCGGCGGTGAGTGTATTGGTTGTTCAGCCAGGGGCCGTTGACCGACAGGTTGGGGATGCCGCTGTGCGGGCCTCCGTAGCCGGTTATATCATACTGGGGATCAATCGTGCCCACCGCCTGGCTCATCGAAAAAGTCCTGGCCGCCGGCACCTGCTGGCCGGCCAATGCCGGGTCGGTTCCCTGATACGGGCCCATGCGTTTGTCCGCCGGACATTTGAACACGGCAACGTTTCCGTTGAGATAAGGCATCAACAACGAACGATTTGGATCTTTGAGCACATCCGGGTTGAACTCTTCCGGTTGGCCTATTCCCGCATGGCCGGAACACCAGTTGTAACCGGGCAGGGTGTTGCCGTCGTCGGGATTGGGCGGAAAAAGGTCGTTGCTCTCGCTCGTGTAAAGGGTCATCGCGGTCATCATCTGTTTGCCATTGTTCAAACACTGAGTTCCCTGTGCTGTTTGTTTGGCCCGGGAAAGCACGGGCAACAGCATCGCCGCCAGAATGCCGATGATGGCGATGACGACCAGCAGCTCGATGAGCGTGAATGCGCGTTTCAGCTTCATTTCCGGACGGACCAAGGCGTCACGGCGAAATGGTCTCCATTCCCAAAATCAATTGTTCCCCGGGGCCGTCTGTGCAAGGTGTTTTAGGTCTTCCAGCGCCGCAGGGTCGGTGATACCGCCGCCGCCTTCAAAGTAGGTTGAAGTAGGCTCCGGGCTTTTCCACTTCCAGTATTCCGTGTGGTGGTCGGCAAAGGCCATAACGGTGCCGTTCTGATGCCGCCAGCCGGGTATATTGAGCCAGTTGTTGTAATTGGTTGTATCGGCGGTGTACAGGAAATGGCCGTCGTCCAAAGTATTGACATCCTCATCAATAAAAGTGAGCGTCTTGGACGGACTTTGGATCTGGCTGGTCTGGCGCAACGGTTGAACGCCCCAATTAGAATCATCCGCCGGGCCGTTCATGTAGCCACTCAGGGAAAAACTGCGGTATCGTGAAAGGCTGGTGCCATCAATCACGCCCATGTCGGCCGGGCATTTATACACGTCCGCGTTTTTCACATAAACGAAGATGGAGCCGCTTGTGATGGTGGCTGGGTCTATGTCATATTTTGCGTTGCCGGTAACCCATGAATTCGTGGTGCTGCGAGGCGCGTCGGTGGTTATAACGTCATTTACTGCCATGCGGTCCGCTGTAATCGCCGGAATACATCTCCCAGCCCAAGCCGAGTTGTTGTTGGTTGTTCAGGCAGCCGACCCGTTTGGCCATGTCCTTGGCCCGGGCCAGTGCCGGTAGCAGCAGCGCGGCGAGGATGCCAATGATGGCAATCACCACGAGCAATTCGATCAGCGTAAACGCCTGCCACCGGCTGCCCGGCCCGCCCGGCGGCAACTGGTGCGAGGAATTTGACTGGTTCTGCATAATTTGCCTTTCCCAACTGTATTAACAGGATTCGACGAAAAGTGTTACAATAAAAAACGGCGCAATTTGTAACCGCGCGCACCTTGACACCGTGCCATTTTTCTCCCTCTCCCCGCTTGGGCAGGGAGAGGGAGTTATTTTCCCTCGGTGCGGACTTGCAGTATGCACACTGATAACAACCGCCCGCTGGAAAAAATGTCCAAAGCCTTTACCAAAATATGTCCGCCCGACCTGAAAATCGAACATTTCTTCTGCCCTTTGCCCTCCCGGCAGCGGGCATTTCAATGAACGCAAAGGCGTTTCTCGGAACCAAGCTTTTACCTGCATAGACACCGACAGGCGCCGATTTGTATATCGGCGCGCCGGATTCATGTTCTAATAGACAGACACCGCACCGGAACATTTGTTTCAAAATTTTTAAGCATTCCGGCGCGCAAACCGGTTCCCAGTCATCGCCAGCTCCCATTTATAAGTGTCCGCCCGAAGACAAAAAGTGACATTTATTTGCAATTATTTTGCCTCGGTTCGTTCCAGCACCAACGGGACCGCCTCGCGGCCCTGCCGCCAGGCGCCGGTTAGTTTGCCGTTTTCAAGCTTTCCATTGAAGGAAGCGTCAATGGCACTCCATTCCAAATGCACGTTGGGCGGGACATACTGGATGGTGCTGGCGGGAATTTCGGTTCCTTCCCGGTCGAGATTGATCATCGAGCAGGAAAATGTCCCGTCCGGCAGTTTGGCGATATTCACCGCCAGACGGTATTTTACGCCGGCTGGTTTGGTATCCAGGGTTCCCTGCCAATGCCCCGGCAAGTCATTCGGGCTGCCATGAGAATAGTCCTTTTGCACCTCAATGGCCGGGTCGTCGGACACCAATGCGATTTCAGGCTTGGCGCGCTCCACGGTCAATGGCGTTGGCTTGCCTCCCAAAATCAAGTTCCCGGCAATGGCCCGGTCCGTGCCGTCCACAGTGCCTTCGAACACAGTGCCAATTCCGCTGAATTCCATCTTCACCGCCGGCGGGTGGTAAGTAACGGACGTGGCCTCAACGTTGATATGGCCGAAATGGCCCTGGTTCGGAATGTCCGCCGCCACCCGGAAGGTGCCATCGGCCCGTTCAGCGATTCTGACGGCCACCCGCAACGGCGTGTTTCCGGCCTTCGATGTTCCTTTCCAATAGCCCTGAAGGTCCGAATCTTTCCGCGGCGCATAATCGCTTTCGGTCATGGGTTCGGGAAACGCATCCGGGAGGGCGTTCAGCTTCATGGTAAACGGCACGGAGACATCGCGCTGTTTCCAAATGCCGGACATTTCCATCGTCTTCCGGTTCAACGTTGCTTCATAAGTGCAGCCGATGGCCTGTTGTTCGATGCGGATCGAGGGATAATGGTAAACCAATTTGCTGACGGGAGCTTCCCTGACTCCCTGGTAAATATCCACTACCACTGCGTGATACGAGCCGTTTTCGCGGGTGATTTTGTACATCAAAGGCATCCTGGTTCCGGCGAAGTCGAACTTGCCGGCCCAGGCGCCTTGAATGTCCGGCACGCCCGCCGACCACACTCCAGGAACGATTTTGACGGCGACGATGCCGGTGCCGGCGGTCAGAAGGATGACCGCGCAGGCAACGGCGGCGGTTTTCTTTTTTGTCCAGGCCATAAGTTTCAATGCTCCTTTTACCAGGGTGAGGGTTGAGGCCGTTGCCGCCGACCCTTTGGCAGCGGCAACAGTTGAAATGGTCAATCCAGCCGGCGCGGCTTGAACGGAATTCGCCGAGACCGCTCCGGCAATCACCGCTGCTGAAAGCGTGACGCCGCGCTTCGTGAAGAACTTCCGCAGCTTTTCCAGCGCGCGATTCACACGCATCTTGGCGCCGTCTTCGCTCGTGCCCAGGGCCGCGCTCACGTCCCGAAAATTTTGGCCCTCAAAAAACCGGAGCACCAGGGCGTTGTGGTCCTGTTCGCCGAGCTGCGCCATCGCCGCGTCCAGCAGCGGCGCGATTTGCATCCAGGCTGAGGATTCTGTTTCGGTCAAAAGTGATTGCATATAGGCCTCCTGTTCACGGCGTTCACGGCGGCGTTGATGCTTCAGCGCGTCGGCGGCAGCATAGCGCGCCGTGCGGCAAAGCCAGCCGGAGAGAATGGTTTTCGGGCCAAGCGACCCGGCTTTCCGCGCCAAGATGATGAAAACGGCCTGGGTGACTTCCTCGGCCAGATGGGGATCGCGGACCTGGCGCAGGGCGACGGAATAGACGAGGTTGACGTGCCGCGACACCAGGGTGGCAAACGCCTCCTCGGAATTGCCGCGGGCATATTCCCGCACCAGAGCCATGTCATCGGTCATCATCCACCTATTACATGGACGCCAACGCGAAAAGGTAACAGATTATTTTTTTGGGGAAATCGCTTCCGGCTTTGGTGGAGATGAAAATTTGGCGGCGCTCCCAGAAACTGCACCCCGGCGGCAAAACGCGTGGTCCGGTAAAGCCAGCCGGGAAGAATGGTTCGGGAATTGAGGGAACCCGCCTTGCGCGCCAGAATGATGAACACGGTTTGCGCGATCTCCTCGGCCAGTTGCGGGCTGGCGGCCTGCCGCAGCGCGGCGGAATAGACCAGATTGACGTGCCGGGCAACCAGCGTCGCAAAAGCGCTCTCCGACTGCTGGCCGGCGTATTGCCGCACCAGCTCCATGTCATCGTTCGTCATTCACCCTATATATGCACACCGAACGGGAAAGGAGACAATTTTCTTGCGGGGCGCCGTTGTCGAACCGGCCCGGTGTCGGATTACTTTGCCAGATCGTCAACTTCCACCAGCACGAAGCGGGTCTTCTCGTTGAGGGGAATGGTCATGGTTTGCCCCTGCCGGGTGGTCTTCAGGGTCATGTCCGCGTCATACGCGATCTCGACAATCATTCCCAGCTTCGGATCGAACCAGGTATCGCCGGACACTCTTCCATTTTCGATTTTTACGGGAAGGCTGCCGGCATTGGGGGCGGCTTCAATCGTGCCCGCAAACATGATCCGCATGCATTTGCGATCCTCGTGCTGCTCCCAGTTCTTAAACGTGCATTTCAAATCCACGTTGAGCGTGCCGGCATTGCTCGGTTCTTCCAGGTGTACCGCCCAGCTATCACCCAGTTTTACCACGCGATGAGGCGTCGAGTCCTCCCCGAACGAGCCGAATTTTGCGAGCACCTTTTCATTGAACATATCCCGGAATGCCGCCTGGTCCTTCGGATTTTCTCCCGCCGCCTGCTTCACCAGATCCGGATATCCCTGCATCTTTTCCACCCTGCCATTGGCATTGACGAAATACTGGAGGCGGGCGCCGACCATCCTGCGCAGCCGTGCTCCCACCGGATTCCTGGCATCCAGGGCGGAGTCCTGGGTTGAATCGGCGCTGAACAGTTTGCGCTCCCCATTACCGGCCTCCACCGTCAGTCCCTCAAATTCGAGTTGCAGTTGCTGGCCGCCGTTGTCGAGGTCCCGGACCAGGGAGAGATTGAAGTCCTGGGTCATCTTTTGCACCTGCTTCGCCTGGCTGGGCGGTTTTGTTTCAGTTTGGGTCGTTTCCCGGTGCATGGCGTATTTCTTGCCGGCCTGCCATTTCATCTGCATTTCGACGGGACCGCGCCCGTCCGAGCCGCTGGCTGGCGCGATTTCCTTGACGACGATTGCCGTTGCGCCGGTAGCCAGGATGACACCCGCGGTTGCGATAATTGCTGTTTTTGCTTTTGCCCAGGCCATAAGTTTCAATGCTCCTTTTACGAAGGTTAAGGTTGATCCGCTAACGGCCGCGCCTTTGGCCGCCGCGGCGGTGACGGTTGCGGCCAGTCCTGCCGGCGCAGCTTGAAGGGAATTTGCCGAAACGGCGGCGATCAAGACACCAGCCGAAACGCTGACGCCGCGCCGGCTGAAAAAGCTCCGGAGTTTTTCCACGGCCCGCGACGTGCGTTTGTGAACCGCCCATTCCTGAATGCCCAGGGCGGCGGCGGTTTCCGCCCCGCTCTTGTTTTCAAAAAAGCGCAGGGCCAGCAACGCGCGATCTTTTTCGCCCAACTGCGTCATCGCTTCTTCCAACAGCGGCGACAGTTGCCGCCAAACGCTGCTGGTGTCCGGTTCGTTCAAGCTGGATTGCATATAAGCCTCCTGTTCGCGGATTTGGCGCCGGACGCGAGTGCGGATGAATCGGGCGGCGGTGAAGCGGGTGGTTTCATACAGCCAGCCGGTCAGAACGGTTCGGTCGCGCAAGCCGGCGGCTTTGCGGGCCAGAATGATGAAGACCGCCTGCGTCACGTCCCGGGCGTCCTCGGCATTGCCGGTGCAGCGCAGGGCGACGGAATAAACCAGGTTGATGTGCCGCTGCACCAGCCCGGCAAAAGCCGGTTCCGAGTGGTCGCGGGCGTATTCCCGCACCAAGTCCATGTCGTTCGCATCAGGCATCCACCTATTATTCCCCGCCCGGAACGGAATTGGACATTTATTTTTTCAGACCGAGTTGTTCAACGAAACGGAAATTCACGTCCGCAAGGTTTGCGAGCCGGTTCCGAAAACCGTAGCGCAGGTTGGCAACCTGCCGTGTCGCCGACTGGCAGTCGGCCAGGCGTTCGGAACTGGCGGTGCCTGCGGATTGCCAATCCGCGATACGGCAGACTGCCAGTCTGCGCTACACCACCTTCCGGGCAGCTACGGCGACTTTTCGATGATGAGCATCTCGACGGGCTCGCGACCGGGCACGAGTTCGAGGCCGAGTTGGTCGAGGAGGGCTTGTTTTAATCCGTCAAGATTGGGATGTTGCCAATTCGTCTCGTTCCATTTCAGATCAATGTCAAAATTATTGGTCAAGCCAGTTTGATTGATGACGGGGATTTTGAAATAATTTTCCATTACCACCGCCAAATTATCGGTCGTCGCTCTTGCCATCCTGATCGAACCATTGCCATCACTGGTTGAACCGTTTTTTGACACGCTTGGTTTCAGCCCGGCGGCGTCCGGGTATCTTACTTTGAGAAACAGGACATTGGTTTCGATGGTTTCAAATCTGCCGGCGACGCCTAACTTTCTTTTTATCTCCAGCCGCAAGGCGGATTTGGAACCTTTCGGCGGATTTGTGAAAAAATCGTAGCGATTCGTCGGGATTTCCACATTGAGAACGGTTCGAGACTGGCTGACCGAACCATAATCCACATTCGCCACGCGCAACATTTCTTCGATTGGCGCATTTAGTCCATAAACCCGCCCGTCGGCTATCCAAACCATTCCGCCGAATCCATTTTTACGGCTTCTTTGGGCGGATTTTGTCGGGAGTATCACTGTTCGATAAGGTGGCTTCTGCAAAAAGTCGGCATTTAATTGTCCGAGTTGCCACGCTTCGTTTCGGTGTTCGTGAATTTTTTCCACGGTGACAGTGGTGGTTCCGGCGGCGAGCAGCACGGTGGTGCCGACGACGATGGCGGTTTTTGCTTTGGTCCAGGCCATAATTTTCAATGCTCCTTTGATGAGGGTTAAGGTTGAGCCGCTGACGGCCGCGCCTTTCGTAACCGCAACGGCAGTGATGGATTTGGTCAACGCGACCGGCGCAGCTTGGATCGAATTCGCTGAAACCGCCCCGGCGATGATCGCCGTGGTGGACGCAATGCCGCGCCGGGCAAAGAAGGCGTGGAGCTTTTCCAGTCCACGCAGCACCCGTTTTTGGGCGGCACGTTCCTGCAATCCCAGCGCGTCGCCGACTTCGCGCAGGCTCTTGTTCTCGAAAAAACGCAGCACCAGGGCGTCACGGTCCTTGTCCCGCAGTTGCGCCATGGCTTCGTCCAGCAGCGGCGACAATTCCTGCCAGGCCGCGTCCATCGGTTGATCATCCAGCGTGGATTGCATGCAAGCCTCCTGTTCACGGCGTTGGCGGCGGCGCTGGATTTTCAGCGCATCAGCGGCGGCGAATCGCGCCGTGCGATACAGCCAGCCGGAAAGAATAGTTTTGGAACCGAGCGAGCTGGCCTTGCGGGCAAGAATGACAAACACCGCCTGGGAAATTTCCTCGGCCAGTTGCGGGTCGCGCACCTGCCGCAAGGCCGCCGAATAAACGAGGTTGACGTGACGCGAAACCAGCGTCTCGAAGGCAGTTTCAGACTGGCTGGCCGCGTATTCCCGCACCAGCGCCATGTCGTCATTCATCATCCATCAGATACATGGACGCCGGGGCCGAAAGGAGACAATTTTGAACCAAAAATTTCAAAAGCAGCCGGATGATATTTCGGCGATGGTGGTTGCCAATAGCCGTGTCGCGTGTGCGGTCAGGCACGTGGGAGCAGCGCGACACCGGTTCTGCGCCATGGATGCGCGATCTGGGGTTATGGCGCGGGATTATGCCCGGTTTCCACATTGCCGCCATCCGGGCTGTTGGGGTTGCACCAGAGGCGGTTGCGGTTGGGGTCATTCACGTATCCATTCCAATCCTTGAGTTTGATGTAGCTGACCGCGCCGCCAAATGTACCTTGGATGGCGCCTTCAAAATGCCGGGCGCTGACACCCTCACCGGGATAATTGGCCCCGTCGTTGAAGTAAGACGGGGTGCGTTCGTCCGTCTCCCAGAACGCGCAGTCATCCGCCTGCATGCGCTGTAGTTTCACCGGCGTAATGGTGTTTATATCAACTGAAATACCCGGGTAACCGACCACCGCGCCGTTCATCGCGTAGCTGGAGATTTGTTGCGGGCGCGACTGCCCGTCAACTAGGGCCGCTGGATTGTCCATCGGGCAGACATAAAGCTTGGGGTTGTGCAAGACGGCCCAAAACAATCCGGTCTCCACCTTAAACGCCCCCGGCCCGGCGATACTCAGGTCCAGCTTGTAAAGCCAGCCTTGGCGGTCGAAGTTGCCACCGTCCCAGTTGGGCCAGGGGATGATGTCTTCATGGTCGGTGGCATACATATTGAGGGCGGTGGTCTGTTCCTTGAGGTTGTTGAGGTCGGTCACCTGGCTGGCCCGGTTCTTGGCCTTGCTCAGGACAGGCAACAACAACGCCGAGAGGATGCCGATGATGGCAATGACCACGAGCAGTTCGATCAGGGTGAACCCCCGGACCGGTTGATTTGGTTTGCATGAATTTATTTTAGGCATAAAGCAATGCTCCTTGGTCCGCCATGGATCACCAGTAAAGCGCCGCTCGCCGGCAAATCCGACAAAAGGCGGATGGCATCGCGCTGACTTGATGGTTAGCTGGATCATGGTTCGCGGTTCCTTTCCAACACCAACGGCAACGCTCCTCCGCCCTGCCGCCAGGCACCGGTGATTTTGCCATTTTCAAGTTTTCCGTTGAATGAACCGCCGATGGCGCTCCAGGCCAGACGCACATTGGGCGGAATATACTGGATGTTATCGGCTGGAATTTCGGCCCCTCCCTGGTCCAGGCTGATCATCGTGCAGGAAAATTTGTCATCCGGCAGCTTGGCGATGTTTATAGCCAGACGGAGTTTCACGCCGGCTTGCTTGACATCCAATGTTCCCATCCAGTGCCCTGGCAGATCGTTCGGACTGGTGTGGGAGTAATCTTTCTGAGCCTCGATGGCCGGGTCAAGCGCCGCCGCGGTTTCAGGTTTGGCGCGTTCCAGAATCAACGGCATTGCCTGGCCTCCCTGGGTCAAGTTGCCGGTGATGCTTCGGGCGCTGTCGTCCACCGTGCCTTCAAAAACGCCGCCAATCCCGCCAAATTCAATCTTCACCGCAGGCCGATGGTAGGTGACAGCCGTGGCCTCGATGTCTCTTGCGCCCTGGTCCGGACTATCCCCCGCCACCCGGAAGGTGCCGTCCGCCCGCTCGGCAATTTTTATCTCCACCCGGATCGTGGTGTTTCCCGGCTTCAATGTTCCCTTCCAATAACCCTGCAGGTCCGAATCTTTCCGCGGCGTGTAATCACTTTCCGCCATGGGTTCTGGAAATTTATCCGCGAGGGCATTCAACTTCATGGCAAACGGCCCGGAACCTTTGCCCTGTTTCCAAGTGCCCGACATTTCCATCGTCTTCGGGTTCAGGGTGGCGTCGTAAGTAAAGCCGATGGCCTTTTGTTCGATGCGGACCGAGGGATAATCGTAACTCAGTTTGCTGACCGGCATTTCCCTGGCCCCCTGGTAGATATTCACTTCGACGGCGTGATAGGAGCCGTTCTCCCGGGATATTTTATACATCATCGGCCACTTTTGCTGGCCGGCATCAAAGATGCCCGCCCAGTTGCCTTGAATATCCGGCGCGTGCGCCGACCGCCCCCAGTGAACAGTTTTGATCCCCAACAGAACCACGCCGGCTGCCAGAATTGCCGCCGCCGTTCCGATGGCCACAGTTTTCGTTTTTGACGATGCCATAAGTTATGGAATTCCATTGGCGGAGCCGGGGTTGAGGCTGGTTCCCGTGCCGCCAGGTTGGCTAAAGAGTCGTTTCACAATTTCAATTTCAACCACAAGCTTCCGCCCGCCGGACGATGAGCCCGTCCGGCTTTACGGATTCTACTCCCTAAAACCCGGATGAAGCAGGAAAAGTTTCAACTTTTTCACCCATCATCCGACCCACGCCGTTCTCGTTTCACTCACTGCTTCAATAAACAGACACAGCCACCGGACTATCCGCATATTTTTTCTTTGGTCGCCCCGGATCAAAACACGGACGCCCAAATCAAAAGGAGACAATCAATTTGCCCCGTTTCTTTCCAATACCAACGGGACGGCTCCGCCGCCCTGCCGCCAGGCTCCGGTGATTTTGCCGTTGTCAAGTTTGCCATTGAAGGAACCGCCGATGGCGTTCCATTCCAAACGGACATTGGGGGGAACAAACTGGATGTTGTTGGCGGGAATTTCGGCTCCTCCTTGGTCCAGGCTGATCATCGTGCAGGAGAATTTGCCATCAGGCAGCTTGGCGATGTTCACGGCCAGACGAAGTTTTATTCCGGCTTGTTTGACATCCAAGATCCCCTGCCAGTGTCCCGGCAAATCGTTCGGTCCAGTGTGGGAATAATCTTTCGCTTCATCCTGGTCAAGCGCCGCTGCGGTTTCAGGTTGGGCACGTTCCAAAGTAAACGGCATTGTTTTGCCTCCCTGAGTTGCGGTTCCGGTGATAACCCGGTCACTATCATCCACCGTGCCTTCAAATGCGGCGCTAATTCCGCCGAACTCGACTTTCACCGTCGGCCGTTTGTAAGTAATGGACGTGGCTTCGACATCTTTCGAGCCTTGATCCGGGCTGTCCCCCGTCGCCCGAAACGTGCCATCCGCCCGTTCGGCAATTTTGAGGGCCACCCGCAGCGGAGTCGGAATAGTTGCGACCTTCAACGTTCCTTTCCAATAACCCTGCAAGTCCGAATCCTTCCGCGGCGCATAATCGCTTTCGGCCATGGGTTCGGGAAACGCATCCGGGAGGGCGTTCAGCTTCATGGTAAACGGCCCGGAACTGCCGCCCTGCTTCCAGGTGCCGGACATTTCCATCGTCTTCGGGTCCAGGGTGGCGTCGTAAGTGAAGCCAATGGCTTGTTGTTCGATGCGAATCGAAGGATAATGATAGACGACCTTGCTGACGGGAGCTTCTTTCACTCCTTGGTAAATATCCGCTTCAACTGCGTGATACGAGCCGTCCACCCTGGAAATTTTGTACATCAACGGCATCTTCGTTTCCTTGAAATCAAAATTCCCAGCCCAAGCGCCTTGAATGTCCGGCGCCCCCGCCGGCCGCGCCGCAAGAACGGTTTTGACCGCGACGACACCGGTGCCGGCGGTCAGAAGTATGACCGCGCCGGTGACGGCGGCGGTTTTTATTTTTGTCCAGGCCATAAGTTTCAATGCTCCTTTTACCAGGGTCAGGGTTGAAGCCGCCGCCGCCGACCCTTTCGCGGCAGTTGCAGTCACGGTGATGGCCAGGCCGGCGGGCGCGGCGTGAACAGAATTGGCCGAAACCGCTCCGGCAATCAGCGCCGCGGGGAAAACGATTCCGCGTTTGGAGAAAAACTTCCGCAACTTCTCCAGCGCGCGATTCACGCGCATCTTGGCCGCGTCTTCGCTCGCGCCCAAGGCCCGTCCCACTTCGCCCAGGCTTTTGTTCTCGAAAAACCGGAGCACCACGGCGTTGCGATCTTTTTCGCCCAAGCCCGCCATCGCCGCATCGAGCAGCGGAGCGATTTGGGGCCAGACGTTGAGTTCCGGTTCGTTCAAAAGCGATTGCATGTAAGCCTCCTGTTCGCGGTGTTGGCGGCGGATTTCCGCGCGCAGATAATTGGCCGCCGTCAGCCGCGCAGTTTGGTACAGCCAGCCGGAGAGAACGATTTGCGGAGACAAACTCCGCGCCTTTCCCGCCAGAATGATGAATACCGCCTGCGTGATTTCCTCCGCCGCGTGCGGGTTGCCGGCGTTGCGCAGCGCGGTGGAATACACCAGATTCACATGGCGCGTCACCAGCGTGGCGAACGCCGCCTCGGAATTTTCCCGCGCGTATTGCGCCAGCAATTCAATGTCATCCAGTTCCGGCATCTACCTATAAATGTCCGCCTGGGCGAAAAAGGAACGGAAAAAATTCAAATTTCTCTTCGGAGGGGCGAGTTACACGAGCCCCCATTTAGGAGCATTCCATGAGTCAAGGGCTCTGAACTCGCCCCTCCGACACTTTTGAGACAGTCTCGGTGATGCCGCCCTGCCGTTATTTTTTACCTTTCAACAACGCTGCCAAGCCCAGCGGTTCAACATGCACCAGCACGTCGCTCACGGCGGGCAGGGTGTCGCGGATTTTGTCCTTCACGTCGTGGGCGATTTTATGCGAGTCGAGCACGGTCATTTGCGGGTCCACCTCCACGTGCATGTCCACGAAATACTGGTAACCCACCTTGCGCACGATGCATTTTTCCACGCGGTCCACGCCGGGCGTGGTGCCCGCAATCAGGCGGATCTGGTCAATGATTTCCCGGCTGGGCGCGGCGTCCATCAGTTCGTTCAGCGCCGGACGGAGCAAATGCCAGCCGTTCCAGGCAATGACGCCTGCCGCCGCAATCGCCGCCACGTCGTCGGCCGCTTCGAAACCCTTGCCGCCGACGAGCGCCACGCTGATGCCGATGCCGGCGGCCACGGACGTGATGGCGTCACTGCGATGGTGCCAGGCGTCGGTCTTCACGGCGGAGCTGTCCAGGGCTTTGCCCTCGCGCGAGACGAACCGGAACAAAATTTCCTTCACCACCACCACCAGACCAGCACGATGAGCGTGAACGGCGCCGGCGGCAGGTGCGGGAGCATGATTTCGCTGAACGCCTTGAGCGCGATCCACAGTGCCGCCCCCAGCAACATCGCGGCGACGATGGCGGAGGCAATTGGTTCGGCCTTGCCGTGGCCGTAGGGATGGCCTTCGTCCGCCGGCTCCGCCGCCACGACCAGTCCGCGCCACACGATGAGCGAACTGAAAATGTCGGCGAAGGATTCAACCGCGTCCGCGACGAGCGCGTGCGAATGGCCGACAATGCCCGCGGCGAGTTTCGTGCCCGACAACACCACGTTGACGGCCATGCCCGCAAAGGTGGCGCGCAAGCCGCGTTGGAGGCGATTCATTGGCACGGGCGTGATTAAATCACGATGGCGAGGAATGCGAAATGGGAAACTGAGGCGGCCGAATGAAACGTGAAACGTAAAACGTGAAGAACCGCGCGTTTCCCCTTCACGTTTCACGCTTCACGCCTCACGTTTCCCGCTTCACGCAATCATGTGGCAGAACATCGCGTCGCGGAGCTTGGGCTCAAACCACGTGCTCTTCGGCGGCATGATGCCGCCCGCGTCGGCAATGGACATCAAATCTTCAATGCTCGTCGGGTACATCGAAAACGCGCAGGCGTATTCGCCGCTGTCCACCAGTTTTTCCAGCTCCGCCGTGCCGCGAATGCCGCCAACAAAGTTGATGCGCTTGCTCGTGCGCGGGTCGTCAATGCCGAAAACCGGCCCGAGAAAATTTTTTTGCAACAGCGTCACGTCGAGCGATATTCAATCGGGTCTTTCGGCGCGATGAGTTTCGGCTGCAACGCCAGCGTCCGCCATTTGCCTTGCAAATAAAATCCGAGCTCATATTTCCGTTCTGGCGGGCCGTTCCTTTCTTTTGAGGTCAAAAAAAGTTGCCATAATTTCCAGTAATTGCTCCGGCGACCGGCCGTTCAAATCCTTCAACACGCGGTTGTAGGGCAGGATTTGCATCTGGTTGTGCGGGAAAATCACGGCCAAAAACCGCCCGCTCTGGCCCGCGCCCTGGCGCGATTGAAACACGCGCGCCGCCGCCGCGCTGCGATGGTGCCCGTCGGCAATATAAAGAAACGGAATTTTGAGCAAATTGCGTCTCGATGAATTTGATCCCGGCCCCGTCGGCGATCACCCAAGCCGTGTGCCGCACGCCGTCCTTGGCGGTAAAATCAATTTCCGGTTTCTGGGAAATTTTCTTCGCGACAAATTTGTCGAGTTCAGCGCTGGCGCGGTACGTCAAAAAAACCGGGCCGGTTTGCGAGTTCAGGGTTTCGATGTGCCGGACGCGGTCGTCTTCCTTGTCCGGCCGCGTCAGTTCGTGCTTTTTGATGATGCCGCCAAGATATTCCTCGCAGCTCGCCGCGGCGACCAGCCCGACCTGGCTGTGCTGCCCCATGATCTGGCGGTAAAGATAAAAACACGGTTGCGTGTCCTGCTTCAGCGCGCCGTCGCGGATGAGCTTTTGAAAATTTTCCGCGCCCTTCGCATAGACTTCCGGCGCGTAAGGGTTCGTGCCCGGCGGCAGGTCAATCTCCGGTTTGCTGACGTGGAGAAAACTGAGCGGGTTGCCGGCGGCGGTGGCGCGGGCTTCGTCTGACGACATCACGTCGTAGGGCAATTCGCAGATTTGCGCGGCCAGTTCGGGTTTCGGTCGCAGCGCGGCAAAAGGTTTCAAGGTGGCCATAAAGCGAAGCGAAGATAAGATGAATTTCAGCTCCAAGGCACGCGGAATTTGCCGAAATAGTGCTTGCCACGGCGGGTTTCATTGGTAAGCTTTGCGGCTCATTATTTAATTTTTATGGCACGCATTTGTGAATTGACCGGCAAACGCCCGATGAAGGGCAGCATTATCTGGCGCTCGGGTAAATCCAAGAAAAGTGGCGGCATCGGCACGCACATCACCGCCATCACCAAGCGCAAGTTCATGCCGAATCTACAGCGCGTGAAAGCCCTTCTGCCCAGCGGCGAGGTTCGTTATATCCGCGTCTCGGCCGCCGCCATCAAAAAGGGCCTCGTCACCAAGGCGCCCAAACGGAATTGGACCAAGCCGGAAGCGGCAGCGGCCAAGGCCTGATTTTCCCGGCGAAAATAGAGAATAGAGGATTGAGGATGGCGTGAAAATGCCGTCCTCTTTTTCTTTTGCCATCCTCAATCCTCGTTGCTTCAGTTCCCGGCCAGCTTCGCACGGCGTTTGATGTCCGCAATGTCGGCCTTTTCGATGAAACTGACCAGATCATGCCAGGCGGGATTGAAATCAAATCCGCCGTGTTTCATTTCATCAATCGCTTCCGGCTTCGTCCAGCCGCAAACCACGATGCGATACATGGCGCACATCAGGCCGGTGCGGTCCGCGCCGCGCTGGCAGTGGACAAACACCGGCAAATTATTTGTATCCGTGACGATCCTCAAAAACCCGATAACGTCCTCCTCCTCGGCGTGCCACGGTTCCATTTCAAAACGCACGCTTTTCAAATCGGTACCGGCAACCTCGTCCTTGTCCGAATGCAATGCGCGCAGGTTGATGACGGTCTTGATGCCGAGCTTCTGCAATTGTTTCATGCCTTCCGCCGTCGGCTGGGCGCCGCGATAAAGATTGGTCGTGACCTGGTAACAGTTTTTTATACCGGCCACCTCGACGTTTTGCGCCCAGCGCGCCGGACGGACGGCGGGGTTGGTTTCGCCGGCCATAACCACAGGCCGTGGCGGCAAACAAAACCGCAACCAAAACCAATTGCTGATTTAATTTCATTTGCCCTTGGACCATTTCATCGTCGCGCGTTTGACTTCGCGGTCGGACTCGCGCTCCTTCAAATCCTCGCGCCGGTCGAACTGCTGCTTGCCCTTGCCGACGCCAAGCGCGACTTTCACCTTCCCGTTCTTCCAGAAAAACGACAGCGGCACCAGCGTGTTGCCTTTCACCGATGCCAGTTCGAACAGCTTCCGGATTTCCGACCGGTGCAGGAGCAGTTTGCGCGGGGCCTTGGGCTGGTGATTTTGCAGATTGCCGTGCGAGTATTCGTCAATGTGCGCGTTGTAAAGCCAGACCTCGTCGTTTTCCACCCGCGCGAAGGCGTCGGCGATCTGCCCCTTGCCGGCGCGCAGCGATTTGACCTCCGTGCCGTGCAACGCAATGCCCGCCTCGAAGGTTTCGAGGATGTGATAATCGCGCCGGGCTTTGTGATTGGTCACGATGTCGGCCATGACCAATTTTAGATTTAGAATTTACGATTTACGAGGGGAATTTGAAATCGAAGAGCGATTCGTAAATCGTAAATCGCAAATCGTCAAATGAGTCAGCGTTTCTTGCGTTTCCGGGGGTGCGGGCGGACCAGCTCGACCGGCTCCGGCATTTCCCAGCCGATTTTGTCCTCCAGCAGTTCGCGCAGCGCGATGTCGGCGGCCCCAAGGTTTCCCACGTCGGAAATGAGCGGACGGCACTGGCCGCCGCCGCCGGAATTCAACTGGCGCACCCGGCGTGAAATGAGGTTCACCAGGACGTTCGGGTTGCCAACCTTTTCGGCGGCTCGTTTGCAAAGTTCAGCGTTCACAATAATTTTTGATAACCAGAGCCGGGAATTCTAATTGTTCCGGGCGTGAATGCAATAAGAAAAATCCCCTTAAAACTTGCGCGAACGGAGGGCGTTTTCTAAAACAAACCCGCATGTCCGCAAAAACCCAGTTCGATTTGCAGCAATTTCTGGCCACGCGCACCCAAACCGTCAACCGGGCGCTCGATCAATTCCTGCCGTCCGAGAAAACCCGGCCCGCCACCATCCACAAAGCCATGCGCTATTCGCTCTTTGCCGGCGGCAAACGGATGCGCCCCGCGCTCTGCCTAGCCGCCGCTGCCGCCTGCGGCGGACGCGAAGCCGACGCCCTGCCGCTCGCCTGCGCCATCGAGTGCATCCACACCTATTCGCTCATCCACGACGATTTGCCGGCGATGGACAACGACGATTTCCGCCGCGGCAAACCCACCAACCACAAGGTCTTTGGCGAAGGCATCGCCGTGCTGGCGGGCGACGCGCTGTTGACGCAGGCGTTTGAAATCGCCGCGCAGGCCAAGGGCTGGCCGCGCTATCCGCATCGCGATTTGATTTTGGAAATTGCGAAGGCCGCCGGCTCGCTGCAACTCGTCGCCGGTCAGGTGGCGGACCTGGAAGGCGAAGGCAAAAAACTTTCCGTGGCCGAACTGCGCTACATTCACGAGCGCAAGACCTCCGCGTTGCTGTGCTGTTCCGTGCGGCTCGGCGGCATGAGCGCGAACTGCACGGCCGCGCAGCTCCAGGCGCTCACGGATTTCGGCTATCACGTCGGGCTGGCGTTCCAGGTGATTGACGACATCCTGGACGTGACGCAGACCAGCGAGCAGCTTGGCAAGACGGCGGGCAAGGACGTGGCCGTGCAAAAGGCGACCTACCCGGCGATTGTGGGCCTGGAAAAATCGCGGAAGATTGCCGAACAACTGACGGCCAGAGCCTTCGCTGCATTGAAGGTTTTCAAAGGCCGCGCCGTCGCCCTCGAAGCCCTGGCGGAATTTTTATTGAAGCGGGATAAATAAAAGTTTTGACTCGTGTGCAGTTCAAACAACATTGTCTCGAATGAAACGCAAACGCAGCCCGGTTGAAAAGCCCCAATCGCTGACTCGCTGGCGGAGAACTCACAAACTGGCCGAGGCGTCGTTCCTCGCCGCCGCCGCGCGGGGAAACCCGGAACGCGGACTGCGGCTGTTGGAAAAACTGAACCGGCTGGATCGGAAAAACCGGATTGCTGGCACGAAGCTGTGATTTTGCCGCGCTAAACATTTTCAAAGGCAAGGCCGTCGCCTTCGAAGCGCTGGCGGAATTTCTGTTGGAGCGGGATAAATAAAATTCACGAATCATTTAACTGGGATTTAGTTGCGTCTGATTCGGGTTTTGTTTTAGAAAGCTCGAACGCTTCCAGTTTATTCAGAAAAAGGCGACCGCTATCCGTTAGAATAAAATAATTCGGGCCTTGCTCTTTAACTAGCCCGCGCACGATGAATTCTTTGTATATGTCTTCGGCCCAATGTTCACTGAGCCCTTTAGCAAGTTCATGGCGTTTGCTCACCAGATATTTAAGAAGTCCTAATTGCTCAAGAATTGCTTTCAATTCCAAAAAGCGAAAACCATTGATGTCATCTTGTGTTGTATGGGAAGCTTGATTTCTTAATTGCGCATTTTCTTTGCTTAAGCGTGCAATTTCATCCGCAAGCGCTGGCAAATTTGATTGAGTGTTTGGCCGAACCCAACCAACCAAATTTTCCCGCTTCATCAATTGTGATAGTTTTCCCGTGATAGTGATTTTAATGTCTTTGGTGTCTTCCCAGAACTCACTCATTTTTGAAAGAACTTCGGCACGAAATTCTTTTAGTTTTTGTGGGTTTTCCAATTCCAAAACTTCTTTCCCTTCCGCCTTCACCCGCTCATCAATCGCCCCATCCTTTATCACACATGCAAACACGGGTTTTCCTTGTGCGAGTGCATATTCATATTCCAACTGTGTGTAGCTTTTCCCGGTTTTGGGTTCAATGCTTCCATAACGACCGCCGAGAATAAGAAGATAAACGTCCGATTCATCAATCCACTGTTTGATGACTTCCATCTGAGATTCATCGCCCGCCGTGAACAGTTCCATGCCAGCAGGAATATGACCCGCTGCAAGAATTGCCTCGACTGCGGCCTGTCGCTGTTTGATCAGGTCGCTGAAAGTTGATGACACAAAAACCTGAAGTTTCTTGCGATTGAAGTCAGCCATATATTTTTCGGTTTTGGAAGTTAAGACACCAGTTTTAGTAATGACAAGCGGAATCCGTTAGCTCTTTCTCTGCTGTTAGTGGCACGCAACCAATTTTCATTTCCAACCGGGCGTGGCGGCTTTCGGCAGAAAGCCGCACTCATCCTTTTTCCCGAAGCCCTGCGGCCATCTGCCGACCGTCCGCCCTTTCGGAGCGCGGCTTGTCCCAAGCCGCAGCACGTCCGCAAACAAACGTCGCCTGATAATTTTCACCATTCATCCCATCCCCCCGCTGCGGGTTGAGACAACTCGCGCTCCGGGGGCAGTACACGGATGCGCCTCCAGATTGTAACCGGTGTGGAGCGCGGCGTTTACGCTTCATCGTTCGAAGTCCACAGCCCAATCGTCTCGTCCAACTCCGCTTGGACATCGAAGCGGCCTGAAGGTCGCGCGCCGGGGGCAATGCGCAGATGTGCCTCCAGGTTCCCGGGCGACTTTTGAATTTGTTTTTGTCAGCAATTACCCGCATTCTTTGGACAAAGCTAAGAACCCCAACCGATGCAATGCTTGCCGGTTGTTATCAAACTTGGAATGCATTTTTTAAAATGTAAGAATGGTTGGCCGAAATCGTTGTGCATATGACAAGCGAGCAGAGAAATCAGATTCACGTGATGACCCGGCGGCCGCTCGGCAGCATCTGGGGATACTGGCCGTTTATCTTCCCAGTCGTGCTTGTGGTCGTTGGCATTGCGGTTCAGATAGCACTTCTTAGCTACTTTAAAACCCGATTCGGAGACTTTGACATTTTGATTAGGAAAGGCACAAAGGTTGAGATTTTATGGGATAGCCAGTTGGTGCAGGAAGCGGTGCTGACGGTTTCCTTTTCGATCACAGTTACATTTGCCCTGCTTGCGTTTCTCGCCCGTCGCTCACACGAGCAGGCGATCCTCCTGAAGGCTGCAGCGACGGAGTTGGGCATTGAGAACGGCCAACAAGAGGGTTCAGCGAAAGGGAGCAAGCCGATTCGCTCAGAGCCGAATACAACGTCATCGGCGGCTGGCTCCCGTCGCTGACCTTTGCGTTGCTTCACAGCGAACGCTTTCAGTGCTCAAACGGCAGCAGGACGCGCGAGCCGTGAACTTCGTAACGGATCGGAACTTCCAGCAATTGGGCGAGCGCCTGTCGCACCGCAGGTTGTTTTTCAGGTTTCACGATGAACAGCAGAAAACCGCCGTTGCCTGCGCCGCAGATTTTTCCACCTTCAGCTCCGGCCTTCACAGCACGTTCGTAATATTCGTCAATCTTCGGCGACGAAATGGCGCTGGCCAGTTGCCGCTTGAGCTGCCAGGACTCGGCCAAAACCCGTCCAAAAGCCGCCGGGTCGAACCGGCCGGAACCGGCCAGGGTTTGCAATTGATGCGCGTGGTCGCGGATTTTCGTCAGATAAGCCAGCTTGTCGGGAATGTTCCGGCGCTGTTCGGTGAGCACCGAGCTGGCGTCGCGCTGCAAGCCCGTCCAAAACATCAAAATGTGGTCAAAGAGGTCGCTGAGAAAAACATTGCTGACGCGCACGGGTTCGACCGTTACCGCGCCGCCGGGATTGAACCGGAAAAAATTCAATCCGCCGAAAGCCGCGGCGTACTGGTCCTGCTTGCCAATCGGCTCCTTCAACACCTCGATTTCAATGTGGGTGGCTTCCTCCGCCAACTGACCGGGCGAAACGCGCTCGCCGCGATAGGCGTGAAGCGCGTTCAGCAGGCCCACCGCAAAACTGCTGGAACCCGCCAATCCCGTCGAAGCCGGCAGGTCGCCCACCGTGCTGATGTAAATGGGCGGATCAATTTTGAGCAGGCGCAGGCATTCGCGCGCGATGTTGTTTTGGATCTGGCCGACATTCTCGACCATTTCAGTCACCGAGTAGTTGATGCGAATCGGCTCGTTGAACAGCTTGCTGTGGCTCTTGACGGTGACATAAATATATTTGTCAATGGCCGCGCTGAAAACCGCGCCGTAGTCCCGCTCGTAAAAGCCGGCCAGGTCCGTGCCGCCGCCCGCAAAGCTCACCCGCAACGGCGTGCGGGTCACGACAATGCGCGGTGTTTGGGTGCGGAACGGATTAGCCATTCTTCAGTCCCCAATCGTAAGGAATTTCCTTCGTGAACGGATCCATGCGGATGATCTCGTTCGGATCGTGCGGTTCGGTGGCGCAGTTGGCCAGGATGACCATCTTGTCGCCATAAGCCTTGTACCCGTTGGCGATGCCGGGCGGCATCTGCACCAGCACGTAATTGTCCTCGCCAAAAAACACCTCCTGCAACTCGCCCTTGGTCGGCGAATCCTTCCGCAGGTCGTACATGACGAGCTTGGCGCGGCCGGACATGACGGCGTTGTTGATGGTCATGCTTTTGTGGATGTGCCAGGCCTTGATGGTGCCGGGCCAGGCGCAGGAAAAATAAATCTCGCCGAACTTGATGAAGTGCGGGTCGGTGGCCTTCATCATGTGCATGATTTTGCCGCGCTCGTCCACCACCTGGCGCAGGGGAATGATTTTAACGCCGTGTATCATATTTTAATCCTCAGTTTTTCTTCCAGCGCAGCGCGCCGTCCAGCCGGCCGCAGTCCAGAAGATGCCGCAGCCATTTCAGCCGGGTGAATTTTTTGTCGGTGTAATCGGCGTGCGTCAGTTTTGCCTGTTTGCAGGCATCGTACAGCTCCGCCGCGCCGCGCACGGCGTTCCACTTGAACTTGAAATCCGGAAACGTCCGGGCGAATTTGCCGAAATCGGCCTTGTAAGTGCGCTGGTCCGCGCCGGGCTTGGGCATCATCTCCAGCTTGCAGCCGGGCACGGTCTGCACCGCAATCTGCGCCAGTTCGATGATCTGGTGGTTCAACTCGTTGGCGCCGGCGTTGAAGGCCTGGTTGTGGATTTTTTCCACCGGCGCTTCGAGCACGGCCTGAAAATACCGCGCCACGTCCTGAACATGCGTGACCGGACGCCACGGCTTGCCATCGCTGTGAACCACGACCTTGCCGGTGGTGACCGCCGAACCCATGAGGTCGTTGAGCACCGTGTCAAATCTCATGCGCGGTGACACGCCATAAATGGTGCCGTTGCGGATGAACACCGGTGAAAAGTTCTGGCTCGCCATCGCGGTAATGGCGCGTTCCGCCTTCACCTTGGAACGCGCGTATTCGGTCTTGGGATCGAGCGGCGATTCCTCGGTCACGACCAGCGCGTCCGCCGAACCGTACATGATGCAGGATGAAGAAAAAAGGTAGCGGCGGACCCCGGCGGCCTTCGCCAGTTCCGCCAGCTTGACCGACGCCTTGAAATTGATGTCCTCCGTCCAGGAGTCGTTGAGGTTGCCGATGGGATCGTTGCTCAAGGCTCCGAGGTGGACAACCGCGTCAAATCCGCTCAAATCGGCGGCGGCCAGGTCGCGCAGATCTTTCTTGATGGCCGGCACCTGGCCCAGATCGGGAATCAGGCTGCATTCGCTGAAATATCCGGTGTCCAATCCCATGACTTCGTAGCCGGCGGACGCCAGGTGCGGCGCCATCACCGAGCCGATGTATCCGTTGTGACCGGTAACCAAAATGCGTTTTATTTTACTCACGTTTTAGAACTTTTTGAATTTTCAATCAATTCGCTGACAACCTTCGACAGCGGCTTCTGGTCTGAAACCAGCGCCGAGAGACAGCCGGCCGCGTTGGCCGTCTGCCCGTCCCGTTCATCGTCGCCGACAAAGAGCGTGCGGCTCAAGTCCAAATTGAAGTCGTGTTGGGCCTGGAACAACATTCCCGGCTTCGGTTTGCGGCATTCGCAACCTTCGTCCCAGTCGTGCGGACAATAATAAATCGCGTCAATGCGCCCGCCCGCCAATTCGACATCCTTGACCATCCGGCGGTGAATTTCGAGCAGGTCGGCTTCGGTCATGGCCTTGCGATTCACCCCGGCCTGATTGGACACGATGATGATCCGGTAGCCGGCCTGGTTCAGCGCGCGCAAAGATTCTTTCGCGCCGGGCAGCCACTTGAACTCCTCCCAGGTGCGGACGTAATTCGCGCGCGGCGCCTTTTGGTTAAGCACGCCATCGCGGTCCAAAATAATGACCGGGCGGCGCGCCAGAAATGCTTCCGTGATCGGCAATCGGGGCGTGTCGCCGATGCTGTAATACCGATGATGCGTGACGTAGGCGGCCAGTTGGTGATTTTGGATCAGAACGGGAAACAGCGTTTCTTCCAGCGAAACGTTGGTGTCCGGCAGGAGGCCGGCGAGTTCCTTCCGCAGGATGGCGAAGCTGATTTCCGTGCCTTGCAGGTCCGTGCGTTTGTGCGTCTTGTCATAGACTTCCACGAAGCCCGCGGCATCCAGCTTCAACGTGTGCTTCGTGTAATTGTCCTTGTTGGCATAGACCGTCAGCATGGCCGGCGCGCCCGCTTCCACAAACCGCCGCCACATCCGGTCCATCTGCATGGGCCAGTAATTGTCGCAGTACACGAGCAGAAAACAGTCCTCCAATTTTTTCTCCGCCAGTTTGATGCGCCGTCCGGTGTTGTCCTCCACGGCGGTGATGGAATAATCAATTTCCATCCCCCACTTGCTGCCGTCGCCGAAATAATCCCGAACCACCTCCGGCAGGTAGCCGAGCAGGAGCAGAACGCGTTTGAATCCCTGCTCGCGCAGCATGAGAATCTGATGTTCCAGAAACGGCTTGCCGTTGACTTCAATCATCGGCTTGGGCCGGATGTCGGTGAGGGGCCGCATGCGTTCGCCGCGGCCTCCCGCAAGAATGACCGCCTGCGTGGGGCGACGCAGGGCCTGGTTTGGTTGCTGGAGGTTGACAGTCACAACAAGTCAATTCGCCAATCCCGCGGTTTTAAAAACCGCCGGGCAGACTGGATCGAATGGAAAAACTAGAGGCAGACATACCCGCTCGCAATCCCAAAGTTCAGCCGGTACGGCGGTCAAACGCCAATGATGGGGTTAGTCCTGGGAAAAGCGGCGGAGGGCCACCGCAGTCCAGACGCTCCGCGAGTTCCGGCGACGATTGAATTTCGCGCAGCGTCATGGACTGATACGGTTTCCAGAGTTATTCGCCAGCGAGGGAAGCGGCCACGGAAAGCCGCTCCGCCCGAGCTGGTGAATAACTCCGCCGCCAGCCATATTATGAACGGCCCGCTTCCGGTCCCGCAGGTGCCACGGCTTTCTTGGACCAGCCCCACGAGGGTCAGGCGCAGATCGCCGACACCGGCGGTGGCCGACGCGCCGAAGGCTGAGAGAACTCCGCCCCGCGAGGGCTCCTGTATCAGTTCGCTTGGGCCGCGTCGTCCGGAGCCGGTGCGTGCCGCACGCATCATGAATACTGACTGGACACAACACGTATATTTCGCCGCCCTGGACTGGGCCAGCGATCATCACGACATTCTGGTTCTGGACCGCCAAGGCGCGGTGCAGGCCGAGTTTCGGTTCACCCACACCGCCGATGGTTGGGCGGAGTTCACCCTGAAAATGCAATCCTTCACCGGCGCGCCCATTACGTTGGAAACCTCCAGCGGCCCGGCGGTGGACCAACTGTTGCAGCGCGGCTGGGCGGTTTATCCGGTGGCGCCATCGGCCGCGGCGCGCTACCGCGAACGCAAGGTGCCCAGCGGGACCAAGACTGACCGCCACGACACTTGGGCCCTGGCCGATGCGCTGCGCACCGACGGTCACGCTTGGCGGCCGCTGCGTCCGCAGGACGAGGCCACCGCCAGTTTGCGCGCGCTCTGTCGGGACGAGATCGCCTTGATCGAGCAACGCACGGCGCTGGTCAACCAGTTGCAAGCGGCGCTGCGCGAGTATTATCCGGCGGCGCTCGCCGCGTTTGATGACTGGACCGCGCCCTATGCCTGGGCCTTGCTGTTGCGGTTTCCCACACCCGCGCAGTTGCAGGCCGCCGGCCAACGAAAATGGGAAAAGTTCCTGCACACCCACCAGCTCTGGCGACCGCAAACCGTGGCCGCGCGACTGGAACTCTTCGCCCACGCCCAGGCGCTGCCCGCCAGTCCGGCGGTCACCGCCGCCAAAAGCCTGCTGGCCATAAGCCTGGCGAAAATCCTGGTGACATTGCAAACGCAACTGGATGAATACCGCCGCCGGATCACCGAAGCCTTCCGCCAGCATCCCGATCACGATGTGTTCGGCTCGCTGCCCGGAGCCAAGGCCACGCTGGGGCCGCGCCTGCTGGCCGAAGTCGGCGGTGTGCGGGAGGAATATCCCGATGCCGACGCCTTGCTGTGTCAAGCCGGAGTCAGTCCGGTCAGCTATCAGAGCGGCAAGGTCAACAAGTGCCGGCTGCGGCGCGCGTGCAACAAGGTGTTGCGGGCCACCGTGCATCTGTGGGCCAACGGCCGCCGTCTGACCTGTGAGTGGGCGCAAGCCTATTACCAAATGAAGCGGGATGAAGGACAGAGCCATGCCAGCGCGTTGCGCTGTCTGGGCAAACGCTGGCTCAAAATCCTGTGGCGGCTCTGGCAGAACCACGAAGCTTACAACGAAGCCAAATATCTGGCCCAACTCCAAAAGCGGGGCGCGCTCACTTGGACCAAGCTGCAAACCCCACTTGCAAACCAGAGAACATCTGCGCGGCCCTCGGGCGCTTTGGGACAGCGGAATCCGGCGGACGAAAACCAAAAGTGCGCTGGACGGAAATGGAAAAGCGAAATACAGTCGCGGGCGTGAGACTTCAATCCAAGCTTGCCGGCATTGTTTTGCTTCTTTGCCTGGTTCCCTTTACAGCTTCTGCGGACGCAGGCACGGCACTGATGTGGGCGGGCCTGTTGCATCTAGCATTTGGAAACCTCTTCATCGGATTGTTTGAGGGAATGATTTTAGCATGGGCGTTTAAGCTAAAATCTAGCCGGTGTGCGTGGATAATGATCTTGGCAAATTATTTCTCAAGTTGGGGCGGAATGTTTTTGAATAGTGCCATCACCGATTGCCTTTCTCTTAACCTCTACAACGCATGGATTTGGTTTTGGGTTATGGTGGGCATTGCTTATTTGATGACTTTAATTTTGGAGTGGCCATTTGTTTTCTTTTGTCTCCGCAAGTCACCGAATCGCTTCAAGAAAAGCCTGTGGGGGAATCTGCTGGTCAATTCAATTAGCTACGCTCTGCTGTTCGGCTGGTATTGGTGTGCCAGTGGCAAAGGTCTCTACCGCAATGTGAGTATTGTTCAGCCGTCTCAAATGATCATGCCCACAAATGCGGTCGTATTTTTTATTTCCGCTACCAACGGCAATGTTTGCTCGCTGAATTTGGCAACACGGGAATCAAAAAAAATCTTGGAACTGAAATCCATTGACAAGGATGACCGCCTGTTGGTCGAACCATCAAAGCTTGATACAAATAACTGGGACATTATTGAACATTCAAAAAGGGTATTGATCAGTCGAATCTTAATGTCATCGCCGGGATGACATGGAGAGACTCAAATGCAGGGTCAGATGCCGGAACTTGGTTTAATTTTGGCGAAGCGGCCAAATTGGGAACGGCTGAAAAGAGCGATTGGACTTTTCGTACCGGTTTCTGGTCTGTCGAAGGTTTGCGGGGAAATAATTCAAAAACGGGAGAAATTGTCTGGGCCTCTTTGGAAACACCTTTTGTTTCATGGATGGCGCGTGCTGCCACTCATTTGCCCGGCGATTACATCGTGTTCCAGTTGGGCACAGACCAAATCTGTATTCTCGAAGCCTCAACCAAAAAAATTGCCCTATTAAACCGAGGATATGGGCCGGTGGTAATCCTAAAGAAGTGAAAGACGCCAGATGAACGAACGCGCGCTCATCAAGTGAATCTTCGCCAACTGATTGGCGAATTGGAAATTTATTTTCGTGCGTCTGCAAAATATTTTGAACGCCAATTCCAAAAAAGCCCTGCTCGCCTTGCTGTTGCTCTTGCCGGTGCAGAGCGTCGTCACGGTGGCGTTCTTTTGGTGGTCGGACACGGTGGCGGGCAAAAGCATCGCCGTTGCCGGCAAGCTTTGGCTGGTCCTGCTGCCGGTCTTCTGGCTGAAATTCGTGGATCGCGGGCAACTGAGCTGGTCGCCGCCGAAACTTGGCGGTTTAGGGACGGCGGTGGTTCTGGGACTGGCGATTGCCGCGGTGATTTTTGCCGGTTACGCCATCGCCTCGCATCTCGGCGTCATTCATCAAGAAAAAATCGCCGCCCGCGCCGCCCTGACCGGGCTGAATCGTTTCGGGGTTTACCTCGGCAGCGCGATGGGCTGGATCACGCTCAATTCGCTGATGGAGGAATACGTCTGGCGCTGGTTTGTTTTCCGGAAATTTGAAGTATTGCTGGGCGGCAAACTGGCCGTGCCGGTGGCGGCGCTGGCGTTCACGGCGCATCACGTGATTGTGCTGGCGGCACAGTTCGACTGGCCGATCGCCGTGCTCGGTTCGTGCGGCGTGTTCGTTGGCGGCGCGGCGTGGAGCTGGCTTTACCTGCGGTACCGTTCCATCTGGCCGGGTTACGTCAGCCACGCCATCGCGGACGCGGCGATTTTCATCATCGGCTACACGTTGATTTTTAACCGGCCCTGAACAAAATTATTTCCGCGCCGTTCCCACCACGAGCGTTTTCTCATTTTGCGCCGCGGCAAAATTGCGCCACCAGTCGTCGGCCTGCTCACGCGTCCAGCCGGCGGCGTTCCGGCAGCGGGCCAGCGCGTCGTCCAGCTCGCGGGCGTTGGCCGGACGCGACGCGGGGTTTTTGGCGAGGCAACGCATCAGCAATTCTTCCAGATCGGACGACACCGGTTTGCCCAATCGTTCGGATGGCCGCACGGGCAAATCCTTCACCTGGTGCATCAAGACTTCCCCGAGGGTGAGGCAATCGAACAACGCCTCGCCGGTGACAAGGAAATATCCCACCGCCCCCAGCGAGTAGAGGTCGCTGCGCGCGTCCACCGTGTCGGGATGTTCCACGGCCTCGGGCGACATGTAGAGCGGAGTGCCAAGCGTGGCACTGGGCGCCGTCAACTCGATCTGGCCTTCCTCAACGCGCGCCTTGGCGAGGCCGAAGTCGAGCACCTTGACGAAGTCCGGCACGCCGCCGCGTTGCGTCAGGAACACGTTGGCCGGCTTGATGTCGCGGTGCACCAGGCCGATGGCGTGGGCCTCGGCCAGCGACCCGGAGATTTGCCGCAGGATGGAAATCGCCCGGCCTTCCGGCTGCGCGCCGTATTGTTTCACCAGCCGGTCCAGGGTCAGGCCGTCCAGATATTCCATGGCGTAATAAAAAATACCTTCGGGTGTGCGGCCATAATCGTAGAGGGCGATCGTGTTGGGATGGGTCAACTGGCCGGTCATTTGCACTTCCCGTTCGAACCGCGCAGCGCTGGTCGAATTCATTTTATCCGTCTGCAACAATTTCACCGCGACCGGCCGGCGCATGAGCGCGTGATGCGCGCGATAGACCGCGCCGAACGCGCCCTCGCCAATCTTGTCGTCCAGCGCGTATTGGCCGAGCTGTTTGGCTTTCAAGGCCGCGCGCCGGGCTGCTGCCTGCAACCGGTTGGCCAGGCGCATCAGCACATAAACCAGCACGGCCCCGACGATCAGCAGTCCGAAGATGGACCAGAAACCAATCCGCAAAATGTGCAATGGACGAAACGCCTCGGCCCGGTCCATCTCCGTGACCAGGCCCATATTGAAATCGTCCAGCCATGTCCACGCGCCCACCACCAGCACGCCGCGGTAATCGCGGTAGCCGTTGGCATCCGCTCCCGCGTGGCCGGCCAGCGCCTCGTTGACCGCATGGACGAACGGCAGTTCCGTGCGGCGCTTGGGCGACTGGCGTCCCTGACTGAGATCCACCAGCGGGTCTTTCAATTCCAAAGTCAGGACCGAGCGCGCGTCCGGCTCGTCCGGGATCAATCCCAGGCGTTTGAGGTCGTTGTCAAAACGGCTGTCGGAAAGTTGTTTGCCGTCGCGGCCAAAGGCGTAGGTTTCGCCGGTCTGGCCGGCGCGCGCCGTGGCGAGAATGCGGGTGAAGTCCTTGTCCGGCTCGATGCGCAATCCCAGGATGGCGATGACCTGGCCATCGGTTGAACGGATCGGGGCGGCGGCAAACATGGTGGGCACGCCGACGCGCAAGTTGCCTTGCTGATCCTGCAGCATTTGCACGCTGGGGAAAGGCTGCGTGACCAGGGATTTGCCGGCCAGGCAAGATGACAGCGCCTCCGCGTTGCCCGGCGGTTTTTGCATGCCCACGAGCTGGTCGCGCATTGCAGCGATGACCGTAAAATTGGTGTCGAGCACCACAAACCCGTTGAAGCCGCGCCGTTCGAGGATGGGTTTCAGATGGGTGCGCAACGCGTCCAGTTGCGGCGACATCAGCAACGTCGCCTGAACCTGCGGGCTGGATTTCGCCTGTTGAATCAGGCTGGCGACGAGTTCGCTTACACGGTCGTCGGCAGCGGCGTCTTCCGCGTCCGATTTCATGGCAACCGACCACGAGCGGAGCGCCTCGGTGTTGGCATTCAGGATGGTCTGGAGCGTGCCGGCAATCTGCTGCTTGGTGGCGCCCTCCATTTTCACGCGCAGCCAGACGCCAATGAACGCGAGGACCAGCGCGGCGACCAGCGGCCAGATCCACAATTGAGTGCGGAGAAACCCCTGCGTGCGCGTCAGAACACTGGCGACGCTGGACGACCGGGAATGGGATGGGTTGGGTTGGCTCATGTTGGTTGCCGGGTTCCTACACGAGTGTCAACCCACCCGCCGCCAAAAATCCAGCCTGAAATTGCAGGCCGGTGGGCGATCACGACACCGGGCTGGTCTTGCTGATGTTGGGTTGTTAATCTTGCTGCCGCATGAGCTGGGTTACCGTCATCTGGTCCATGGTCGCGACCGCGTGTCTCACGCTGGCGGCGATGCATCTGCTGGTCTGGTGCAAGCAGCGCACGGCGTGGGCCAGTCTGCTCTTTTCCCTGACGGCGGTGGCGACCGCCGCCATGGCGTTTTGTGAGTTGTGGATGATGCGACCCGACGAATGATGTCCTCAACGGCATTTACTTCCAGGCGATCGCCCGGCAAAATTTTGAGGTGTACTTCACGCGGATGAAACCTGAGAACGAAACAGCACAGCCATGAACAAATTTGAACCAGAGCAAACAGCGGGAACAGCGATGACCACTGAACACCGCGGGCGCATCTTATTTTTTGAGCCGGTGTTCTGTTCCGGAGGAACAATCGAGAATAGCCCGGCTCAATGCCGGGACCGGTTGGAAAAACGCCGAGTCCCGCAGGGACGGCTGAAAAGAAACGCCATTTTCAGTCGTCCCTGCGGGGACTCGGTTTGCAATCCCGTCAGACCCCGGCGTTCAAACGCCGGGCTATTTTCAAAATGTCCCTCTGGGATTGGCCCCTCGCCTCCCGCCACCGCCTTTTGCCCGCCACCCTCGGCCTCCTTCTCGCGGTTCTGCTTCCCGCCGCCGCCCGCGCCCAATCCGCCCGGACAAATGCAGTCGCGGAAAAGCCGGCCGCGTCGGCGGCCAACCCGCCGCCCCGTTACGCCGGCTCGGCCAGTTGCCGGGAATGCCACTCAAAATTTTACACGCTTTGGTCCACGTCATTCCACGGCCTGGCCATGCAACCCTACACGGCGGAGCTGGCGAAAACCAAATTGACTCCGCAAAAATCGGACGTTGTTGCAGGCCGGTTCCGTTTCCGCGCCGATCTCCAGAAGGGCGTGGTCATTGAACGCACGGCCACCAACGAGACGCGTTATCCCATCACGCAGACGATGGGCGGGAAGAACGTGTATTATTTCCTGACCCCGCTGGAGCGCGGCTGGCTGCAGGTGTTGCCGGTGGCCTACGACGTGCGCCGCCAGGAATGGTTCGACACCACCGCCAGCGCCATGCGGCATTTCGGCGGCCCCCGCGACGAGGTGTTGTATTGGAAGGAACGGCAGTTGACCTTCAACACGTCGTGCTTCGGCTGCCACGTCAGCCAGCTCTCAAAAAATTACGACCTCAAGTCCGACAGCTATCACACCACCTGGGCCGAGCCGGGCATCAATTGCGAGACCTGTCACGGCCCTTCGTCGGAACACGCGCCCCTGTTCCGCAACCTGGCCCCCAACCAGCCCGCGCCCAAGGACCTCAAGCTGATCGCGATCAGCGAACTCAGCATCGAACAGCGCAACGCGACCTGCGCCCCCTGCCACGCCAAAATGTCGCCGGTGACCATGAACTTCGTGCCGGGCGAACGTTACTTCGATCACTTCGATCTCGTGGCGTACGAGAACGCCGATTTCTATCCCGATGGCCGCGACCTCGGCGAGAATTACACCTACACCTCCTGGCGGCGAGCCCGTGCGCCAAGTCCGGCCAGCTCGACTGCATCCATTGCCACACTTCGAGCGGGCGATACCGGTTCAAAGACGCGGCCCAAGCCAACGACGCCTGCCTGCCGTGCCACGAGGCGCGGGTGAAAGATGCTCCCGCCCACACGCACCACAAAGCCGGCACGCCCGGCAATCAATGCATTTCCTGCCACATGCCGATGACGGAATTTGCCCGGATGCGCCGCAGCGATCATTCGATGCGCCCGCCGACCCCGGCCACCACGCTCCTTTACAACTCCCCGAACGCCTGCAACCTCTGCCACACCAACCAGGACGCCGCGTGGGCCGACAAGCTGGTCCGTGAATGGCGTCCGCGCGATTACCAGAAGCCGGTGCTCGAACGCGCGGCCCTCATCGCGGCGGCGCGCAAGGCCGACTGGACAAAACTGCCGGACATGCTCGCCTATCTTTCCCGGACAAATCGCGAGGAAGTCGAGGCGGTTTCTCTGATTCGTCTGCTGGCCGGCTGCCCCGCCGCCGACCAATGGCCGGTGCTGCGGCAATTGATGGATGATCCCTCGCCGTGGGTGCGGGCGAGCGCGGCCGAAGCGCTGGGCGAGCGGCTGGATCAGTCCAACGCGACCGCGCTGATGAAGGCCACCGGCGATGACTACCGGCTGGTGCGCGTGCGCGCCGCCGCCGCCCTGGCCGCCATCCCCGAGGACCGCCTGCCCGAAGACCAGCGCCGGCAGGTGAGCGCGGCGATGACGGAGTTGATGGATTCGATGAAGTCGCGTCCCGATGACATGTCGGCGCACTACAACCTCGGCAATTTCCACATGGCGCGCCGCCAGATGGCCGATGCGGTGACAGAGTTTGAGACGGCGACGCGCCTGCAGCCCGACGCCCTGCCGCCGTATGTGAATGCCGCGCTCGCCTACAATGCGCTGGGCCAAAACGATCAGGCCGAAGCCAGCCTCCGCCGTGCGCTCAACCTGGACCCGACCAACTTTGCCGCCAATCTGAATCTCGGCATGTTGCTGGGCGAAATGGGCAAGCTGTCCGGGGCCGAACAAGCGTTCCGCACCGCGTTCAAGGCCGACCCGCATTCCGCCCGGGCGGCTTACAACCTCGGCGTGTTGCTGGCGAGCGAGCATCCCGAGGAGGCGCTCGATTGGTGCCGCCAAGCCGCCACCCTCGGGCCGGACAATCCGCAGTACGGTTACACTTATGCGTTTTATCTCGGCCGCGCGGGCCGGCTCGACCAGGCATTGCAGGCGATTCGCGCCGTGCGCGAGCGCCATCCGACGGATGAGGACAGCGCGAAGCTGGAGCAGGCGTTGTTGCGGGAAAAGAAATCGGCGGAGAACAAGGAACCGGTCAAGAACTGAAATGGCTGAACCATGAAAACCGCACGCCAACAAAATCCCACTGCGGCCGTTCTCAGGTTCTTCCTCCGCTGGCCGGCGATGATGAAGCAAGGTTGCGTCCTTGCTGCCGCGTTTGGTTTCTCCGGTTCACTGGCCTTGGCCCTGCCCGTTCTGCCACCGGACGCGATCCAGCAGTTCCAAGAGGTCATCGGCAACCGGGTCGAGGCCGTCAGCATTTTGGGCGGCGATTATGCCGCCGCCGGGGGCATCTATACCTTCCGGGGCGGCAGCCTGGCCGACCTGAGCATCACCAAAATTGGCGGCGGCGGCATGGTGGCCTCGCTCAAGCCGCTCGGGCTGGGCAACCTCCAATGGGCGCCGGTGCTCCAGGGCAATCTGGGCATGGTCTCCGCCGCGAACCGCTTCCCGACCGGTTACCTCGAGGGCAACCAGATGAACTATGACACCCTCGCCATCGAGGTGGGCGGCGGCGCTGCCTTCTTTCTCACGGACCATCTCAGCCTGACTCCCACCATCAGCGGCATCTACGGGCGCGTGGAGAACAAGTTCGACGCGCTGAACGCCAACGGCGATTACGTCAAGTCCGTGGCCAGCGGGACATACGTGGACTGGACCATGGAAACCTGGTCGGTGGTGCCGGCCCTTGACCTGGACTACCAATGGATGTGGGGCCGGACGACTTTCGATTTCAGTTCCGGCTACAGTTTCTTCCACACCGAAAGCTTTGAGAGTTCCTCGCCCATCGTGGGCGTCAATGGCAATTCCTCAACCTGGGCGAACAAACTGGATGTGGATGTGCCGCTGGGTCTGAAAGTGTTCGACCACGAACTCCACACCGGCGGGTTCTTCTCGCGGACGGAGTTGTTCGGCGATGCCGCGAAAGGGCTGAACACCGATTATGTTTACACGGCCAACGGGCGGCTGGTGCTGAATTTTCTGGGCAAGCTGTGGAAGGTCAAGTGGCTGGGCCTGGGCGCCTCCTACTTTTGGGGCCAGGGTTTCAGCGGCTGGTCGGCAGGTGTGGACATGCGATTTCAATTCTGAATTCAACCAAATTTCCCCTGTCATGAAACCAGAACCCACGCCGCCAGCAATGCCCGAATCACCACAGCGGAGGATGCACGCTTGGATGCAGCCTTGAAACCCGGCTTGATTAACCGCATCATCGCAATCATTGAAACCAACACAGCCAACCCAATAAAAAAATCCCGCTCATGAAATTCTCATTCCTGGTCACGCTCAGTCTGGCCGCGCTGCTGGCCGCCGGTTGCAGTTCCACGCCCACCCGGGTGAACACCGGCCCCATCCACGCGGTTAGTTTCAGCTTTGTGGCCGCCACCCCCGCGTCCAATCCGGATTTTGCCGATAACCGGCCGCAAATTCACGCGCTGATCCAGAATGCCATCAGCCGGAATCTTGCGGGCAAAGGCCTGACCCCATTGGCGTCCGGCGGCGATGTGGCCGTGGCGTATCTCATCGTGGTCGGCGACAACGTGAGCACCGAGGCCATCAGCACGTACTTTGGTTTTGGCCGAGATGATTCCGGCCTGCTCGCCAAGGCGGAAAATGCCTACACCGGCAGCAAGAACCCGAATTACTTCCGGGCCGGCACGCTGCTGATAGACATCATTGATGCGAAGACGTACAAATTGCTCGAACGGTCTTACGTCGTGCGGCCCATGCTGCGCAACCCCTCCGCGGAGGTTCGGGTGGAGCGGATTCAGGAAGCCGTGGATGCGGTGCTCAAGGACGTGCAGATCATCCACTGACCAGTCGCCGTCACGAGCACGAACACCTCAACACTTCAGCCCGAAATGAAAACCATTATCCAGACGGCACTCCTGGCGGCGGCGTTCGCGTTGCTGGCCGGCTGCGCCTCTCCCCAGCCGGCGCCCGTGGCGGCGAATCCGGCCATCCTGCGCGTGGGCATTACTCCCAACTTGCCGCCGATGATCTTCAAACAGGACGGACAGTTTGTCGGGGTGGAGGCCGAACTGGCGCAGGCGCTGGGCCACGACCTGGGCCGCCAGGTGGTGTTCGTCCCGTTGAAGTGGGAAGACCAGATTGACGCCCTCAACGAAGACCGGATTGACATCATCATGTCTTCCATGTCCATCACCCCCGCGCGGCGATATCAGGTCGCGTTCACCAATCCGTATCTCAAGGTCGGCCAGATGGCGCTGGTGCGCAGCGAGGACAAATACAAATTCATGTTCAACCTGGCCGGGGTCGCCACCCGGGGCATCGGCGTGAAACCGGGCACCACCGCGGAACAGTTGGTGCGCCAGGAATACCCGCGCGCCAAGGTGAAATACTACCCTGCCGGCGAGGACGCCGCCTCGGCGCTGGCCAGCCGGAACGTGGACCTGTTTATCAGTGACTCGCCGATGATCTGGTATCTGGGCAGCCGTTACGAATCCAAGGGACTGACGGTTGCGCCGATGGTTTTGACCGAGGAGTATCTGGGCTGGGGCGTGCGGCGGACCAACGACCGCCTCCGCGACGCGGCCAACGCCTTTTTGCAAAGGAGCCTGGAGAATGGCAATCTCAACCGCATCATTCTGCGATGGATGCCGGGCTATCAATGAGTTTCAAATGACAAAAGAACAATCAACCAGGAACCAAGTATCAACCATGAAAACACTTGTAGCAGCGGACGTGAGTCCGCTCCATCTAACCCAAAGCAATGTCAGAGCCGACTCACGTCGGCTGCTACGATTCATGGGTTCAAAGTATAAATTCGCTTGGGGTTTCATCTCGCTGTCGCTGGCGTGCGGACTGTTCGGCGCCGGCTGTAGTTCGTTGGGCAAGCCGGCTTCGGCCAGCTTTGCGTCGGTCACGATCAGCGGCAAAAGCACCGGGCAGATTTGTGACGCCACCATCGCCGTCTTTCGCCAAAACGGCTTCCGGGCGTCGGTGGCCGGCCAGCAAATGGTCTTCGAGCGGGAAGGCTCGCGCGGCAACACCCTGGCCTGGGATGGCGTGGTGGCCGCGCAGTCCGGCGCGGCGACCATCGTGCGCGTCCGGGCGCAAGTGGTGGATTTGGGAGACGGCTCCCAGCGCCTGCAATGCCAGGCCTACATGGTGACCGACGCCAACGATCCTTTCATTCAGGAGGAACACCGGCTCGCGGACTTCCGCAGCCGGCCCTACCAGGACCTTCTGGACGAAGTTGCCAAACGGCTGAAGACACCTTGACCCGATTCTGAAACCAATTCAACCCACCACCGAAAACATGAAACCGCTCAAGACCATCCCCTTCCTGCTGATGCTCGCGGCGCTTGCGTTGTGGGCTCCGGGTTGTGCCACGCAAAATGTCAACCCGCCCCAGGCCCGCGCGAACACGGGCTACGTGGATCTCCGCGCCGATCCGTCCGGGAAATTAAGCTGGGAGGTGGCGCGCTACGATGACCGCACGAAAAGTTTCAAAGTCTTCTTCTCCCAATTGGATCCGCTGCCGGACAAAGTTTTGCGCCTGGCGTTTGCGCCCGGGCATTACCGGTTGCGCGTCGTGTTCCTGAATCGCATCATCACCCAGCCGGCGGAGGTGGAAGTGGAAGTCAGGGAGGGCATGATTACGCCGGTGCGGGTCGCCCTGGTTCCCGACGGCACCGCCCTGGTTGAAAGCCGGGAACAGCGGGTGGGACCGACCGTCAGGGGCCATTACCGCAGCAACTCCAAATTAAGCAGCGATGAAACCGCCACGTACCGGCTCTCCGCCGCGGCGGATGCATCCCTGCCCTACCAGACAAAGGAGCGGACAGTCTATGCGCACTAAACAAAATCGCGTGGCAGGCGCCCGCCACTCGTCACTCGTCACCCGTCACTCGTCACTTCTTTTAGGCCTCCTGCTCGTCACCCTGGGCGCGGGCTGCCAGCTCGTAAAAACCGCCGTGGATGTTCCCGGCCAGACCGTTCGCGCCATCACGCCGGGGAGCAGGGACAACAAAGCCGTGGACCCGGTGGAGGTGCAGCAACAACTGATGCGGTTTTCGGATGAGTTTTCCACGCGCATGACCCTCGGCATTGACAAACTCCGGCATGGCACCGACGCACTGGACCCCGCCGAGGCTCTGCAATGGAAAATCGCGATCGGCACCGAGACCTGTTCCATTGCCTCCGGGCCGAACGCCATCGCCGACCTCCTGGACATGACCGTGTTCGTCACCATGACGCGGATGGCGCTGGAGGAAAATTGGATGCCCAAAGACTTTGGTGAATCCGCGCGGCCCATGCTGGAAGGCTGCCGATACGCCGAGACGGACATCTGGCAGCTCGCCAGCACCGTGCTCAAACCGGCGCAGCAGGCGGAATTGCGCAAGGCGATTGAGGCGTGGCACCGGCAAAATCCGCTGCCGGATAGTGCGCTGGCGGCGCGCGCGGTGGGTTTTGCCGCACAGGTGGCGCAGGCAAACAAAGCCGACACGACCAAACTCGACAGCGTGTTTAACCTGCTTGATCTCGACCCGTTTGCCGGCATGGATCCAGCCGTGCGCGAGGTCGCCCAGACGCGGCTCTTTGCCGAGCGCGCCCTCTTCGTGACCCAGAAAATGCCGACGTTGCTGCGCTGGCAGATGGAACTCCTGAGCGTCAAATCGGTGGATCTGCCCGCCGTGCGGCAGTTGGTCACCAACTCCACGCAAATCGCGGCGTCCGTGGACCGCTTCGCCGCCATCGCCGAAAAGCTGCCGGCCCAGGTCAGCGCCGAGCGCGAGGAAATCGTCAAGGCGCTCCAGTCGCAGGAAAAGGATGCCTCCTCGCTCCTGAAGTCAGGCACGCAGATGTCTGATTCCCTGAACACGACGCTCACGACCTTTACCGCGTTGATGCAACTTTTTGGCGTCGGCGAAACCAACAATGCCAGCCCGCCGGCCACCAACTCGCCGCCGTTCAACATCCTGGACTACGGGAAGACCGCCTCGCAACTGGCGGTGACGGCGCAGCAGTTGACCGAGATGATCCGCACGCTCGACCAGACGCTCGATTCGACCAACCTCGTGAAACTTTCGGCGCAACTCGGTCCGGTGGTTCAGCAGGCGCAGACCGGCGGCAAGGAGGTCGTGGACTACGCCTTCTGGAAAGGCATCCTGCTCATCGTCATCGCGCTCGTGGCCGCCCTGATTTACCGCTTCGTCGCGGCCCGCCTGTTTCCCCCGGGAAAAACCAAAAACAATTCGCCCTGACCCGGCGATTCACCTACTCGCCCGGTTCCGTGCCTGGCAACCGCAGCAGGCAGTGGCCGAAGTCAAGGTGCCGCTTGTCCGCCGCCGTGACGAAGTGCGCCGGAATCTGGTAAAGCCCGCCGCGACCGCACACCACCACGCCCGCGCGCCGCAGCACCGCCATGTGTTTGGAAACCAGCGTCGGCGAACGGCGCAGTTTTTGCGCGATTTCCTTGACCATGCGCGGTTCGCCCGAACCCAGCTCCGTCAGGATGGCCCAACGCACCGGCGCACCGATGGCCGCCAGCAGCGTATCAAGCGGCGGATGCGGAATGTTTTCCGGACTCGACAATGGTTTGATGGTTGCACTCATAAATAATACCCGGTTCGACGATCAATAAACCGTCACGCACAGGAATACTATGGAATCAAACATGAACGCAATCGCATATATGCGGAAAGATGTAGTTAGTTAAATGAACTATACTGTTAATTACATAAACGATATTTCAACAAACTAGAATTATATGGCATCTAACTAGAATAATATCACCGCTAACATGATGTTTCTTGAATCTTACAGGAACATTATAACAACTAACAGGAAATAAATGGCCTCAAAGTGTCTAAAAATGCCCGTCAAAGTTGGGTTATCCCATATAAATCTCTGCCAAGCATGGCTTGGGCGTCAATCGGGCAACCGCTGGCCCATGCCGAAGGAATAGGGCAGTTTTTTATGGAGCGGGTTGCGCTCGCGCTTAAGCCAGCCTGCCGTCCAGTGGCGCATGAACATGTAAAGATTCTCCCGTCCGCGATTGCCGGGACGGTTCATGCCTTTGTGGAAATGTTTGTGGCGCGGATAAAGATAATGCGCCTTGGACGCGAGCCGTTCGGCGAAACCGGCGGGCAGATCGGCCTTGAGAAAACGTTCCGCTTCCTGCACCACGCTGGCGGCAATGGCGTCCGGCATGAGCAACGTGTCACGTTCCAGCGCGGTGGGCAGGGACGCGCGCCACGCGCGGAATTCCTGGCGATGGTTGGTAGGGCGCGTCAGTCCCCTGCGCGCCGCTGCCCGGCCATTCAATGTCGGCGCGCACGGAGTGACGCGCCCTACCTTACCTGCCTTTGACGAGGGCGATTTCTTCGGGTGTGTGAGTGATGCTTTCATGCCGGGCCATCGTTCATGAATGTTTTACGACCGCCCTCACCTGTGTCCTCTCCCCCGGGGAGAGGATTTCCGCTGCCACGTTTTCCGGTTTGCGAACCATCCTCCGGCCAATCCCGGCGCAGGTATTTCCAAAAACGCGGCGAACGGTTCTCCCTCTCCTTGGGGAGAGGGTTGGAGTGAGGGAGGAATAAATGCTCATACGCCACCCTCCACCAGTTTGATTTCGTCTGCGGTCAACCCGTAAAGTTCATAGACCAATTGATCAATTTGCTGGTCGGTGGCGGTGACGGCGTTATGCAGCACGGCCTTTTCCGATTCCAACGTGGCCGCGCGCATTACCCCAACGGGGTAACGTAATTCAGCCCAGGGTTGCGAGGCACGAGCTACCCTGGGTCGTCCGTCCAAAATATTTCAACCCCAACGGGGTTGAATCGTTTCGTTGCGGAGGTGATGCAACCCCGTTGGGGTTGTGACGAATAATGACACGTTACCCAGGGTAGGCTCGCAGACTCGCCAACCCTGGGCTGAATGATGGAATCCCGTTGGGATTCTGGGATGGCGAAGTTCATGCGTTGCCCTCCACGAGTTGAATTTCCTCCGGCGTCAAATTGTAAAGTTCATAGACCAATTGATCAATTTGCTGGTCGGTGGCGGTGACGGCGTTTTGCAGCACGGCCTTTTCCGATTCCAACGTGGCCGCGCGCATTACCCCAACGGGGTAACGTAATTCAGCCCAGGGTTGCGAGGCACGAGCTACCCTGGGTCGTCCGTCCAAAATATTTTCAACCCCAACGGGGTTGAATCGTTTCGTTGCGGAGGTGATGCAACCCCGTTGGGGTTGTGACGAATAATGACACGTTACCCAGGGTAGGCTCGCAGACTCGCCAACCCTGGGCTGAATGATGGAATCCCGTTGGGATTCTGGGACGGCGAAGTTCATGCGTTGCCCTCCACGAGTTGAATTTCCTCCGGCGTCAAATTGTAAAGTTCATAGACCAATTGATCAATTTGCTGATCGGTGGCGGTGACGGCGTTTTGCAGCACGGCCTTTTCCGATTCCGCCGTGGCCGTGCGCAGCTTGGGCATCAAACCCAACATTTTGTCCACCAGCACCACCAGCTTGTCGTGACGGGATTTGTCGGCAGGCTTTTTGAGGTCGAGGCGAACGATTGGCAATTCACCAAAATACTGTTTCGTGCAAGTAATCCAACCGCCACGAAAGACGTTGCTGATTTGGCGGAGAAACCAAAATGAAAGTTTCGAGTTCAAAATACCAAGCACAAACTCTGACTTGAACGCGCAATCTGCACCAAGCGTAATTGTGAAACCGCCGCTGGCCATCGGGCAAATTGAACCGCGAGAAGATTTTGGAATGAGCGCGAACAAACCTGCGTCGGCAAGCAAGGGAACCGCGATTTGTGCGCGATCATGGAGCTCGAGATTTCGCGGCGCAGAGTAACCAAACCATTCTTTGAATTGTTTCCGCTCTTTTAACCGGCCAGCGTTTTCTTGGAGACGTGCAAATGCCTTTGGAAACTTCTTCTGAAGTTCTGTGCTTTTCATCAACCTGAATCCGTCCTTCTCGGCAGCGTAGGGAAATATAATTCGCCATTTGTCCTGTGGCGCAAAATGGTAGCGGCCAAAATCAGAAGCAAAAAGCGGTGTGCGAAGAACATCTTTTTCCAGCCCATGCCCGGTTGCCTCAACCACAAATACTTCGTCATCACCGCTAGAACTTCCCCGGCTCATATCCGCCGGCAAATCTAGCAGACGAACACTTTCTGATTTTAGCTTCTCAAGCAGCCGGGCTTGTGTCTCATCTGCAAACGTCCACGCTTCGCTGGTGAGTGAATTGTTCCCGCGTTTCTCAAACAAGATAGATGCCAGAACTTTTGCGTCTGGCTTGCTGCTGGCGTAACTAAACACTTCATTTTCGCCTCGGCTCAAAAATAGTAAGCAAGTGTAGGTTGTGGCATCAAACACTTGCTCTGCGCCGAAGTCCACAATTTCTTCAACGGCAGATTTCTCGCTCAAGGTTTTGCGAAGTCCCAGCCCATAGTCTGTGCGGAAGAATTTATTTGGCAGAATCATTCCCAAACGCCCGGCCTTTGAAAGCAGGTTTAGTCCGCGTTCAACAAAGTTGACGTAGATGTCGTAGTTTCCTGTTGCTGCGCGGTAGTTGTTTCCAAAATAAGAAATTTGATCTTCGGGAAAACCTTGGATGCGGATGTAAGGCGGATTGCCGATGACGGCGTCGAAGCCGCCGGCTTTCATGACGGGCGCGAATTGCACCGGCCAGTCGAAGGCGTGAACGCGCACGAGGTCTTCGGGCATCATCGAGAAATCGGAGGCGATGAGGGAGTTGCCACACTTGATGTTGTCCTGCAAAGGCGGCAGCAGGGCGATGTCGTCTTCATCGGCGAGCAATTCGCGCTGGCGCTGGAGGGTGGTGCGGTTCTCATTCTCCAGCATCTTGAGGTAGAGCGAAAGCTGGGTCACTTCCACGGCGGCGGCGTCCAAATCCACGCCGTAGATGTTCTGGGTGAGGATTTTTCTTTTGAGTTCCACGGTCAGGTGGATGTCGCCGGTGGATTCATCCACCCAGCAGAGCGGGCGGTGCTTTTTCTGCCACGCGGCGCGTGCGGCATGATTGATGGTAGGGCGCGTCACTCCGTGCGCGCCGTCGGGCATTGACTGGCGTGCGGACGACTCACCACGTTCGGCGGCGGGCAGAGGACTGCCCGCCCTACCTTCATCCAAAACCTCTCGAAAATCATCGGTCAACCGTTTCTGCCAGTGTTCGCACACGCGCTCGAAGGCGCGGATGAGGAATGAGCCCGAACCGCACGCGGGATCAAGTATGCGCAGGGCGGCGGTCTTTTTCTCGAAGTCTTTCACGGTTACGTCCGCCCTCACCCCGGCCCTCTCCCCCAGGAGAGGGGGAATGGTTTCTCGCCCGGGATTGGAATCGGATGTCCTGGATTTACCGGAATTTGCCGTGGCTGTTCCCTCTCCCCGAGGGAGAGGGTCAGGGTGAGGGGAAACGCCAGAGATTTCATCCAGCAATTTGCCGGCAGTCTGCTCGACAATGTAATTCACGATGTAGCGCGGCGTGTAATAGACACCACCGGCTTTGCGCACTTCCGGCTTTTCCTCGATGGTGATGCCGCGTCCCTGCGGCCGGACGACCTTGCCGAGAAACCGTTCATAGACGCTGCCGAGAATCTCCACGTCAATGACGTTGAACAGATAGGGCGATTCATCATCGCTCAAATCGCCGATGAACCCGGCCAGCCATTCATCGCCGATGATGAGAGTTTCGGTGAAGTGCGGCTTGAACAGGTTGCCGTTGAAAAAGGGAACGTGCGTGGGCGGGCGGCGGTCGAGGGCGCGAAAGTGCCGGACGACATATCGCCAGAGCGAATCCTTGGGTGCGCGGATGCCGCTGGTTCCGTAGTCGGCGGGTGGCTCGTCGTGCAATTCCATCGGCTGCTGGTGTGAACGGCGCCCGGTGTCGTCGTTGCCGGTGTTTTTGCGCCAGGTCTCGACGATGCTTTGCAGGGTGGTGCCGGTGTCAATGTCGCGGTCTTCGCAAATGCGGAGAAACAGGATGCGGTCAATGATGCGCTGGACGGCTTCGGTGAGTTTGTTATCCGCGAGCAGTTCGTCGTGGTCGTTGTTCTTGTAAATGTCGGAAGCCAGGTCGTGCCGGGTCTCGTCGAGGAATTCCAGAAAATCGGTGTCCAGCGCGCGAGTGCGGTCGGGCTTGATGAGCCATTGCTGGCGTGCCTTGCCGGTGCCGGTGGCTTTCTTGGGCAATGCCTCCAGCATCTGGTCAATGCTGCCGGCGGCAATTTTGTCGCGCGCGAGCAAATCCCACAGTTCGCGGGCGATAATCGGGTATTGGCGGAAGTGCCAGCTTTTCCATTCGCCTACCTGCGGTTCGTCGAGATGGGGTTTGCCGCCGACTACGTAGATTTTGAACTCCTCGAAATCGGTGAGAATGGCCACCGGCACGCCTTTGTTCCAGGCGTAGCGTTTGGCCTGGAAGGCGTAGCGGGCGTGAAGTTCCTCGGCGGGCTTTTTAGCCTCGCATACGAAACGGTCACGTTTATCCGTGCGGAAAAGATAATCGGCCCGCTTGCGTCCGCCGCCGATCTGCGTGGCGCTTTCAATCTCAACTTCGCGTTCCTTTTGGATGAGGCCGGCGCGGTTTTCCATGTCCCAGCCGAGCGCGCGAAAGAAGGGATTGAGAAAATCGTCGCGCAACTGGGCTTCGGGATAGCCGGGCTGCTTGAGTTCCGCGAGGCGTTTGCCGAAGGATTCGACCAGCCGGTTCAGTTCTTTTTCAAAAGAGTCAAACGTGGTGTCGTTCGGCATGGATATTTTCTACATGAAGAACCTCCGCAATGCAATCCTGCCCCTGATAACTGATTACCGCTCACCGGCCACTTGCCCCAGATGTCGCTGGAAGCTATTGTTTTGGCGTTGACCAACAAACCGGCACCATGAAGACAAACCGAGAATGGCAAGTGCTGGCCATTGCGCCACTTGCCATCCGCCACCCGTCCCCCATCACTCCATGAGTTGGGTCACCATTATCTGGTCCATGATCGCCTCTGTGAGCTTCACACTGGCGACGATTTATTTGCTGATCTGGTTCCGGGAGCGGCGTTCGTGGGCTTATCTGTGTTTCTTTGTCCTGGCGGTGGGCGTGATCGGGATGGCGGCGAGCGAACTCGGGGCCATGTATGCGAAGACGCCCGCGGCATATGGCGCGGCCGTCCGGTGGGGACATTTCGCCTACGGGATTGTGGCCGTGGGCAGCCTGGGGTTTGTGCATTATCTACTTTGGCACCGGGAAAGTCTGGCTGCTCGGGACGGCGCTCGGCGTGCGGCTGCTGGCGGTGGTGATGAACTTCAGCACGGGACTCAACCTGCATATCCGCGCCATCCAAAGTCTGCAGCAGGTTAATTTCCTCGGCGAGCCGGTCGTCCATGCTCGGCGTGTGGACGCTCAATCCGTGGGTGCGGCTCGGGCAGCTCGCGGCGCTGGTGCAGGTGGTTTATGTGGTGGATGCCTCCCTCCGGCTATGGCGCACCGGCGCGCCTGAATCGCGACGGCGTGCGGTAATCGTGGGCGCAACGTTGGCCTTCTTCATCGTCTTCGCGTCGGTCCAGGCTGGATTGGTGGCGGCGGGCGTGCTGCGGATGCCCATCGTCGTGAGCTTTCCCTTCCTCGCCGTGCTGCTGGCCATGAGCTACGAGTTGAGCCGCGATGTGCTCCGCGCTGCGCAGTTATGCGGATGACCTGCGCGAGAGCGAAGCGCGGATGACCCTGGCTGCGGAAGCGGCGGGGTTTGGCGTTTGGATGTGGAGCATTCCGCGCAACCAGGTCTGGGGCTCGGAGCGGTGGCTCCGCCTGTTCGGGTTCGCACCCGATGTGACCGTCAGTTTTGAATTGGTCATGCAGCGAATTCATCCTGACGACCGCGAACGGGTGGAGCGCGAGGTGCGGCAGGCGTTGGAGGATCGAAGCGATTACATGGCGGATTACCGTGTGGTTTTGCCCGATGGCACCCAACGCTGGGTCGTGGCCCGGGGCCGGATGCATTCGGACACGCACGGGAAGCCGGACCGGATGCTGGGCGCGACGATTGACATCACCGAACGCAAACAGGCGGAGCTGGAGATCGTGCAACAGCGCAACGAGGTGGCGCACCTCTCGCGGGTGACAACGCTCGGCGAAATCTCCGGTTCGCTGGCGCACGAGTTGAACCAGCCCTTGGGCGCCATTCTCGCCAACACGGATGCGGCCGAGTTGCATCTGCAAAGCGAAACCCCCAATCTGGACGAGGTGCGCGCCATTCTCGCGGATATTCGCAAGGACGACCTGCGCGCCGGGGAGATCATTCACGGGATACGCGCCTTCCTGCGGCGGCAGGAGTTGAAAAAGCAACCGCTCGAAGTCGCGCAACTGGTGGAAGAAGCCGTCCGGCTGATTGGCGCCGACGCGGTTTCGCGGAAGACCAGCGTGGGCCTCGAAATCCCGCCCGGTCTGCCGCGCGTGACCGGAGACCGCATCCACCTGCAACAGGTCGTGCTCAACCTGTTGGTCAATGGCATGGATGCCGTGAGCACCTGTCCCGTGGCGAACCGCCGCATTACCATCCGGGCCGCACAACCTGATCCGCATACGGTGGAGATCGCCGTTAGTGACGCGGGCGTTGGCATTCAAGCCGGGAGACCTGCACCGGGTCTTTGATCCTTTTCACACTACGAAGCAGGGTGGTTTGGGCCTCGGGCTGGCCATTTGCCGTTCCATTGTCGAGGCGCACGGCGGCTCGATCTCCGTTCAAAACAATCCCGACCGCGGGGCAACCGCGCAATTCAGCTTACCCGTTTGCGAGGAGGGTCCGACTTGATGAGTGAACCCACCGTCAAGCCCGTCGTGTATCTCGTGGATGACGATGCCTCCATGCTGCGGGCGTTGTCCCGTCTGCTTGCCGTTACGGGTCATGCGGTGCAGACCTTCGCCTCCGCCACGGATTTTTTCGCCCGACACCTGCCCACGGATCGCGGCTGCGTCGTGGCCGATTTGCGGATGCCGGGGATCAGCGGCCTCGACCTCCAGTCCGCGCTGGCGCACAGTGGCAATCCTTTGCCGGTCATTTTCCTCACCGGCCACGGAGACATCCCCACCTCCGTCCACGCGATGAAGGACGGCGCGGAAGATTTTCTGACGAAGCCGGTGCGGAAAGACGATCTGCTGGCGGCTGTCCGGCGGGCGCTGGCGCGCGACGCGGAAGCGTTTGAACGTCGCGCCCGTCAGGGCGAACTCCGGCGGCGTTTTGAATTGCTGACGCCGCGCGAACGGGAAGTCCTCACGCAGATCATTGCCGGCAAATTGAACAAGGAAATCGCCGACGAACTCGACGTCGCCGAGCGCACGATCAAGGCGCATCGCGCCAGCATCATGGAAAAGCTGCAAGCCCAGTCGCCAGCCGAGCTTGGCCGCCTCGCTCAGGAAGCGGGCTTTGTCAGTAATCGGTGAACAGTAATCAAGTGGTGATGACCGATCACCGATGACTGATTACTGACAACTGATTACTTCCCCCTCCCCGCGGCATGGGGTGAACACCCCATATGCAAAACTGGAGCTATTTGGACAAAATGTACTGATTGTCCGCCCCAAAAAACCAACTGCACCAAAGGTCAATAGCCTCGCGGACGGCTCCGGTGCCATTCTAGCGTTATGTCAGATCATCCGGCCACGGTCGCGGTCATTGACGACGATGAAAGCATGTGCCAGGCCTTGAGCCGGCTGCTGCGCGTGGCGGGCTACGAGGTGCGGACCTATTTCTCCGCCGAGGCCTTCTTCGACGACCCCGCTCACGAACGCGCGAATTTCGTCGTCGCGGACATCCAGCTTCGCGGCATGTCAGGCTTTGACCTGCAAGAGCGGCTCCGGCGGGAACATCCGGCTCTGCCCGTCGCCTTCATCACCGCGCATGACGAGGCGGATACCCGGACCCAGGCCAGCGCCTCGGGTTGCGTGGCCTACTTCCGCAAACCGTTTCCCGGCAAACTGCTGCTCAAGGCCATCGCCAAAGCCATCGCACCAACACCTGAAAGCACAGACCAAATCGGCAAACAGTGACCAGTTATCGGCAAACAACATCATGAAATCAAAGCTCATTCTCCTCGCGCTCGCTGGCGCGGTGGCGCTTGCCACCACCCCGCTGTTCGCGCAGGACGCCGCGGCCGACGACAAAGCCGCCGCCGAGCTGGCCAAGAAACTCGCGAACCCCGTCGCCAGCCTTATCAGCGTGCCCATCCAGAACAACTGGGACTTCGGCATCGGCTCCGCGAACGCCATGCGCTACACGGCCAACATCCAGCCGGTGATTCCATTCTCGCTGAACACGAACTGGAATCTCATCACGCGCACCATCATCCCGGTCATCTACGCCCAAGCACCGGTCAAGGGCGCTGGCGACCAGTCCGGCCTGGGCGACATTGTGCAGAGCTTTTGGGCCTCGCCCAAGACGCCGACGGACAGCGGCTGGATTTGGGGCGCGGGCGCGGTGATGCTTTACCCCAGCGGCACGGATGGCTTGAGCGGGCACAAATGGGGCGCGGGGCCGACGGCGCTGGTGTTGAAACAGGAGAACGGCTGGACATACGGCCTGCTGGTCAACCACCTTTGGTCCTATGCGCAAACCGGCGGCAACGGCTCGTCCGATGCCGGCGATGCCAGCGACGGCAGCGATGCCGAGATTAACGCCACTTTTCTCCAGCCGTTTGTTTCCTACAGCACCAAGACGTTCACCACCTTCGGGTTGAACACCGAGTCCACCTACGACTGGTCGCACCGCCAGTGGACCGTGCCGTTGAACGCGAGCGTCAGCCAGCTCGTCAAGATCGGCGGCAAGCCCGTGCAGTTCCAACTCGGCTTCAAGTATTACGCCGACAAGCCGGACGGCGGGCCGGACTGGGGCCTGCGATTTACCGTCACATTCCTTTTTCCGAAATGAAAACCCCGATTCAACAGGAGCAAACCGAGGTAGGGCGCGTCACTCCGTGCGCGCCGGGGCACTACCTTGCAACGAGCGGCGCGCACGGGAGTGACGCGCCCTACCATTCCCCATTTCCTCCGTTGCCTTCCTTGGCCCGCCGAAGCGGCTTCGCGAAGGCGGCTGTTCAAATCCAAAATTAAACCAACCAGATCCATGAAAACAAAAATCCAAATCCTGGGCCTCGCGGCACTCCTGCCGGCCGCCGTGCTCACCCTTGCCTCGTGTTCCTCCACTCAACCCCAGGCCGAGCCGCCCTCCACCATGGCGGCGTCCAGAACTGCCGTTTATGAACCGGGCGTCCCCGGCGGGGTTTTGATCGAACAATTCAAGGAAACCGCCACCGTCACCGCCATTGACCCGGCCACCCGCAAAGTCACGCTGGTCAAAACGGATGGCACCCATACTAGCTTCATCGCCGGATCGGAAGTCGCCAACTTCGCGCAGATCCAGGTGGGCGATCAGGTCAAGGCCACTGTCACGGACAGGGTTTCGATCTTCGTGCCCAAGCCGGGTGAATCGGCGGCGGACGTTGCCGCCGGTGTCCTGGCGCTGGCTCCGCTGGGCGAAAAACCCGGCGGCGTGATGGCCGACACCGTGCAGTTCACCGCCAAGGTCACGGCCGTGAGTTTGTGGCACCACACGGCCACGCTCCAATTGCCGGATGGCTCCAGCAAAACCGTCAAAGTCCGCCCGGATGTGACGCTGACCAAAGAAACCGTGGGCACCGAAGTGGTCATCCGCATCACCGAGGCTGTCGCCGTTTCCGTCGAGAAACCATGATTAAAATCCGGATAGAACAGGAGCAAACTTGAGGTAGGGCGCGTCACTCCGTGCGCGCCGGGGCACTACCTTGCAACGAGCGGCGCGCACGGGAGTGACGCGCCCTACCATTCCCCATTTCCTCCGCCCGCTCGCGACCTGTCGGAGTTACCTCCTGTACAATTTCTTAAAACCGCAACCAACAAATCAACCAAACAGTAAACAAACCAAAGGAAAAACATGAAACGAAGTAAATTGATCAAATACGGTCTGACCGTGCTGACCGCTTCGGCGGCGCTCTTCTGCGCCGGCGGAACGGCGCAGGCGGCGGACGCCAAGAAACCCAACATCGTCATGATTATGTCCGACGACATTGGCATGTGGAACATCGGCGCCTACAACCGGGGGATGATGGCCGGACGGACGCCGAACATCGACAAGATGGCCAAGGAAGGCATGTTGTTCACCGACTACTACGCCGAGGCGAGTTGCACGGCGGGTCGCGCGAACTTCATCACCGGCGAATTGCCCATTCGCACCGGCCTGACCACGGTCGGCCAGGCGGGGGCCAAGGTTGGGATGCCCGCACAGGCCTGCACGATTGCCACCGCCCTCAAGGCGCAGGGCTACGCCACCGGCCAGTTCGGCAAAAACCACTTGGGCGATCTGAATGAATACCTCCCCACGCTCCACGGGTTCGATGAATTCTTCGGCTACCTGTATCACCTGGACGCGATGGAAGATCCGTTCCATCCCAACTATCCGAAAGAAGCGTTGGCCACGGTTGGTCCGCGTAACATCGTTCACTCCTGGGCCACCGACACGGACGACGCCACCGAGCAGCCGCGCTGGGGCAAGATCGGCAAACAGAAGATTGAGGACGCCGGCCCGCTGCCGCCGCATCCCATGCCCGGCATCAAATACAACATGGAGACGGTGGACGACGCGTTTCTCGCGGCTTCGACTGCGTTCATGGACAAGGCCAAGGCCGCCAATCAGCCGTTTTTTCTCTGGCTCAACCCGACGCGCATGCACGTCATCACGCGTCTCTCGCCCAAATATGAGGCGTTGCGCACGCCGGAGAATGGATGGACCGAATACGAAGCCGGCATGGCCCAGCTCGACGACATTGTTGGCACCGTGATGCAGTATCTCAAAGACAACGGTTTGGATGACAACACCCTCGTTGTCTTCACTACGGACAACGGCGCGGAGACCTTCACCTGGCCTGATGGCGGGCAGACCCCGTTTGCCGGCAACAAAGGAACGGTCATGGAAGGCGGCTTCCGCGTGCCGTGCATCGTGCGCTGGCCCGGCCACGTCCCGGCGGACTCGATTCAGAACGGCATCTTCTCCGGCATGGACTGGTTCCCCACGTTTGTCGCGGCGGCCGGTAATCCGGACATCACCAGCCAGTTGCTCAAGGGTGTGAAACTCGGCGACCGGACTTACAAGAACCATCTGGATGGCTACGACCAGACGGCCGCCATCACCGGCAAAGGTCCTTCCGCGCGCCACGAGCTCTTCTACTTTGCGGAGTCCACGCTGGGAGCGGTGCGTATTGACGACTACAAGTATCGTTTCCTTGACCAGCCCGGCGGGTGGTTTGGCAACACCGTCAAGCCGGCTTGGCCGATTCTCACGAACCTCCGCCTGGATCCCTTTGAGCGGAGCGGTTGGTCGGGATCAGTCAACTATTACCAGTGGATGGCCTTTGAATTCTGGCGGTTTGTTGCCGTCCAGCAGGAAATCGGCAAGGCGGCCCAAAGCTTCCTCGATTATCCGCCGATGCAGAAGGGCGCAACATTCAACCTCGAAGCGTTGAAGGCAGAAATGGCGAAGAGGATGGCCGAAGCGAAAGTCCAAGGCAACGGCGACTAATGATTCGATGGTGACACACGCGGGCTGGTCCTTGCCGGACTGGCCACCGGACCGGCCCGCGACTTCACCAGCGAAAAAACCGGTTGGAAGCACCAAAAACAGCCAAAGCACTGAAACCAAGCCGATTGCGAAAACTGATATGCTGAAACGGGAACGACATTTTGCGGGTCAGGAACGTCCCGCTGGCGTTCGGGAAGCCCAATCTTCCAGTCGGGAAGCTCAATCCTCCTGCCGGGAAGACCAATCCTCCTGTCGGGAAGCCCAATCTTCCTGTCGGGAAGCCCAATCTTCCTGTCGGGAAGACCAATCTTCCTGTCGGGAAGACCAATCCTCCTGCTGGGAAGACCAATCTTCCTGTCGGGAAGCTCAATCTTCCTGCCGGGAAGCTCAATCTTCCTGCCGGGAAGCTCAATCTTTCGTTCGGAAGGCTCATTCCTCCGGTCGGGGAACAATCTCACTGGGTTGGTTCCGTTGCTCAATCGGTCACCAGCGGCGGCAAGTGGCTGACCGCTCCGTTACCTCCGTTACCACCGGTTCAAATTAACCACACCATGAAAACCATACGCAAACAAAACTACCTCGCCATCGCGCTTCTTGCTGCGGTGGCTTTCACCAGCCCCATCGCCCGCGCCGCCGACCCGTTGCCCTCGTGGAACGAAGGCCCGGCCAAGCAATCCATCATTGATTTCGTCACGAAGGTCACGACGCCCGGTTCGCCGGACTTCGTGCCGGTGCCCGAACGCATTGCCACCTTCGACAACGACGGCACGCTCTGGAGCGAACAGCCGGCGCCAGTCCAGTTTTACTTCGTGATGGCCCGAGTGAAAGCACTCGCGCCGCAGCATCCCGAGTGGAAGACAAAGGAACCGTTCGCCTCGCTGCTCAAGGGCGATGTGAAAGGCGCGCTCGCCGGCGGCGACCACGGGCTGATGGAATTGTTCATGGCCACGCACACCGGCATGACCACCGACGAGTTTGCGCAAATGGTCAAGGACTGGATTGCCACCGCGAAACATCCGGAGACCGGCAAGCGCTTCCTCGACATGACCTATCAGCCGATGCTCGAAGTGCTCGCCTATTTCCGTGCGAATGGTTTTAAGAATTTCATCGTCTCCGGCGGCGGCATTGAGTTCATGCGCCCTTGGGCGGAACAGGCTTACGGCATCCCGCCGGAACAGGTCGTGGGCAGCAGCATGAAGACGAAGTTTGAATTGCGCGACGGCAAGGCCGTGCTCGTGCGCCTGCCGCAATTGAATTTCAACGACGACAAGGCCGACAAACCCGTCGGCATCAATGAATACATCGGTCGCCGGCCCATCGCGGCGTTCGGCAATTCCGTGGGCGACCAGCAGATGCTGGAATACACGCAGAGCGGCCCCGGCGCGCGGTTCGAATTGCTCGTGCTGCACGACGACGCGGAGCGCGAATTTGCCTACGGCCCCGCACGCGGACTGCCGGACGTCAAATACGGTTACTTCACGCCCGCGCTGGACGAACACGCGAAGAAGGACGGTTGGACGGTCGTGAGCATGAAGAACGATTGGAAGACGGTCTTCCCCGCGCCGCAGTCCGAGATCACCGCGATTGACATCCTGCTGGAACCGGACGCGACAATGCTTGAACATTGCAAAGCGGACAATGCCCGGCTGCTCGGCGCCTATCCGAAAGGTTTCGCGCTGGACGCGACGCACACGCCGCACATCACGATGCTCCAGTGTTTCGTCCGCACGGCGGACCTGGAAAAACTTTTTGCCGCCGAGGAAAAAGTTCTCGCCGCCGCCAACGTGACGGCGATGAAGCTGGAAGCCTTTAAACGCTACTACCTCGCGGCCGGTGGCGGGCTGGGCGTCGCCGGGATTTGCGCGAAACCAACACCGGAAATTTTGAAACTGCAGGCGGACATCATCGCTGCCGCGAGTCCGTTTAACTTGCGCAGCGGCCCCATCGGCGCGTTCACCGCCGGGCACGACAATCCCGCCCTGGACGCGGCCATTATCGGCTATGTTTCCAAGTTCGAGCAGATCGGGGCGGGCGAGCACTTCAATCCGCACGTCAGCACCGGCAACGCGCCGACCGCGTATCTCGACCAGATGGTCGCCGAACCGTTCGAGCCGTTCACCTTCTCGCCCGCGGGCGCGGCGGTTTACCAGCTTGGCCCGTTCGGCACGGCGGCGAAACAGCTCAAGGAGTGGAATTTGAAGCCATGAGGCCGGACGACACTCGACACCAAAGATTCAATCTTATGAGAAACAAACTCCTGTTCGCCCTCACCCTCGCCACCGCGCTGCTGCCCTCAGCTTTGCGCGCCGGGGAAACCAATAAATGGACATTCGACGCGTCGCTCTACGGCCTGGCGGCCGGCATGTCCGGAAATGTCGCCGTCAAAGGCGTCCCCGCCGACGTGGATGTCGGCTTCGACAAGATCTGGGACAACCTTAAATTTGGCGCGATGGGCAGCGCGCGCGTGGGCTATGAGCGTTGGGCCTTGTCCACTGAAGTCATCTACATGGATCTTGAGGTTGCCAACGCGCCGTTCACCGTTAAAGCCGAGCAGTGGATGGTGCAGCCGGCGCTCGAATACCGCTTCTGCCGGTATTTCGATGCCTATGCTGGCACGCGCTACAACAGCATTCACCTGGCCTTGAACGGCCCGCTCGGGGTCAATCCTTCCGGCACGCAGGACTGGTGGGATCCGATTATTGGCGCCCGGGTCAGTCTGCCCGTCTGGAAGAAACTCAGTTTCAACGTGAGCGGCGACATCGGCGGTTTCGGGGTTGGCTCGGACCTGACGTGGCAGGCATATCCCTGCTTCAACTGGCAGTTTACGAGGGTCACGTCGCTGCAAGTGGGCTATCGCTTCCTTTATACCGATTACGAAACCGGCAGCGGCTTGAACCGGTTCAAATACGACATGCTGACAAGCGGACCGCAGGTCGGGTTCACGTTCCACTTCTGAGCAGCATCCAATGAGCATGAGCCAACAACGTCAACGAAACACGGGTCCAATGCCCCGGCCAAGGCAGGCTGTGAAGCATAACCAAGCCCTCGGTCTCCGTGCGCCCGCTTTCGCCCTGATCACCGCGTTGGCGACCGGCTGTAGCGGCATCAACGCAAGCAAATCCATTTCCCTTTTGGACTTCATTCTGCCTAGGTTCATCCAGAACTGTCCGGCGTCGCCGGTGATTCCGGTCCAGAGCAACGCCATTCATTTGCTGGCCCAAGCCAGCCCCGTTCCGCTTTAGATACAACCACACCCAAATTTCCATTATGAAAACACAATATCTGCTTTTGATGCTAAGTTGGGCTTTCGCGGCCTTTGCTGCAGATCCCGCTTCCCAACCCGACGCTGTGCCGCCGCCGTCCGCTCCCGCGCAACTGAGCGCCGCCGATCTGGAAAAACTCGTCGCACCGATGGCGCTTTATCCGGACCCGCTGGTCGCTGTCATTCTGCCGGCGGCGGCGTATCCCGTGGAAATTGTCCAGGCGGCGCGCTTCGTATCGAACACTAACAACCTCGCAACGCTTGATGATCAACCGTGGGACGACAACGTCAAGGCCGTGGCCCGTTTTCCTTCGGTCATTCAGAACATGAGCGATGAATTAAGCTGGACGGTCGAGCTGGGCCAGGCATTTGTCCAACAGCCGTCGGAATTGATGGACGCCATCCAATCTCTGCGCGCCAAGGCACAGTCGGTCGGCACGCTACAGACGACGCCGCAGCAGTTGGTGATTGTCACCAACGCCGTGGTGGAGAGAACTTATGAAACCCAGATTGTTTACGTGACCAATACGGTTGTCCAGATTGTGCCGGCCAGTTCCCAATTGATCTATGTACCGATGTATAATCCCGTCGTCGTCTATGCGCCGCCGCCATACTATGTCTATAACCCGATGTCGCCATTGATTGTCTTTGGGGCTGGCATTGCTTGCGGCATCATCATCGCGAACAATCATTGCGACTGGTATTATGGCGGCGTTTATTATGGTCGCAGAACAACCGTGGTGGTCGTGGGTGGCAGCCGCTACCCATATTATCCCCCGCCTCCCTACTACCGGCCGCCGCCATATTATCCCCCACCGGGTTATCACCCGCCGCCGCAAGGTTATCGTCCGCCCGGATATCCGCCGCCCAGCTATAATCCAGCGCGTCCGACTCCGTATTCGGCAAATAGAGGTTCCGCGTCAACCATGCAACGCTGGCAGCCGGATCAAAGCCGGATGGTGGCCAATGGCGGAGCCAAAGCGCTGCCCAGCGCCAGCACAATGGAAGCGCGCGGGTGGAGTTCGGGTGCCGCCGCCACCGCAACCCGCCCTGCCACCGGCACTGGCGCCAATGGAACCCGGCCTGCACCCGGCACCGGGGGTGCCACCACTTCGACCAGGCCCGCCTCTTTCGATCCACAGCCGGCACGGAACGTCTCAACGCCGTCTCAGCCAAGACCGGCGAATAACCCGACGACGCAAACTCCGAACGTGACGCGCCCAACCCCGTCACGAGGCACCGCACAGCCCCCGCCGAATCAGTCCGTGAGCCGCCCTTCGCAATCAAACGCCGGGCAAGGCAGCGCCTTCACTGGCGTTGACAATGGCGCCGCAGCCCGCGAGTCCAGCAACCGCGGCACCGCCAGTCGCGGCAGGGACCAAAGTCCCCGTGGCGGCAATCTTCGCGGAGGTCGCCAATGAAAAAAACAACTGCCAACCTTGTATTGCCAAAAGCCATGAACATTTCAAAAATAAACTTACCCCGAGTTGCCGAGTCACAGATTTTCCATCGTCTCGCGACCTGTCTTGGCCTGATAATAATTCTGGCCTTGAGCCTGCCCGCGATGGTTCGCGCGGCGGACACCGGCAAGACGTTCTCGTCGCCGGAAACGGCGGTGGCGGCCCTTACAGACGCGGTGAACGCGAAGGATCACGAAGTCCTGCAAGGCATCTTCGGGCCGGCGGCGGCCGACCTTGAAAATCCCGACCAAGTGCAAGCGGCCCACGAACTGGAGACTTTCGCCGCCGCGCTCAACGCGACCAACCAACTCGTCCATGAATCGGACGCCCGCTGCGTGCTGGAAGTAGGCACGAACGCCTGGCCGTTTCCGATTCCACTGGTGAAACAGACGGACGGTCAGTGGTTCTTCGACACCGAGGCCGGCAAGGAGGAAATCCTGAACCGCCGCATCGGGGGGAACGAATTGGCGACGTTGCAATCGGTGCGCGCCTATGTGGAAGCGCAACGTGAATACGCCAGCCGCGACCGCGACGGCAGCCAGGTGCTGAAGTTCGCGCAGAAAATCATCAGCTCGCCCGGCGCGAAAGATGGACTTTACTGGCCGCCGGAACTCGATGGTGAAATCAGTCCGCTCGGACCGCTTGCGGCGGACGCCGCCGCTGAAGGCTACAGCAAAACTCATGGCAACGAACGGCAGCCCTTCCACGGCTATTTCTTCAAAATCCTTACGCGTCAGGGAAAACACATGCCCGGCGGAAAATATGATTACGTCATCAAAGGAAACATGATTGGCGGCTTCGCGCTCGTGGCGTGGCCCGCCGAATACGGCGAGAGCGGTGTCATGACTTTCATCGTGAACCAGCAGGGCCGCGTTTATCAGAAAGACCTCGGATCCAGCACGGCCAAAACGGCGGCGGGCATGAAAGCCTACGACCCGGACAAAACTTGGACGATTTCACCGGACTAACCCCGATCACTGATATCCAAGTGGGTGGTCCGCGACTTCGCCAGCGAAGTAAAAGAAAATGAAAAACGTGATTCAACAGAAGCAAGCAGAGATTAAATGGAAGTCTTAGTTTACTCTGCCCGCGAGTGATATTTTGGAGTTGACTCCGGTTTAAATCTGGAAAACCACAAACCATGAAAACGCTGCTCGTCGTGACCGCCCTGCTCGAAGCCGTCACCGGTGTCGCGCTCATGGTTGCGCCCGCGCCGCCAGTCTTGTTGCTGCCCGGCGCGGCGCTCGACACGACGGGCAGGCTGCTCGTGGCGCGCGTCGCCGGTGCATCGCTGCTGGCGCTGGGCCTCGCCTGCTGGCTGGCGCGCAACGATGGCCGGAGCCGCGCCGCGCGAGGATTGGTGGCCGCCATGTTGCTCTACAACGTGATGGCGGTTGCGGTGTTCATTTACGCGGGCCTCGGTTTGAAGCTGTCCGCCATCGGCCTCTGGCCCGCCGTTGTATTGTATTTGGCGTTGGCGCTCTGGTGCGTCGAGTGCCTGCGATGCACAAAGACTCAACATTTTTAAAGGCAAATTAACAACCAAATTATGAACCTCAACAAAATCAAAGACTTCTTCAACCACCTCAGCACCCACGATCTGCCGACCGGCGTCGCGGCGCTGGCCGGAATTATTTTGCTGTTCCTCGTGTTCAGAACCGGGAAATCCTTCGCGAAGTTGCTGATTTTTCTCATCGCCATCGGGCTGTTCGCCGGCGCGTACTGGTGGCACACACATAAATGAAAACCCTGATTCAATCCCGGTCCATCGGGATTTCCTCTGGCAGCTCCTGTTCAAATTTGCTAAAACCACAACCATGAAAGCGACACTCATTCGCAACGTGGCCGTGATGGCCGCCAGCCTCGTCCTGACCGCACAGGCGCAGACCGCGCCGAAGATGAAGATGACGACGGATATTCCGCCGCAAATCACCACGCCGGATTCCGTCGAGACCCGGCTGGGCACGCTCAAGTTCTTCGACGGCTTCCCGGACGATGCCACCGTCGAGAAGGTTTATGACAACCTCGATTTCTCGCGCGGCGTGCAGGCGTTCCTCACCGCCATGCCGGGCGCGTCGGTCTATGCCCTGCGCGAGGGGGTGCGCAGCCAGGGCGCGGACAACCAGACCGTGCTCATCATGGAGACGCTGATGGACTCGAAATCGTTGTTCCTCACGCCAAATTCCGAAACCGTCTATAACATGATGTGGCTGGACTTGAAGGACGGTCCGCTGGTCATCGAAACGCCACCGAACATTCTCGGCATCATTGACGACCATTGGTTCAACTACGTCGGCGACGTGGGCAACGCCGGACCGGACCGGGGCAAAGGCGGAAAATTCCTGCTGCTGCCGCCCGGGTACCAGGGCGAAGTGCCCGAGGGTTACTTCGTCTTCCGCTCGGCCACGTTCGGCAATCTCTTCTTCTGGCGCGGCTTCCTGGTGAATGGCGACCCCAAGCCGGCGGTCGAGAGCACGAAGAAATTCGCCAAGGTGTATCCATTGGCGCAGGCGAAGAATCCGCCGCCGATGAAGTTCATCAACGTCTCCGGCAAGGCGTTCAATACGATTCATGCGAATGACTTCTCGTTCTTCGAGGAGGTGAACCATATCGTGCAGGAAGAACCCAATGCGGCGCTGAATCCGGAAACGCTCGGTCTGCTGGCAGCCATCGGCATCGAGAAAGGCAAGCCCTTCGCGCCCGACGCGCGCATGAAGAAAATTCTCACCGAGGCCGCCGCCGTGGGCAACGCCACCGCGCGGGCCATGGTGTTCAAGAGCCGCCTCAAGGACGCCTACTTCTACCCGAACAGCGCCTGGTGCACACCCTTTATCGGCGGCAGCCATGAGTTTCTCTCGCAGCCGGGCGTGCGCAATCTCGATGCACGCACCTTCTTCTTCTACTACGCGACGGGCATCACCCCGGCCATGTCCATGAAGATGGTCGGCGTCGGCTCGCAATATGCCGCCGCGTTCGTGGATGGCAAGGGCCAGGCGCTCGACGGCAGCAAGACCTACAAGGTGCATCTGCCGCCCGGCATCCCGGCGAAGAACTTCTGGTCGTTCGTCCTCTACGACAACCAGACGCGCTCGATGCTCCAGACCGACGCGCAGTTCCCCAGCATCGGCAGCCAGTCCAAAGGGCTTGTCATCAACCCCGACACATCGGTGGACATCTGGTTTGGCCCGACCGCGCCAGCCGGGCACGAAGCGAACTGGGTGCAGACCGTTCCCGGCAAAGGCTGGAACGTCCTCCTCCGCCTCTACGGCCCGCTACAGCCGTGGTTCGACAAGACCTGGAAGCCCGGCGAGATCGAGTTGGTGAAATGATTCGCTTGTGAAACACGCGGGCTGCTCCGGTGGCCTGTCCGGCTCGGACCGGCCCGCGACTTCACCAGCGAACAAAAACAAATACAAATATGAAAACACGAACCCTCCTCGCCGCCGCGCTCCTTGGCGCGCTGGCTTTGACCGGCTGCACGCATCTCGGCCCCGGCACCGTCGCCGTGGACCGCTTCGACTACAGCTCGGCCATCGCCGATTCGTGGAAGCAGCAGACACTGCTCAACATCGTCAAGCTCCGTTACATGGACCTGCCGGTGTTTGTGGACGTGTCGTCCATTGTCGCCGGCTATTCCATGCAATCGGGCGTCAGCATCAACGGCACGCTCTCCACCAAAAACGCCATCCAGGGCAACTACGTGGCGGGGGGCGGACAAGCCATCTTCACCGACCGGCCCACCATCACCTACGTGCCGCTTACCGGGGAAAAATTCCTGCGCGGATTGATGACGCCGATTGATCCGAAGAACATTTTCTTCATGCTGCAGGCCGGTTATCCGGCGGATTTCATCCTGGGGCTGACCGTGGATGGAATGAACGGCGTGCGCAACCGTTCGGTGAGCGCGGGCACGCTGCGCGAGGCGGATCCGGAGTTTATTCGTACATTGCAATTGATGCGCGAAGTGCAGGTTGCCGGCGCGGTTGGGATGCGCGTGGAGGAGGACAAAGTCAAAGGCTCGACCGCCGTGCTGTTCTTCCGGCGTGACGACGTGCCCGCCGACATCGTGGAGAAGACGGTGGAAATCCGGCGTCTGCTCAAGCTGCCGGCGGAGGGGCAGAAATACGTACTCACCTATTCGCCGGTGCGCGGGGCGGAGAATGAACTGGCCGTGAACAGCCGTTCCATGCTGCAAATCATGGGGGCCTTCGCAAGCTACATGGACGTGCCGGAGGCGGACCTCAAGGAACATCGCGCCGTGCCCGCTCTTGAAAACGCCGCGCCGGAGAGCCGGCAGGACGTGGTGCGGATTCACAGCGGCCAGAAAAAGCCGGCGGACGCCTTTGCCGCCGTGAATTACCGCGGGCACTGGTTCTGGGTTGCCGACGACGACTTGCGGACGAAGCGCGCGCTCACGGCCGTCATGTTTTTCTTCACGCTGGCGGAAACCGGCGACCCGGCAAAGCTGCCGTTGATCACCATCCCCGCGCAGTGAGTGGACAGTAATCGGTAATCAGCAACCAGTGATCAGTAATTCGTGACAACTCGGATGAGTGCCAACCAACGCAGCCGCAGCCGGTCAGCGCACACGCTGATGTGGGCTTTGGTCTGCTGCCTCATGCCGCTGCGGGGTTTCTGTGCGGATCCCACCCTTGCCCCGGCACTCGCGACCACACCTGTGGACGCGAACAATTGCGTGCTCGTGACGAATATCGTGGTCGTGATGGTCACCAATTACGTGGTCACCACGAACGCCTCCCTGAGCACCAACACCTTCACCACGGTTCCAGACACTTCAACACTCCAACACTCCAACACTCCAACCTCAGCCTTGCCCGACCTGAACTGGGTTCCGCCGGAGGACAGCTTTGATTGGATTCAGCTCAACACCGGCGAATGGCTCAAGGGCCGCATCAAGGCCATGCAAGATCGCCAACTCGAATTCTTCAGCGAAAAGTTGAGTGACATGACATTTGACTGGAAAGACATCCGCCAGGTGCGTTCCCCTCGCACTATTGACGTATTGTTCGTGGACGGGAAAAGGGTGTCCGGTTCTGTCGCGGTGACACCAGAACAGGTCACGATTGGCGGTGCCGAGCCGCAGGTTCTTCCCCGTGACCAGCTACAAAGCCTCACGCCGGGCGGGGCCAAGGAGCGGGATTACTGGTCGGCTGACCTGTCGTTTGGGCTGACGGTGCAGGCGGGCAACACCAAGGCGGTCCAATACAATGCCCAGGTCGATCTACAGCGCCGCACCCCGGCCACGCGCCTCAGTCTCGATTACATCGGGAATATCAGCAGCGTCAACGGTACCGACAGCGCCAACAATCACCGTGTGAACAGCGAGTTCGATCTCTGGCTTTCACAGCGGTTCTATCTGATGCTGCCGTCAGTTGAATACTACCAGGATCCATTTCAAAACCTGGCACATCGGATCACTGTCGGAGGCGGCGTCGGTTACGACCTCATTGACCGCTCCAAATTGGAATGGAACATCACCACCGGTCCCGCCTATCAGGAGGCTTGGTTTGATTCCAGCCAACCCGGAGAACCGACGGACAAAGGCACGGCTGCGCTTACATTCGGCAGTCGCTTCAAATGGGACATCACCCACCGCATCAAGTGGCTCGTGCAATACCGGGGTCAATACACGAGCAAGGAAGTCGGCGAGACCACCCACCACGCCATCAGCACGCTGTCGGTTGACCTCAACAAACGCCTCACGCTCGACGTTTCTGGCATCTGGGATCGCATCTCGGATCCGAAGGTTGGCGCGGACGGTGTTCAACCCAAGCCGGATGATTTCAGCCTGGTTGTCGGTTTGGGCGTGCATTTCTGAACCGAGGAAATGTGAAGGAGCCGCCGGTCAATCCGTCTCGCGGCAACGGCTTTCCTTGACCCGGGCGCTCAAAGCCGTTAGACCTTGCACCGCATTTTATGCTGAAGAAAATCATCATCAAACCCGCGAAATCGCCCGCCGCTGTCGGCCCTTACAACCACGCCGTGCGCGTCGGCGACCTGATGTTCTGCGCCGGTCAGATTCCGATTGACCCGGCCACCGGCAATCTGGTTTCCGGTGACATCCAGGCGCAAACCGAGCGCGTGCTGCAAAACATCAAGGCGATCTTGGACGACCAGAAATTGACGTTCGCCAGCGTGGTCAAGAGCACGGTGTTCCTGACCAGCCTCGCGGACTTTGCCGGGATGAACGAAATTTACGCGAGATATTTCACCGGCGATTTCCCGGCGCGCTCAACCGTCCAGGTCGCCGCGCTGCCGAAAGGCGCGAACGTGGAAATTGAAGTAGTGGCGCACTTTTGAATTTATGATTTACGATATACGATTGACGCGGCGCAGCACGTTCGACTCGTAAATCGTAAATCTGAGATCGTAAATCGAATATGCCTGTCGGAATTCAATTATTGATCGCGTTTGCCGTTGGCGGCCTGCTGGGATTTTTCTTCGGCTGGCTCAAAGCTCGCGGCCGCGCCGCCGAACCGGACTCGCGGCTGGAAAACGAATTGCGCCAGCAGGTCGGCCAGCGCGAAACCGAACTCACGCAGCTTCGCGCGCAATTGACGGAAGCGGGCAACGCCCGCGCGGCGGCGGAAGCCCGGCACGCCGCGTCGGAAAAAATGCTGGTGGAGCAGCGCGCGTTGCAGGACAAGGCGTTGCTTGACCTGCGCGAGGCGTTCAAGGCGTTGAGCGCGGATGCGTTGAAACAGACGGCGCCGGAATTTCTGCGATTGGCGGAACAGAGTTTCGGAAAACTTCAGGAAGCCGCCAAAGGCGATTTGTCCCAACGACAGGAAGCCATCAAAGGGTTGGTCGAGCCGCTCAAACAGCAACTCGAGACATACCAAAAGCGATTGCAGCAGAGCGAAGCCGCACAATCATCCACGCTCGGCGAGGTGAAGAAACAACTCGAACTGCTCTCGCAGCAAAGCACGACGCTGGCGCAGGAGACGCAGCAGTTCCGGCTGGTGTTGCACTCGAACCAGGCACGCGGCAAGTGGGGCGAAGAAACACTGCGGCGCGTTGTTGAAGCGGCGGGCATGAGCGCGCATTGCGATTTCACGGAGCAGACATCGTCGGGCGAAAACCGGCCGGACCTCGTGGTAAAATTGCCGGGGGACCGCTTCATCATCGTAGATGCAAAAGTTCCTGATTTTGATTTTTTGAACGCGCTGGAAACGGCCGAGCCGGCAAAACGCGCTGAAGCACTCGCGTCACACGCGGCGAAGCTGAAGGCCACCATCAAGGCGCTGGCCGACCGCGATTATCCGCGCCAGTTTCCGAACGCGCTGGATTACGTGGTGTTGTTTGTGCCGGCGGAATCGCTGTTCAGCGCGGCGCTCGAAGGCGACCACGATCTGATCATCTGGGCGGCGGAGAAGCGGATTTTGCTCGCGACCCCGGCGTCGCTCATCGCGCTGCTGCGTTCGGTGAGCGTGAGCTGGCAACAGCACGCGCAGACGGAGAACGCGCAGAAAATTGCCGAGGCCGCGCAGGAATTTTATTCGCGGGTGGTCAAATTCACCGAGCACTTCGAGAAAATCCGCGCCGGGCTGGAGCGGGCGAACACGGCCTTCAACGACGCGGCGGCCAGTTTTCAAACCCGGGTGCGGCCCGCCGGTGAACGGCTCGCGGAACTCGGCGGCGCCAGTTCGGCCAAACAATTGCCGGACGTTCAGCCGCTGGATTCGACCTTGCGTCTGCCGCCGGGATGATTTGGCAAACAGCTTCCGGAGCGCGGAGCATCGCTCCGCGCAAACGAAGTTTTGGGTAACTGGCGGAGCAATGCTCCGCGCTCCCTTGCTTCGTTCCGCCTTGACGGGCTGCGAGTGAAAACTATTATCCTGCCCATGAAATTGGGCCGAACACCGACCGGGCGTGCCTATTGCCGCGCCCGGCGAACAACCGGCCAGCCAGTAAATCCCTGACAACCATCGCCTTTCAATCCCATGCAACTTCACGCCCTTGATATCACCATTATCGCCGGTTATTTCCTGACGGTTGTTCTTATCGGCCTCTGGGTTTCGCGGCGCGGGGTCAAGGATATGGATGGATATTTTCTCGGAGGCAAGGCGCTGCCCTGGTACCTGCTCGGGGTTTCGGATGCCTCGGGCATGTTCGACATCAGCGGCACGATGTGGCTGGTCTATGCGCTGTTCCTCTACGGCCTCAAGAGCATCTGGCTTCCCTGGATGTGGCCGACCTTCAACCAGATTTTCCTGATGATGTTCATGAGCGCCTGGATGCGGCGCTCGAACGTGATGACCGGCGCGCAATGGATTCAAACCCGCTTCGGCACCGGACGCGGCGGCACGCTCGCCCACCTGAGCGTGGTGTGCTTTGCGCTCATCAACGTCATCGGCCTGCTGGCTTATGCGTTCAAGGGCATCGGCAAGTTCATGGCCCAGTTGCTGCCCTGGCATTTCACCGGCCACACCACGGGAATTTTCACGGACGACAACATCTACGCGCTGATTCTGATGGGGGTCACCTCGCTCTATGCCATCAAGGGCGGCATGGTCAGCATCGTCATCACCGAGGTTACCCAGTTCGCGATCCTCACCCTCACGGCGGTCACGATCGGCGCCATCGCCATCGCGCGCGTCACGCCGGACATGATCGCCCACAACATGCCGGCCGGCTGGATGAATCCGTTCTTTGGCTGGACGCTCAATCTCAATTGGAATGGCATCTTGAACACCGCCAACTCGGCGCTGGACCAGGACGGCAACAGCTTCTTTTCCATCATTATCGGCCTGATGTTTTTCAAGGGCGTGCTCGCCAGCCTTGCCGGCCCGGCCCCAACGTATGACATGCAGCGCATCCTCGCCACCCGCAATCCGCGCGAGGCCTGCCTGATGAACGGCTTTGTGACGCTCGTGCTGATGTTCCCGCGCTACCTGATGATTGCGGGCATCACGGTCCTGGCGCTCGCGTTCTGCATGCCCCAGTTGCAGGCCATGGCCAAACCGGATTTTGAAAAAGTTCTGCCGCTTGTGTTGAGCGACCGGCTGGTGCCGACGGGCGTGCTCGGCTTCCTGCTGGCCGGCCTGGCGGCCGCGTTCATGTCGAACTTTGCCGCCACCCTCAACGCGGCGCCCGCCTATGTGGTGAACGACATCTACAAGCGCTTTATCAATCCCAACGCCGGCGGCAAAAAGGAGGTGGCCCTCAGCCGGATCGTCTCGCTGGTGTTTCTCGCCGTTGGCATCACCTTCGGCCTGATCACGGACCGCATCACGGACGTGATGATGTGGCTGGTGGGCGGGTTGTATGGCGGGTTCGTCATGGCCAACGTGCTCAAGTGGTATTGGTGGCGCTTCAATGGCTACGGTTATTTCTGGGGCATGACAGCCGGCATTGTCAGCGCGATGCTCTTGCCCAAATCGGCTTTCTTCCCGGGTATTGCGGAGCTGGCTGGCATCCATGTAAGCAACGCGATTTATCTCATCCCGGCGGTGATTGCCTGCTCCCTGGTCGGTTGCCTGGCCGGAACTTTCTGGAGCAAGGCTGACGACGAGGCGGTGCTGAAGAAATTTTACAAACAGGTTAACCCCTGGGGCTGGTGGGGGCCGATCCGCGCGAAGGTCATGGCCGAGGATCCGGGCTTCGTGCCCAACCGCAACGCCGCGCGCGATCTGACCAACGTCGCCGTCGGCATCGTGTGGCAGCTTTGCCTGGTCACACTCGCCATCTTCGTCGTATTGCAGCAGTGGGCCATCTCCGCCGGAATTCTCGCGTTGCTGGCCGTCACTTCCGTCTTCATGAAGTTCAATTGGTACGACAAACTGGAAAAAGCGCCGCCAGCGCCAGCCAAGGCATAGCCGCCGGCGCGCGAAAACGATTCAATTTACCGAACCCAACTGCTATCCTCTTTTTATGCAATACGGACATTTTGACGACCAACAACGTGAATACGTCATCACCCAGCCCGACACCCCGCTGCCGTGGATCAATTACCTCGGCTGCGAATCCTATTTCGGCCTCATCTCCAACACCGCCGGCGGCTATTCCTTTTACCGCGACGCGCGCCTCCGCCGCCTGACCCGGTACCGCTACAACAACGCGCCGTTCGATGTCGGCGGGCGCTACCTCTACATCCGCGACAACGACACCGACAAGTTCTGGTCGCCATCGTGGCAGCCTACGCGCACCAAGCTCGACAAATACGAATGCCGCCACGGCATGGGCTACACCACCATCAGTTCGAGTTGCAACAAGATCGAGTCGCAAACCACTTATTTCGTGCCGCTCGGTGAAACGCTCGAAATCTGGAAGTTCTCGGTGACGAACCGGCGCACCAAGCCCGCCAAACTTTCGCTCTTTTCCAGCATCGAGTTCTGTCTCTGGGACGCCCAGGATGACGCGACCAACTTCCAGCGCAATTTCAGCACCGGCCAGGTCGAAGTCGTGGACGGGGTCATCTACCACAAGACCGAGTACCGCGAGCGCCGCAATCACTTCGCCTATTTCGCCTGCTCGGAAAAACTCGCCGGCTACGACACGCAGCGCGACACGTTCCTTGGTGCCTACCGCGGTTGGGACAATCCGGCGGCGGTGGAAGCCGGCAAATCGTTCAACTCCATCGCCCACGGCTGGGCGCCGCACGGCTCGCATCACGTGAAGGTGAATTTGAAACCCGGCGAGACGAAGGAAATCATTTTTGTCCTCGGCTACCACGAAAATCCCGTGGACAGCAAGTTCGACCCGCCGAATTCCCAGACCATCAACAAAAAAACCGTCAAACCGGTTATCGCGAAATATCTTGATGGCAAAAACGTTGCCGCGGCTTTCCAGGCCTTGCGTGAGAATTGGGACGCGCTGCTCGGTGTTTATCAGGTGCAATCGCCCGACGTCCACGCCAACCGCATGGTCAACATCTGGAATGCCTACCAATGCATGGCCACGTTCAACATGTCGCGCTCGGCGTCGTTCTACGAATCCGGCATCGGCCGCGGACTCGGCTTCCGCGATTCCAACCAGGACCTCCTCGGCTTCGTTCAGATGGTCCCCGCCCGCGCCCGCGAACGCATCCTCGACATCGCCGCCACGCAGCTCAAGAGCGGCGGCGCGTTCCATCAATATCAGCCGCTCACCAAGCGCGGCAACAACGACATCGGCAGTGGTTTCAACGACGACCCGCACTGGCTCATCCTGGGCGTCGCGGCTTATCTCAAGGAAACCGGCGACTGGGGCATTCTTGCCGAGCCGGTGCAGTTTGAGAACGAACCCGGCTCCGAGCAAACGCTCTTCGAGCACCTGCGCCGCAGCTTCAATTACACGCTCGAACGCATCGGCCCGCACGGTCTGCCGCTCATCGGCCGCGCCGATTGGAATGATTGCCTGAACCTCAACTGCTTTTCCGACACGCCGGGCCAGTCGTTTCAAACCACGACGAACAAGGACGGGCTGGTCGCCGAATCCGTCTTCATCGCCGGCCTGTTTGTACTGGCGGGGAAGGAACTTTCCGTCATCTCGAAAAAATTCGGGCAGAGCCAGGAATCCACGCGCTGCCTGGCCGAGGCCGCGAAAATGGAGAAGGTCATTTATCAGCACGGCTGGGACGGCGAATGGTTCGTGCGCGCCTACGACGATTTCGGCAAGCCCATCGGCTCGAAAGTTTGCGACGAGGGCAAAATTTTCATCGAATCGCAGGGCATGTGCGTCATGGCCGGCATCGGCCTCAAGGACGGCAAGGCGAAACTCGCTTTGGATTCGGTGAACCAGCATCTCGCCACCAAACACGGCATCGTGCTCCAGCAGCCGGCGTTCACCAAATATTACATCAGCATGGGCGAAATCTCCTCGTATCCGCCGGGCTACAAGGAAAACGCCGGCATTTTCTGCCATAACAACCCGTGGATCATCATTTCCGAGACCATGGTCGGCAACGGCGACCGCGCGTTTGATTATTACACCCGCATCAATCCCTCCGCGCGCGAGAAAATCGGCGACGTGCATCGCTGCGAACCGTACGTCTTCGCGCAGATGATTGCCGGCAAGGACGCGCCGACGCACGGCGAAGCCAAGAATTCCTGGCTCACCGGCACCGCCGCCTGGACTTACTACACCATCACCCAATGGATTCTCGGCATCCGGACCGATTACGACGGCTTGCGGGTTGACCCGGTGATTCCGGCGAAATGGAAGGGCTTCACCGCCACGCGCCGTTTCCGCGGCAACACCTACATCATCGAGGTGCAGAATCCGAAAGGCAAACAGCGCGGCGTGAAAAAGCTGGCGGTGAACGGGAAAGAGATTGCGGGCAACGTCCTGCCCGTGTGTCCACCGCAGTCACAGCCCATCCAGGTCGTTGCCGTGCTCGAAGGCTGACCACGACCAGGACTCGATATGGAAACAAACTGGCTCAGTTCGGATTTCAAGCAGGACCGGATTATTCTGGCCGGCGATATTGGCGGCACCAATACGACCCTGGCGGTGGTGGGCGAAAAAAAATCCAAATTCACGATCATCCTAAAATGCGCCTTCAAATCGCAGCAAATTGACGGACTGGCCGACCCGATCAAGGAGGTCATCGCCGCCGCCCGGCAGAAGAGTTCCGCCCTGAAAATTGACCTGTGCTGCATCAGCGCGGCCGGGCCGGTGGAGAAGAACTATTGCCAGATGACCAACTGCAAATGGGCCATTGACGGCAAAGCCTTGAAGAAAACGACCAGGGTGGACACCTTGGTCATCAACGATTTTCTGGCGGTTGGCTATGGCATTCCCACTTTGGCGGTAAACGACCCCAAGCAGATCACCCGGCTTCCGACCACCGACGGGAAATTCCCCGCGCCCACCGGCAGCACCAAGATCGTGGTCGGCGCCGGCACGGGATTGGGTGTGGGATTCCTCACCGCCGACGCCGGAAAATACCGGGCGCATCCGTCCGAAGGCGGCCATTCCGGTTTTGCCGCCTTTGATGAGGAGACCATCAAGCTGAAGGAGTATGTCGCCAAAAAATGGGGTATGTCACCCGGAACCGAACCGTTTGTCTCCGGGCAGGGTATTGCCAACATCTACAACTACCTGAAGGACGGCAAGAAACTGGTGATGGACGCTGTGTTAAAGGAAATTGACCGGACCAAAGACGAGGACAAGCCCGCGCTCATTTCAGCAAATGCCAGGGACAACCAGACCTGCCGGGACATCATGAAGCTCTTTGTCAAAATGTATGGGAGCTTTGCCGGCAGTCTGGCGGTGGTTTTCCTGCCCTTTGGCGGCGTTTATCTTGCCGGTGGGATTGCGACCAAGAACGAATGGCTGTTTTTGGAGGACCATCTTTTCATGAAATACTTCGAGCAAAACTACAATCCCATCCTCAGGCCGCTGTTGAAGAAGATACCGGTTTATATCGTCAGGGATTATTCCATCTCCCTGTACGGTGCGGCCAACGCCGCCGTCACCCTCATGGGCTAATGATGGTTTCGTAGAGGCGAAATTTCTTCGTGACTTCCGGTTTGCGAAAGGCGCGCGGCCTTCAGGCCGCTTCAATGTCCACATGTCCTGCGATTGACAAACGTTCTATAACACTGGGGTGATGAAGCGGCGTGAACGCCGCGCCCCCACGTCTGGCTTTGTTTTTTGTTCTGAAATGCGGGTTTATCCCAAACTATTGTGCCGTGATGAATTTGGGGCAACCTTGTCAATAATTCCCAAACAAATGATCGCGTCTTTGGCCACATTGACTAACTGGCCGGTCGTTCGGGTCCCGACCTTGAGACGGAAACCTGAAAACAGAAATATGAGTGTACTCACATTTCTGTTGACGCAGGGGGAAAATGGCGGATGCTGTTACAAACATGAGTTCACTCATTTTCTAATATGAAACGAAAAGCCAGCCGCGCCCCCGCGGAAAAAGGGCGGGGAAAACGCGTCAAGAACAAGGAAAACACGAAGCAAGCCATACTGCGCGCGGCGTTGGAATTGTTCGCCGGGCAGGGGTTTTACCGCACGACCACGAAAGCCATTTCCCGAAAGGCCCGAATCGCCGAAGGCACTTTGTTCAACTATTTCCAGACGAAGGAGGACCTGGCGCTCTACTTCTTCGAACAGGAGCTGGACGAAATCATCGGGTGGTATGAGCGCGACCGCCGCATCCAGCGGGCGGCGCTGGCCGAGAAACTCTTCGCCATCATCCATCGTTTCCTGGAGCGCCTGGCGCCTTATGAAGAGTTTATCGGCGCGGTTTATTTGCGCGCGCTGGCGCCAACCTCGAAACTCAGCCCCTGGAGCCTGCAAACCCAGGAGCGCAATATACGCTATCTGCGGTTCATCCGGGGCATCCTCGCGGAAGCCGAAGCCTCCGGCGAACTTCCGCCCGTGGGCGACTTTGGCGCTTACGCCTTCGGCCTTTTTCATTTAGCGATCGTCACCCATTGGCTGCGGGATCGCTCGCGCGGCAAGGAACAAACGCTGGCGCTGCTGGATCGCTGCCTGAAACTGGGCGCTCACGTGTTGAAAAAGGGAGGTTGGGACTGGTGAACAACAGCGAACAGAGCGGCGCGGTGACGCGAGGTTATCGGCTCGGAAAACTCGGATTCAGTTTGATGGGCAGCTACATGGGGTATCAGGTCCAAAACCTCCTGCTGGGAGAAGGCGAGCGGGCGCAACGGCAGTCCCGTTTCCAGAAGAAGGCTTCGCAGCGGGTGCGCCAGGAATTGGGAGTGCTCAAGGGACCGGCGATGAAGCTGGGACAATTGTTGAGCATGCAGACCGGGATTTTGCCGGAGGAGGCGCTGCAGGAACTGGCGACTCTGCAAATGCAGGCGCCGGGAATGCACGCCACGCTGGCGCGGGCGCAGTTCAAATCCTCGCTCGGCAAATTTCCGGAAGAGATGTTTCGCAAATTTGACCCGGAGCCATTTGCCGCGGCGTCCCTGGGCCAGGTGCATCGGGCCATGACGCTGAAGGGGGAAAAAGTGGCCGTGAAAATCCAGTACCCGGCCATCCGGTCGGCCATCGAAACCGATTTCAAGCTGCTCAAGTCCGCGACGCTGCCCACGCAACTCACCGGCCATGTCCCGGCCGCGTTGATCGAGGAAATCCGGCGGGGGATTTTGGAAGAAACCGATTATCTGCGCGAGGCCGACAACCTGGAGTTCTTTCGCAAAGGTTTGAGCGGGCTGGAGTACATGGTCATTCCGCGAGTGTGCCGGGAATTGAGCACGGACCGTGTGCTGACGATGTCCTATGTCGAAGGCGAATCGTTGGGCGATTTTCTGAAGCGGAAGCCTTCCGACGCGATGCGCAATTTGCTCGGCGCCCGAATCCTGGAGATGTACCGCACACAAATTTATCGGCTCAACGCGCTGCACGCGGATCATCATCCGGGCAATTATTTGTTCCAAGCCGATGGACATATCGGGCTGGTTGATTTTGGGTGCGTTAAACGCATGTCCTTCGATCTGTCGGAACTGGACAACTGCCAATGGCGGCGCTCGTGGCGCGAAAGCGAAGCGGCGGCGCGGCACTTTCTGGCACTGGCCTATGGACCACGGGCGCCCTATTCACGTGCCCGCAAAATGCTGCCGGTGATGGAACGGATATCGGATGCGTTTTATCCCCAAAGCGATGCAGCGGACATTGTGGTTGATTATCGCAACCCAAAGTCCTATGCCAAATTCAGGGAAATCAACCGGCAGCACCAAAAACTGGTATTGCAAAACAAACTGATCAACCCGGAATTCGCTTTCCTGATCCGGGCCAATGTCGGCCTTGGCCACCTGCTGCACGAGTTGGGCGCCACGGTAAACATCAGCGAGATTCGACGGCGTGTGCCGGCCACCCCGGCAGACGGCCGGCAAAGTTGAATCGTGAGTCCGTGGGCGGGCGGAAACGCCGCGGCATCCCTATCACGCGCAAATAATCACCACTCGGCAGCCACGTCCTGCTTGTTTTCGCAGGCGGGAAATCACACAATGTGACGGTTGTTGCGAAATCGCAAACGGAAGCACAACCAGAAAGAAATTGTGATATGATTAAATCTTTATCTCCCACACTGCGGACAACGGCTTTGCTCGGCATCCTCGGTCTCAGCTTTGGGCTGGCTTCCTGCCAGACGAAATCTCCCGCGTCGAAAGACGGCCAGGCCAAACGCATTCAAAACGGCGTCGAATTGAAAACCGGCAAGCTGAACGTCAAGGTGCAGTTCTACGCGGACGACCAGGTCCGCGTCGTCAAGTGGCTGCCCGGCGGCACACCCAACAAAGCGAGCTTGGTCGTGATTCAAACCAATCTGCCGGATTTGAACATCCAGTTTCAGGAAAATGCCGGAACCATTACCCTCGCTTCCGCGAAAATAAAGTTGCAGTTCTCCAAGAGCGACGGCGCCATTCAATATCTCACCGCTGACAACCAAAGCATTTTGAAAGAACAAGGCGCGGCCACCATTGAGCCGGTCAAGATCAAGCAGGAGAAGAAGGCATTCAGCATTCAGCAGAATTTCAAGCTGACGCCGGATGAAGGCATTTACGGACTGGGACAGCACCAATCCGGGTACATGAATTATCGCGGACGCACCGTCAAACTGGTGCAGGCCAACACCGAGGCGGTCACTCCGTTTCTGATTTCAACCCGGGGCTGGGGAATTCTCTGGGACAATTATTCCAAAACCATTTTTGCCGACGACCCGGACCACATGTCGCTCTGGTCCGAGGTGGGCGACAACCTGGATTATTATTTCGTCTGCGGCAAAAACATGGACGGCGCCATTGCCGGATACCGGGATTTGACCGGCCAGGCGCCGATGTATGGCAAATGGGCTTACGGCTACTGGCAGAGCAAGGAGCATTACGCAACCCGCGAAGAGCTTTTGGGCGTCGCGCAGAAATACCGCACGCAGCAAATCCCCATTGATGGCCTCGTCCAGGACTGGAATTACTGGGGCGGCATCACCAACTGGAGCAGCATGTTCTTTGACGAGAAAACGTATCCCGATCCGAAGGGCATGATTGATATTCTGCACCAGGAGAACTTTCACCTCATCATTTCCATCTGGGAAGGACTCGGGCCGTCCTCGGCGATTTACAAGGACATGGAAAAGCGGGGCTACCTTTACTCGCCGGTCGGCTGGGCCGGTTTCCGGTATTACGATGTCTATAATCCGGCGGCAAACGACTTGTACTGGCGATACACGAGCGAAGGCTTGTTTTCCAAGGGCATTGACGGCTGGTGGATGGACTCGACCGAGCCGGACATCGTCAATGCCCTGACCAAGGAAGGCGAGGAATACGAGATGAAACGCGTCGAGAACAATCACCTCGGCTCCTTCGCCCGGTATCTCAATCCCTATTCGCTGCTCGTGACCGAGGCGGTTTACAATCATCAGCGCGCGGAAACCGACCGGAAGCGCGTTTATATCCTCACCCGCTCAACCTTTGCCGGACAGCAGCGCGCCGCCGCCACCACGTGGTCGGGCGACATCGGCGCGAACTGGGATGTTTATAAAAAGCAAATCTCCGCCGGGCTGAACCATTGCATGTCCGGGATTCCGTATTGGACGTTTGACATCGGCGCTTTCAACATCAGCAGCTATGAAGGAGTGTTTTCCAACGGCGGCAAGGACCCCGCCTACCAGGAATTTTACACCCGCATGTTTCAACTGGGCGCATTCTCTCCCATCTTCCGGTCACACGGCTCGGAAACCCCGCGTGAAATCTGGGAGTTTGGCGAGTTCACCAATGTCCTCGTCAAATTTGACGACCTGCGCTACCGCCTTCTGCCCTACATTTATTCGCTCGCCTGGCAGGTAACCGATGGCGGCTACACAATCATGCGCGGCCTGCCAATGGATTTTACCGCCGACAAAAAGACCTACGGCATTGACGACCAGTTCATGTTCGGACCGGCCATGATGGTTTGTCCGGTCACGGAGTACATGATCCATCGGCCGCCGGAGAACAGCGTGCTGATAACGCCGGAACATTTTAAGATGAAAGACGGCTGGCCGGGCCTGACCGCCAGATACTACGGCGACTCGGATTTCAAAGAGATGGTGCAGGAACAGGTCGAGACCAACATCAACCTCTTCTGGTACACCGGCTGGCCGAGCTACATCACCGGCCCCAAATTTTCCATGCGCTGGGAGGGCAAGCTGATTCCAACGGAAACCGGGACGCATCGTTTCCATTTCAAGAGTTTCGGGCCAAAACGGATTTTTCTGGATGGCCTGGAACTGTCCAACAATTGCGTTTCGACCGAAGCCTGGACCGTTCCCGTGGAACTTCAGGCCGGCAAGGAATACGCCTTTGCCTGCGAGACCGCCAATTACACCCTCGGCGCTTTCCGGGCGCAGCTTTTCTGGAAGACCCCGGAAATTTTTGCCCGCGAAAAAACCGTCGAATCGCGGCCGCAAACCCGGCCGGTTTATCTGCCCGCTGGAACTCAATGGGTGGACTTCTGGACCGGACAGACTCTGCCCGGCGGCCAGACCATCACCGCCGATGCGCCCATTGATAAAATCCCGCTGCTGGTCCGGGCCGGCTCCATCGTGCCCATGGGACCGTTCATTCAATACGCGGCGGAAAAACCGGCCGACCCGCTGGAACTGCGCATCTATCCCGGCGCGGACGGAAGTTTCACGCTGTATGAAGACGAGAACGACAATTACAATTATGAAAAGGGCGTCCATGCCACCATCGCATTTCACTGGGACGACGCCAATCGCCGGCTCACCATTGACGACCGGAAAGGCTCCTTCCCCGGCATGTTGAAGGAACGCAGCTTCAACCTCATCATCGTGGGTACCGACCATGGCACCGGCGTGGCTGCCACGGGCAATCCGGACAAGGTCATTTTCTACAACGGCGAACGGCAAATCGTTCAGTTGTAAAATTCGTCGCGCATGAAAAAGCTGACGGTTAATGTAAAGGCAATCGCCGGACTAATTGCTTTGTTCGTTGTGCTGTTCGCCGTTGTCCAACCGGCGAAAGCCCAGTCCGGCTTCGAGCATTTCATCACTGTGCAGGGCGACCAATTGATGGATGGCGGCCAGCCGTTTCGCTTTATTTCCTTCAACCTCCCCAATCTCCAGATGATTGAGGACAACCTGCCTTTTGCGGGAACCAATGCCTGGCGTTTGCCCGATGAGTTCGAGATCCGGATGGACTGGCCTCGGTGCGTCAGTTGGGCGGCACCGTGGTGCGCACCTACGCCATTTCCGTAGTCCGCACGAACGATCTTCCCGGCACACCGCGCCACGTTCTCGGTCCGGGCCGGTTCAATGAAGAAGCCTTTCGCGAGCTGGATCTCGCCCTGAAAATCGCCAACGAGCAGGGCATCCGGCTCATCATTCCGCTGGTGGACAATTGGAAATGGCAGGGCGGACGCGCCGATTACGCGGGCTGGCGCGGCGAAACCAAGGATGATTTTTGGACCGACCCGCAAATCATCGCCGACTTCAAGGAAACGATCCGTTTCGTGCTCACCCGCACCAACACGCTCACCGGCGTGCGGTATTGCGACGACAAGGCGATTCTCTGCTGGGAGACCGGCAATGAATTGTCATCGCCGCCCGACTGGACGCGTGAAATCGCCGCTTGCATCAAAAGCCTCGACCACCATCATCTGGTCATGGACGGCTTTGGCTCGTCCCGGCTGCGGCCCGAATCGCTCGCCATGCCGGAAGTGGACATCGTCACCACGCATCATTATCCGGGCGCAAAGAATTCGAAAACGTTCGCCGAAATCATCCGCGAGAATTGGGAAATGGCCCGGGGCAAAAAGCCTTACGTCGTCGGTGAATTTGGATTTGTCAGCACGGCGCAAATGCAGGATGCCATGAAAGCCATCATGGACACCGGCATGTCGGGCGGGTTGCTGTGGAGTCTGCGCTTCCGCGACCGCGACGGCGGCTTTTACTGGCACAGCGAACCGTCCGGCGGCAACCAATACAAGGCTTTCCACTGGCCCGCTTCAATCGCCGGCGCGGCGTATGACGAAATCAATCTCATGGCGCTGGCTCGCAGCAACGCCTTCGCCATCCGTGGCCTGAAGCCGACGCCCATTCCAGTTCCCGCGCCGCCGAAACTTTTGCCCATCAGCGATGCCGCCGCGATTTCCTGGCAAGGCTCGGTGGGCGCGCAAAATTACATTGTCGAACGCGCACCGGCAAAAAAAGGAACCTGGACGATTGCCGGCAAAGGCATTGACGAGAGCCTGGTGCAATATCGTCCGCTGTTTGCGACGAGTCCGCGCCCAAAAGGAAAATGGTATTATCGCGTCCGCGCGGTCAACGAATCCGGCGTGTCCGAGCCTTCAAATGTCACCGGTCCGGTGAAAGTCACACGCGCAACGTTGGTGGACGAACTGGCTGACTTGAAACAAGTGAACACTGTGGAAGGAACGTGGAGATCAAAATGCGCGACACCCGCAAGGCGAAGGAAGACGCGCAGCGCGCGGCGGGAAATGCCGGCGACGCGCTGATCTATCGGCTTCCGGCGGCCATCAAGGGTTTTCGCGTGTTCGTGTTTTTTCCTGAATAACGTCGCGGACCCGAAATTTTCCATTTCCGCCGACGGCCGGAATCATCATGAACTGAAAGCCGGCCAGCAAGAAATTATTATCAAGGCCCCGGCGACTAAATTACTGGAGGCCGGTGCTATATCATGCGAAATTTCCGGCGGAGACGGAAAGTTCCTGAAAATTGAGCTGACCGGCGAAACCCAGATTGGCCGGGTGGAAATCATTCACGAGTTAAATAAAAAGTGAATTGCCAATTTTCATGAACCAAAATGAACTGAAGGATTTTTCGCAGCGCGTCGGCGATCAATTGTTCGGCCATATCCTGCCTTTCTGGTGCGGGCCGGCGTTGGACCACGAGCAGGGCGGCTGGATGGGTTGCTTGTCCAACGATCTCAAGCCCGACCGCACGCAACCCAAGGGACTCATCGTCAACAGCCGCATTCTATGGGCGTTCTCCGCCGTCCACCGCGCCCGGCCCGAAAAATTCTTCCAACAAATGGCCGGCCGCGCGCTGGATTTCGTCATGAACCGGTTTTGGGACGCGCAGCACGGCGGCGCGTTCTGGCGGCTGGACGACACCGGGCGCGTGCTGGACGATTCCAAAAAAATCTACGGCCAGGCGTTTTACATCTACGCCCTGGCCGAATATCACCAGGCTTTCGACGGGAAGGCCGCGCTGGAACGGGCGATTCAGTTGTTCGAGCTGATCGAACGGCACGCGCACGATCCCCGACACGGCGGCTATATTGAAGTGTGCCGGCGCGATTGGTCCGAGGCCGGTGCGGAAGCCCGGTTGAGCGACAAGGACATGAACGAGAAGAAATCCATGAACAATCATCTTCACGTTCTGGAAGCGTACACCAATCTTTACCGGGCCTGGCCGGAACCGCGCGTCGCGGAACGGCTGCGAGAGCTTATCCAGCTCTTTGAGCAGCGCATCCTTGACGCCCGCACGCTGCATTTCCATCACTTCTTCGACGAGACGTGGCGGGTCCGTTCGGACACTTACACCTTTGGCCACGACATCGAGGGAACCTGGCTCCTATGCGAAGCTGCGGAAGTACTGGGCGACGCCGCTTTGCTCAAGCGCGTGCAGGCGGTCGCCTTGCGGATGGCGGAGGTGGCGTTTCGGGAAGGCATGGACGCCGACGGCGCGCTGGCTTACGAGGGAAAAGATGGAAAAGTCATTGATCCGGGCCGGGAATGCTGGCCGCAAGCCGAAGCCGTGGTCGGTTTTCTCAACGCCTTTCAACTCTCCGGCGACGCGAAATTTTTTGCGGCCGCCCGGCGCGTCTGGGATTTTATCGAGAACCGCCTGGTGGACCGCGTTCACGGCGAATGGTTCTGGCGCATCAACGCGGACGGCCAGCCCGATTTGAAGCTGCCCAAGGTCAGCGAATGGAAAGGCCCGTATCACGGGTCGCGCGCGTGCCTGGAAACGCTCCACCGATTGCACGCCATTTCCGCGGGCAAGGAGCAGCACCAACTGTAAAAACTTTGCGCCGTGGGCTTTTTATTTTGCGCAAAAATTGTTAATTCCATTATCAATGATCAAAACACACCAACAACCATGAAGCGATCCTGTTTATCCTCACCTGTGTGGCCTGCCTTCAGCGCGCAAGGCCAGAAATTCGACCAACTGGCCCTGACCCCGCAGATGGGCTGGAACAGTTGGAATAAATTCACCGACAAGGTGAACGAGCAATTAATCCGTGAGACCGCCGACGCGATGGTTGCCACCGGCATGAAAGACGCCGGCTACCAATACGTCAACATTGACGATTGCTGGCACGGGGAACGGGATGCCCAGGGGTTCATTCAGGCGGATCCGAAGCGGTTTCCGTCCGGAATGAAGGCGCTGGCGGACTACGTGCATTCCAAGGGATTGAAGCTCGGCATCGATTCGGACGTTGGCTACAAAACCTGCGCCGGCCGGCCCGGCAGCCGGGGTCACGAATTTCAGGACGCACAGACTTACGCCCAGTGGGGAATTGATTATTTGAAATACGACTGGTGCAACGCCGAGGGCCTGAAAGCCGAGGGCGCCTATACCACCATGCGCGACGCCCTGCATGCGGCCGGCCGGCCAATTCTTTTCAGCCTGTGCGAATGGGGCGACAACAAGCCGTGGCTCTGGGCCAAGGACGTCGGCCATTCGTGGCGCACGACCGGTGACATCTACAATGCTTTCGATGGCGTGAAGGACCACCGCACCTACAAGAACTGGGGTGTCCTGCAAATTCTCGACCAACAGGAAGGCCTGCGGAAATACGCCGGGCCGGGACATTGGAACGATCCCGACATGCTGGAAGTCGGCAACGGCATGCCGGTGAATGAAAACCGCGCGCACTTTTCGATGTGGTGCATGCTGGCCGCGCCGCTCATCTCCGGAAACGATCTCCGCACCATGTCCGAAAGCACCCGGGAAGTTCTCATCAACAAGGAAGTGATCGCCGTCAACCAGGACGCGCTGGGAATTCAAGGGTTCAAGTATTCCGCCAAAGACAAGGTGGAAGTCTGGTTCAAGCCTTTGAGCAACGATGCCTGGGCCATGTGCGTGCTCAATCGCGGCACCAATTCACAATCCGTCACCTTCAACTGGAAAAATGAAACCGTGAAGGACGATCTTTCGGAACGAAAAGCCGGGTTTGCCACAACCACTTACCAAGTCCGCGATCTGTGGGCGAAAAAGACCTGGGAACCACGGCCAAAACCCTGACCGCCGAAGTGCCGGGCCACGACGTGCTGATGCTGCGCCTCGATAAAAAGTAATCAACCGGCGAGAGCCGCCAGCTTTTTGTTGGCTTGGGCGATGACGGCCAGCGTGCTTTGGTCGGTGTCGAAAACGGAGTTCAGCCCCTGCGGTTCGCAGAACGGATCGCCCATCAGCGCGCCGGCAGAGCTCATGCTGCTCGCCCACGCGGCCTTCGCCGCCCCACGCCCAGAAATTGGCGCCCATCAGCGCGCGTCCGGCCTGGCAGGATTCCGCAACCTGCTCAAACATGCGGCGGAAATATTCGTCGCGCGCCAACGTGGGAGCTTCCGGCCCGTATTTTTCGTGGTCGCGCGGCAGGCCGAATTCTTCCAAAACAAGCGGCTTGTGCAGCGTGTCGGTGGCCAGGACGGTGTGTTGTTCCACATGGTCTTTGGCGCGCGCCGGCGGCCTTCTCGAAATTCTCCCCGGGTTGAGGATCTTTCAACCAGTTCCAATTCTTGAGCCACATGTGGACGGTCACATAATCAATCGCCGGAGTTTCGTGCGCCTTCAGAAAAACATCCGGTTTGTCCAGACAGCCATGAATGCCTTCAGAGCCGGTGCAAACGAGATGATTCGGATCCTGCGCATGAATGAAACGCGCCGTCGCATCCACCCATTGGCAGAACTCCGGCACGCTGCTCACCGCCGCATTCGTGCCGGGGCGCGGTTCGTTGGCAAGTTCCCAGGTCATGATCGTCGGGTCGTCACAATAAATCCGGCCGTTCACCCGGTTGCGGCGCTGGATGAGTTGCGCGATGTAATCCAGATAAAGCCGGTTCGCGGCAGGTATGACGTAAAGCCGCGCGGAAAATTTCATGAAGCTGCTCCAATTGCCCTTCGCCATGACCGGCTTGTCCGGGTCGGGAATCGCGTCGCCGGTGGCCCAACTGACATATTGCGCAAAGCCGCCGGACCACTGCCAATAGTTCGATACGTAAAGAACCGCACGCATGTTGCGTTTGGCCATTTCGGCCAGGCAAAAATCGAGGCCGGAAAGCAAATCCTCGTCCCAGTCGGCGGGAGACCGCGTTATGCCGCGGGAAATGGCGCCGGCCAGGGGCGAGGTTTCCGAACCCGCGAGCAGCCGGATGTTGGTGACACCAATGCTTTGCAGACGGTCCAGCTCGCGCACCATGCGTTTACGGCCCCCGCTTGATTTGGAGTCCGCGAGATAGCATCCGCACCAGATGTTGGCCCCGATGTAACAATAAGGATGCCCGCGCCATTCAAAGCGCCCGTTGCGGACGGAGACGAAGTCACTCACCCTCCCCTTGGCGGAGGCGGGTTTCGCCTGCAAATTACCATAGCCAGCGACGGCCAGCGGCAGCGCCAGCGCTGTGGTTTTGATGAAGTCCCGGCGGGAGGTGGGTCGGCTGCTCATAATGATTGGATGCGCATGGTTGCCAAATATTTCCGGCTAATGGTTCAAATGGACATGGCAAAACATGAACGTTGCGTGGCCGGAATGGAATCTTTTTTGCTGTAGATTCTTGATTGGCGGATGATTCCGCTCAATGTAGAATTTTGAACCGACAACCAATTTAACCGCGACTACCACCGCGAGGCCAAATGAACCAAACCGCATTTCAAACCCGATTGAACCAGTTCCAGCGGCAGCACGAACAACTGATCAAACGCCGCAATCACCCGCAAAAAACCGGCAACGGCATTTTTGACCGGTACGAATTTCCGGCGCTCACCGCCGAACACACGCCGCTGGCCTGGCGTTATGACTTCAACCCCGCGAGCAATCCGCATTTGATGACGCGTCTCGGCATCAACTGCGTTTTCAACGTCGGCGCGATGGAATGGAACGGCAACATCGTCTTGATGGCGCGCGTCGAGGGCTGGGACCGCAAATCGTTTTTTGCCGTCGCGGAAAGCAAGACCGGCGTGGATGGCTTCCGCTTCTGGGATTATCCGGTGCGCATGCCTGAACTCGAAGCTGATGAAACAAACCTTTACGACATGCGCCTGGTCCGCCACGAAGACGGCTGGATTTACGGACTGTTCTGCGCCGAGCGGCACGACGACTCGAAACCCGGCGATCTCTCCGCCGCCATCGCGCGCTGCGGCATCGCGCGAACGAAAGACCTGGTGAAGTGGGAGCGGCTGCCGGACTTGAAAACCAATTCGCTGCACCAGCGCAACTGCGTGTTGCATCCGGAATTCGTCAGGGGCAAGTACGCCTTCTACACCCGGCCCATGGCCGATTTCGCGGCCACTGGCAGCGGTGACGGCATCGGCTGGGGATTGTGCGATGACATCGAGAACGCGGTCATCGGCAGGGAAGAGATCATTGACCCGCGTTATTATCACACGATCAAGGAAGGCAAAAACGGCCTCGGGCCGGCGCCCATCAAGACGAAGCAGGGCTGGTTGCATCTGGCTCATGGCGTACGCAACACCGCCGCCGGCATGCGTTACGTGCTCTACCTGTTTTTGTGCGACCTGAATAATCCCACCAAGGTCATCCAGGCGCCCGGCGGGTATTTCATGGCCCCGGAGGGTGAAGAACGCATCGGCGACGTGTCGAACGTTGTGTTCGCCAACGGCTGGGTGGCGCGGCCGAATGGCGAAGTGTTCATCTATTATGGCTCCTCGGACACGCGCACGCACGTGGCGACGACGACGGTTGAAAAATTGCTGGATTACGTGATGAACACCCCGCCGGATGCGATGCGTTCGAAACTGTGCGTTGACCAGCGCTGCCGGTTGATCGAAAAAAATCTTCGCATCAAGGCCGCGCGATAAACCTGATTACTGATTGATCTGCAACCTATGAAAACAACCCTGCCTTTTCTCGTCGGATTATTGATTCTGGCCGCGTTCGCAATGCACGCTGCCGGCCAACCCGGCAATCATGAACCACCGACAGCCTCAGGCACTTTCAATGTGCTGGACTATGGCGCGAAGGGCGATGGCGCGGCCGATGACACGGCGGCGGTCCAGAAATCGGTGGACGCCTGCGCCGCCCAAGGTGGCGGACAGGTGGTGTTGCCGGGCGGAAAAACGTTTCTTTCCGGAGCCATCACGTTGCACAGCGGAATTGATTTCCATCTGGCGCGCGGCGCGGTGTTGAAAGGCAGCGCGCACTGGCAGGATTATGGCGAGGCGGGCGCGCTGTTGTTTGCGAAGGACGCGACGGGCGTTTCCATTTCCGGCGACGGCATTCTTGACGGCAATGACCGGGCGGTGTGGCAGAAACTTGCCGATGAACAGGCGGGCGGCGACGTGAACAAATCGGACTGGTGGCCGCAATCCTTCTGCGGCGTCTGGTGGCCGTTTGGGCGGAGCGCCACCGACAAGACGCTCGCCGCCGGCCGGCCGATGGTGATCCTCTTGATCGGATGCAAGCAGGTGCGCATCCGGGACATCACCATCCGCAATGCGCCGAGCTGGACGGTTCATCCGGTCGGGTGCGAGGATCTGGTGATTGATTCCATCAGCATTCTCAACGATTGGAACGTGGCCAACAATGACGGCATTGATCTCGATCACTGCCGGAACGTGCGGGTCGCCAACTGCCACATTGACACGGCGGACGACGGCATTGTGCTCAAGAACACGCCCAACTTCGCCAACTACGGCCGCAGCGAAAACATCACCGTCACCGGCTGCACCATCGCTTCGCGCAGTTGCGCCCTGAAGCTCGACGAAGCCTACACGCCGCCGGGAATCCGCAATGTAATTTTCGACGCCTGCGTCATCTATCGCAGCAATCGCGGACTTTGCATTCAAAGCCGCGACGAGGGCGACATTGAAAACGTTCTTTTCTCCAACATCACGATTGAAACCCGGCTGCAACCCGGCAAGTGGTGGGGCGCGGGCGAGCCGATTCATATCAGCCATCTTCCGCGCAACCCGGATACAAAGCTGGGACACGTCCGCCAGATTCGCTTCAGCAACATTCTGTGCAAAGGCGAAAATGGCGTTTACCTCCGCGGCAGCGAGGCCCAACCGATCGAGGACGTCGTGTTTGACAACGTGCGCGTGGAGGTGGGCAAGACCGGCGACCAGCCCGGCGGATTTTACGACGACCGGCCCAATGGGTTTTTGCCAGGCGAGGGGTTCACCGGTGTTTATACCAATGCCATCGCCGGCTTCCATTGCGCGTTTGTGAACGGCCTGACGCTGCGCGACACGCAACTCGTCTGGGGCGAACGTTTGGAAGATTATTACGGCCCGGCCCTGGCGTGCCAGCACGTTGAAGGATTGCAGTTGCAGCATTTCACCGGCAAAGCGGCGCGGCCCGGCAAAACGCCGGATCAAATCATGCAATAGCAGGGCCGAAGGGCGTTTTAGCCATGAAAAAACGAACCATTCTCGTGCCGTTGCTCGGCTTGTTATGCGGCGGCTGTAGTTCCATCAGGCCGGTAACGCCCAATCCTTCGCCGGAAGCAGTGGCGTTGTTGAATTACATTCACGGGATTTCCGGCAACTACACGCTCACCGGCCAGCATAATTATCCAAACACGAAGGACGCTTCCACACAATGGGCGGCCAAGGTTTGGGGGAAGGTTCCGGCCATTTTCGGCCAGGATTTCGGCTTTGCCAAGCCCGGCGACAAGGATGCGGTGGCCGCCCGCCGGAGATAATCGCGGAGGTCAAGCGGCAGTACGAGCAAGGCTCCATCATCACCCTGTGCTGGCATGCCGTGCCGCCCACCGCGGATGAGCCGGTCACGTTCCGGCCAAAACGGGAGCGGCAACGAACCAACTCGCCAGCGTGCAGGGCCAACTCACGGATGCACAATGGAATGACGTGATCACGCCCGGAACTGAATTGTATAATCATTGGTGCGCCCAGGTGGACGTCATTGCCGGATTTCTCAAACAGCTTCAGGCGGCGCACGTTCCGGTGCTGTGGCGGCCCTACCATGAAATGAACGGCAATTGGTTCTGGTGGGGCGGACGCGGCGGGGACCGCGGCACGGCGGCACTCTACCGCCAATTGTTCGACCGGCTGGTGAATTATCATCACTTGGACAATCTGATCTGGATTTGGAGCCTGGACCGGCCCGGCACGAACGCAGGCCCCTTTGCCGATTTTTTCCCGGGCAAAACCTATTTCGACATAGCTGCTCTGGACGTGTACCGGAACGACTTTCAAAAATCCTATTACGACAGCCTGCTAAGCTGGCGGACGGAAAGCCGGTCACCCTGGCCGAGGTGGGACCCGCGCCTGCGCCTGCGATTCTGAAGGAGCAGCCGAAATGGGCCTGGTGGATGCTCTGGGCGGTTGAAGCCCGAAGGATGACGGCGACAACGAACAGCCCCATGCAAGCTCTGGTCAACGATCCCCGCTCGTTAAGCCGGGACGACCCGGAATACCGCAAGGGCATCACTCCCATCCGCGCCGCGTCCGGGCTGCCGCCATTGCCGTCCGCACCCCGGCCCGCGCAAAACTGATGGGCGGGTTATGGCTGCCACACCGCGCGCCAGAATTGCTGGGCGATGCCGGGTGAAATCGCGTTGGTGATGTTTAAAACATTTCCGGCCAGCCAGTTCGTCGAGACCGAATTCCACGTGAACAAATCCGGCGAATTCTGGATCACATAGGGCGTGCCCGGCTGGCCCTGAAGCTGCAGGACAAATTGTCCCGATTGCGGCAGGAGGGCGGACAGTTGCGCCGGACCCGGCGCGAAGGTGAAGAGCGTCAGGGAATACGGCGGAAAGGAATTGGTGAAAATCACGGCGACGGAGGCGGAATTGGTGGCGATGTCCTGGGAGCCGGACGCGGGGTTGTTGGTGCGGGTGGCCTCATCCTGCTGGATGCCGAAAGACCGGACGGTGGCGGTTGCGAACGGCGAGAAATTCGCAATGGAAATCTGCGCGTTGAAATTCGTCGCTGCGTCCTTGTTGATGACCAGCAGGGCCAGCGCGCCGTTGGTTTTGCGGGCGGCGTACGCGGAGAGCAGCAGGTAATCGCTGGCGGCGCCCAGCACGGTGTCTCCCGGACGAACAAAGTATTGCAGCAATTTTTCGGCGTAAAAGTCGGGTAACGCGCGTTGTGAGCCGCTCAAAAGTCCGTAATCGCCATTGGTTCGCCAGCCGTAAAGCGAAGGATCGAAATCTCCGGCGTCGTCCGCGCCGTTGCGCAGGTCCCACCAGAGATAAGCGTTGAATTCGGTCTTCATGAGCTGGCTGGCGCTGTCGGCGAGATAAAGCGCGTTGACGATGCTGGTGGATTGCCGGCCCATGGCGCCGGAGTCGCTGTTGTTTTCGGTGCAGACCAGTTCGATGTTGGCGCCGGCCGGCCCGAGGTAATCGGTGATTTGCTGGCGCAGATTGGCGGCGGCGCTGGCCCAGTCGCTCCAGTTCAATGGACTGGGGTTGCCTGCCACCTGCAACAGAAGCGGGTCGCTGTCAGCAGAACCGGCGGAGGCGTCCAGCCGGTGGGGGTGTATTGCGGAGTAAAAATGATAAATGACAAAATCCGGCAGTGACCCCAAGGCTGGCCAGTGTGGACAGGACCATCGGCGTCCAGCCATAATGCGTCGTCCCGGTGCGCGGGATTGACGGCGAAATGCGTGGCGTTGTTGGAGAAGTTGTCCTCGCCCGGGCACGATGACCACGCCGATCTTGATGGGCGTCGGGTCAGGCGGCTTTCATCATGCTGGATATAGGAACCGGCGGCGCGAACGGCATAGGTGTAAGGATCATGGCCGGCTGTGTTGCGTGTCGTTTCCCAGGTGCCATAACATTCGTTGCCGATCTCCCAGTATTTGAAGCAGCAATGGTTGGTGAGGTTCGCCGATTTTCACCCAGGCGGCGGCCTCATTGCTCGTGCCGGAGCCATAGTTGACGGTGATGAAAACCTGTTCGCCCAGATTGGTGGCCATGTTAATAAACCTGGGATTTCCGTTGGTGTCGTCGGCCCAATGATAGAAGTCCGAGGACGACCCGCCCGGCCAGCGCAATGCCAGACAACCCATTTCTTTGAGGGCGTTGGTGGTGGCCGGCTCGGCAAAACCGGTGGAATCCCAGGTTGCGGTATTCACCCCAAACCACCGCGCGTCGGCCGGCCGCAAGGTGCTGGCGGCATCGGCATTGAGATGAACGAGGCTGGGCGCGGGCGCGGCGTTAAACTGGATGTCATCCACGTAAAACGTGCCGGTGGCGCCGTAGCCGGTCAGTTGGATGTTAATCCGGTTGACGTTCGTGCGGCTGGCCACCCCCAGCGCGTTCAGCGGAATGTTAAAATGCTGCCAGGTGTTCGCCGTGAGCGCGGTTGGCAGCGCGTACGTCGGACCACTGCTCGATCCGTACTGCACATAGACCTGTAGTTTTTGCCCGCCGCCGCTGCCGCCGTTGGCCCAGAAGGAGAAACTCGCGTAAAGCACGGTGCTAAAATCCGAATGCTCGAACGAGATCGCCGTCCAGGCCGCGTCGCTGACGCTGATGGAGTGGCTGCCCGTGTGGGTTGGCGAAGCGTTGGCCAGATTGTGCGCAGCCCAGCTCCAGTCCTGGAATCCGTTGACCAGATTGTCGGTGTAGATTGCCAGAGAAGACTGGGCAACGGCCTTGAGGGCAACGCCCAAGGCCAAGGCAAATGCTGCATGTTGACGCATCTGCCACATTATACATCATGCCTGCTGGTCAAGCGAACTCAACCCGCGAACAGCATCACTTGTGCACTGAAGTCCGGAACTGTAGCCAAGTCGAATCATTGGAAGGAGGAACAGGCTTTATCGTACCTCCTTGGCCAGTTATTGTGCCTGGGGGAAGAGTCTGTGTAAAGTCGTCCATCCATTTGTGAATTTCCGAGTGGCCATCGGCGAAAGAAATGCCGGCTGCGCCAGCATGATACTTGGCAGGGAAGTCAACCAGTTGTCCTCCCGGGGTCATGTTTACCGCCATCAACGGGTCGTTGATGGTATCCGGGTTCTCATCCATGATGACCCAGAGGTCGGAGGGGCTTGGCCTGAATATTTGCGACATTCTACCGTAGGTGCGGTAATTGGGATCCGGATCAAGGTAAACACCTGACAGCCAGCCTCCTCCGACGGGATCCCCTGGATTGCCAGTGTGGGGACCCCCACCCAAGCCAGCCGAGTACCAGCGCGTCCCAACGGCGGCATTCATTGACACGCTGCGCATGCCGATCTCTGCCAGTGCCCTGGACCTGGGATATGTCCGCAGGACATTTATAAGTGGCGTAGTGCGTGTTGTAGAGGGCCAGCAAAGTAAGGTTTGGGTCCACGAGAATTTGCCAGCTATTTTGATCCAACGGCACGAGCATGCTGCCGAAAACCCAATTCTTCACCGCGCCTTTTCGGGCTGTCTGCGGCTTCCAAGGAAAATCATTCGGCGGCAGGAGATCGTGATTATCATCAGAGTACATCCGCCAAGCCAGCATGATTTGACGGGTGTTGCTCATGCACTGAACTCCATAGGCCTTTTGCTTGGCCCGGCCCAGCGCCGGCAGCAGCAGGGCGGCCAGAATGGCGATGATGGCGATGACCACCAGCAGCTCAATCAGGGTGAAGCCGCCATTTCGGGAATCAGCTTTTTGCGGTTTGGTTTTAACTTTCATACACATCATTGCCTGGTTGACCTGGCCTAATATACACCACTTTGACACTTGTTTGGATAATTTTTTTAAAAAAATGGGCGCCGGGGTTTGATGCCGGCGCCCATGTGAATTTGCTCATTATTCAGCGCACGGCACCTGTCAATAATTGACCGTGGGGGCCTGGTGGCTGCCGTCTTGGTGCCGTCAGTAAGGTCAGTCGCGGTGATCGTCGCACTGCCATCGGCAAGGAACAGAACCGAGAGAGCACGGTTCCACCCGACAAATTCAGGTCGGCCGGGATATCGTTCACCAGGAAGTTGTACGTGTCGGTACTGGCGAGGCGGATTGTGTCGGTCCCGCTGTTGACTATGTGCCAGTCGCTGCTAACCGAATTGACAATCACGTTGAAGGCCTCGCTGCCATCGCCCGGGTCAGCGTGCTGGACATCGGGTGTGCCGGTGTAGCCGCTCGTGGTGTTCGGCGCGGGAAGCATGCCGGGCAGCAGGATTTGCAGTTGGGTAAAGGTCCGCTTGATGAGGCGGAAGAACTCGGTATTGGCAGACAATTCGCTGGGGACAACGAGTTGTTTCGTGGCGCCAACCATTCCGAGGGGCGCACTGGCCGGCGCTGTCCAACTGAGACTGCCACCGGTCAAGTTGGGCGACATCTGCAAGCCAAAGCCTGAATCGGGCAGGGTCCATTTCAGCCACAGCCCGTTGGCGTCGGCGGCCGGAAGGATAAAGGTGCCGTACGGGGCGCTGCCCGGTTTGGCCCACTTGTTGGTTGTATCCAGCGCGGTTTCGGTCAGGAAGTTTTCGCTGAACGCACCCAGTGTGCCGGTGATGGAGATGTTGGAGAAGACGAACGCTTGATTCGCCGCATCCTCAGGAGTATTCATCTGGCCTCCCAGATAAACATACACTCCGGGGCGCCCGGCGGAGGGATTTTCGGCAAACTTGGTGACATTATAAGCCGGGAAGGTGAAGTTGGTCGTCGTGTTATCCGGGGCAATTAATTGGCCGGCGGTGTCGGAAGTAAACTTGATTTTCCAAGTGCCCAAAACGCCGCCAGTTACGGGCGAGACGGTGGCCAAAAGGCCGCTTTCAGGATTTCCGGATCCAGGAGCATTGGTGTAAATGCCACCACCGCCGTACATGTCCTGTCCGCTTACTTCATTTATTTTGTATTCGAAGCTCATGGTTGCATTGTTGACTCCGCCTTGTAGTTTCAGATAGACGACATTGGTCTCATTCCAGTCCAGCGCGTTGTCCATGGCAACGGGATTGGCGGACAACAAAGAAAAAGAGCTGGCAATTTTGCGAGTTGGGATAACCGGTAATGGTGAAGGAATAAGTCACCGGGTTGCCCGCGGTGGCATGTCCGACCCAGCTCAGGCCGTTGGTTACGAGCGAGCAGACTTCCTGCCGGTCATAGGCGGAATTCGCCGTTGCCAGCCAGATGTTCAAACCGGGGTTCGCCTTTTCGGTTGGCGCGGACACCGTAGGCGAAGCCGGCGGAGCGGCATTCCCCTTAAACACGAGATTATCAATCCAGAATCTGGCCACAGTATTACTCGCAATTCCCCATTGCTGATTGACCCATTTATGGAAGACAATGCCGTTGACCGCGCCCAAGTTGGCCTGGGCCGGATTGACAGGGATGCTGACATGCGTCCAGCCACTCGCGGCTCCGGTTGGGATGTTGGTGCTGGCAATCGAGGGCGCCATCTGATTGTAACTGCCGCAGACATTTATATCCAGCCCCGGCAAGCTCCCGGATAGAAAACCTTCTCCCGCCGAACTCAGCATAACATGTTGGTGAGTATTTCTGTTCGTTGTGGCCTGGCCCCAACTCGAAACATCATTGAATTGAGCCAGGGTGATATCCGACGTGTTGTCCCACTTGATGTCGAAATTAACGGACTTATATTGGGTAAGGTCAACGGATTGCGGTTGCCACCAGGGATTTCCTCCGGCCAAACAGATATAATCCGAAGCTGGAGTATCTGAAGAACTGTTGAAGTTAACGGTGACCAGGAGGGCGCCGGCGGGATTGCCCTGGGTTCCATCCCAAGCCACTACTCCCGTTCCCCACTCCACGCCCGTCCCATTGGCATCACTATCAAAAGATTGTACCGTGAGGTCTTGGGTTTGTGCAAATAGGCAGGCCGGTGCGGCCAGCGACAGCGCGGCACAGGCGGCCAGCACTGAATGTTTGAGTCGGATTGTTTTCATATGGATTATTCTTTTGGGTTTGGTGTTTTTTGTTTTTATTGAGGCGAGCGTTTTTTCTGTTTGGGTGGTTGCGGATTCATGGTTGAAACTATCTGACCTTCACTCTGGTTTCAGGAACTGAGTTCTCCGCACGCTGACGAAGTTCTCTGAACCAAAAACCGGCTGAGAGCATACTGCTGGTCCATGAACATTATTGGATTTCTGTTGTTTATTCTATTTCACATTTTCCGGCACGCATGTCACCCAAAATGGCGACACCTGCTTTGTCACATTGCCGCCCCAAAACAAGCAAAGCCGAACACCGTCACGCCACCGCTCCAAAACCACCCGATGGCGACAGGCATTCACCATGCTTCCAATGGAACAAGAACATAATGTAGCACTTTTGAAAACGGTTGTCTGTCGCATAAATAGAGGACAAGGGGCCAGGGGTGATGCTCTATCGCTTTGGAGCTAAAATTCGACCCGAAACCGGGCGTGGTTCTGAAAATGGCGATTCGTCAATAATGTTGGGCATTGATGGTCACACCAAAGCCTGTGATTGACCTGCTGTTCACGGACATAATGATGCCCGGCGGGATGACCGGTCGTGAACTGGCGGACCGACTCCCGGGCGAAGAACCCCGCCTGCGCGTCATCTATTCCACCGGCTACAGCACGGATTTGTTCGGTTCGGGGATCGAACTGGTCGAGGGGGTCAATTGCCTGCTTAAGCCTTACGACGCCACCACGCTGGCTCGTGCGGTCAAAAAGGCTTTTGCCAACGGGAATTGACCCCGCAGACAGTACACGGCCGATCAATGCCACAACTGGCGCTCGAGGGAACAAAATGGCTGCTTACAGATTTATTTTGCCATTTCCATCTCGTATATGCATTTTTCAGTCAATCAAGTCGAGCAACAGCAGGCCAACTAAACCATCTCCCAAACAAAACATGAACTGGTATTACGTTGAACAAGGACAACAAACCGGCCCGGTGAATGACGCGCAGTTCGAGGAACTGGTGCGCACCGGAAAAATTCAGCCCGATACGCTGGTCTGGCGCGAAGGCATGGCCGCCTGGCAGTCTTACCGCGAGGCCAATGCCGCGTCCCCGTCATCCGGACCTCCGCCCGCCGCCGCCGGTTCCGCCATCGGGGCCAGCCCGGAAGCCGTCTGTGCCGAATGCGGCAATCTGTTTCCGACCCAGGACATGATTCGTCATGGCGAGGCTTACATCTGCGCCAATTGCAAACCGGTCTTCATGCAAAAACTGGCTGAAGGCGCGCCGATCAGTATTGGCGAACTGAATTATGCCGGGTTTTGGACGCGCTTTGCCGCGGTCTTCCTGGACGGCCTGATTCTGTTCGCGGTGAATTTCTGCATCAACCTGGTCATGGGCCTGAGCATGGCGCAAGCCGCCGGCGTGCAACCGAGGGGGGCGATTGCGTTCCAACTCGTTCTGATTGCCATCAACATGACCATCGGCATCTCGTATGAAGTCATTCTCATCGGGAAATATGGCGCCACCCTCGGGAAGATGGCGTGCAAAATCAAGGTGGTGACGGCGGATGGCGGGCGGGTTTCCTACTTGCGCGCCCTGGGCAGATATTTCGGAAAAATGCTGAAGCGGTTTCACGTGTTTGATTGGTTACATCATCGCCGCCTTTGACGACCAGAAACGCGCCCTGCATGACCGCATCTGCAACACCCGCGTGGTTTTCAAATAGCCCATGAATGCGTCGCTGGTTCAATGCCCCCAATGCCAGGCCTGGCTGTTGGAAGGCGTCTTTAATCAGCCCGAATTGTCGCCCTGTCCGGCCTGTGGCGTGCCCTTGCAGGTGGAAGTTTTCCCCGCGTTGTTCCGCCGCATCCATCCCGGCCAAAGCGGTGAAACCATCATGGTCGAAGGCGAATCCAGTTGCTTTTATCATCCGCAAAAGAAGGCGGTTTTGCCCTGCCAGGGTTGCGGCCGCTTTCTCTGCGGCCTGTGTGACTGCGAACTCAACGGACAGCATTTCTGTCCCGCCTGTTTGGAAACTGGAAAAACCAAGGGCAAAATCAAGAGCCTGGAAAATCAGCGCACGCTTTACGACGGCATTGCCCTGTCTCTGGCGATTTATCCGCTGCTGATTTTTTATTTCACCCTGTTCACCGCGCCGGCGGCTTTGTTTGTGGCCATCCGCTATTGGAACGCGCCCCGCAGCCTCGTGCATCGGACGAAAATCCGTTTAATCGCCGCCATGGTCCTGGCCTTGTTGCAAATCGCCGGGTGGGGGGCACTCTTTATCACCCTGGCCGCCCATCACCGTTGACCCATGCCTGAGAAAGAATATCAGCGTTTGACCCGTGGCCGATCCCGGTCGGCCTTCGGCGCCGTTTCCGTGTCCCGTTCGAGCTTGTGGCTGGGCAAGGACCATTTGCTTTGCGTTGACTCCAGCGGTTACACGGAAACCTACAAGCGGTTTTACTTTCGCGACATTCAGGCCTTCACCACTGTCACCACCAAACGCCGGACGATTTGGAACGGGGTGCTGGTGGTTCCGATTGTGATTTGCCTGGCCGGCCTGGCGAACGCCCTGTTCTCACTGCCAAGAGAATCCGGGGCCGCGATCGTCATCTGGACAATTTTCGCGTCCATTTTCCTCGTGCTGCTCCTGATCAACAACCTGCTGGGGCCAACGTGCACCTGTTACGTGCGCACGGCCGTGCAAATCGAGGAACTGCCGTCGCTCAACCGCCTGCGGCGCGCGCGCAAGGTGCTGGGACGCATCCGTCCCCTCATCATTGCCGTGCAAGGCGGGCTTCCGCCGGAGGAAATTCCCGTCCGCCTGCGGGCCGCAGCCGGGTCGCCCGATGGCACTGCAACGGCGCCGGTTGTTTCCGCGCCCGCGTCGCCGGAGGCGCCGCCCGCCGGTTCCTGAATTTGAATCGCGTTGATCCATGCAAAATCTGGCCCACCAACGTTGTTTCAACCATGCCGGTCGCGAAGCCGTGGCGCGCTGCCCGGAATGCCGGCAGTTTTTTTGTCGCGAGTGCGTCACCGAACACGACGACCGCGTGGTCTGCGCCGTCTGCCTGAAAAAATTGGCGCGGCAACCGCCCGCCCGGCGCACCGCCTTCGAACGGCTTTTGCGCCTGGCGCAGTGTTCCTTTGGCATCCTGCTCGCCTGGTTTTTCTTCTTTCTCATCGGTGAAGGTCTGTTGAAGCTGCCGGCGTCGTTCCATGAAGGAACGCTCTGGCAGGTCCCGTGGATGGACAAGGAATGAATTCAAATGAGTTCAAGGTTCAAGGTTCAAAGTTCAAAGCCAAGCCTGGCGCGCACCCGGCGGTGATGACTTTGAACCGGGAACTTTGAACTTTGAACTTATGAAACAGCGACGGCAACAGGGCAGGACGGCCTTCGATTTAATCGAAGAAGCCACCCACCGGCTGCGCACCGCGCCGGCCGCCACCCTGGCGGTCTATTATCTGGGCGCGATTCCGTTTGTGCTGGGACTGCTTTATTTTTGGGCGGACATGAGCCGCAGCCCGTTTGCCGGCCAACATCTGGTGGATTTCGCCCTGGGCCTGGCGGCGTTGTTTCTTTGGATGAAATCCTGGCAGGTCATTTTCGTCCGGCGGCTGCGGGCGCACGCCGCCGCCGAACCGGTGCCGCGCTGGACGGTCCGCCGCTGGGGGCGGGTTTTGCTGACGCAGGCCTTCGTGCAGCCGTCCGGCCTGTTCGTGCTCCCGCTTTCACTCGTTTCGGTGCTGCCGTTCGCCTGGGTTTATGCCTTTTATCAAAATGTCACCGCGCTGGACGACGGCGGTCCGGCGGAACTTCGCAGTTGCTGAAAAAGTCCTGGAAACAGGCGCGGCTCTGGCCCAGGCAAAACCACCTGGTCTTGGCCATCCTGGCCGGGTTCGGTTTTTATGTGTTGCTCAACTGGGCGGTGACGGGATTGGTGCTGCCGCATCTGATCAAAATGCTGTTCGGCATTGATTCGGTTTTCACCCGGAGCACGTTCGGCATGTTGAACACGACTTTTTTTGCCGGTATGCTGGGTCTGACCTATCTGTGCGTGGACCCGATCTTGAAAACCGTTTATGTCCTGCGCTGCTTTTACGGCGAGTCGCTGGAGTCGGGCGAGGATTTGCGGGCGGAACTGAATTCGGTGGCGGCGCCGCAACCGCTGGCCGCCATGATCATGCTTTTGCTGGGACTGTTTTGCGCGTCACCGGTCCGGGCGACCGGCGCGCCGGCGCCCGCCGCGGCGCCGGTTGCATCGCCGGCCTCGCCGGCCGAACTGGACCGGGCGATCAACCAAACCATCCACGAAGACAAATACACCTGGCGCATGCCGCGGGAAAAAATCGCGGAACCGGACGAGCCGGAAGGTGTGATGGCGCGGTTCTTCGACAAGGTTGGCGCCATGTTGCGGAAGTGGGCCCGCGCCGTTTCGGACTGGCTGGACAAATGGTGGCGGAAATTTTTCCGGCACCCGCCAGCCTACTCCGACTCCAAGACCTCCGGGTACGGCTGGATCGAGTCGCTGCAAATTTTGCTTTACGGCCTGGTGGCCGTGGTGCTGGCCGCGCTGGCCGTCCTGCTGTACCGCGTCTGGCGGGACCGGCGGTCACCGGTCTTCGCCGCCAGCGAACCCATCCAGCCGGTGCCGGACCTCCAGGATGAAAATGTGGGCGCCGACCAGTTGCCGGGGGACAGTTGGACGAAACTGGCGCGCGAACTTCTCGATCGCGGCGAGTTGCGCCTGGCCCTGCGGGCGTTTTATTTCGCCAGCCTGGCCCACCTGGCCTCGCGCAATTTGATCAGCCTCGCCCGGTTCAAATCCAACCGCGATTACGAGCGTGAATTGCACCGGCGCGGACATTCGTTTCCCGACCTGTTGTCGGTGTTTGGCGACAACCTCGGATCGTTCGAGCGCACCTGGTATGGCCTGCACGAGGTTGACCGCGAACTGGTGGACCGGTTCGCCGCCAATGTGGAAAGGATGAAGGCCGCCGGATGAAAAGATATTTTCCCCTCATCCTGCTGGCGGGCTGCGCGGCGGCGCTCGCCTTCGGCCTGGTCCGGCTTTTCCAGCTCCGGTTCGAGGTGGGCGACGTTTACCCGGCGTATTCGACGCTGCGTTCCGACCCGCTCGGCGCTATGGCGTTTTATGAAGGCCTCGGCCAGGTGTCCGGCTATTCCCCGCGCCGCGATTTCAGCACGCAGAACCGTTTGCCGGAGGAGCCGCACACGGTTTATCTGCAACTGGCCGCCCGCCCTTACGAGTGGGACTGGGTGCCGGCGGATTTGTCTCACGAGCTGGAAGCGTTCCTCGCCCGCGGCAACCGGCTGGTCATCGCGTTTTTTCCGCAGACCTCGTCGTATCACTTCCGCGATTACGACGACGACGAAACCAATTCGGTGAAATCCGCCTCAGCCAGGGCGAAGGACGAAAAAATGACGCCCGCCAAACCGGCAAAGAAAAAGAAGAAGGCCGGCGATGAAGACTGGGGCGTGGACCTGGCCGAGCACTGGGGCTTCGGAGTGGATTTTAAAAAACTGACCCCGTCCGGCGACGTTTACGAGCCGGCGCGGGCGGAGAACAAAACGGATCTGCCGCTGCCGCGCGCGCTCGACTGGCACAGCGGCACGGTTTTCACCAATCTGGCCGGCGCGTGGCGCGTGATTTACGCGCGCGGCACCAACGCCGTGCTCATTGAACGGCAATTCGGCAAAGGCTCTGTTGTGATGGCCACCGATTCCTATTTTGTCAGCAACGAAGCGATGGCAAAGGACCGGCACGCGGACCTGCTGGCGTGGCTCGTCGGCGCGAACCGGAACGTCGTTTTTGACGAGGCGCATTTTGGCGTCGTCGAGACTTCCGGGGTGGCGATGTTGATGCGCAAATACCGGTTGCACGGGCTGGCGGCGGGGTTGCTGCTGCTGGCCGGATTGTTCATCTGGAAAAATGCCAGCAGCCTGGTGCCGCCGCACGCCGAACCGGAGCGGCCGAAGAAATCGACGCCCCCCAGCAGCAGCGCACAGCGGAACGCGTGCGTGAGCGTGGCGTCGAACCGGCGATCGAGTTTTTCCAGCGAGTTGTTGTAGGGGATGAAATCGTCGCTCGTCGGACGCGGACCGTCGTACTCCGGCAGGATCGTCGCTCCGGAGAATTCGCCGTACGACACCCAGTTGACCCCCTTGGCTTCGAACAATTCGTTCAGGCCCTGTCGCAGTTGCAACCCGCCAGTGGCTCGCGATCCAAACGGCTCGCCGGTGGCGACGAGATCCAGCGCGGTGACGCCGGCCGCCGCGGAGAGTGGATTGCCGTTGTAGGTGCCGGGATGCCGCATCTTTTTGCCGTGCGGATTGTCGAATTCGAGGGCGTTCATCAGGTCGGGCCCGGCCGCCAAGCCTCCGCCAGGCAAACCGCCGGCGAGAACCTTGGCCATTGTGGTCATGTCTCCCGTCACTCCATAGAACTCCTGCGCCGCCGCCGGGAGCGACACGGAAGCCCGGTCGATGACTACGTCCATGATCAGGATCACGCCCTTATCGGCGGTGAGCTTGCGCAGCCCACGCAGGAACTCTCCCCGCATCGGGACGCGAGCCAGTGGCCGCCGGTCGCCTCCAGGATCACGCATGCTGGCTGGTGTTGATCGATGGCCCGCGCCGTGGCGGCCAGGTCGTTGGGAGGAACCACCACCAGGTCGCTGAGCACGCTGTCGGTGATGCCGGGAACCGAATATCACCCGTATTGTAGGAGGGCGGCGGCGGGGGTGAGCAGGTCGTGCCAGCCGTGAAATCCCGGCGAACTTCAGCACTTTCCGCCGGCCGCTCACAATGCGCAAAATCCGCAGGCCCATCAGCGTGGGCTTCGGTGCCGCTGTTGACGAACCGCACCGCTCGGCCGAGCTTCGCCACCAGCCGCTGCACGCGCTCTCCCATTGCACTTCCACGTCATGACAGGCCCCGAAATGCTGTCCCCTTGGCAACCTGGCGCTGCACCGCCTCGACCACGGCGGGGTGGCTGTGACCGAGCAGCAGCGAGCCGTGCCCCATCCAATAGTCGGTGATTTCGTTGCCGTCGAAGTCGTATCTTTGGCGGGTAAGGCGATCGATATACACGGGAAACGGTAGCAGGAAGCGGCCATCGTGGGTCACGCCGTTCGGAAAGATGTTGCGGGCCTCGGCGAACATCTTCGCCGAGGTCGGAAATTTTTCGCGATAGGCGGTTTCAATTCCGTTGGCGATCACCTGGCTCATGCATGTCACCTTGAACGATTGCCTACGAGTTGAGAGAGGATTCCGGCGGCACTGGAGACGCAACGGAGCACCGGCGGGAAGACGTGCGCGGTAGATGTACCGCCGGAACCCACGGCCTCCGCAACCAACAACTTTCCCATCGCTCCCAGGGCATCCCTCGGTGGATGCCAACGTCCCGCCACCGAGCTTGCCTCGGTGGTTCCCGCGCTTTGCGCGACCGATGCGAAGCTGTGGCGAGTACGCAGAGGCGCTGGGGACCACCCCCGCAAGGGGGGGGTGGGCATGGACGTGGCCAGTCCCAAGGCCCGACCGGAGGTCTCCCGCGTCGCGCGTTTGACGTCGCCCTCCACGTGATCGCCGCGTCGCAAAGCCTCGCTTGTCCCACCCTACCGCGTGAAACCGAATGATGAAATAGCCTCAAAACTTCCCATCCCGCACTTCGAAATGCGTCGCTTGCCCATGCGTTGCGCCGCCCCGGCGAAGGCCCATTGGCAATCCACTGCACATGTATACGCACAACTCGTAGATACCCAAACAGCCGATGCCCCAACTGGCCATTGTTGAGCGGCGCGATCCCCCGCCTCCTCACCCGTAAACTGGACGTCCCGGCCAAACAGCACACCGAATTCCGTAG
>CAWHLR010000029.1:0-90448 GCA_963830235.1 uncultured Verrucomicrobiae bacterium
GTCGCGAGGCTATTTCTGACGTACTTGCTCCATTGGCTCGTCGACCGGCCGCCGTTCCTCGGCGAGCGCAGTGGCGGCGGGCTCCGTTGAGGTATGCGTCGTGCCGTAGTCTCTCGCTCCAAATGCCTTGCGGCCGAGGTGGGTCTTCCTCTGGTGGCACGGCGAACCGGGAGCGGAAGACCGGGTTCGAGGAATAATTGGCGAGGGAGCTGGAAGTTGCTGAGCCTCGGGAAACTGGACCGGATGACGCTCCTGCTACGCCGCTGAGCCCGTGACCCACGTGTCGAGCATCACAATGGTTCTTCGTTCATTTGTGTATACTGTGTCGAGACGCTGATGGGCCGCGGCGGAGCCCCGCCGGATAGCTCGGCCTGCTGTGACGATTTCGATGTAGCACGCTGATTTGCCGTTGACGCTCTGCCCAGGGCGGCGTCCAACTCGCCAAGGGTGGTGACCTTGGCCGTGAACCATCCCTGGCATTCCAGGGCGGCGGGCAGGGTGTGATAATTCCAGGGGGCGAGGTCGTTGTAGACCCAATCCGGATTGGCTTCCGCGCCCGGTTGACCATGTAGCCGCTGGTTGTTGAGCACAAAGATGATCGGTTTGAGCCCATTGCGTCCCATGGTTCCCATGTTGCCGGCGGTCATCTGGTGCGAACCCTCTCCGGTGAAGAGCACGTCTGCGGCGATGTGTCCGCCAACGCGATGCCCAGCGTGGCTCCGGCGGCCCAACCGATGGAGCCCCAAAGCGGTTGAAATCGAACCTCTGCCCCCTCGGGCAAAGCAGCCTGTCCATCCCGGGACGACATGCTGCCGTTTTCTAGTAAAATTTGGTCAGATGGCTTCAGAAAGTCCCGATAATTGGGGATACATATTTATTGCCGTGATAACGTCGTCCGGTTTCCCGCTGGGCTTCTCCGGCATCCTGCCTCGGCGGTGCCTCGCAACCGAAGTCTTCTTGAACCGTCGGTGGCCAGTCCACTGGAAGACGTCGCCCATCCGGACCGGGTTATAGATCTCGGTCACCGATGCTGACGTTATTGACGCCGACGGTGACGAGTTTTTTGGGGTCAATGATAACTTGTAGTAGGCGGCGGTGTTGATCTGTTCAAACTCACGCCCCCAGCGTCAATGATCAGGTCGGCCCCTTCAAATGATCAAGGACGGCGGGGACCAGCCGCCACCCATATACATCCCGATGAATTGCGGATGGTCTCGGACAGGACCCCCTTGTCCATCGCCATCGCGGCGAATGGGCAGCCCAGTGCCTCGACCAAGGCCCGGAGACTGTCCTGCAGCTTGAACCGCCAAACCGTGTAGGCGGGGAGGACGGCCAGCGACCAGCGGCCTCTAATCCGAAAAGCAATCGCAGCGACCGCCTTTGCCAGGTCGGGGCCGCTGGCGCGGGTTTGGGCAATCGGCCGGCGCTGAACCGTCGACCGGCGTGACGGCGTAGTCGGAGGCGACGAGGATATAAGCGGGCCGGCTCTCCGCCTGTGCTGTGGCGATCAGCCGCTCCATTCCTTGTGGATGCAGTTGTTGGGTGTCAGTATGGCCGACACGCACGCAGCCTGTGCCAGGATGTTCGCGAAGTTCTGAAAATCCCCCGTCCCCGAGCGTGTGGTGTACGATCTGGCGAACCCGCTGCTTGCGCATACTCGGCATGCCGACCAGGTGAAATAAACAGGACCGCTCTTTAATGGCTCTCATCACACCATTGAATGCAACAAATTTGCCAACCGCATATGTTGTACACAGCATCGAACAGCCACGCACGCGAGCGTAGCCGTCGGCCGCGTACGCCGCGTCCAGCTCGTTCGAGCAGCCGATCCAGCGGATTGTCTCGCTCCGCGCGACCGCGTCGTTGAGTTTGAAGGCGAAGTCGCCCGCAACGCCGAAGCAGTCGGTGATCCCCTCGCTGTGCGAGCCGCCGGACGATGTAATCGGCCACAGTCGGTTGCTTACTCATCGGAATCTCTCCTTTCGACTCTGCAAAACGAAGCGTGGCCAAGAGACACCAAATCTAGACGCCTTCAGGCGAATTGATGAGAGGTCATGGTGATGGCATCGAATCTCGCTGTATCGCCGTCGCGGAGCTTCCGCGTAATGTACCATGGCAGGAGATCGACAGCGAATGGGTCGTTGATCCGATATCCATCGGCGGTCACGCGCATGGCGCCGTCGAATCTGCGGAGGGTATCTGCAAATGCAAGCCCACAAGGCCCTCGGCAGTCACCGGGTCTCACAAGAAGTGGATGCCTGAGGGCAAGTTCGTCGGCCCCCGGTGCGAGCAACCACGAAACCTGTGCCCGAAGATATCGCGATCATTGCACGACAAAAGCACTCGATGAGCTCGGCGGAGCCGGCGGCGGCGCACGCCACGGTGCGCGACCTCGCCGAGGCCATTCATGCCTTTCTGAATTTCGCCGAAGGGATCAAGGCGGCGGCCAGGCATGGGTGGCTGCCGCCCAAGCTTAACCGCTAGAGACTGATGACCCCGCCGGCAACCACTTCCATACCGATCCGACTTTTACTCGATATCAGGGGAATTTGCAAAGTAAGCCCACCCTGAGTTACTCCTTCGCCACCATCTCCGCCTTTAAACGCGTTGCGTTCCTCCATTTTGGATGACAAGCGTTGCGTTGTCAAGTGAATCAACGTTCTCGACCGTAATATGAATATCCTCTATCCGATCCCAATTGTGTTCCATTAAGACCGGGCGGATTATCCGGATTGCGGAATTCATCGATCTTCTTGTAATGCAAAACTTCCCCCGCCTTAAAATGATACGCAAGGAGCCCAACCGGTGCCGGTGAAGTGGCCTGCCCGAACGCCACCGAAGCAGGGAATCCCAGTACCGCGATTATCAGGATGTTGCGGATGTTCATGATGGATTTTTTGGATTAATGAGCGGTGGAATCGATGGAGATGAGCGTGAGGGTGCGTTTCAAATATAACTTACCAACATCACCCATTCCTCCAATTGGCCGATCCATTTGAGTCAGGGCAGGTCGTGAGTCCGTCAGATGAGCGAATGCATGGACGCGGCGATGATGATGCTGACACCCAGAATCACCGCGGCGGCGATGATGGCGGCGGCAACGTTTTTGTTTTCGAGGATCTCCTTCTCCAAATGTCCCGGCGTGCATTTGTCGAACACCTTGAAGCCAATGATGGCGGCGACAATGCCGATGGCGGCAAATATCAGCACGTTGCCGATGGCCGACAGCAGTGTTTGCGCGTGCCAGTTGGCGGCGGGTACGGTGTCGGCAGCAAACAGTGCCGGCGCGGTGAACAATGTGGATGAGAACAACAACAGTGAACGAAGTTTTGTTTTCATGGAATTGAGGTTTGCGGCGAGAATAATCATCCCCGCGCCCGAACCACAACTGAAAACAACCGGGAAAATTGTAATGGACAACCCGGAACGGTGGGCGGTCCCCGAACTTTCCCGGAAAAAATGCGGCTATTGCGCCAGCGTTTTGTTCTTTGCCCGTGATTCCTCGGCGAGCTTTTGCTTGAAGCCGGCCAGCGCCTTTTGCAATCGCGCGTCGCCCACGGCCAGGATTTGCACCGCGAGCAGCCCGGCATTTTTGGCCGCGCCGATGCCGACGGTGGCCACCGGCACGCCCGGCGGCATTTGCACGATGGATAGCAGCGAGTCGAGACCCTTAGCGATTTGCTTTCGATGGGCACGCCGATGACCGGCAGGGTGGTGAACGCCGCCGTCACGCCCGGCAAATGCGCCGCACCGCCCGCGCCGGCAATAATGACGCGCAGGCCGCGATGGTCCGCGCTGCCGGCATATTCTTCAAGGCCGTGCGGATCGCGGTGTGCTGAAATTACCCTGGCTTCGCTGGCGATGCCGAATTCACCGAGCGCATCGGCGGCAGCTTTCATCGTCGGCCAGTCGGAGTCGCTGCCCATCAAAATGCCGACCAGAGGTTTGTCAGTCTTGCTCGCTTTCATTGGCGGACAAATTACCCATTTCAAAAATAAAAGTCATCTGAATTGAATTCGTGCAAATCCGTGAAATTCGTGTCATAGTCCGGTGTCTCCGGTTATGACGACCGCCAATAAAATCACGATTCTGCGGATCCTGCTGATCCCGTTTTTTGTCGTCCAATTGCTTTACTACCTCAAAACCGGCGAGGAAGTCCACCGGCTGCTGGCGCTGCTTACGTTTGCGGTCACCGCGATTCTGGACGGCGTGGACGGTTACATCGCGCGGCGTTACAACCAAAAAAGCGAGCTGGGCGCGATCCTCGATCCGCTGGCGGACAAACTGCTGCTCGTGTCGGCCATCATCACGCTGGGTTTCAAACACGGGCCGTACATCGGGCAAATTCCACTCTGGCTCACCGGCACCATCATCGGTCGCGATTTGCTGCTGCTCATCGGCATCGCCGTCATCCGGCTCACCGTCGGCAAGGTGATCGTGCGTCCCCGCTTCATGGGAAAAATCGCAACGGTGTTGCAAATGATCGTGGTCATCTGGATTTTGCTGGACTGGGACCGCGACTTGAATGTGCGCTGGCTCAAGTTTTGGATGCTCGGCGCGGCGCTATGCACGGGCGCGTCGGGCCTGCTTTATGTCTGGGACGGCGTGAAACAGCTCGGCTCGCATCCAGCCAGTTCGCCGACCAAAATCTAAACATATTTTCAGCGTGCCCGTACGGCTCGTGGGTAAGATAAAAGGCGGGGACGGGCGTCAACTCACACAAACTTGCCGGGATTCAAAATGCCCTTTGGGTCAAGGGCGCGTTTCACGGTGCGATGGAGGTCGCGCGCTTCTTTTGAAACCGCCCGCGGCCACCAGCGCTTCTTGGCCAGGCCGATGCCGTGTTCGCCGCTGATGGCGCCGCCCCAGGCAATGACTTGCGCGAAAAGTTCATCCAGCGCGGCTTCGGCGCGTTGCTTGGCGCGCGGCTGGGTCAGGTCCAGCATGACGTTGGTGTGGATGTTGCCGTCGCCGGCATGGCCGAAACAGGCGACGGGCAGGCCGTGTTTCTTTTGCAGGCGCGCGGCGAACTGGAACAGATCGGCCAGCCGGCTGCGCGGCACGACGATGTCTTCGTTGAGCTTGGTCAGGCCGGTGTCGCGGAGGGCGTAGGAAAATTCGCGGCGGATTTTCCAGACGGCTTCGCATTGGGCGGCGCCCAGACCGCGCTCGACGAACAACGGTTTTTGCCGGCGGATGATTTTTTCCAGGTCCTGAATCTCGTGGCGGACGGATTTTTCCTGGCCGTCCAATTCAACAATCAAATGTGCTCGGCAATTGCGCAGGCGTTCGCTCCGGGTGCGTTTGTAGGCGGCGGCGAGCGTGAATTCATCGGCCAGCTCCAGCGCGCATGGCAGGAAACCGGTGGCCAGGATGGTTTGCAGCGCGCCCACGGCGTTTTTCATGGAACCGAAACCCACGGCCAGGTTGGCCCGGAACGGCGGCAGCGGAATCAACTTCAGCGTGGCTTCGGTGATGACGCCAAGCAGGCCTTCTGAGCCGACGAACAGCCGGTGGAGGTCGAAGCCGGTTTTATTTTTGTGCGTCCGGCCGCCGAGACGGACAACCGTGCCGTCGGCCAGGACGACTTCCAGGCCGAGGACGTAATCGCGGGTGACGCCGTATTTGAGGCAGCGCGGGCCGCCGGCATTGGTGGCGATGTTGCCGCCGATGAAATTATCGGCGCGGCTGGCGGGGTCGGGCGGATAAAAAAGCCCGCGTTTTTCGACGGCCGCCTGCAATTTCTCCGTGTTGACACCCGGCTCGACGATGGCGACGAAATCGCCGGCGTTGATTTCCCGGATGCGGTTCATGCGTTCGAGCGAGAGGACGATGCCGCCGCGCACGGGCACGCAGCCGCCGACGTAGCCGTGGCCCGCGCCGCGCGCGGTGACCGGGATTCCGTGCTGGTTCGCAAAACGCAGGATCGCCGAGACCGATTGGGTGGAGCGGGGCAGGGCGACGGCGTCAGGCTGATGCGAGGCAAACCATTTGTCGCCGGCGTATTTGGCCAGCGCGGCGGGCGCCAGGACAATTTCGCCCGGCAGGATTTGTTTGAGCCGCTGGAGCAGTTTTGATTTTACAGGAATCATTCGGCGGGTGTTGGCGGCGCGTCCAAAAATTCCTTTGCGTCGGCGGCTTCGGCTTCGGGCACCTGGACGCGGATGCCGCCGGCGGCGAGCGAGTAACCGTCCATGCTCAGGGCGGACAGTTCGCCTTTGAGGAAGGGATGAAAGCCGGCCGCTTCGAGCCGGGAGCGGACGAGCTGCGCGTCGGCGGGACTCAGGGCGGTGAAGACGGTGGCGAAATCCATGGGAATTGGGGCGCGAAATGCCTTCAGATGGTCGGTACTTTTACTTCGGCAAAAACGATGACGCCCGCGCCGGTTTGGAGCAGGGTCTGGACCTGGACCTCGATTTGCTGGCCGATGTGCGTCTGGCCGTTGTTGACCACGACCATGGTGCCATCGGGCAGATAGCCGATGCCCTGACCCTTGTCCCTGCCTTCGCGGACGATTTTCAGTTGCAGCACCTCGCCGGGGAGCAAAATCACCTTGAGGCATTTGGCGACCTCATGGAGGTTCACGAAACTGATTTTTTGCAGCTCGGCGATTTTGGCCAGGTTGTAATCATTGGTGTAAAGCCGGGCGCCGAGGTTGTGCGCGAGGCGGATGAGCTTGGTGTCCACCTCCTTTTCTTCGGGAAAATCCCCGTCGTGAATGCGGACTTCCGTGTGCGGGTTGCGCTGCAGGCGGTTGAGCATCTCGAGTCCGCGGCGGCCGCGGGCGCGTTTGATGGCGTCGGTGGAATCGGCAATCTGCTGGATTTCCTTCAACACAAAACGCGGCACGACGATCAGGCCCTCCAGAAAATGGGTTTCAATCAGATCGGCAATGCGCCCGTCAATGATGACGCTGGTGTCGAGCAGCAGCAGGTTGTCGGGTTTGTTTTGCGGCGCAAAGCGGACGTAGGGAATGATCAGCGAAAAATCCTCCTTGTTGCTGCGCATGGCGAGGATGATGCCGATGTAGCCAAAGCCGAGAAACAATCCGAGCCGGATGAGCCAGCGGACATTGTCCGGGGCGTTGGCAAACAGGCCGGAGCTGTCCACCAGCAGCGCCACGACCGTACCGAGCAACAGGCCGAAAGTCGTGGCTGAAAATGCGCGGAGGGAAAAACCCTTGAGCATTTCGTCCACGGCAATCATCAGCCCGCCAAAGCCGAAGCCCATCATCATGCCGATCAATCCGCTGTGACTCAGCCCGATAAATTCCTCGCGCACCTGGCTGATGGCGTAGCCGCCCGTCGTGCACAGGGACAAAAACAAAATGCGTATGGCCCAAAGTGCGGTCATGGCTCAGTGGGGGGCGTTGGTGGCCATCGTCCCGCCCGGCGGGGTGGCGCAGCGGTTCCTTGTGCCAGAGGAAATGCCACAGCCCAAGCCGGTTCAAATTGCTCGAGGCGATGGCGAGGTTGTTTGCGATGGCTTGCACGTTGGTGGTTAATTGTTCGTTTTCCAGCATGGTTCCAGCAAGACCTTTGCCAGATTGGACGTTATTCAGCAAATCTTTCAATACTTCGGTCGAAGATTCAACGTTTTTCACCGCGGCGGTGATGTCCGCGCTGTTGGTGGCCAGCACGCCTTCGGCGGAACCCGCCAGGCGCAGCAACTCCTGCGAAAAGAAAACGACATTGCTCACCGCGAGGTTGATTTGCGAGCTGTTGGTCGCCACGAGCGCGTTGATGCCGTTAAACGTGCCCATCGCCTGCTCGGAAATCGTGCGCAGATTGTGCATGGTCGCGGAAAAATTGGTGAGCGTCTGTTCGTTCAGCACGACGCGCCGCAAATCCGTGACCGAGTCATCGAGTTTCTTGGCGGTATCTTCAATGCGCTGGATGAACCCGGAGGCCGAGCGCGCGACTTCCTGCAAATTAAACGGTTCCTGGCAGTTGACCTCGTCGCCAGCGGCCAGCAACCGATCCTTGTTTTCGGTCGGGATGATGGAGACATATTGGTCGCCGAGAAAGCCGGATTGTTCGATGATGAAACGCGCGTCGCGGTAAATTTTGCAGCCCTGGTAAATGTTCAGGAGAATCGTCACGCTCCTGCCATCCCCGGCGAGCTGGATGCTGGAGACGCTGCCCACCTGCACGCCGGCGAGCAAAACCCCCGCGCGCTCCTTGAGGCCGCCGACGTTGCTGGCGTGCAGGCGCAATTCATAGGTGCGGCTGAACGGGCTGATGCTCTTGCTGAATAGAATCAGCAAGGTCGCCAGCAGCGCCAGCCCGAGAACCACAAACAGGCCGACTTTGGTTTCCAAGCGCGATTTTTCCATGACTAGGACAAATGTTCCTTCGGATCGGCGACGCCGTCAATGAATTGTCGCACCACCGGATCGGGCGAGGCGAAAAATTTCTTCCGCCGGGCCGCTCGCGTAAATCTTTTTGTCGTGCAACATCAGCACGCGCTGGCCGATGCGCCGCGCCGTGCGCATGTCGTGCGTGACCACCACCGTCGTCACTTTCAACTGGTCGCGCACCCGCACCATCAACTGGTCAATGCTGTCGGACGCAATCGGGTCCAGACCAGTCGTTGGTTCATCATAAAGCACGATCTGCGGTTCGTAAATGATGGCGCGCGCCAGTCCCACGCGCTTGCGCATGCCGCCCGACAGTTCGGCCGATTGTTTGTTTTCCGTGCCGGGCAAATCCACCATTTCGAGCGCTCCGGCCACGCGCCGGGCGATTTCCGGCTCGGTCAGATGTTCATGCCGGCGCAACCCGAACGCCACATTTTCCGCGACCGTCATCGAATCGAACAGCGCCGAGCCTTGAAACACCATGCCGAATTTCCGGCGCACGCGCAGCAACTGGCGTTCGTTCATCGGCGCGATGTTTTCGCCGTCAATCAGCGCCTCGCCCGCGTCCGGCGGCAGCAGGCCGATGAGGAGCTTGAGCAAAACGCTTTTGCCGCACCCGCTGCGCCCGATGACGGCGACCGACTCGCCATTTTCAATCCGAAAGCTGACGCCGTCCAGCACCGGCTGCGGGCCGAAACGCTTTCCGCAAATTTCGCGCCTCAATCATAATGCGTTCGCGATTTTGCCCAGCACCAGCGTCAGGAAAAAGTTCGAGATCGAGAATGGCGATGGAGGAATACACCACCGCTTCCGTCGTCGCGCGCCCGACGCCTTCCGCGCCCAGCCGGCAGGTCAGGCCCTTGTAACAACTGATGAGCGCGATGATGCCGCCATAGACAAACGCCTTGACCAGCCCGATCACCACGTCGGCGTCATGCGTGTATTTCAGCATGTTGGCCCACGAATACGTCGCGTCAATGCCCAGCAGGTGGACGCCGACGAGATAACTCGCGCCAATGCCGACGCAGATGGATTCCATGGTCAGCAACGGCAGCGCGAGGTGCGCCGCGATGAGCCGCGGCACGACGAGATAATCCACCGGGTGAGTCGCCAGCGTGCGCAGCGCGTCAATTTGTTCCGTCACGCGCATCGTGCCAATTTCGGCGGCGATGGCCGCGCCGACGCGGCCGGCGACCATCAACGCCGTCAGCACCGGGCCGAGCTCGCTGCACATCGAGACGCTCACGACCGCGAGCGTGGCGGTGTCCATTTTGACCTTGTGAAACTGGAAATAAGTCTGCGCCGCCAGCACCATGCCCGTGAACGCGCCGGTGATGAGGACGACCGACTGCGATTTGACGCCGATGAAAAAAATCTGATAAAGCAGATCGCGCCCCGCGCCCCGCCACCTGAGCAGCGACGAACCCGCCTCCCTGGCCAGCAAAGCAATTCCGCCCAACTCGCCGAGCGTCTCGGCCACGCGTTTGTTGGCAAAAAGACCGGTCATCACTGCTACCTTACCAAATCGGAGGATTTTGGCCAGTGCGGGTTGGACATTCACTGCCAGTTGCGGCGCGGCGGAAAAACTGCCAATCTTAACCGCGGTGATTCACATTCGAAAACGGGTTTTTAAAACCAGTCTTGTACTTTCGGGATTGTTATTGCTGCTGGCCGTGCGCCGCAATGGTTTTTCCACAACGATTTTTGTGCGTGGACAGCGGGCCGGTGAAGGCGGATGTCATTGTCGTTTTGGGTGGCGGTTCGCACGAACGGCCGGAGCGCGCGGCGGAACTTTTCAAGGAACACGCCGCGCCGCGCATCATTGTCAGCGGCTGGGGCGACTGTGAAAACCACCGGCGGTTGTTGCTGGCGGCGGGCGTGCCGGCGAATGCGATTGAAATGGAAACCCAATCCCGCACGACGAAGGAAAATGCGCAATTCGCCATCAAATTGCTTCGCGAAGAAAAGGTGGCGCGCGTTATCATTGTCACCTCATGGTATCATTCGCGCCGGGCGCTGGCGTGTTTCCGGCATTACGCGCCGGAGTTGAAGTTTTATTCGCGGCCGTCTTATTTTGCCATGACCCGCGCCGATTGGCCGCATGACCGCATCGCCAGCCGCGTCCGCTTGGAATACGCGAAGCTGCTGGGCTACTGGATTTGCTACGGAGTGTGGCCGCTTGTTTGGTGGTGTCCAAAACCAGCCTGACTGAAGGCGGAGCCTTGAGCCTTTGGCGTTTAGCTTTTAGCCTTTCTTTGATCTTCCCCACGGCTTACGATGCCAGACAATCCGCATGGCTTATGGGAAACAGTCAGAATAAATTAAACGGTTCCACTTTCGGCTTGGAAGCCACCCTTTTCCCCGGCGATACCTTCCGCGTGCTCAAGGAAAAGGAGACCGCGAAATTCGGCGAATACCGCACGCGGCGGCTAGTGCTGGAAGCGTGGGATAGGCTGGCAGATGGGAGATAGGAGTTGGGAGATGGGGATCGTGAACTTGCTTAAATAGGCCGACTTGACCGCGCGGTCAAGTTCTGGTATTTGGACAACATGAGCCGGGAATTGAACCAGAGAACGGTGGATGAAATTGCGCGGAGGCTGGCGGAATTGCTGGCCGTGCCGGCGAGCCGTGTCGGCATCAAGCGTGAGCCGTCCGCTCCGGGAGATGAAAGCAACCGGGCGGATTTGGCGGTGTCGGCGGGCGGTTTCAAATTTGCCGTGGAATGGAAGGCAAGCGGCAGCGCGGCGGCGGTGGCGATGGCCATCCGCACCGTCCGCCGGTTCGTCGAAAAGTCCCGCGAAGAAATTCATCCCGCTGGTGGCCGCGCCCTTCATCGGCGAAGTGGGACAACGACTGTGCGAGGAGGCGGAGGTTGGCTGGCTGGATTTGTCCGGCAATGCACATCTCGTCGCGCCCGGATTGCGGGTGAACATTCAGGGCAAGCCAAACCAGTTCAAACGTCCGGGCCGTCCACGCAGTTTGTTCGCGCCGAAAAGTTCACGGATCGCGCGATGCCTGCTGATTGAGCCGTCGCGCGCGTTCAGCCAGCGCGAACTCGCGAAAGTCAGCGGTCTGGATGAAGGCTTCACCAGCCGCATCGTGCGGCAACTGGAAGAACAGCGGTTGGTGGCGCGCGATTCAGCCGGCGCGGTGAAGGTTGCGGACTTTGACGCGCTGCTGGATGCGTGGCGCGAGGTTTATGATTTTTCCAAGCACCACATCGTGCGCGGTCACATTGCGGCGCGTTCGAGCGATGAGGTGTTGCGTCGGGTGTCGGCGCAGTTGAAGCGCGGCAAGCTGGAGCACGCGGCGACGGGTTTGGCGGGTGCATGGCTGTGTTCGGGCTTTGCCGGGTTCCGGCTGGTGGTGGTGTATGTGGCCGAAATGCCGGGCAAAGAGGTTTGTCAGGAAATGGGCTTTCACGAAATGGAACGCGGCGAAAACATCTGGCTGGTGCAGCCGAACGATGCCGGAGTTTTTCACGGCAGCGCCGTCCGCGAGGGAATTGCGTGCGCGCATCCGGTGCAGGTTTATTTGGATTTGAAGAATCACCCCGAACGCTCCGCCGAAGCTGCCGAGGAACTGCGCAAAAAACTATTGAAACCAAGCCATGCCTGAAAAACCAACGACCGCCGCTGGTTATCCGCCCGACCAGGTCGCGCGGGTGAAAGCCACCTGCCTGTATCTCGCCACGAAGCTCGGCGATTTGATGTCTGAACTGGTGGTCGTGGGTGGCCTTGTGCCGTCGCTGCTGATTGACCAGCAGAATTTACCGGAGAATGTAACGCCGCACGTTGGCACGATGGACTTGGACTTGGGGCTGGCGTTCGCGCTGGTGGGTGAAGCGCGGTATCAAGAAGTGGCGGAGCGCCTGCGAAACGCCAAGTTCACGCCCGACAAGAACGATGAGGGGCAACTCACCCGGCAACGCTGGCGCATCAGCGACCCGGCGGTGACGGTGGATTTTCTCATTGAGCCGCAAAACCCGGAAGCAAAACCCGGCAGCGTATTTCCCCTGACGAAAGATTGGGCGGCGATCATCGCGCCCGGACTGCATCTGGCGTTCAAGAATAATCGGATGATTCGATTGAGCGGGAAGACCATCGTTGGCGAAAATGTTGAACTAGGGCGGGACATCCGGGCTTGCGGTGCGGGCGCGTTTGTCATTTTGAAGGCGCTCGCTTTCCGCATTCGCGGTGAGAACAAGGACGCTTACGATTTGTTTTACCTGCTCCGAAATTACGGGCGTGGAGTAGCGGACGTGGCGGCGGAACTGCGGCCGTTGCTCGCCGATGTGAGCGCAATCAAGGCGATGGAATACCTGCGCGGTGATTTTCAAGACGCCGATTCCACCGGGCCAAGGCGCGCGGCGGAATTTCTTTATGGACGATCAGACGCGGACACGCAAGCGGATGCCGTCGGCTTCGTCCGTCAACTTCTCGACGAATGCAAGTTATGAGCATATTCAACCTGCATTCCACCGTCGTTGAGGACTATCGCGATTTCGTCCGCTCATTTTTTAGGGTGGCCGACACCCGCGCCCGCGAGTTCATCGAACGCGAGTTGGTCGAGCAGATGCGGCTTTGGCCGGAGCCGATGGTGCAGGTTAGTCCTTCGTATGCGCGGGGACGCGTCGGTGGATGAACTGGCTGACCGCGGTGTGATTCTTCGTGAAACAGCGCAAATTTTCCGCACCGAGCGCGGCTCGCCACTTGAGTTCTTGGAATTGAACGAGCGGGCAGACACGACCGTTCCACAGGGCCAACCGTTCTATCTCTATCAGCATCAAGTCGAGGCGATGGATCATGCCAGTCGCCGTGAAAGCTACGTCGTCACCAGCGGCACGGGTTCAGGCAAGAGCCTCACCTATTTCCTGCCCATCATTGATGCTTTCCTGCGCCATCCCACTGCCCGTGACCGAGTCGCCGCGCTGGTAGTGTATCCCATGAATGCGCTGGTGAACTCGCAGGTCGAGGCGTTGAAAAAATTGAAGCGCGGCTACGAATCGCGCACGGGCCGGCGTTTTCCCATCAGCTTTGCCAAATACACCGGCGACGTGCAGGGCGATGCCCGGCGCGAGGTGCAGACTCATCCGCCGCAAATCCTGCTCACCAATTATGTCATGGCGGAACGGCTGCTCGTCCGCCCGGACGACCAGAGCTTGCTGCCGCCCGCCGGGCCGGAAGGCTTCCGCTACTTCGTCTTTGACGAATTGCACACCTATCGCGGACGCCAGGGCGCGGATGTCGCCATGCTCATCCGCCGGCTCAAAGAGCGCTCCGCCGCGCCGGATGTCGTGTGCGTCGGCACGAGCGCCACGATGGTCGCCAGTCGCCAAGCCACGCCGCTCCAGCGTCGTGAAACAGTTGCGGCGTTCGCGTCGCAAGTGTTCGGGCGTGCCATCACGGAAAATCAGGTCATTGAGGAAACGCTGGAACCATTCACTTTGGGCGGCACGCCGTCACGCGAAGAATTGGCATCTTCCATCGTAGCAGCCGACGTCAGGAGGCTCACACTTTCAGAATTTCGCAGCCATCCACTTGCCCGTTGGGCCGAATTTGAGTTTGGCGTCGAACCGGAAGAAGGCGGATGCTTGCGCCGTCGCGTGCCGCGAACGCTTCCCGAGGCCGCAACACGCCTTGCGGAAGCCAGCGGAGTCGCCTTTGCGATTTGCCAGGAGCGGCTCCGTGAACTGCTCAACCGCGCTGACGATCTGCCGCGCGAGGACGGCGGGCGGGCGTTTGCGTTCAAGTTGCACCAGTTCATTGGCTAGGGCCGCGCCGTGTATGCCACGCTTGAACCGGCCGCCACACGGCAATTCTCGCTTGAAGGCCAGGCGTTCGCCGGGCCGGGCCGCTTGTTCGTGCCCATCCGGTTTTGCCGTCAGTGCGGGCAGGATTATTATCATGTCGTCCGCTCCCGCGACGGCTCATCGTATCGCGCCCATCCCGTCGGCATGGACACCATTGAGGACGGCGCTCAGGCAGGTTATCTCATGCTCGCGCCGCTGGAAAATGACTGGCGTGAGGATCGCATCCCCGACGAATGGCGCGACCGGAATGGCCGGTTGAAACCGTCTTGGCGCGACCGCGTGCCGCAGGCCGTATGGGTCAGTCCCAACGGCGATTTCTTCACCATGCCCCGCGCCGGGGCTATCAAAGTGTGGTGGCAGCCCGCGCCGTTTTCGTTGTGTCTGAATTGCGGCGAGTTTTATTCCCGCCGCGAATTGGAGTTTGCCAAGTTGGCGTCGCTGTCCAGTGAAGCCCGCACCAGCGCGACCACCGTGCTTGCAACTTCCTTGCTTCGCCGCGCCGCCGGCATGGAAGGCGCACGCGACAAGCTGCTCACGTTCACAGATAACCGGCAGGACGCCTCGCTCCAGTCCGGACATTTCAATGATTTCATCCATGTCTCGCTGCTCCGTTGCGCCTTGCACGCCGCGTTGCAACGCGACAATGAACTGACCTTCGACCGCGTCGCCGAGGCGGTCGTCGCCGCCAGCGGCCTGACCGTTCGCAGCGTCGCCAAAAACCCGGAACTCGACCCCGTTTCGCCCGCCGCCGAGAAAGTGATGCGGGTGTTCGTGGAACTCACCGAGTATCGCATCTACGAAGATTTGCGGCGCGGCTGGCGCGTCGTGCAGCCCAACTTGGAAAACGTCGGATTGCTCCGCGTCGGTTATTGTGGGCTGGAGGCGTTGTGCGCTGACAATGCTCGCTGGCAGTTTCATCCGGCCATCGCCGCCCTTGCCCCGCCAGAACGTGAACGCCTCGTGCGGGCATTCTTGGACCAGTTCCGACGCAAACTCGCCATCGCCGCCCGCTGTTTACAAGAAACCAACCAGCAACAGATCCGCCGCCGTTCGGAACAGCACCTTAACGAGTTTTGGGGGCTGGATGAAACCGGCGCGGAGTTACGCACGGCCAATCGGTTTGTGCGCGAAGGGCAATCACAACGCCTTGCCGAAGGATTCAGTCTTGGCGAACGAAGCAAACTCGGCCGCTTTTTTTCCGGCGAACTTGCCCTCGACTCGGCAAACTACGACACGTTCCTCGACAGCCTCATCGCGCTCTTGGTTGGTCAGGGATTCCTCCGGCGGCTGGACCCGGTGGACGACCACCAGTTTTTTCAACTCGATGCCGGCTGCCTGCTTTGGCGTTTGGGCGATGGCAGCGCGCCGCCGCTTGATCCGCTTTATGCCCGGCGCACAGGCGCGGATGGCTATGTCGAAACCCCACCGCCGGTAAATGTATTTTTCCAGCGCTTCTATCGTGACTCCGCCAATGCGCTCGCCGCGCTGGAAGCTCGCGAACACACCGCCCAAGTGGTGAAACCGGGCGAACGCGAACGCCGCGAACGTCGCTTCCGTTGGGAAAACAGCGACACCACGAAGGAACGTGACGGCTTGCGCCGCCTGCCGTATCTGGTTTGTTCGCCCACGATGGAACTCGCGTGGACATCGCCGACCTTGATCTAGTCCACATGCGCAACGTGCCGCCTACTCCCGCCAACTACGCGCAGCGCAGCGGTCGCGCCGGACGGCAGGGACAGCCGGGATTGGTGTTCACCTTTTGCGGTTCGGTCAACAGTCACGACCAGTATTTCTTCCAGCGCCGCGCCGACATGGTGGCCGGCAGTGTGCGACCGCCCCGCCTCGACATCGCCAATGAGGCGCTGGTGCGGGCGCATCTTCACGCGGTCTGGCTCGCCCAGGTGCGGCTGCCGCTGGGCGACAGCATTGAGCAGGTCATCAATACCGACGACTAGCAACAATTGCCGATGAAGCCGGAGGCAGAAGCCGCGATTTAACTTTCCGAAGCGGCGCAAAACGAAGTGCGCGAACGCGCCCGGCGCATCCTGCAATTCGATGATGGCAGTCTCCGCGATTCAGGCTGGTTCAGCGAAGCTTGGTTGCAAAGTGTGATTACCGAAGCTCCGCGCCGATTCAACGATGCTTTCAACCGTTGGCGCGAACTCTATCGGGCCGCCACGCGCCAGATGATCGAAGCCCAAACCGCGCTTCGCCGCGCCCGCCAGCGCGATGACCAGGAAGATGCCCGGCGGCGGGAAGAAGAAGCGTTACGCCAGCTCAATTTACTCCGGCAAATATCCACCAACCGTGAGGAAAGCGATTTCTATCCCTACCGTTATCTCGCCAGCGAAGGATTCCTGCCCGGCTACAATTTCCCCGCGTTGCCCGTTCGCGCTTGGATTCCCCGCGATGACGGCGAGTTTATTTCCCGCCCGCGTTTTCTGGCGCTGCGCGAGTTCGGCCCGAACAACGTCGTTTATCACGAGGGCGCAAAATGGGAAATCGTCAGCTTCCAATCACCGCCCGGCGGCTTGGAAGAACGTCGCAGCCAGAAACGCTTTTGCAGCGTGTGCGGCAGTTTCTGCGAAACCACGCTTGACCGTTGCCCCGACTGCGATACCCGGTTCGATCCCACAAACAGCGAACTGCTTGAATTGTTGGAGCAACCCAATGTGCGGTGTCGCCGCCGTGAACGTATCACTTGTGACGAGGAAGATCGGCGGAGACGCGGGTTTGATTTGAAGGTTGCCTACCAGTTCGCCGGTGAAGCCGGCGGGACACGGCGCATTCGCGAGGCCGATGTCATGGTCGGCCAAACCGCCGTCTTGCGACTAACCTACGGTCCGGCTTCAACTTTGCTCCGGGTCAATCGCGGCTGGCGCACGGCGGATGCCCCCGGATTTCTGGTGGACATGGAAAGCGGCGAGGTGCTCAATGCCCCGCCGCCCGCCACCGGCCCGACCCCGCGCCCGCGCCGGCTGGAGCGACTGCAACTGGCGGTCCAGTCCACGCAGAACCTGCTTTTGGTGCGACTGCTCCGCCCGGAACTTCGCGCCGATTCTGGAATTGAGGCCACGCTTCAATACGCCCTCCAGCGCGGAATGGAACAGTTGTTCCAGTTGGAAGAATCCGAACTCGGCGCGGAGCGAGTAGGCGAAGGCGACCAGCGCGCCATCTTGTTCTATGAATCCGGCGAAGGCGGCGTCGGCGTATTGCGCCGGCTCGTGGACGAGGCGGACGCGTCGCGCGGTTGGCCGTCGAGGCGCTTGAAAGATGCCATTTCGATGCCCCGGCACAGACCAGCGGCCATCCTGTTTGGTCGCCTGTTACCAGTGCTTGATGAGCTTCGGCAATCAATACGAATCGCTCACGCTGGATCGCCATCGCTTGCGCCAGCACCTTCTCGACTTGTCCGGCAGCCGCACCTTCCCGCGCATCGCCGGTCGTGACTGGAACGCACATCTTGCATGGTTACGCTCTGAAATCGAGCGCACATTCCTCACGGCCTGGCAGCAGGTTTTCACCGCCTGCCCGACGAGGCGCAAAAACCCATTGCCGAACCGCGCTGCATCCCGGACTTTTTCTACACGCCGAACGTGTGCATTTTCTGCGACGGCTCGGTGCATGATGAACCCGCCCAGGCCGCACGAGACGTGGAACTCCGCCGGAAGTTAAACAAATCGCGGCTACCGTGTCATCCCCATCCGCTATGACCAACACTTAACCGACCAAATTGCCCGCTACCCGATGTTTTCGGAACTCAAATAAAGCAATAACTTGCCCAATCCATTCTCGCTGACTTCTTTGGTAATGCCAGGTCTACTGCAAGCCGGCTGGGGCGCGCAAATCGAAAGTCCATCCGGCAGGCCTGTCAAACATTTGCCGCCGGGGACAGCGGTTCAGACGCACGGTCAATTGCCCGTGGGTTTTGACCACGATGCCCTGGAAGCGGGATTGGCGAATGTTTCCATTACGGTCATTGCCGCCGGCTGAGACAACTCCAAGCCGGTGAGGTTGTTTCAGGTGAACCATAACGGCTCGTCGGCGGTGACGTGTGTGCAAAAGGAAATGCTCCGGCGCGGCTTGAAGCTGGGAGACATAAAAATTCCCGTTCTTGACCGGCAATTTGGCTGGGAAAAGCGTTTCCCGGGGAAATTTATTGTTTAGTCCCGACGGGGCTGGGACTTTGTGGTTGTGCGATGACCCAAACCCGCTTGATGGGAAATCGCCGCTTGGTGTTATATCTGCCGCCCGGCAACCACCCGGTTCGCCTATGGGTCCTTGTTTTCTGATCGTCGCCGCGCGCGTTCGCGGGCTTTGCGCAACGCCTCGATCGCAGACAGCCCGCCGTCGGATTCTTTCGGAGCCGGTGCGGGCGCGGCGGGCGTTGGGGAATCCGTTGCCGCGGGTTTTACCCCGGCCGGGGCGGGAGTGGCGGTTCGCCATGACGGTTTGCGAACCAGCCAGGGGAAAGCCGGTTTTGCCGCGGGCGCAGTTTGCGCCGGCAAGCCAGCCGGTTCTTCCGTGGCGGCGGCGGGAGTTTTGCGCGTCCAGGGCCGCAACAGCCAGCCGGTACGGCGTTCAAAAATCTCCAGCAGGAACAGGATGGTTCCCGCAACCAGAAGCCACGGCGCCAGTGCGACGTAACGCGACCGGATCGGAAGTTCGCTCCAGATTTTGGGGATTTCAATCCGTTCGCCGCCGCCGGTGGTGGCGGCGATTTGCGCGAGCGCCATTGCGCCGCGTCCCAGCTGGTCGGGCGCAAATTCCGGCGAATACGGCAGGCACGCCGGGGGCAAGGTGACCGGTTGCCGGCCCGGAATCTCAATCGTGTTCAAAACCGTTTCGCCGCCGGCCACCGGAATGGCGGCTTCGAGCAGGTCGGCGTTTTTCCATTGCATGGTCATGGTTTCCTTGACGGGGGCGGCGCCGGGTTGTCCGTGCAAAATCAGCGCCCGCGGCAAAGCCGAAAACGGGTCCGACTTGCGCTCCGGATCCAGATGCAATTGCACGAAACACATGCCGTCGCGGATTTTCTGTGTGAGCAGCATTTCATCCGGCAGCGGCTGATGCTTGCCGGCAATCCAGCGCGCGAGCGTCGCGTAGAATTCCCCGGCCTGGCTCCATTTCGCAAAGTCGCCGCTGTATTTTCCATCCGCCTCGCCCAGAAAACACAGCACGCGTCCGTTGCCCGCGTTCCACGAGGCAGCCACCGGCGCGGTGTATTCATCGCCGGTGACGGCGGCGAGATTGGCTTCGGGGCGGAGATAGCAAAGGTTGTAGCCGCCCAGCGGCGGCGGCGCGGCGGCGGGCGGCGCGCCGAGCAGCGAATAACCCGCGGTGACCCGAAACGGCGTGGGCTGGTCCACAAACGTGCTGCGCGCAATGGTAAAAGTGTCCTGCGCAAAGATGCGGGGAATTTCGTCCGGGTTGTCGCTGAAATAACAATCGCCGCCGCCGCGCCGCGCGATGTCCTTGAGCAGGTTTGCGTCACAATCGCGTTCCGTGCCGAGACCAACCACGCTGACCGTCACGCCGGCTTCGCGAAGCTTGTCCACGATTTCCTCGTAATGCGCCGATTGTTCCGAATCCGCCGCGTCGGCAAAAAGAATGATGTGTCTCGTCTGCGCCTTGGCGGCGGAAATCATCCGCGCCGAGGCCACGAGCGCTTCGTAAATGTAAATGCCGCCGCCTTCCGACCCAATCGCCAGAATTTTGCCGCGATACGACTGGTTGTGTTCCACCGTGTCCAGGGGAACGATTTCATGCGGCGCCGTGTCCACGGCGAACACGCCGATTTCATCCATCGGCGAAAGCAAATCCAGCACCTGCACCGTGCCGAGGTCGGCCAGATCCATTTTGATGCGGCCGCCGCCCGCCGGCATGGACATGCTGCCCGAGCGATCGAGCGCCACCACGACCGCCAGGCTGAACTTGCGCAGTTCGCGGCGCATTTCCATCGAGACCGGCAGGACGCGTTCCAGCGGCGACTTGAAATAGCCGCCCGGGCCGTAGGATTTTTGTCCGCCGGTCATCGCCAGTCCGCTGCCGGTTTCCTCCACCCACGACGCCAGCGTTTCCATGCCGTTCATGCCGATCTGGCCAGCGGGAACATTTTCAATCAACACCGCCGGGAATTGCGCCAGTTCTTCGAGCGACCAGCGGCATTGCGGGGGAGTTTTGCCCACCACTTCGATCCCGCCGGCCCGCAATAATTTCACCAGCCCGGAATCGTCGCCGGCTGCGGACACCACCAGAATGGGACGCGAACCTTCGACGCCGACCAGCGCCCGGGCCTGGTTGTTTTCGGGAATCGGATCGTCCTGGGCGCCCTGGATGGTGAGAACGTATTCGTTGACACCCGCCGTGGCCGCGCGGTCGCGGAACATCAGCCGCGACAGTCCGGGAGAAACCGATTTTTTGCCGGAGGCGATGATGGTGTCGCCGCGCCGGAGTTGATACTGGATTTCCTGTTCGCCCGGCGATTGCACCCAGGCATTCAGGGCAAAGGCTTGTCCGGACAGGACCGATTCCGGGGTTACAAAGGATTGGATGGCCAAGTCATTGACCTGCGGACGCGCCAGCAGCCGATAATCAATCGCCACTCCGCGTCCGGCGGCGCGCGCGGCGGCGGCGGCCGGGTCCTTGTCCGTCCATTTGCCGTCGGACAAAACCAGGATGCGTCCGCCGCCGTCCGGGGGAATCAACGCGAGCGCGGATTCCAGCGCGCGGTTGAGGCTCGAATGGTCCCTGCCGACCTGGGCGGCGAAACCGCCAAACGCGCCGCGCTGGGGCGATTGTTCGACGATGGCCTCCCGGCCGAACGCCACCACGCCCAGTTGGTTGCGCGGCCCCATGGATTTGTGGAGCAGATCAATGATTTCTTTTTCCGAGGCGTCGGCGTTTTTCGGCATGGACTCGCTGCGGTCGGCGACCACCACCACGGTTCCCGCCCGGTCCGGCAGCCGGATGGCGAGCTGGGCCAGTGCCAGCACCACCAAAACAAAAATTCCTGCGCGCAAAATACACAAGCCGCGGTTCGGCAACGGCCAGAGGAACCAGGCCGCCGCGAGCGGGACGAGCAGCAACAGCCAGACTGGTTGGAAGAAGGCGAACATGAATCAGCGTCCTCCCTTTCCCGCCGCCAGCAAATATAGATGCGTGACCAGGATGGCGAGGGCGGCGAGGCCAAATATCCAGACGGCGGAAGTTTCCTCGAACCGGCGTTCGGTTTCATCGCCCCACGCGCCCCATTGCCCGGTGGCGCAGCGTGACAAATCGGATTCATCCGCCGCGAGCGGGTTTACGGCAAAGCGGCTGGTGACGGCTCCGGCCACCACCGTGTAAATCCCGGGCATGGGCGTTTCCAGCGCGAGATCGCCGCCGGTTTTTGGAAACCGGGTCGTCGTGCCGTCCGGCAGGATGACCGTCACGGGTTCGCCGGTGGTTTTCAAATTCATTTCTGTGCCGAGCCGGACGTTGCTCTCCTTCAACCCGGCTGACTCGGCGGCGCGCCATTGCAGCAGGTTCCAGAATAAAATCGGCCAGTCCGGCGTGTTTTGCAGGGTGGAGAGGTCCGGGTTGAAATTCAAGGTGAGGTGGCGGCGTCCCAGCGCGTCTTCGCGGGTGGTGAGCAACGGGACATTGCCGGCCAGCATGACGGGCACTTCGCCGGGAGCGTTGGTCAAGGCGGCGGCCGCCCAAACGACGCCCTCCAGGGTGAGGCCTTCAGCCAGCGGATGCGATTGATCCAGAATGAACGGGCCGACATAGGCGGTGCCGCCGGCCGGGCTTAACCAGCGCAGGCTCCATGAATTGCTGCTGCTGATCGCGTCGGATTCGTGGATCACCAGTTCGGGATTTTCGGAAATGGCGGCGCGCAGGCCGGTCGCCTCGAGGGCGCGGCTGGCCAGATTGTTCCAATCCGCATTGGTGAGCGACACCTGCACCCGGACGTGTTTGCGGATGGGCGGCAGGAGTTGAACTTCGTTGTCTTCAGCCAGGGCATCGGGGTCAAGCGACGCACGCAGCACCGGCGCGGCCGCCGGAATGTTGAAAATCAGCCGCTGCTGGCCGTGCGCGCCAAACGAAAGAGTCGAACGTTGGACATCATTGGAACCGGCCTGCACGAGCAGTTGCGCCGTGCGCGCCTCGCCGGAATAGTTGGCAATTTCCAGCAGGCACCGGTCCTGGCCGCCAAATGCGGTGCGCGAGGCGTTGATGATGGCCAGATTGTCCAGCGGCGAGCCGAACGCCCGCCATTCCAGGCGGGGATTGGAAATTTTCTCGTCGGCGGGTTTGTGGTCGGTGAGGACCAGGATATTCGCCTGCTGCCTGCCGAATTCGGCGGCCAACGCGATGGCGGAATCAATCGCCGCGCCCGGCGACCAGCATTTCCATTGCGTCAGCAATTGGGCGGCTTCCGGCCAGCTCCGGACCGACGCGCCGAGGAGACGCGGCTGCGTTCCGGCCAGAATGAACCGCGTGGATGGCGGCGGCTGGTGGCGGAAAAGTTTTTCCAGAAAATCCGCCGCCCGGGCCTGGGCGGAGACATGGTCGCGGACGGCGCGCATGGAAAAGGAGTCGTCCAGCACGACGATGAGCGGGCGCGTGGATTGCGGCAACTGCCAATGCGGTCCGGCGGCGGCCACGACGAGCAGCAGCAGCCCCAGCAATTCCAGAAAGAAGAGCAGGGGAAGTTGCAGCCGGTGGATTTTGGCGCCGCCCGATTTGGATTGGACGTGAAAACGCCATAACACGAGGCTGGAAACCGGCTGGCGGCGAAAGCGGCTCCGCAAAATGTAAATGGCCGCCAGCGCCGGCAGGGAGGCCAGCGCGATCAGGGCCAGTGGATAAGTGAGGAATGGAATCATGCCGGTGCCAGCAACTGGATGGCTTCCAACGCCGGCAGCGATTTATCAAAATCCTCGGCCACCAGCGTGGTCAGGCGCGCGCCGCACTGGCGGCAGCCGTCGTCCCATGACTGCTGCAATTGGGCGAGGTTGCCGGCGTACTGTTTCGCCACCGTCGCATCAATGTAAACTTCGGCTTCTTCGGCGGTCTCGCAGTCCACCGCCCGCAGATTGCCATGTTCGGGCGGATTCACGTCGTCGCGTCCCAGCAGTTGGATGACGAACAACGCCGCCGCGCCGTCGCGAAGGCGGCGCAGCAGGGTGAGGGGATTGCCCGGCCAGAGCAAATCGCTGACCAGCACGCGCACGCCCAGGCGGCGGAACCTGGGCGGAAGAATTTCAAATGATTGTTCGGGCGTGCGCCGGCTGTTCAATTCCAACTGGTCCCAGGCGGAGGGCGCCAGCGTGTCATTGGGCAGGCGTTGAAACCCATCGCCGGAAAGCCAGACGGCCTGGGTGCATTGGGCATGGGCGGCGGCCGTGGCGAGCAGGGCGGCGAGGCTGGCGGTGGCGTTTGCCTTGGCGGTGTGCTCCAGATTCATCGAACGCGAGCCGTCCAGAATCAAATCCAGGTGCGGGGTGACTTCTTCCCGGAACAATTTCACGGTCAGCCGGTCGCTGCGCGCGTAGATGCCCCAGTCAATGAAACGCAAATCGTCGCCGGGCTGGTATTCGCGGTAGTCCTGAAAATCAATCGAACTGCCGGCGCGCCGTCCGGAGCGTGACCCGGTCCAGCCGCTGGCGGCCACCTGCGGAATCTGGAGCGCGTAAGGGCCGCCCAGTCGTTCACCGTCGCGCAGAGCCTGTCGGATGGCGGGGTCCATGGGGAAAGTGTCAGTTAACATTCAACAACCAACATTAAACATCCAACGTCCAATGACCGGATGGCGATGACAGTTTGCTGGATGTTCGATGTTGGTTGTTTTCTCAAAATCATTTTGTTTCAATCACCGGCGGAAGGTCGCCGATGATCGGCGGTTCGGGGGACGGCGGGCGGAAATACTTCACCTGTTTCCAGAACCATTTCAAGTTGATCAGGAGCATTACCGCCAGCCAGCCCAGGGCGAACCAGGTGTGATAAAAGCGGTATTCCTCGTCACGGAGGTAGAACACGTTGAAGATGTTTCCAAGCTGGAGGCCCTCGGCCGCCTTCCAGGAAAGCCGGTTCAGAAAAAACAGCACGATGCTCGGCAAAATGGCCCACACGCCCATCAGCAAAACCGCGAGCAGCCCGGTGATTTTGGGCGGGAACTTCGGCAGGAATTTCCGGTGGACGAACAGCGCCATCAGCACATAGGCAAACGCATAAGCCGTGGTGGCAACAAACCAGTGCCTGTCCTCGGCCGCCGGGGCGACGGTCTTGGCAAACCAGGTCCCATCCAGGGCCATGACCCCCCGGGTCACTCCATAGGTCAGGGCCAGAATCAGGGCCACCCAGACCAGGCCGCCGGCCGCGCCGTTGAAAAAAATGAAGGCGGGAATCCGTCCGGCCAATGATTTCGGAATGCGCTGGCGGACACGCCGGCTGAGCTGGTCGGAATTGCTGACGGTCACCAGCAGCGCGAAAAGCATCAGCGTAAAGGTCAGGTACGTCCACACCAGCATCAGGCGGACGTCCTTGTTCTGCCAGACCCAGCCCAGGTTTAGCAGTCCGCCCAGCACCCAGATGATGGTGATATACACGCGCAACGGCAGCGCCCGGTTGGCGGACGGAGGCGAAATCAACGCCACGGACAGGGCATACAACAGGCCGACAATTCCCAGGCCCGCGCCCACCACGGTGGCGGTGGTGATCCAGAAATTGCGTTCGGCCATCATCGCGCCGATGCCCGAATGCATCATGGTGATGGCTCCGAAGACGAGCGGCACGATAATCCAGAAGGACTGGAAGAAGCCGTACAGCGCAATCAGGATTTTAAACGGCGGCTCAACGGCAGGCACGCCAGGAAAATGGCCGCCTGATTCAGGGCGCACACCACCAGAAACAGGACGAACAGGATGAAAAACACGCTGGGCAGGTCCACGCCGCGCAGCAGGTTGGTGAATGCCATGAACGGCATGCAGGCGCTGAAGAACAGCACCGTTATGTAAGCGCCGCAGAAAAATTTGCCCCGGATGATCTGTCCCGGCGTGAGCGTGGAAACGTACAGCAGGTCGGGGTTCGGCTCCTGCCGCTCGGTGGCGACGCGGACGCCGAGGTAGAGCGGGATGAACAGGATGCTCGCGCCGGCGAGAATGGTCACAAACGTTCCGAACAGCGTGCTTCCCAACTCCTCATTCACGTCCCCTTCAAAACTCTGGCTGACGAGGAAGCCGAGCGAGGCGATGAAAAGGACGGTCAGAAACAGCAGCAAAACACCCGTGACCGTCCAACTGCGGACCGCCTGGCGCAGTTCCTTGACGACCACTGGGTTCAACTCCCATTCCCGCCAGTTGGCGAAGTGGGATTTCAATCTGAGAAACGTGGCTGTCACTGCACGCCTCCTTTCGTGACCGTCATAAAGATGTCCTCCAGGTTGGCCTTGGTCTGGCGGAATTCGATGATCTTGAATTTTTTGGCGACCAATCCGCCAAGAATATCGCAGGCGGCGGATTCGTCCCCGGCCAGATCAAAATGAATTTCGCCGGCGACGGTGCGGGCGTTGGCCACGTGGGGCGTCTGCAACAATTCCTTGAGCAGTTGCGGGGTCTGGCCGTCGAGCAGGCGGATCGCCACCGTGCGGCGCGACGCGCTTTTCTTCAATACCTCGTCAATCGTGCCGGTCTCCAGGATTTTTCCCCGTTCGATGATCACCACGCCGTTGCAGATTTCCGTCAGCTCGGTGAGGATGTGCGAGCTGATGAGGATGGCCTTGTTGCGCCCGGCCAGCAGCATCAGCAGTTCGCGCAATTCCACCCGCGCCCGCGGGTCGAGGCCGGCGGCCGGTTCGTCGAGAATCAGGACGTCGGGATCATAAACGAGCGCCCGGCCCAGGCTGACGCGCTGCTTCATGCCCTTCGAGAGAGCCTTGATGATTTTTTTCGCGGATGTCGGTGACATTGGTGAATTCCTCAATGGCCCCAACGGCCTGGGCGCGTTTCCGGCCCCGGAGTCCGTAGGCCCGCGCGTAAAAATCCAGGTATTCGTGGACGGTGATGTCGGCATGCGCCGGCAGGGTGTCGGGCACGTAACCGACGGTGCGGCGGGCCAGTTCCGGCTCCTCGCAGATGGAAACCCCGTTGATCAACACGTCGCCCTGGGTCGGCTCGTCCAGGGTGGCGATGATGCGCATGGTCGTGGTCTTGCCCGCGCCGTTGGGTCCGACGAAAGCCAAAGATGTGGCCGGAGCCGAAGCTGAAGGAGATGTTGTCCACCGCCACGGTTTTCCCGAATTCCTTCCGGAGATGTTTGACCTGGACGTTCATTGGTTTTCGGACGAATCAAGCATGCCGTAAACCACGGCAGTGGTTCGTGTGCGTTTGGGGCTGGCCGCCGGACCCAGCGCGTTCTCGATAAACGGATTGCCCTCCAGCACGGCGATGTAGGTGCCGGGCAAAAGAAATCTTTCCGGACTATCCAGCCACGTGGATTGCGTTGCGAAGCCGATTGCCCCGAGGAATTCGCCGGCGCCGAGCTGGTCGGAGACTCGCGAATTGCCGGACGGAATGAGGCTGGCGGTTTGCCCGGCGGCAACGTTGCCGGCATGGTAAATCTTCCCGCCGGCATCGGCGAACCACAGCGATTTGATGGGCGCTCCCAGACCGTTGACCGCCTCCAGCTTTCCGGCCTGGTTTTCAATCTGCAGCCGTTCGCGTCGGGATTCGGATTTGCGCAGATGGAAATGCGCCGGGACGCGGGCGGACACCCAGCCCCGTCCGAAGTGCTGCGCCTGCGTCCAGTCCACTTCGCGCGACGAGCCGGAGCGGTCGTACCCGACATGCACCAGCGGCGTCACCTCGGTTTCATAATCGAAATGCAAACCGCCATTCGGCGTGAGCGGGCAGTAAAACGCCGTTGCTCCCACCGTCGTGGCATGATGACCGGCCTGGTCCAGCACCGTCAGGCCGGCGATGCGGGTGTTGGGCGTGATGCCTTCCCGCAAAAGGCTGTAGGCGAAAACCAGCAGCGTGGTGGCCACCGAAATGGCGGGAATCGTCCATAACATCCAGGTCCGGCGTTTGCGCCGGTTCAGCAGGATGATGTTCACCGGGCCGATGGTGACGACAAATGCCAGCATGATGAACACGATCCCGCGGACGGGGATTTTCATGTTTTCCACGACGGAAAAGACGGCGTTGGCCGCGCTGCTGTCATCGGGCAGCGACTGCCAGTAGTGGGCCGTGACATTGATCGCGTTCCGCAGATATTGAAGGGTCTTCGGATCGAGCGTGGAAAAGTTTTTGGTCGCCGCCACAAAACACGTCCCCAGGCCAACGTGATATTCAACGCCATCCTCGACCGGTTTTTTTTGCGCGGTAAGCCAGGCGGGGGGCAGATTGCCCGGGCCGAAGACAAACACATTTCCGCCGGCCTGTAGATAGTTCCCGATGGCGGCCAGGACTGCCGACGGCATGGAACCGAAATCCGCCGCGTCCAGCACCACGGTGTCGAAAGGCGTGTACGCCAGCCAGCTCTCGCTCCAGGCGGAGACGGGCGATTCCGCCCGCAGGCTTTCGGTGGAATCGTCTTGCGAACCACTGTGACTGTAGCTTGCGGCTTGTGCGCTGTTGTCGCTGCTGGCGCGGGCATCCGCCGCCCACGCGCTGCCCGACGGGCCGGAAATTTGCACTGCGTCAATGGCGATGTTGTAGGGGTTTGTTTTCCCGAAATTTAGCCGCGCCGTCTTCACCGGTTCCCCGGTCAAGGCGAACGAAAACTCCGTCAATTGCGCCGCGCCCGGAATCGATCTTCCAGCCGACATGGGCAACCGGACCAGATTGGTTCCGGAAACGCCGGTCAACAAGATTTCACCATCGGTCGGGAGTGACATCGTCTGGTAAATGCTGATTTTATCGGCGGCCAGCGGAGGGGTGTAATCCAATTCCAACCAGTTTGTTTTCCCATATTCCCGTGTGTCCGGCATCCAGGTCTTGGTCTGGTATCCGCCTCTGCTGTTCGCATCCGGCGCACCCGTGGCCATGGCTGCCGTGAACCCGCCGCGATTGGCGTTGAAGATGCGTTCCACCGCCTCGGAATCCAGGCTGCGGCTGATGAACACAACAGGCGGGCCGCCCCGGTTGTACCGGCTCATGTGGTTGTTGGCATTGGGCGCGCGGACGGTTCCTGCCTCGCGGTTGTCCACTTCCACGCGGATCGAGTTGTCGCCATTCGCCGGGAGCGGCGGCTGCAGGAGCGGCACGATGGCGCGGGCGCCGGGCGCCAGGGTCACCGTGCGGGACAAACGATCAATGCTGTTGCCGTTGTTCCAGGCGCGGTTGGGAAAGACGAGCGTGACATTGTGCGTCCGGCTGATCGAACGGTTCTCCAGGGCGACGCGCATTTCCGCGTAACCGTGGAAGGTGTTGCCGGAATAAATCGCTCCCGGCGCAACCACGATGTCGCCAAATTCCTCCGCGCGTCCGGCGGAAACCGGCGCCAGCAGCGCCGCCAGCAGGACCAAAAAGGCGAAATTAACAGAGGTTGGATGTTTCTTCATTCCCATGATTCAAGCCGTTGCCAGTTCCACGTCCTTTGGCAGGTTCAATCCCGTTTCGTCGAGCCGTCCGAGCAGTTCGGCGACGAGTTTCGAGGCGTTCATCCGGTCGAAGCGGGCCTGGTAATTCAAAATCAGCCGGTGATTCAGCACCGGCGCGGTGACGGCTTTCACGTCTTCGAAACCCACGCTCGGCCGCCCGGCCAGCAGCGCGTGCGCCCGGGCCGCTTCGGCAATGGCGATGGCCGCGCGGGGCGACGCGCCGTAGGAAACGTAGCGGTTGACCGGTTCGGTGGCTTCCGCGCCGCCGGGATGCGTCGCCGAAACCAGCCGGGCAATGTAACGTGAAACCGGCCGCGGCAGGTAAATCCGTTCCATGGTCTGAAACAGGGTTTGCAACTGGCCGCGATCCATCTGCCAGGTGGGGGCGGGCAGTTCGCCGCGCCGCCGTTCGGAAATAATCCGGTCCAGCACCTCCGAATCCACGTTGTCAAACAACACGCGGAACAGAAAACGGTCCAATTGCGCCTCCGGCAGGGGATACGTGCCTTCGAGTTCAATCGGGTTCTGGCTGGCGAGGACAAAGAACGGCTGGGGCAGCGGGCGGGTGGTGCCGAGCAGGGTCACGGAATTTTCCTGCATGGTTTCCAGCATGGCCGACTGGGTCTTGGGCGAGGCGCGGTTGATTTCGTCGGCGAGCAGGATGTTGGTGAAGACCGGGCCGGGCTGGAAGGTAAGTTCGCGTTTGCCGGAGGACGTCTCCTGTAGGATATGCGTGCCGAGCACGTCCCCGGGCATCAGGTCAGGGGTGAATTGGATGCGTTTGAAATCGAGCTTGAGAATCTGGCCGATGGTCCGGACCAGGGCGGTCTTGCCGAGGCCGGGCAATCCTTCCAGCAGCACGTGGCCGCGGCTCAGGATGCCGATGAGCACCAGGCGGTGAAGTTCCTGGCGACCCAGCAAAATGCGGTCCAGTTGTTCCAGCGTCTGGCGGGCAAGGTCCGCGGCCGGCTGTAGTTCCTCCGGTTTTAGAATGGTGTCAGGCATAATTTTATTAATTGTCCCGTTTGAAAAATTTTTGGACCGCCTGCCGGTGCTCCGGCAAAATCACCTGCGAATGCGCCGAGCCGCCGCTCGCGGCGGCGTTGTCCAGCGCGCCGTTTCCGGCGGCCACCTCGTCGCCGCTCAGCTCCGGGGCGGCCTTGCTCACGCCAACGAGCTGCGCGTCCGAAAGGTGCGACGCCGGCGGCAGCGCATGTTCCTGAAATTTCACGTCTTTTTCCGAGGTATTGTTGTCCCATGTCATCGGCGCCGGCGGCCCGCCGCCGCCCGGCCCGCCCTTGCCCAACAACAGGCATTCGGCGAGCGCGCTGCAACCGTTCGTGCAACTGCACAAATAATCCGCCAGCGCGTTGGGATTGTGGCATTGCCCGGCGTGCTGACATCTCGACAACAGCGCCGGATCAATCAGCTTCAGATTCGCAAGATTGCTGACCGTCAGGCCAAGCGAATTTTTATTCCACTGGAGGGCCTGCATCAATTTCTCAAGTTGCTCCTTGTTCAAACCGTTGAGGCCGGCCAGCAGTTCCGGCGGAATCTGGCCTTTCAAAATTCCGTCTTCGAGTTTCGCCGCGTTCAACAAGGACGCCAGATCCTGCGCCGACTCCGTGGCGTTCGCCTCGCTCATGCCCTTGTCCGCCGCCTGGGCCATGGCCTGGGCCAGCGTCTCCGCCTGGGCCAGTTCCGTCATCTTGTTCAGAGCCTCTTCCGCCGCCTGTTTGGCCGCGTCGGAATTCGATTCCTTGATGTGGTCGAGCGCCTCCCAGGTTTTGTTCGGGTCGAAGCCGGAGGAATCCTGCTTGAGCTGGGAAAGTTGCTGCTGCAATTCTTCGGCCTTTTTGTCCTCAACGATTTTTTCCTGCTGCAACGTCTGGACCTCGGCCTGCAACTGGTCCACGGTCCGGGCCGATTTCCAGCGGCCGGTGGCTGGACAACCGGGTCAGGCGTTCCGGCAGCAGCAGCGCCACCGCCACGAACAGGGCCGAGACGCCCAGCAGCAGCATGGCCTGGCCGCTGTGCCAGCGCAGTTTGGGCGCCGAGGCCGCCGGCAGATGCGCCTGCCAGGCCGTCATGTCCGACACTTCCTCGGACATCAGGATGCCGCCGCAGGCCTTCAACCGGTCGTAACAGGCCCGCACCTTGTCAAAAGCGGGCTGGCGGGAACGTTCCCGCAATCCGGCGGCCGCGGCCAGCGGGACAAAACCCAGCATCCCGAGGGCCAGCCATTCGGTTTGTTGGACACCGGAAATCCTGGCCGTCAGGACGACCACTCCCCAGATAAAAAACCAGAGAGTCGCCATCTGGATTCCGGCGCGGAGCAGGGACAGGAGCATCAACCTGCGGCCGAACGACTGGAGTGCTTGGGAATGGGGGGATTTCATCGGTGCTCAGAGTTTCCGGAAACGCGGCCCGATTTTGCCGGCCACAGTTGTTGATTCGCTCATGGCTGATTTAATAGACAACTTAATGAACCCGCCGTCACGAACAAAAATAAAAAATATGACCAACCCGCCGCCGGAACGCCGAACACCGATCGGCCTGACGGCGGCTTTTGCCTCTATAAACACGGATTGTGATTGAACGGCCCCGGCAAAATTTCATAGCGTCATCCCGTGCGCGAACCTCCATCTCCGCTCCGCATCGCGTTCCTGACGCACGAACCGTTTTATCCGCCCTCCGGCGGCGGTTCGGCGGAGGCCGTTTATCTCGTCCAGGAAATGGTCCGGCGCGGCCACGAGGTCCATGTCTTCGGCCCGCAGATTCCCGACGCGGAAGGCGTGGCGAAAAAATTTCACGTTACACTGCATCCGTTCACCCGCTGGGAAATGGGCCGGTACGCGAAGCTCCGCAATTTCAAATACCTCGCGTATCCGTTCTTCCTCGAACGCATGGTGGCCGCCGCCGCGCGGGATGCAAAATTTGACCTGCTGCTCTCGCAACACGCCATTTCCGCCGTGGCCGCCGGCAAATTGAAACGCAAACTCGGCGTGCCGGTGGTGATGAATTTCCCCGACCTGCTCACCGGCTTCATGGAAACGTGGCCCGGTTACGTCGCGCCCAGGCCGCTCGTCCGCGCGCTCATGCGCTACGAAATCTCGCTGCCCGTGCGCTACGGCGTGGACGGCGTGTGCGCCATCTCCGATGAATTTGCCGACCGGCTTGCGGCGCGTGGCTATGCGCATGAAAAGATTTGCCCAATTTACTATGGCTACGATGCGCAGGCGTTTCCGTTGCGCGGACAGTTGCCGCCAGCCGGCCAGCCGCCGGTCGTCGTCATGCACGGCTCGTTCGATGCGCATCATCTTGGACCGATTGCGTTCGACGCTGTCCGGCTGGTCACCGAGAAGAAACCGGGAACGATTTTCCGCTTCGTTGGCCGGCGCACCGCCGGGCTGGAAAAATTTCTGCAACGCGCGCGGATGATTCCCAATTTCAAATTTGAGGCGGCGGGTTTTACACCTTACGCCGAGGTTTCAAAACAGCTTGCCGGTGCGAGCGTCGGCATCGTGCCCTACGAGGAATCCGCCGGGACGCACTGCGCATTTGTCGCCAAGATCGTGGAATACGTCGCGACCGGGCTGCCGGCCGTCTGCACGCCGCTCAAAAGCATCCAACGCTATTTCCAAAACGATCCGCTGGTGAAGTTTTCGGAATTTGACGGAGAAGATTTCGGACGAAAAATCTTGTCGTGGCTGGATGAACCGGCTTCCAACTGGCAGTCGCACGCCGCCCAATCTGCCGCGCGCGTGAAGGCGGAACTCGACTGGCAGCCGCTGTGCCGCAAGGCGGTTGATTTCATCGAAGACATTGCGGTCCGCCGCGGGGTATGAAAAAGCCGGACTGGCAGAAACTGGCGGCCGCTTCCGCCGATCCGGCCCGGGTTAAATATTTCCTTGCCTTGCTTGCCGCCACGGAAGCCGGTCACCGGCTGGAAAAATATTCCGCCGACCAGATTCGCGTCGTGGTTGCGCTGTTGAGCGGTTCCCAGGCGCTCGGCAATCTGCTGGTCGCGAATCCCGGCTGGCTGTCCGTGCTCGACATTGAGCAGATTAAATTTCCCCGCCGCGTTCGAGGGTTTGCGGCGCGAGATTGAAGATGGGTTGAAGCCGAAGCTGGAGGCGCGCGATTATGCCGGTGCGCTGGCCGGATTGCGCCGCTTCAAAGAGCGCGAAATGCTGCGGATTGCCGCGCGTGACCTCGCCCGCCTCAGCAACGTCGTTGAAATTACCCGTGAAATATCCGACCTGGCCGACGCGTGCCTGGAGGCCGTGTGGCGGATTTGCCGGCCGCAATTCATCGGGCGGTTCGGCCAGCCTTTTCATCAGGATGCGGACGGGAACTGGCAACATACGGAATTTTGCGTGCTCGGCATGGGCAAGCTGGGCGGACAGGAACTCAATTACAGTTCGGACGTGGACGTGCTGTTCCTGTACAGCGACGAAGGGGAGGTTTTCAAAGCGCCGCCTGAAAAGGAGCAAACGCAGCGGGCCGTGATGTCGAACCGCCAGTTTTTCAGCAAGCTCGCCGAGGCTTTCATCGCCGAGGTTTCCCGCGTGACGGCGGACGGAATGTTGTTCCGTATTGATTTGCGATTGCGGCCCGAAGGCGACACCGGGCCGCTGTGCCGTTCGCTTCCCAGTTACGAGAATTATTACACGGAATGGGGACAGACCTGGGAGCGGATGATGCTCATCAAGGCGCGGGGGGTGGCCGGCGACGAAGGCCTGGCGGGCGAGTTTCTAGAAATGATCCAGCCGTTCCGGTTTCCCGGCTCGATGAGCGCCGACGTGCTGCACGAAATTGCCGCGATCAAGGATCGCATCGAGAAGGAAATCGTCGGGATCGAAGACCTGGAGCGCAACGTCAAACTCGGGCGCGGCGGCATCCGCGAAATTGAATTCGTCGCCCAATCGCTGCAAATTTTGCACGCGGGACGGCTGCCATTCCTGCAAACCGCGCAAACGCTCCCGTGCCTTGCCAAGCTGGCGCAGTACCAATTGCTCGCGGAAGCGGACGCGCAACAGCTCGACGCCGCCTACCGGTTTCTCCGCGATGTCGAGCATCGCCTGCAAATGGAGGACAACCAGCAGACGCACGTCATTCCAGCCGATCGCCCGGCGCAACAACGGCTGGCGCGGTTGATGGAATTCAAGTCGCTGGTGGAATTTGAGGCGGCGCTGAAAATGCACACCGGCAATGTGCGGCGGGTTTATGACCAGCTCCTCAAAGCCGACGCGCCCAAGTCGGCGCACGCGGTCCTGCCGCCGGGATTCGATGGCGCGGAAGCGGAATGGAAAAACCTGCTCGCGGCGCATTCGTTCCGCGACCCGGAAACGGCATTCCGTTTGTTGAAGGAATTTGCCGAAGGCCCGGGATACGTCCACGTCTCGCCGCGCACGACGGAACTCGCCCGGCAATTGGTCCTGAAATTCCTGGCTCTTTGTCCCCATCAATCCACAATACGCAATCCGAAATCCGCAATTCTTTCCGATCCCGACCGGGTGGTGACGCGGCTCGACAGTTACCTCGAGGCCTACGGTTCGCATGCGGCGTTGCTGGAGATGTGGCACGGCAATCCGGCGGCATTTGAACTGGTGCTATTGTTGTTCGACCGGTCCGAGTTCCTGGCGGAGGCGGCCATTCGCACGCCGGACTTGATTGATGATTTCGTGGCCGGCGGCCGTTTGCGCCAGCGCAAAACGGCGCCGGAGATTTTGAAGGACTTGCGCCACGGGCTCGGCGACGAAGACCAGTTTCTCTGGCTGCGCCGTTATCACGAAGCGGAGCAGATGCGCCTTGGCCTGCGCGATATCCTGGGCCTCGCCGATTTCGAGCGGAATCTCGCCGAACTCTCCGCCCTCGCCGACGCCTGCCTGCAATACGCGCTGGAAGTGGTCATGCGCAAAAATAAAATCAAGACGCCGCCGTTCGTCATCATCGGCCTGGGCAAGCTGGGCGGGTGCGAAATTGATTACGGTTCCGACCTGGACATCCTGTTTGTCACGGATGCGCTGGCGAAGGCCCTGCCGAAATTGCAACGGCTGGCAGCGGAGGTGATGGATTTGCTGTCGCGCCGGACGGAGCAGGGGATGGTGTTTCACACCGACGCGCGGCTGCGTCCCGACGGCGAAAAGGGGCTGCTGGTCAACACCCTGGCGGCTTACGGGAATTATTACCGGCAGAGGGCGCAGCTTTGGGAAATCCAGGCGCTCACCCGCACGCGACCCGTGGCCGGAAATTTGGCGCTGGGCGAAAAATTTCAGAAACTGGCGGCGACATTGACGGATTTTCGGAGCGCCGAGCACCGCCTCGGCAAGCCGCCGTTTTCATCACCCGCATTGTCGAGCCGGGACGGTGCCCGACGCTCCGCATTGCCGGCTGGCTTCACTCCCGACTGGAAAAAGCAAATTCACCAAATGCGGCTGCGCATTCAGAAAGAGCGCACACCGCGGGGGTGGGATGAATCTGGCCATCAAGACCGGCAAGGGTGGCTTGATGGATGCGGAATTCATCGCCCAGGCTTTGTGTCTGGAAAATGGCTGGCAGGAGGCAAACACCCTGCGCGCGCTCGAACGCGCCCGCGCGACCGTTGGAGTTCAATCTTTAGATTGTGTTGCCGCCAAAGGCACGCTAAAGCGTGAACTTCAACCACTGACCCGCGGGGATTTTGAAAAGCTGCTTGAAAATTATCGCCGCCTGCGCCGCGTCGAAGGCATTTTACGCCGATGGAGTTACGAAGGCGAAACGGTCTTGCCGGACGACGCGGCGGCATTTTATCGCGTCTCCGTGCGCTGCGGATTTCCATTACCGAAGGAATTCAAAAAGGCGCTGGCGAAATGGCGTCGGGCGATTCGCGGGGTTTACGAAAAGGTTTTCAACGCAGAAGAAAAGAACATCAAGAAAAGCTGTGGGTAGCACCCGCCTCCGGCGGGTTCAATTTGGCGTCCCGCCAAATTGTCACGGCGCGCATTCATTTGCCGGAGATTGGATGAGCGACAACAATCTGTGTCCGCAATCAGTTTCGGGCGTGACGCCCGAAACAACCCGCGGGACGCGGGTGCCACCGTACTATCCCTGCGTCGCAATGCGTCTGTGCTTCAAGCCTTTTTCCGTTGGCGATTGACTTCGTAGAGGAAAACCGCCGCGGCGGCGCCGACGTTCAGCGAATCCACCGTGGGCGGCATGGGGATGGCCACCGCTTCATCACACGCTTCAAGCACGGGTGTGGAAATTCCACATCCTTCGCTGCCGAAGACGATGCAGCAATCACCGGAGAAATCCGCCTGCGAAAGCGTTTTGCCATTGGCGTGCGGATGCGCCGCAATGCAGCGGACGCCGCGGGCGCGAAGGTCCTGCAAACATTCCACAAGTTTCAAATCCGTGGTGTGTGGTTTGGTGGTGGACTGGTGCCGCTGGCCGAGTTTCGCGAGTTCGACAACCGGCAACTGCAAGATCGTGCCCATGGAGTTGCGGACGGCGCGGCGCAGGAACGGGCTGCTGGAAGTTTCGCCGACGATCAGCGCCTGGGCGCCAAACGCGACGCAGTTGCGCACGAGCGCGCCGAGATTTTCCGCGCTCGTCAACGCGTCCACGGCCACGAGGAGCCGGGGCTTCCGACTTTTGGACAAAATGTCGTCGAGCATGGCGGGCGGGGGAATTTTCCCGACGGCGAGCTGGCCCTGATACATCGAGAAGCCGATGAGGGATTCCAGCAGCTTCTTGTCTGCGAGATAAACGGTGAGTTTTTCGGGGCGCGCTTCGAGCAACGGACGAAACGCCTCCAGATGTTTTTCGGGCAGCAGAACGGAGACGACTTCAAAACGGCTTTCGAGCAGGCGGCGCACGACCTTTTCGCCTTCGGCCACGAAGATGCCCTGCCGTTCATGCTCCAGCGGCCGCCGCATCGTGCGATACGGCGCAAGTTCGGGCAGATCAAGCGCGGTGATTCTTTGAATCCGCAAGTCAGTCATATTTGCGCTTAACCTTCACGCGATAGGGCGGACTACTTTCCTTGACGTGAAAACCAATTTCCCGATGCGGCTGCTCCGGTGGCGTCATCAATTGATGAATCGCCTCAAAAAGTGTGCGGATATTTTCGTCGTGATTTTCGATTTTGCGTTCCAGTTCGGAAAGTTTGTGCGCGAGTTCCTTGTGCAACGACAGGGTTTCCCGCAACCGGACAAACGCGCGCATGATGGCGATGTTGACCTGTTCGGCGCGTGGGCTGCGCAGCACACCGGAAAGCATGGCGACGCCTTCTTGCGTGAAAACGTACGGCAAGTACTTGATATTCAACCCCCTCTTCAAGATTCCAATTTGGAATCTTGAAGCTTCCGCCTCGTCTTCAGTGAGTTGGAACATGAAATCGGCGGGGAAACGGGACAGGTTGCGTTGCACGGCCTTGTTGAGATTGCCAGTGGTGACGCCATACATCGCGGCCAGATCCCGATCCAGCATCACGCGTTGCCCGCGAATTAGCAGGATGGCGTGTTCGATTTGTGGTGGTGCAACCAGTTCCGCTTTGTAGCCCATGATGAAAAAACGATACGCACGTTTGATTTTTCAGGCAAGCTTTCACAGTTCCAGCGTTGCACACGGCACATCCTGCGCGGCGATCTGGAGTTGAACGTGTTTGGCGCCGATGTGGTGGAGCTGTTCGGCCATGACGTAATGCGCGAGTTCGGGGCGATTGCACTCGCGGCTCAAGTGGGCGAGGTAAAGATGGCGCAGTTCGGCGGACATGATTTGCGCGGCGGCTTCGGCGGCGGCTTCGTTGGAAAGATGGCCGTGCCGGCCGAGAATGCGCTGCTTGAGGCTCCAGGGCCGGCGGGCGCAATCCTGCAACATCTTCACGTCATGATTGGATTCGAGCACCAGCACATTCGCCGGACGGATGCGCTCAAGCACCAGTTTCGTCATGTGACCGAGGTCGGTGGCAAAGCCGATGTTGCCGGCGGGTGTGCGGAGCAAATAACCGACGGGGTCCTGGGCGTCGTGCGGAATGGCGAACGTGTCCACGAGCACGTCGCCAATTTCAAAGCTCGCGCCAGTCTCGAACAACCGGCAATCGAATTTGGTTTCGAGCTGGAATTCAAACGCCTCCTTTGTGTCGCGGTTGCAATAAATCGGGATGTTCAGTTTGGCGGCAATGCCGGTGAGACCCTGGACATGGTCGCTGTGCTCATGCGTGACCAGGATGGCGGTGAGATTTTCCGGCACCCGGCCGATTTCCTGGAGGCGTTTGCGGATTTGGCGCGGGCTGAACCCGGCGTCCACGAGCACGCGGGCTTCAGTGGTTTCGATGTAGGCGCAATTGCCGCCGGAACCGCTGCCGAGAATGGTAAATTTAACAGCCACGAATGGACGTTAGCGGCAGGCCGGTTGACGGGCAAATTTTTTTCGGCGGGATATTTGTCCGGCTTCCATTGACGATTGGCACAAAGTCTGCGTTATTAAACACGTCAATTCTCCTGATATGCTGAAAAAACAAGGTATCTCTCTTGTGCTGAGAGTGGCGGTGGCATGTATTTTTGCTGTCACGGCACAGGCGCAAACTGTCGGAAGACAGCGTTTGCACGGTCACATCCCGGAAGCCGTGTCCCGTTTACAACCAATTGGCCGCGTGCCAGGCGCGAATCGTCTGAGCCTGGCCATCGGGCTGCCGTTGCGAAACGAGGCGGCGTTGGACCAACTGCTCCAGCAACTCTACGACCCGGCCAGCCCGAAGTTTCGCCAGTATCTGACGCCGGAACAATTCACGGAACAGTTTGGCCCGACGGAGCAGGATTATCAGGCGGTCATTGATTTTGCGAAGGCGAACGGACTGACAGTGACCGGCACGCATCCGAATCGCGTGGTTTTGGATGTGAGCGCGCCGGTGGCGGACATTGAACGGGTTTTTCACGTGACGCTGCAAACGTACCGGCATCCGACGGAGGCGCGCGATTTTTACGCGCCGGAGGTTGAACCTTCCATTGATCTGGCGGTCCCGATTTTACAAGTGAGCGGGCTGAACAATTATTCGCTGCCGCATCCTTCCCTGAGAATTCAGGCGGTCATGCCGGAAACCGCGGTGACGCCCAATTTAGGTTCCGGGCCGGGAAACGCCTACATGGGCAATGATTTCCGGGCGGCCTACGCTCCGGGCGTAACCCTGAACGGCAGCGGCCAGAGCGTCGCGTTGGTCCAGTACGACGGTTATAATTCCAATGACATAGCGGCCTATATCAGCATGGCCGGGCTGACGAATTATCCCATCAGCCTGACCAATGTGCCCGTCAACGGCGGGGTGCCCGTGCCCGGCAGCGGCAACACCGAGGTCTGCCTGGACATTGAAATGGTCATCGCCATGGCGCCGGGAGTTTCAAATATAATTGTTTACGAAGCGCCCAACGGTTCGACGGCCTGGTCAACCCTTTTAAGCCGCGTTGCGAATGATAATCTGGCGAAGCAGATCAGTTGTTCCTGGAGCGGCGGCGGCCCGGATGCGGTTTCGGAAGGGATATTCAAGCAGATGGCCTCCCAAGGCCAGTCGTATTTCAACGCCACCGGTGATGTGGATGCCTTCACCAGTTCTGTTCCTTTTCCATCCGACAGCACTAACATCACGGAAGTGGGCGGGACCATGTTGATAACGACCAACGCCGGAGGCGCGTATGTTTCCGAGACGGTTTGGAATGTAAGAACCCCCAATCCCAATGGCGGTGATTGGGGCAGCAGCGGCGGCATCAGCCCCACTTACACGATCCCCATCTGGCAGCAGGGCATCAACATGACAACCAATCAAGGGTCAACCACCATGCGCAACGTTCCGGATGTGTCGCTGACTGCCAGCAATGTTTTCATCGTCGCTGATAACAACCAACAGGAAATAGTCGGCGGCACCAGTTGCGCCGCGCCGTTATGGGCTGGATTCACCGCCTTGGTGAACCAGCAGGCGGCGAACACCGGCAGACCCAGCGTTGGTTTTATCAACCCGGCCATTTATGCGATAGGCAAAGGCACGAATTACACCACCGACTTCCATGACATCACAATCGGAGATAATACCTGGCCGGGCAGTCCGACCTTGTTCTATGCCGCCAGCGGTTATGACCTCTGCACCGGCTGGGGCACTCCGAACGGGATGAGCCTGATCACTGCCCTCGCAACACCCGACGGTCTGGGAATCCTGCCGGCGACAGGTTTTAACGCCTTCGGTCCACTGGGCGGTCCATTCAATGTGAGCGCTCAGAATTTTTCATTGACCAATTCCGGTGGGACGTCACTCATCTGGTCGCTCATTGGCCTGCCGTCATGGCTGGACGCTTCATCTTTGGGCGGCACGCTGGCTGCCAGCGGTTCGACCATTGTGACGGTGAAGCTGAATTCGATCGGGAGCAACCTGGTTGCGGGGATTTATTCCACCAATCTCATTTTTACCAATTTGACCAGTGGAATGGTCCAGAGCCGCCAGTTCACGCTGCAATTGGGGCAATCGTTGGTTCAGAATGGCGGCTTTGAAAGCGGCGATTTCCCCCCTTGGACGCTGGTTGGCAATACCACCATTGACGGGGCCATTTATAACGGTGTGGTTAGCACCGACACCTTTACGGACGGCTCGGCCACGAATTGCATCCATTCGGGCAACTACGGCATGGCCATGGGCGATACCAATCTCGCTCTCCTTTCCCAAACATTATCAACGCTGCCGGGACAGTATTATTTGCTCTCGTTCTGGCTGGATAATTTTGGCGGAGCGACGCCCAATCAATTCCTGGTAAACTGGAACACCAACCCGGCAACGACCAACATGATTTTCTGCCAGACCAACATGCCGGCGATCAATAATTGGACGAACATGCTTTTCATCCTTACGGCGACCGGGACCAACACCACGCTTCAATTCGGAGCCCAAAACAACAATTATCTTTTTGGCCTGGACGATGTCAGCGTCCAGCCCATCCCGAATCCATCCTTCCGGTCAATAGTCCAAACGACCAACAATGCCATGGTGTTAACCTGGAATTCTTTGTCCAGCGTGGTGTATCAAGTGCAATACTCGACCAATCTGGCCAAAACCAACTGGACCATTTTAAGCACCAACACGGCCACCGGTTATACGCTGGCCGTAACCAATTCCATCCGATCCGACCCGAAACGGTTTTACCGCATCCGCCGGCTGCCGTAAAACGCCGCCGGTCTTGCTCTGTTTCCGGGATGAAGTAGCATGGACGCGTGACTGATTGGCTCCAGCGCGTTGAAGAAAACATCCAAAATCGCCAACTGCTCAAAAGCGGGCAGACGGTTTTGGTGGCCGTCTCCGGAGGGTTGGATTCCATGACGCTGCTGCACACGCTTCACGAACTTGCTTCCCACCACCATTGGAAACTGAGCGTCGCGCATTTCAATCATCAGTTGCGCGGACGCAGCAGCGACGCGGACGAAAAGCTGGTCCGCCAAACTGCCGCTGCCATGAGGCTGCCCTTCGTTGTCGGACGGGCAAACGTGGGGGAATTTGCGCAAAAATCAAAATTGTCCATCGAAATGGCCGCGCGAAAATTGCGGCATGATTTTTTTGCGCGCGTGGCGACGGAACGCAAAATCCGCGTTGTGGCTCTGGCGCATCACGCGGATGACCAGGTGGAACTTTTCTTCCTGCGCGTTCTGCGCGGCGCGGGCGGCGAAGGTCTGGCGGGAATGAAATGGCGGTCGCCGTCGCCGGTGGATTCAAAAATCATGCTCGTTCGTCCACTGCTCGACGTGACCAAGGCCGAATTGCGCGAGTTCGTCCGCGAACGCAAAATCCGTTTTCGCGACGATGCGACGAATGCGACGCTCGATATGCCGCGCAACCGCGTGCGGAATGAACTGCTGCCGCTGCTGCGCCGTTACCAGCCCGCCCTGGCGAAAACGGTTTTGCGGCTCATGGAAATTGTCGGCGCGGAGGCGGATTTGGCTGGTGAAACCGCGCGGCAATGGCTTCGTAGCGGTGGACGTGAGTCCGCTCAAACTAAAAGTCAGAGCCGACTCACGTCGGCTGCTACAAATGAAATAGAAAATTTTGCCGGCCTGCCGTTTGCAATTCAACGCCGCGTTCTGCAACTGCAATTGACGGAGCTTGGCGTCGCGCCGGATTTTGATTTGATCGAGCAGCTCCGCGAATCGCCGGAAAAATTTATCAGCGTCAGCTCCAGCCTGTCCATTGCGCGGACGGCAGATGGAAAGCTCGACTGCAAGAAACCCGCGGTCAGCGGGTTCAATGCGAATGAGTCGTCCGTAAACCTGGCAGGCAGGGCAGGGGACGTGGAGTTTGATGGTGTGCGTTTCGGCTGGCGGCTTGAAGCTGGGGCAAATTCCCTCCGGCGAAGTGGCCGGAAAGCGTGCGAATTTTTTGACGCGGACAAGGTGGGCGGCAAAATCACATTGCGTCACTGGCGTCCGGGCGACCGGTTGCGGCCGATTGGCTTGAAGTCAGCGGTGAAACTTCAGGATTTGTTCATGAACCGGAAAATTCCGCGCGACCGGCGGCGGGAGTTGACGGTGGCGGCGGCGGAGAATGGCGAAATATTTTGGGTGGAAGGTCTGCGGATTTCGGAGAATTTCAAGCTGACCTCGCAGACCCAACGCCGGTTGGTCTGGCACTGGCGGCGTCTGGCGGATGAAATTTAAGAAGCGCCTTGAAGATGGTTGCTTATTTTATTGAGAATGATGCGTGACATGGATTCATCCCCAAACGTGCCAACGCGAATGCGGATTTCCGTTGAATTATTGGACAAGTTTTTCAATTTGATGGAGATGTTGGTATTGCTGGCGTTGCGGGCCGTCAGGCTGGCCTCCAAGGCGTCCTTCGACTGTTCGGTCACCGGGAATTCCAGGTCCTTCATTGCCGCAAGGACAGCGTTCCAAGTCCGATCCAGGGAAGCGTTCTCGGTGGTATGGATTTCGCCATTCACCCAGGCATAGCCGGCGACACCCGCGCCCGCCGCCGCGCCTGCCACAAACAACACGCACCCGCTGCCCAATGCCAACAGCGCCGCCATCATCATGGTTATTACCAGTTTTGTCTTCATAATAAGAAATAATTGTTATTATAATCATATAAAAAGTAGTTGGTCCGGTCGGCTGCGCAAGTAAAAAAAGCGGCCTGACCGGGATGGGCGGACTATGATTATGATCGGCTGCCCCGGCCGGCAGGCCGCAAAATTCCACGGGTTTTCGTGCCCCGAAAGTGTTTGGGAAAGTGCTTTACACCGCGGATGGTGAATAACTAGCATTCACCATTCTATTATTGAAATATGGAAGCGAAGACGAAGACGATCGAACAATTTAAATTGCACGGCAAGGACACCGGCTCGGCGGACGTGCAGGTGGCGCTGCTGACCCAGCGGATCAACCATTTGACCGAACATTTGCAGACGTTCAAAAAGGATCACAGCTCGCGCCGCGGGCTGCTGATGATGGTCGGCCAGCGCCGCCGCCTGCTCGAATACCTGCAAAGCACGGATTTGACCCGCTATCAGGCGGTCACGAAGAAATTGAAGCTGCGCCACTGAATTTGCGGAGGCGCGGCTTTTTATTTTCAACCAGCCGCCTTCCGCTCTCGAATTTGAGCCGGAAACGCGAACGGCTCGATTCCCAAACCGAAATCATCGCGAATAAAGAATCCGTTGCCCCTGGGAAATTTCAATCAGCTCCGAAATCGTTCGGAGTTCACTGAAGTTCCTCCGGAGGCAATGGGCCAGTTCATATGTCTGAAAAAATCACCGCCCAGGTGGGCGACAAACAAATCATCATTGAAACCGGAAAACTCGCCAAACAGGCGGATGGCGCGGTAACCATCCAGCTCGGCGAAACCATCGTCATCGTGGCCGCCGTGGCCGCGACCAAGGCCAAGGAAGGCCAGGACTTTTTTCCCCTGACCGTTGACTACCGGGAAAAGGCCGCCGCGGCGGGCAAGTTCCCCGGCGGTTACTTCAAACGCGAAGGCCGTCCGACCGAGAAGGAAATTCTCACCTGCCGGCTCACCGACCGCCCCATCCGCCCGCTGTTTCCCAAGGGCTGGTACAACGAAGTGCAGGTCCAGACCGTCGTCCTCAGCGCCGATGGCGAAAACGATCCGGATATTTTGAGCATCATCGGCGCGAGCGCGTCGCTGATGGTCAGCGACATTCCGTGGGCCGGACCGCTCGGCGCGGTGCGCGTCGGGCGCATCAACGGAAAATTCATCGCCTACCCGACGCACGCGGAGCAGGCCGAGAGCGATCTCGACCTGGTTTATGTCGGCAACGAGAAGGACATCGTGATGTATGAAGGCGCGGCCAAGGAAATATCCGAGGCCGACTTCAACGCCGCGCTCCAGTTCGGCCAGGAATGCTGCGCGCCGCTCATCGCCGCGCAAAAGGAACTCGCCGCCAAGGCCGGCAAGAAAAAACGCGAAATCACGCTCAACATCGTTCCGGACGAAATTCTCCAGGAAGCCAAGAAACTCGCCGGCGACCGTTTTGTGCCCGCGCTGCTCACGCCCGGCAAACTCGCCCGCGAAACCGCCTGCAAGGCGATCCAGGACGAGGTCGGGAAGAAGCTCGTCGAAAAATTCGGCGCGGAAAAAGTCACGGACTTTGTCATCAACGACGCTTTTTACTACATCCAGAAGGAAGGCGTTCGCAGTTTGATTTTGGACCACGGCAAACGCCTGGACGGCCGCACCTTTGATGTCGTGCGCCCGATTTCCAGCGAAGTCGGCCTGTTGCCGCGCGCGCATGGCTCGGCGCTGTTCTGCCGCGGCGAAACCCAGGCGCTCACGCTGGCCACGCTCGGCACCGGCGACGACACGCAGGAATTCGATTCCTACACCGGCGGCGAAACCGAAAAGAAATTCATTTTGCACTACAACTTCCCGAACTTCTCCGTCGGCGAAACCGGACGCATCAGCGGTCCGGGCCGGCGCGAAATCGGCCACGGCGCCCTGGCGGAACGCTCGATTGAGCCCATGCTGCCCAAGGATTATCCCTACTCCGTCCGCGTCACCAGCGAGATCATGGAATCCAACGGCTCGACCTCCATGGCGAGCGTTTGCGGCGGCACGCTGGCACTGATGGATGCGGGCGTCCCGATGGTTCGCCCCGTGGCGGGCATCAGCGTCGGCATCTGCACCGAATACGCCGGCGGAAGCATTTCCAAATACCAGCTGCTCACCGACATCATCGGCTGGGAAGATCATTACTGCGACATGGATTGCAAGATTGCCGGCACGGAAAAAGGCATCACCGGCTTCCAGCTCGACCTCAAGCTCAAGGGCCTTCCGCACGCCATCATGGCCGAGACGATTGAAAAGGCCCGCGTCGCGCGCATGCACATTCTGGCCGAAATGGCCAAGACGCTCGCTGCCCCGCGCGCGGAATTGAGCAAATACGCCCCGCGCATTGAAGTCATCAAGATCAACCCGGAAAAAATCGGCGCGCTCATCGGGCCCGGCGGCAAGAACATCAAGCGCCTCGTCGAGGAATCCGGCTGCGAAATTGACATTGAAGACGATGGCACGGTGAACATCTTCTCCGTTTCCGCGGAAGGCATGAAGATTGCCCGCGATGCCATCACCGGCATGTCGGCGGAAGCCGAAATCGGGAAGATTTACCGCGGCAAGGTTGTTACCGTGAAGGAATTCGGCGCGTTCGTTGAATTTCTGCCCGGCAAGGACGGCCTCGTGCACATCAGCGAACTGGCGAACTTCCGCGTCAAGCAAACCGAGGACATCGTCAAGGTGGGCGATGACATCACGGTCAAATGCCTGGGCGTGGACGAAAAAGGCCGCGTGCGTTTGTCGCGCAAAGCCGCGATGGCCGAGCGCGATCAGGAAATGGCGGGCAAGGGAGAAGCCGGAAAAGAAGCCAAATAATTCTGGCAGGACCAATTACAGCGCGAACGGGAAACCGTTCGCGCTTTTTGTTGGCCTTTGCCCTGAGATTGACGCCGCCGCCACTCCGGCGCACACTGTGCCAACCGAAGCATTCAGGGCCGCCATGAGAAACGATGGGAATAATGCGAAGAATGTGAGTGATGGGACACATCCGTCGCATGATTCCCATTCTTCCCATCCCATCATTCCTCCGCGCGGCGATTACCAGACGCTCCACTCCTTCCACAAAGCCGAGGTGGTCTATGACCTCACTTTCCGCTTTGCGCACAAGTATCTCGCCCGGGGCGACCGCACAGTGGACCAGATGATCCAGGCCGCCCGCTCCGGCAAAAAGAATCTTTTGGAAGGCAGCAAGGCCGCGCTAACCTCCAAAGAAACCGAGATCAAGCTCACCAACGTGGGCCGGGCCAGCCTGGAAGAGTTGCTGGACGACTACCGCGATTACCTGCGCGTACGCGAACATCGCGAATGGGACAAAAACTCCAGGGAAGCCCTCTACGTCCGCCGGCTCGGACGCAAAATGCCGCAAACCTACGAGCTTTACCGCGAATTTGTGGAAACCCGCCCGCCGGAAACCGTCGCCAACATCGCCATCTGCCTGATTCATCAGGCCAATTACCTGATTGACCAGCAGCTCCGACGGCTGGAAAAGGATTTTCTCGAACAGGGCGGCCTGCGCGAGCGCATGACCCGCGCCCGGCTGGCTTATCGGAGTCAGTCGCCACGGAAATGAATTCTGCGGCAACCGTTCGCGCCATTTTCATTTACGGCGTGGAAATCCGGTAAAACTTGATCGGCCGGCCGACGGTGTTTGAGTCCGTGAACTGCCACACGCCATTGGCTCCGGCCACGTTGGTATAAATGGGCAGCCAGACGGCCGACCCCAGGTTGGTTGCCGCGAGGACACGGCTGCTGAGGTGGGGCGTGGTCAGGAGTTGGAGTGTCACACTGTGGTTTGAATTGATGACCGATTGGGAAATGACCGGCGGAGGCACAGTCACGGCCAACGTGACAATGCTGCTGGTGATGCTGCCGTAGGGACCGGTGATGATGAGGGAATAGTTCCCGGCGTTGTTTGGGTAAACGTTGTTCAAGGTAAGCGTGGGATAGTTGGCGAACGCGAACTTGCGGATACGATTGTTGCCATAGTCTGCAATGAACAGGTTACCGGAGGCGTCCACGGTCACACCTTGAGGGTGAAACAGACTGGCGTTGGTGGCAGCGCCGCCATCGCCTGAATAGCTGGAACTGCCATTGCCCGCCACCGTCGTAATAATGCCGTTGATGCCTACTTTGCGGATGCGATTGTTGGCGTAGTCAGCAATGAACAGGTTGCCATAGATGTCGAACACCACACTAACAGGAGACAGGCCCGCATTGGTGGCCGCGCTGCCATCGCCCGAATAGCTGGAACTGCCATTGCCTGCCACCGTTGTAATAATACCGTTGGTGTCCACTTTACGAATACGACTGTTGTTGAAATCGGCAATGAACAGGTTGCCGGAGGCGTCAAAAGCCAAACCGCACGGATTATACAGGCTGGCATTGGTTGCCTGATAGCCGTCACCGGAATAGCCGTTCGTGCCATTGCCCGCCACCGTTGTAATGATGCCGTTGGTGCTCACTTTTCGGATACGTTCGTTGGCCTGATCCGCAATGAACAAGTTCCCGGAAACGTCCACGTCCACACCCCTAGGCATATTCAGGCTGGCATTGGTTGCCTGATAGCCGTCACCGGAATAGCCGTTCGTGCCATCGCCTGCCGCCGTTGTAATGATGCCGTTGGTGTCGATCTTGCGGATCCGGTTGTTATTTTCGTCCGCAATTAGCAGATTACCTGAGGCATCCAATACCAGCCCGCACGGATAAAACAAACTGGCATCGGTGGCCGGGCCGCCATCGCCGGAATAACGTGCCACTGCCATTGCCAGCCGCGGTGGTGATGATGCCGTTGGTGCTCACTTTTCGGATGCGTTCCTTGACTGTCCGCAATCAACAGGTTGCTATGGTCATCCAAGCTCACACTCAAAGGGTGAGCTAAATTGGCACTGGTGGCCTGACCGCCGTCGCCGGAAAAACCGTTGGTGCCGTTGCCCGCCACGGTGGTGATGATGCCAGTCGGCAGATTAGTGCCGTTTAACTGCCATTGGTAGGTGAACGGGCCGTTGCCGGCAACCGTCAAGCTGAAGGTTGCCGTGCTGCCCAACATCACGGTCTGATTGAATGGCCAGGCCGGTGTCATGACCGCCAGATTGGCCACGCTGCTGGTCACACTGCCCCACACATTGGTGATGATGACCGTGTAACCGCCCGCGTCATTGGTGGCGATGATATTCAAGGATAAATTGGTTGTCGTGTAGCCGGAAAGGCTGCCGCCGTCGGTCAGGTCCAATCCGTTCTTTTGCCATTGGATGGACAATGGCGCCGTGCCGACCACCGAGACGTTAAATGCAACCGGCACCCCGTTGCTCGTGATAATGCTTGAGGTTGTGACACGATGATCGGCGGAGATAACACTGTCAACGTAACGATGCTGCTGGTCACGCTGCCGGAGGGACCGGTGATGATGACGGAATAATTTCCCTCGTTGTACGGCCCCACGTTGTTCAGGGTGAGGGTGGGATAACTGGCAAACAACATCACCTTTCGAATGCGTTCGTTGCCCAGGTCCGCGAGAAACAGGTTGCCGGTGCTGTCCAGCGCCACGCCGGAAGGCAGATTCAGGGTGGCATTGGTGGCTGCTCCGCCGTCGCCGGAATAACCCCAGTTGTCGCTGCCCGCCACCGTCGTGATGATGCCAAGGGGATCCACTTTGCGGATGCGATCGTTCCATGAATCCGCGAAAAACAGGTTGCCGAAGGCATCAACAGTCATGCCATAAGGCGCATCCAGGCAGGCGTTGGTGGCCGGCCCGCCATCGCCGGAATAATCCGGGCTGCCGTTGCCCGCCACGGTCGTGATGATGCCGTTGGTATCCACTTTGCGAATGCGGTTGTTGTCCATGTCCGCAATGAACAAATTGCCGGCGGCATCCACCGCCACGCCGTATGGCGCGTTCAGGTTGGCATTGGTGGCCGGGCCGCCATCGCCGGAATAGCTTCCGTAAACGGCGGGGCCTTTGCCGGCCACCGTCGTGATGATGCCGTTGGTGTCCACTTTGCGAATGCGATTGTTGTCCATGTCCGCAATAAACAGATTGCCGGAGCCATCCACGGCCACGGCTTCAACGAAAGCCAGACTGGCACTCGTGGCGGGGCCGCCATCGCCGGAAAAACCGGGGCTGCCATTGCCGGCCACGGTCGTGATGGTGCCGTTGGTGTCCACCTTGCGAATGCGGTGGTTGTTCCAATCCGCAATGAACAGGTTGCCGTTGACATCCACGGCCACGCCGGCGGGGCGCACGGTGGCGTTGGTGGCGGGGACGCCGTCGCCGTTGTAACCAGGACTGCCGTTGCCCGCGACGGTTGTGATGATGCCGTTGGTGGTTACCTTGCGGATGCGGTTGTTGACAAAGTCGGCAATGAACAAATTGCCGGCTGCGTCCAGGACGGCACCTTCAGGGTAATACAGGCTCGCATTGGTGGCCGCGCCGCCGTCACCGGAATAGCTGCCAGTGCCATTGCCGGCCACGGTGTTGATGATGCCATTGGGCAGATTGGCACCGTTGAATTGCCATTGATAAGAAAACGGACCGGTGCCGGAAACCGCCACGCTCAATACCACCATGCTTCCCGCCATCACGGTCTGGTTGGTCGGCTGGGTGGTGATGGTTTGGGCGGACAGCATTGTTGCACCAACGGACAGGGCGGCCAGCATGGGAAAAATAGTTTTCATCGTCATGGTTTTCGCTTTCCGCTTCACCATCAATCGCAAGCCTGTTCCGTTTTGGTGAAGTTAATGATCGCTTATAAATCTTCAGACGGTTGGCTTCAAGACAAATTCTTCCGGACGGTTGCAATTCGTTCCAGTTTTCATTCCATTCGGGCGGCGCAAAATACAACAAGTTTGACTAGAACCTCTGGCAACCGTAGATTCAGGCGAATGCTGATTGCTGAATCAAAGGTGGCAAGGACGGAGGTTGCCGACCCGGCCAATGCCGACCCCAATTGTTCCTGGAAGCAAATCGTGGAACCGGTGGAGCCTTTTCTCCATACGGTTTCGCAACGGCTTATCCAGCAGGTTCACGAATTTGATCCGCAAATCGCCCCTTACGCCAGGTACGTGTTGAGCGGCACCGGCAAACATTTGCGCCCCGCTCTCGTCGCGCTGGCGGCCCGCGTGTGCGGCAACGGCAAAGTCACCGACACGCACGTGACGGCGGCGGTCATCATTGAGATGGTGCATCTGGCCACATTGGTGCATGACGACGTGCTGGATGAGGCGGAAATCCGCCGCGGCCAGCTCACGCTCGCGGCCAGTTCGGGCAATGAAATAGCCGTGCTCTTTGGCGATTGTCTTTTTGCGCAGGCATTGAAGCTGGCGGCGAGCTTCCCCACGCCGGAAGTTTGCCGCGCGGTGGCAATGGCCACGAACACGGTTTGCTCCGGTGAAATTCTTCAAACGCGGCATCGCCGAAAATTTCAGGTCTCGCGGCGCGAGTATTTTCGCGTCATCGAAATGAAGACCGCCGAATTGTTCACGCTGTCTTGTGATCTGGCGGCGTTTCTGAACGGGGCCACGGCGGAACGGCGCGCGGCCCTGAGGCAGTTCGGCGCGGCGTTCGGCACGGCCTACCAGGTTTATGACGATTGTGTGGATTTGTTTGGGACGGAAGCGTCCGCCGGAAAATCGCTCGGCACGGATTTGGCGAAGGGCAAATTGACGTGGCCGGTGTTGCTGGCGTGGGAACGCGCGAACGCCGCCGACCGGGCGCGTCTGGAGCATCTGGTGGAAAACTGGCAGCCGAAAAATTTGTCCGCCGTGAGCGAATTGCTGGCCCGATACGAGACCTTTGAGCCGTCGCAGGAGGTCATCACGCGTTATTTGGAACTGGCGCGGCGGGCGTTGCGGGTATTGCCGGAGTCGGGCGGGCGCGCGGAATTGTTCGGTCTGGCGGATTTTTTAGCGCAACAAATTGACGCCCTGGCTGTTTGTGTTTAACAGATCATGACTATGTCCGCTCCAGTTACACGCACAGAAGATTCAGGGCCGCCCGCGCCAGTGGATGAGGAGTCGCTGGTGCGGCGGGCGCGGCGCGGTGATTTGGAGGCTTACGATGAATTGGTGCGGCGCCATCAGGAGCGGATTTACGCGACGATTTACCACATGACCGCCAATCACGAGGACGCCAACGATCTGGCCCAGGAATCGTTCATCAAGGCGTTTCACGCGCTGAAATCCTTCAAGGGCGGGTCCAGTTTTTACACGTGGCTGTACCGGATTGCGGTCAACAAGACGATTAATTTCCTCAAGCAGCGCAAGAACCGCATTCACATGAGCCTGAATGACTTGGACTTCAATGCCGAGCACGATCCGGATTTAATGGCCTTGATTTCGGACAATACCCCGCGCCGCGCGGCCGGTTTGACGGAATTGCAGGAAAAATTGAACGCGGCATTGTTAAAGCTGTCAGAACCACATAGACTGGTGGTTGTTCTGCACGATGTGCAGGGACAATCGCACGAAGAAATCGCGAAGATCATGGATTGCAACATTGGCACCGTTCGGTCGCGGCTGTTTTACGCCCGGCAGCAATTACAGGCGTCGTTGTCCGATTACTTGAAGTAAGAATATGAACGAGAACGAAAACAGCTTCGAGTCGTTGCGCCGCCTGCTGGCGCTCAAGCGGCACGAAACACCGCCTCCGGGATATTTCAACGATTTTTCAGGCCAGGTCCTGCAACGAATCCGCAACGGCCAGACTGACACTTCAAGCAATCTTTCAGAGGAGTTGTTCAGCCATGCGCCCTGGCTGGCAAGATTGCTGGAATCGTTCAATACGAAACCGGTGTTTGCCAGCGCGTTCGCCGGAGCGCTTTGCATGTTGTTGCTCTTTGGGATTGTCTATGCGGAACGTCCGGAACATCACCCCCAGCCGCTGTTGCAGGCCGATAACAGTTCCGCCATGCTCGCCGCCGTGACACCAACGGCACTGCCAGTGCCGGCGGATCAAGCGGGAATTGTGTCCAGCACCAATCCAGTGCTCAGCCTGCAACCGATGGCTTCGCCCTTCGGACAGCAAAATCCGCTTGCCCAGCCGGCCAGCTTCTCACTTCCCGGCGGCAATTAATCCGCTTTGAACCGCGTTGCGCGCTTGAAACCGCGCCCCGCTTGTCATTAAATCGGGCGGGTGCCAACCAAAGTAATCGCGGTAGCCAACCAAAAAGGCGGCGTGGGCAAGACCACCACGGCCGTCAATCTTGCCGCGTGCCTCGCCGCGCTGGGCCGGCGCGTGCTCCTGTTTGATCTCGATCCGCAGGCCAATGCCACCAGCGGCCTCGGCCTGGAAAAAATCGAAGGCGCCAGCGCATATCGCGTCCTGCTGGGGGAAGGCAGCTTGCTCGACAAAATTAAAGACACCGCCTTCGAGCGGTTGGCCGTCGTGCCTAGCGAGGTGGATTTGTGCGCCGCCGATCTCGAACTGGCGCGGATGGAAAATCACCTGCTCCGCCTGGCCGGGGCCTTGCAACCGGTGCTGGAATCGCAGCGGTTCGACGTGGTCTTGGTGGACTGTCCGCCGTCGCTGGGCATTCTCACGCTGAACGCCTTTGCCGCGAGCGACGGTTTGCTCGTGCCGCTGCAATGCGAATATTATTCCCTCGAAGGTATTTCCATGATGAACCGCGTGCTCGGCCAGTTGCGGGACGCGGGCGTCAATCCGCACCTCGAAATCTTCGGCGTCGTGATGACGATGTTTGACGGTCGGACGAAGCTTTCCAACGAAGTCGTCGCTGAAGTGCGGAATCAGCTCGGGGCGCGGGTGTTTGAAACGGTGATTCCGCGCAGCACGCGCCTCGCCGAGGCTCCGAGCTTCGGCAAGCCGATCATCCATTACGACAAATACAGCTCCGGCGCGGCGGCTTACGAGTTGCTGGCGCAGGAAGTCTTGAAACGGCTGGGAACTTGATATGTTAAAACGCACACCGCTTTTTACCGCGCACCAAAAACTGGGCGGCAAACTCATTGATTTCGGCGGCTGGGAAATGCCGGTGCAATACACCAGCATCACCGACGAACACCTCGCCGTCCGCAACGCCGCCGGCATCTTCGACATCTCACACATGGGTGAGGTCACCGTCAGCGGTTCGGGCGCGGCGGCATTTCTGAATTCCGTTCTCACCAACGACATTCGCAAACTCGTGCCCGGCGTGGGCCAATACACCTTGATGTGCAACGAACGCGGCGGCGTCATTGACGACCTGTATGCCTACCAGCTTTCCGAAGGCGTTTATTTCCTCATCATCAACGCCTCGCGCATCGAGCCGGATGTCGCCTGGTTGCAGGCACAGGCGGCGAAATTTCCCGGTGAACTCAAGCTGACCGATGCCTCGCACAATTACGCCGCCGTGGCTGTGCAAGGCCCGCGCGTGAAGGAATTCATCGAAACTTGCATTCCGGGCGAATCAAGTTCGGCCATGCGTGTGGAGCGCGTAACCAAATTGAAGAAAAACCAGATCGCCGGCTTTCACTTTGAACACGGCAGCATGCTGGTCTCGCGCACTGGCTACACTGGCGAGGACGGATTCGAAATCGTCGGCTCGGATGAAGCCATCCGGCACGTGTGGGACGCTTTGCTCGTCGCCGGGCAGCCGTTCGGCATCAAGCCGTGCGGGCTCGGCGCGCGCGACACCTTGCGCACGGAGGTTTGTTATCCGCTTTACGGCCATGAGCTGGACGAGCAAACCACGCCCATCGAAGCCGGGCTCGGATTTTTTGTCGCGCTCGACAAGGGCGAATTTAATGGACGCTCCGTCCTCGCGGAGCAGAAGGCGAAGGGCGTGAAGAAAAAACTCGTTGCGTTCAAGATGACCGGAAAATCCGCGCCGCCACGACCGCATTATCCGATTTGGGTGAACGGCGCGAGTGCCGGCCTCGTCACCAGCGGCACGCAAAGTCCGTCGCTCGGCATCGGCATCGGCATGGGCTATGTGCCGGCGGAGTTTGCGAATCCCGACACGAAGATCGAAATTGAAATCCGCGGCAAACCGTTTCCCGCCGTCGTCGCGCCCAAGCCGATTTATCGGAAAAGCCAACGGCAGGAGGCAGTGGATAGCGTCTTGATTTGATTTTAAAACCGGAGCGCGAGTTGTCTCAACTTGCAGCTTTTCCAGCCAGTTCGGCTGCTGCGAATTGAGGACAATCCGCGCTCCGTGGCAAATTAAACACTATCCGCGATGGATGGATGTTCCCGACGGCGCTTGACTTTCTAATCAGTCATATTAGCGTCTTTCAGTGGCGGGCCGCGCACGGGAGCATCCGTAAAATTGATTTGAATTCGATTAATTCGACAATTTTGCGGGACAGGGTCGGTTGCCGGCGCTTCCCAAACTGAATGAACGTGTGATGGAAGCATCCCAAAATCCTTATTTGGTGGTCGTGTTGCTGATGGCGGTCGCTGTGGCGTTTGCGCTGGGGCCGCTGGCGGCGGCTTGGGCTTGGGCCAGGTTCTTTTCGCCCAAAAAGCCGGGCCGGGACAAAAACGCCATTTATGAATGCGGTTTGGAATCCAAGGGTGACGCCTGGATTTCCTTCCGGTCGGAGTATTACCTTTACGCGATCATTTTCCTGGTGTTCGACGTGGAAACGATTTTTCTGTTGCCGTTTGCCGTTTCGTTCGGAAAACTTTCGCAGGGTGCATTTCTGGCCATGGTGATATTTCTCCTGCTCCTGGTGGAAGGATTGGTTTGGGCGTGGCGGAAGGGAGTGCTGACATGGAAATAAAAACCGGAGCGGAGCCGGGGAGTAATGGAACCACGCCGAAGGGTTCGACCATTCATTCCGGCGTGGACGAAGGTTTAAGAAGCGAATTGCAGAAGCAGGGAATTTACACCACGAGTTTGCAGGAATTATACAACTGGAGCCGCGCCAATTCCGTGTGGCCGCTGACGTTCGGGCTGGCATGTTGCGCCATTGAAATGATTGCGGCGTCCATGGCCCGGTTTGATCTGGCCCGGTTTGGCGCGGAAGTGTTCCGTCCGTCGCCCCGGCAGGCCGACCTCATGATTGTGGCGGGGACGGTCACCAAAAAAATGGCGCCGCTGGTGGTGCGCCTCTACAACCAGATGCCGGAGCCCAAATACGTCATCGCCATGGGCGCGTGCGCGATTTCCGGCGGTCCGTTCAAGCAGGGCTACAACGTGCTCAAGGGCATTGACCGGTATATCCCGGTGGATGTGTCCATTCCCGGCTGTCCGCCGCGGCCGGAAGCATTGATTCACGCCATCATGACCTTGCAGGAAAAAATCCTGAACCAGAAGCTCACCGGTCCGGACCGTCCGCGGCATCTGGTCAAGGGCGCGCCCAGCGAATTTCCGGTGCCGGCCTATGGCGAACATGACTTGGAGCCGTCAAGTAACCCCGAACTCTGGCAGCCGCCTGCCATCAAACGTTGAACCGTGGAAACACCCGAACAAATCAAATTGCGCCTGGAAACGGCGGTGCCGGGCGCAAAGATTGAAATTCTCCCGAACGATTGTCCGGCGGGCGAACGGTCATTGCTGGTGGATTCAGCCCACGTTCTGGCCGTGGCGAAATTGCTTCGCGACGATCCGCAATTGCGCCTCAATTATTGCTCGAACGTAACCGGCGTGGACTGGCCGGAGGCGGAACTCACCGAAAAAATCAAAGTCAAGCAGGTCGTGGATGGCGTGGAAAAGGAAGTCGAGGAAGTGAAGAAAACCATTCGTCCCGGCTTTCTCGAAGTGGTTTATCACCTCTATTCGATGGAATTGAAACACGGGCCGGTGGTTTTGCGCCAGCGCACGGCGAATCGCGCCGCCGAGGCACCCTTGGTTTCACTCACACCAGTCTGGCGCGGCTGCGAGTTTCAGGAGCGCGAAGTGTTTGATTTGTTCGGCATCCGGCTGGAAGGCCATCCGGATTTGCGGCGCATTTTGATGTGGGACGGATTCAAGGGTTTCCCGATGCGCCGGGATTACATGGCGCCCGATGATTTCGAATACGAGCCGACGCCGCACGACGAGGTGCTGGAGCAGGCCAGAAGGCATTATCCGCCGGAGGTGAAGGTGGATCCAAAACCGTGAACATTGCACTTAAACATTTAAATGAGCTGCCGATCGGGCAGAGTTGATTCGATTCTATGACTCTCCGTGAAAGACAAGCTGCTCGTCAGTTAATCAACGCTGCGATGAAGGGAGACGCCCAGGTAGTGGAGGCGCTGCTTGCCTCGAGCGTCAATCCAAGTCTGATTGTCTCCGTGGAAGGGTGGGGCAAGACGTGTGCGCTGAGGGAGGCGATTCGGTCGGAGCAGTTCAGTATCGCGCTACGGCTGATGGGAGCGGGAGCGGACATACACCAGTCGAATGAGCAGGGACGCAATATTATAACGCTGGCTCTCGAACTTTATGGTAAGCGGTTAAAGAATGAAGCACACCGGGTGTTGGTGCTGGACTTGATTAAAGAACTGCTGGCCAATGGGGCAAAGCCTTTGCCGGGTTGCCTGATCTTGGCTGCCGGGTCTGTAGACTTGGAAATGGTTCGTTTGTTGTTGGCGAGCGGGGTGGATGTAAACGGTGCCCGGTTTGAGGATGGCAAAGTTGGCAAATTGATGGTTCCAGATAGTGAAACGGCTTTAGCCCGGGCGGTGAACTTGGGTTGGGAGCAGGTGGTGGTTGAACTGCTGCGCGCCGGGGCCAATCCCAATGTGGAGATTCCTTTGAAAGGACCGTGCGTGAATGTGGCGGTTGCCCGTGGACAAACGGCAATAGTAAAGGCTCTGGTTGAAGCCGGCGCTGATTTGAACAAGCGCGCATCGGTGACCATCGGAAACATCCATAGCGGGCGGGTACGAATGGGCGAGGATCGCGGCAATATTATCGTACATACGCCGGCGGTGGCGCGGGAAGCGACGCCGCTCATCATCGCGGTACGACGTTCGGATCGGGACATGGTTCACCTGCTGGTCGACGCGGGAGCAGATATTAACGAAGGCGACGCCGAAGGCCTCACCCCGTTGGCGTGGGCCGTTCGATTGAAGCATGAATCGATCGCCGGCTATCTGCGATCGAAGTCAGCTGATGAAGCCAGACTGAATGGCAACCCGTTGCACCGGCTTTACAACGCCTCTGTCTCTGGTGATCTGGACGAACTAAATGCCGCAATAGTCGCGGGTGCCGATGTGAATGGTTCCGTAGAGAGGCGGGGAACTTCCTACACTGCTCTGATGCGGGCCGCTCGCGCCGGACGCTGCGACGTAATCCGAATTCTGGTGCAGGCAGGGGCTGATCCCAATCTGGCAGGGCGGGAAAACGTCGAAACGAATATTACACCGCTGATGCTGGCTTCCCGACGGGGACACAAGGATGCTGTCGAGTTGCTCTTGCAAGCGGGAGCAAAGACGGGCGTTCGGATCGGATCGGTTTTTGGTCATCGGGCAGGCCAGAACGCGATGCAACAGGCCAGGGACAAAGGTCGCGATGAAATTGTAAAAGTCTTGCGTACTGCCGCGAAGTCAGAGAAAGGCAAGCGGTGAGTAGCTTTTGTCGAATTGATGCGACTCACTGAACCCATTTTGAAAAAGAATTACGAAATTCTGCCCAAGACCGGCGAGGACGGCGAACCCATCGGTGAACTGCTCGAAGTTTCGATGGGGCCGCACCATCCGTCCACGCACGGCGTATTCCGCATGGACGTGGTGCTGGACGGCGAGAAGGTGGTGAAGCTCAAGCCGGTGTTCGGTTATCTGCACCGGAACCACGAGAAAATCGCCGAGAACATCACCTACCTGAGTTCGATGCCTTACACGGACCGGCTGGATTATTTCTGTTCGATGACGAACAACTGGGCCTACGCGCTCGCCGTTGAAAAGCTCGCGGGTTTGCCGGTGCCGGAACGCGCCGAATACATCCGCGTCATCATGGCGGAGTTGACGCGTTTGCAAAATCACACCTGTCTCATCGGCTTTTTTGTGCAGGACATGGGCGCATTGGGCACGCCGCTGATGTACGCCTTCCGCGAACGTGAAAAAATCCTCGATCTTTTCGAGTCGGTGAGCGGCGCGCGCATGATGTGCAATTACATGCGCTTTGGCGGCGTCCGTTGCGATGTCACGCCGGAATGGCTGGCCCAGACGAAGCAACTGGTGGACGGCTACGGCAAATTCCTCGACGAATTTGAAGCGCTGTTCACGGAGAACGAAATTCTCCTCGCGCGTACGCAGGGCGTCGGCGTGCTGTCCAAGGAATTGGCCGTCAACGCCTCCGTCACCGGCCCGTTGCTCCGCGCTGCCGGTGTGAATTATGACGTTCGCAAGGTGGACAAGTACGGCATCTACGGACGGTTCGATTTCAAAGTGCCGCTGGGCGAACACGGCGACATTTACGACCGCTACATGATTCGTATTTTGGAAATGCGAGAGAGCTTGAAAATTCTCCAGCAAGCGCTGCGCGACATTCCGTCAGGACCGGTCATGGACCCGAAGGCGAAGTTGCGCGGGTTCCGTCCGAAGGCGGGCGAAGCTTACGGCCGGATTGAGTCGCCGAAAGGCGAACTGGGCTTTTATCTCATCAGCGACGGTTCAGCCAATCCGTATCGCTACCGTGTGCGTCCGCCCAGCTTCGTCAACCTGACCATTCTTGAGGACATGTGCCTCGGACACCGGGTTGCGGACACCGTGGTCATCCTCGGCAGCGTGGACATCGTGCTGGGGGAGGTGGACCGATGAAACGTAATTATTGGATGTTGAGCGTTGAATGTTGGTTGTTGAATGTTTCAAAATTCAAAAAAATCGAACATTCAACATTCAACATTCAACGTCGAACATTCATTGGACAGAAATGTTAGGCGAACAGATCATCAAAGGCATGGCGGTGACCGCCAGGAATTTCTTCGGAAGTTACATCTCGAAGGACCGGCTCACCACCGTGCAATATCCCGAGGAACGCCTGACGCCCAAGGAAAACACCCGGCAATTTCCCTTCCTGGTTTACGACGGCGACGATGCGGAAAAGGGACTGCGCTGCGTGGCCTGCCAGATTTGCGAGAAGGAATGCCCGCCCCAGTGCATCTACATCATCAAAAGCAGGGACAAGAAGCTGGATTACAAAGGCCAGATCCAGCTTTATCCGGCCACCTTCGACATTGATATTTCGGTGTGCATGAGCTGCCAAATTTGTGTGGAAGTCTGCCCGTTCGATGCCATCAAGATGAACACCGAGTTTGAATTGAGCACCGGCGACCGCTTCGGCGGCCTGTTGCTGCCGAAAGACAAGCTGGCCCGGTCGAACGAGTATTACAGCAAAATCCATCCCGAAGAGGCGGCGGCGGTGGACGAGCATCTGGCCGGCGAAAAGGCCAGGGCGGAGGCCAAGGCCAAAGCCGCCGCCGAAGCGAAGGCCAAAGCGGTCCCGGCGGTTAAGCCCGCCTGATGATTTGGCTTGGTAAAAATCTTATCTAATAAATCGCATCATCTGTTCTCATTTGTGAAGAAAAATTGATGATGCTGAACTCCGGTTTCGCAACACGATGGTTGTGCCATGTTTGAAGCGCTGGATCAAATTTTTGTCACGTTGAAGCATCACGCGGTGGGTTTTTTACCCGATGCCTGGCGCCCATTTGCGTCCGCCCTGATTTCGATTTCGTTCATCCCGCTAGTGTTCGCCACGCTGTTCGCCTTCGTCACGGTTTTTGAGCGCAAGGGCATTGGCCGCATCCAGAACCGCTACGGCCCCAATCGCGTCGGTATTCCGTTGACGAAGATCCGCCTGTGCGGTTTCGGCCAGTTCATACCGGATGGGATCAAATCGCTCACGAAGGAGGACGTCGTGCCGCGCGCGGCGGACAAGGTGGTGCATTTTCTGGCGCCGGTTGTCCTGCTTATTCCGGTGTTGCTGGCCTACGCGGTGCTGCCGATTGGACGCAACATGACCGCTGTGGATTTCGACGCGGGCGTGTTGTTTTTCTTCGCCGTGGGCGGGGCGGTGGAACTGTCCGTGTTCATGGCCGGCTGGTCGAGCCACAACAAATACTCGCTGCTGGGAGCCATGCGCGCGATTGCCCAGATGATCAGCTACGAAATCCCGCTCATCCTTTCCGCCGTCACGGTCATCATGATTGTCGGTTCGCTCAAGCTGAAAGACATCGTCGCGGCGCAAAATGATTACTCCCATGGCCTGGCGCACTGGTTTGTGTTCACACCGTGGGGTTTGGCCGGTTTCATCCTGTTCATCATTGCCTCGCTTGCGGAATCCAACCGCTCGCCCTTTGATCTGCCGGAGGCGGAATCGGAAATCATCGCGGGTTATTACACGGAATATTCCGGATTCAAATTCGCGCTGTTTTTCCTCGGGGAATACCTCGGCATGTTCGCCGTCATCGGGTTGGGCATCACCCTGTTCCTGGGCGGCTGGACGGCGCCGTTTTCGTTCCTCGCCTGGGTGCCGTCGTATCTTTGGTTTTTTGCCAAGCTGATGGCGCTGGTCTTCGTTTTTATCTGGATTCGCGCCACGCTGCCGCGGCTGCGCATGGACCAGCTTATGAACTTTGCCTGGAAATTCATGCTGCCCCTGTCGCTGGTCAACATTGTCACCGCCGGTATCTGGCATTTAATGGGCCACGGCCCGCTGCGCTGGGTGGTTTGCTCGGCCCTGATTTTCGGTTCGTATGTCATTCTTGGCCGGGGTTTGATGCAAAACCAAAAACTCGGCAAACGCACCTACCGTTTCGCTGATTAAATTCATGTCAACCGCCTTCCTCATCATCGCAGTAGTGACGCTCTTTGCCGCAGCGGTGGCGATGAGCCTGCGCAACCTGGTGCATTGCGCGCTGTCGCTGATCGTGGCGCTGGCCGGGCTGGCGGCGCTTTACCTGGCGCTCGACGCGCAATTCGTAGGCTTCGCCCAAATCCTGGTCTATGTCGGCGCGGTTGCCATCCTCATCGTGTTCGCGGTGTTGCTGACACGCAGCGATGCGACGCCGAACCAGACCATTCTGGCGCCCGGTTGGCTCATGGGCATTGTCATTTCCGCTGTTGTCTTCGCCACGCTTGGCTGGGCGACGCTGAACAGCACGGGTTTGCCCAAGGGAACGCCGCCCGCGCCCGCCGCCACCGTCAAAAACATCGGCGACCTGCTGATGACCCAATACGTCCTGCCGCTCGAAGTCATCGGCCTGCTGCTGACGGCGGCGTTGATTGGCGCTGTGATTATCGCGATGAAGGAAGAACCGCTTTCAAATCCTGGTAGCAGCCGAGGTAACGAGGCTCTGACTGAAAAATCGGAAATCGGAAATCGGAAATCGGAAATTGAGAGCCTCCTCACGTCGGCTGCTACGGTTCAAGGGAAGGGAGGTCGCTCATGACTCCGTTGCAAGGTTGCTTCCTTGTCTCTGCGCTGCTCTTCGCCATCGGTCTGGCGGGCGCGGTCACGCGGCGCAATGCCATACTTGCGCTTGTTGGCATCGAACTGATGCTGAACGCCGCGAACCTGAACTTCATCGCGTTCTGGCGCTACGGACCGAATCCGGAGGCGTTGTCGGGAATGATGGTTGTGATTTTCTCCATTGCCATCGCGGCGGCGGAGGCGGCGGTGGGCTTGGCGCTCATCATCGCGATTTACCGCCATTACCGGACCGTCAACCTGGATGAAATCAAGAATTTGAAGGGATGACCTGGATTGCCCAAAATCTGTGGCTGATTCCGGTGTTGCCGCTGGTGGCATCGGGTGTGATTGCCGTGAACAAGCAACGGCAACGCAAGCTCGCGGCGACGCTGGCCATTGGCTCGATGTTCCTGGCGTTCCTGCTTTCGCTGTGGGCGTTCAGTGCCACGCTTCTCCACCATGGCGAGAACGGCGTGTTCCGCGAAGTAGCCGGATTCAACTGGCTTCAGTTCGGCCGCCAATGGCTACAGCTCGGCTGGGTGCTGGACCCGCTCACGGCCATCATGCTGGTGATGGTTTCGTTCGTCAGCCTGCTGATTTTCATCTTCAGTGTTGGCTACATGGCGCATGACGAAAATTTCATGCGGTTCTTCTGCTTCCTGTCGCTGTTTGCGGCGGCGATGCTTGGTGTGGTTATCGCCAACAGCCTGCTCCTGTTCTTCATCTGCTGGGAACTCGTCGGCCTGACGAGCTATCTGCTCATCGGGTTCTGGTATCACAAGCCCAGCGCGGCGGCGGCGGCGAAAAAAGCCTTCATCACCACGCGCATCGGCGACCTCGGTCTGCTGCTGGGCATGGTCTGGCTTTATGCAAAAACGGGAACACTTACTTTTTATGATGGTGGCAACGGCTGTTTAGAGATTCCAACTTTGGCGAAAGCTTTCCCGTTCGATGGTTTTGGTTTCGTGGCTTTGACAGGGATCGCGCTGCTTATTTTCGTCGGAGCGATGGGTAAATCCGGTCAAGTGCCGCTGCATGTCTGGCTGCCGGACGCGATGGAAGGTCCCACACCGGTAAGTGCGCTGATTCACGCGGCGACGATGGTGGCGGCTGGCGTTTTCCTTGTGGCGCGGGTGTTTCCGCTGATGAAACCCGATTGGAATGCCATGTATGGTGGTCCTCACACTTTTGTTAGTATGGCTCCAATGGACGCGACTGTTGTGATTACTTGGGTCGGTGCGATTACAGCCGTGTTCGCTGCCACCATCGCGGTGGCGCAGACGGACATCAAACGGATCCTGGCTTACTCCACGGTTTCGCAACTCGGTTACATGATGCTCGGTCTGGGTGTCGGCGGCGTGGCAGTTGGCATGTTCCATCTCATCACGCACGCGTTTTTTAAGGCGCTGTTGTTCCTCGGGTCCGGATCGGTCATCCACGGCTGTCACGAGGAGCAGGACGTGCGGAAGATGGGCGGGCTGAAAAAATTCATGCCGGTGACGTTTGCAACCTATGCCATCGGCATGCTGGCGCTGTCGGGATTTCCGCTGTTCTTCTCCGGCTTCTGGAGCAAGGACGAAATCCTCCACTCGGCGCATGGCTGGTCGGTGTCGCACATTCCCTTTTATCTCGGTTGCGCCGGTGCGCTGCTCACGGCGTTTTACATGACGCGCCAGGTCGCGCTGGTGTTTTTCGGCCAATATCGTGGCGGCGTTCGTGGGAGCACCGCTCATTCTTCTTCGCATGCGGCAACCCCAAAAAAGTCAGAGCCGACTCACGTCGGCTGCTACGAAGAAAAAGATGTTCCGCGCGAAAGCCCCGCGGTCATGACCGTCCCGCTCGTCATCCTCGCGGTGTTCGCCATCTTGTTGGGCTTCATCGGCACGCCGGCCTGGCCGTGGTTTGATGGTTTCCTTAAAGGCGAACCGGTGGGATTCAATCTCAGCAAATTGACTGAAGGTGGCACGCTCAGTTTGATGCTGGCATCCGCGGCGATTGTGTTTACGGGGCTTGGCCTCGGTTGGTGGCTGTACGGCAAACGCCAGCGCAAGACGGTGGAAGAACCTGATGTGTTGCAGGTCGCGCAACCATTCTTTTTCAAATTGCTGGAGAATAAATATTTCGTGGATGAGTTTTACGAGGCAACCGTTATTCGCTTCAATGCCTGGGCGGCGCACGCGTCCGATTTTCTGGACCGCTGGATTTTGGGTGGGGCGGTGTTGCTGGTTACTTGGGTGACGCTGGGATTATCGTGGCTCTACCGGTTCACGGATGAATTTGTGGTGAACCTGGGTTTCGACGCCGGCTGTGACACCTTGCGGGAGGGTGGCGGCGAAATATCGTCATGGCACAGCGGCCGCGTGCAAACCTATCTCCGCGTCATCGGCGTGGCGCTGGTGTTGCTGGTGCTGTTTCTGATTTGGGGGCGCAAATCATGAACCTGCCCTGGCTGACCATTCTGATCCTGGTTCCGCTATTCGGCGGCATGGTCATTGCCGGCCTAAGCGCGGACCAACGGCGGTTCGCGCGCGGGCTGACGCTGGCGTTCAGCCTCGTAGGGCTGGCCGGGGCGCTGTGCCTTTGGATACATTTTAACGCGGCCACCGGCAATCTGCAATTCGTTGAGAAACACGACTGGGTGTCGTCGCTGGGCATCCAATATTTTCTCGGTGTGGACGGCCTCGGCCTGTTGATGGTGATGTTGACGGCGATTGTCGTGCCACTCTCCATTCTCGCCTCGTGGCGAATTGACGACCGCACGCATATTTACAACGCACTGGTCTCTGTGGTTGCAGGCCGGCTTGTTCGGCACATTCACCGCGCTGAATTTTTTCCACTGGTTCCTGTTCTGGGAACTGGTGCTCATCCCGGCATTCTTCCTCATCAAGCTTTGGGGCGGACCCAAACGCGGTCCGGCGGCGACGCAGTTTTTCATCTACACCATGGTTGGCAGCGTGACGTTGCTCTTGAGTTTTCTGGCCATGAGGCTGGCGACGGGCAGTTTTGATTTCATCGAACTCGCCGACATGGCCAAACGCGGTGAAATCACGGCCAAACTCGGCGATGTCATCGGCTGGAAATCGCATATCGGCCTGCTGGTTTTCTTCGGCGCGTTCCTCGGATTTGCGGTGAAGGTGCCGGTCGTGCCGTTTCATACCTGGTTGCCGGAGGCTTATACCGAAGCGCCCAGTCCGGTGACCATGTTGCTCACAGGTGTCATGTCGAAGATGGGTGTGTACGGTTTCCTGCGTATCCTGCTGCCGATTTTTCCCGCAGAGATGCGGCTGGTGCTGACGCCGCTGATGTGGCTGGCGGTGCTGACCATCGTGCTTTCGGCCTGCGCGGCGTTCGCCCAACGCGACCTCAAGCGTATTTTAGCATATTCGTCCATCAACCACCTCGGTTACTGCCTGCTCGCGCTGTTTGCGGTGATGGGGGCGGCGTCGGGCGTGAACCAGCCGGAATTGCAGAAGGCCGCGGCGCTCAACGGCGTGTTGCTCCAAATGTTCAACCACGGCCTTACGGCGTCGGCGCTGTTCCTGTTCGTGTGGCTCATCGAGAAACGCAGCGGCGGTTTGCGCGGGCTGGATGATTTCGGCGGCATCCGCAAGGTCGTGCCAGTATTCACCGGCCTGATGGGCATCGCGCTGTTTTCGTCGCTGGGATTGCCGGGACTAAACGGGTTTGTGGGTGAATTCCTGATTTTCAAGGGCGTGTTTCCGCTGGCGCCCTGGGCGGCGGCATTGTCCACACTTGGCCTGCTGGTCACGGCGATATTTCTGCTGACGCTCATCCAGCGCGTTTTTTGCGGGCCGCTGAACGCGCAATGGTCACAAATGCCGGACCTCTTGCTGCGCGAACGTTTGCTGGTGGCCGTTCCCATCGCGCTGATGTTCGTGCTCGGCATCTGGCCGCAGTTCGTGCTGGGCATGGTGGACGCGACCGTCGTGAAAATGGTTCAACAACTGAATTTTTGACCACGGATGAGCAATACAAACGACAAACGATTATCGTTCAGGCCATATCGACTGGGGCTTGAAAGTGTCCAGACTCAGTTTGATTTAATTCGCTTTTCTCTAAAAATCATCAAGCTTAAAGACCGAAAACAGTTTTTCAAACAAAAGGCGGTGAAAAAGCTCGCTGACAACAAGAAATCTCGAATTTTTATAAAACAGCACAAAATTCTTTCGGACGAAGATGCAGACCAAAACGCAGACGCAGTAATAGAATCTATAAAATCACAACTTCGGCGTGAAAATCGGGCAGGAAATCTTCTTGCTGTTTCAGAATTTTCAGAAGACCGGCTGAACCAAAGCGAGTTGTTGCTGTTGGTTGCTCACTTCGAATCCTTCATGAGACTTGTGCATGAAACATTTTTGCTTGCTGCCCCACATAGAGTTTTTGGGAATGCATTCCGTGGCGAACAAAACCCAAGAATTCCGATAAAAGAAATCTTCGACGCTGATCAAAATGTATGGAGTCCACAAAAGTTCCTCAAAGAACAAATCGCGAAAGAAGTGAAGTGGCTGGATGCTCAAAATATCGAAACGAAGGCCGATTACTTTGTTAAATACTTTGGAATATCGTTTGGTAATCCAGACGAAATTGAAGAACTGAAAAATATAATGAAGCGGAGAAATGAAATCAGCCATGAGATTTATGAGCCTCCTCAAAGCCAAGATGAGGTCTTGAAGAACACTTTGGAAAAAGGGGAAGAACCACCGTTGGTTTCAAATTCAATGCTACAAAAAGCGAGAGGTTTCTTTTACTGGATCCCGAATAGGTGCATTGCGTTTGGAGGGAAAACCTACCAGAGCTATTTCAAGGAATACTGATCATGTTAGCCTGGACGATATACATTTCATTCATCGGGGTGCTGGTGCTGATGCTCCTGCCGCGCGAAGTGGCGCGGGCGGCGCGCATCATCGCCTTGCTGACGGCCGTTGCCGGTTGTGTCGTGGCATTCGCCGGTTCGGTCCAGCAGCCCAATCCAGGCGCGGTGATGACGATTATCAAGGTCCCGTGGATTCCAGCGATTGGCGCGAGTTATTATCTGGCCGCCGATGGCATCAGCCTGGTGCTGGTAGTGTTGACCGGCTTGGCGGCCATTGCGGGCATCCTGTTTTCGTGGAACATCGAAAAGCGCACCAAGGAATTTTTCGCGTTCTACCTCGCGTTGATTGGCGGCGTGTATGGCGTGTTCCTCAGCTTTGACGTCCTGCTTCTGTTCGTGTTTTACGAGCTGACCATCATTCCAAAATATTTCCTCATCGCGCGCTGGGGCAGCACGCGCAAGGAATATGGCGCGATGAAACTGGCGCTCTACTCGTTTGTCGGCAGCCATCTCGTGCTCATTGGTCTGATCGCCACTTGGGTTGTGGCCCGGGCGCAAACCGGCCACGCGACGTTCAATTTGCTGGAATTGTCGAGAGTGTCGTTCCCGCTGGGCTTCCAGCACTGGGTTTTCCCGCTGGTGTTTGTGGGATTCGGAATACTCGCGGGCCTGTGGCCGTTTCACACGTGGGCGCCCACCGGCCACGTTGCCGCGCCCACCGCCGGCTCGATGTTGCTGGCGGGAGTGGTGATGAAACTTGGCGCCTACGGCTGCCTGCGCGTGGCGATGGTTTTGTTCCCCGAAGGCGCCCGCATGTGGCAGGGTGAAATTGCCGCGCTGGCGGTCATCGGCATTATTTATGGCGCGGGCGTGGCGCTGGTGCAAACGGATTTCAAATTTGTCATCGGTTATTCCAGCGTGAGTCACATGGGTTTTGTGCTGCTGGGCCTGGCCACGCTGAACACCATCGGCCTCAGCGGCGCGGTGCTGCAAATGTTCTCGCACGGCATCATCGCCGGACTGCTGTTCGCTGTCGTGGGCCGCATGGTTTATGACCGGACGCATACGCGTGATTTCAACGACTTGGAGACGATGCAGCTTGGCAGGCTGCTGCCGTTCGCCGGGGTGACGTTTGTGCTGGCGGGCGTGGCTTCTATGGGCTTGCCCGGTTTCAGCGGGTTCGTGGCCGAACTCCAGGTGCTCATGGGCGCGTGGAAGGTGTTTCCCAAAACCACCCTGCTCGCGGGTGTTGGAATTGTGATGGGAGTGGCCTATACCCTGCGCGCGGTGCAAAAGGCGTTTTTCAGCGATAATGAGGAGCGCCATGCACCGGCACGGCATGGCTTAAGCGGAGATCAACAGGCCGTGGCGGTGCCAGGCGCTCCCATGGAACCCATCTCGGCGCCGGAACGCATTGGGGCGGTGATGCTCATTGGCGCGTCGCTCGTCGTCGGACTATTCCCGGGCCTGTTGTTGGATTGGATCCAGCCGTGCCTGAATTCGCCGCTGTTTGAGCGGCTGCTGAAGGGAGGTTCGTTGTGAACTATCTCGAAGTCCTGCGGGCAGCCGCGCCGGAAACCGCCCTGGCCATCACCGTGCTGGTCGTGCTGATGGTGGATCTGGTCGCAATCCGCGGCGAATCCATCGAGCGGCGTTTCCAAGCCGGGGTTCTGGTTTCCATCATCGGCTGCCTGATGGCGATGTTCTTCACGTTCACCCATTACGGGCACACCGACCCGCTGCACGGACTGCTGGTCGTGGATCCATTGACGAATTTCCTGAAACTCGTGCTGCTGGCGTTGACGATTTTTACGGTGCTGATTTCCGCTTCCGGCAAATTTACCGAACATGTCGGCGAATATCTCTCGCTGATCCTGCTGGGGACGATTGGCCTGATGTTGCTCGTCAGCGCCGAGGACCTCCTGATGATTTTCATTTCGCTGGAACTGGCCAGCCTCTCGCTCTACATCCTGACGGCGTTCAACAAGCGCAACGCCCGGTCCAGCGAGGCGGCGCTGAAATACTTCCTGTTCGGTGGCATGTCCGCGGCGTTCCTGCTGTTCGGTTTCAGTCTGCTTTACGGGCTGTCCGGTTCGACTCATTTGCCGGAAATCGCCGTGGCGTTGCAGGGCAGTGGACTGGACCCTTTGTTGCTGGTGGCCATCGTGACGACCGTGATGGGATTTGGATTCAAGGTGGCGGCGGTGCCGTTCCATTTGTGGGCGCCGGATGCCTATGAAGGCGCGCCCACGCCGAGCGCGGCGTTCATCGCCTCCGGTTCCAAGGTCGCCAGCTTTTACATTCTCGCCAAAATTCTGACGCTGGGTTTTGCCGGCGCGGAAGGCAGCGCGGTCTGGCACGGCTATGTGTCCGGCTGGACGCCGGTGATTGCCGTGACGGCGGCTCTTTCAATGGTGCTGGGAAATCTTACTGCCATCGTGCAGTCAAGTGTGAAACGCCTGCTGGCTTACTCGGCCATCGCCCACGCCGGCTACATGCTCCTCGGCGTGCTGGCCAACACGCCGTCCAGCCAGAGCGCGCTGCTGTTTTATGTCATCACCTACGCGTTGACGGTGCTGGGCGCATTCGGCGTGGTGACAGTGGTGGAAGATGCCACGGGTGGCGATGCGCTGGCCAATTTTGCCGGGCTCAGCCGTCGCGCGCCTGGATTATCGTTGTGTCTGCTGGTGTTCCTGCTGTCGCTGGGCGGCATTCCGCCGTTGGCGGGTTTCATTGGAAAATTCTTCCTGTTCAGCGCGGTGGCGGACGCGGATGCCGATCATCTCGGCCTGCTCTGGCTGGTGATCCTGGCCATCCTGATGAGCGCCGTGTCGTTCTACTATTACCTGCGGGTGCTGAAGCAGGCTTATGTGCTGGACGCCGCGGAAAACGCGCCCGCCATCAAGGTTCCACCGGTCACGATGTTTGCGCTGGTCCTGCTGGCGGTGTTGGTGATTCTCTTGGGTTGTGCCCCGGGGCTGTTGTTGAGCCACTTGTAAGACACGGATTTCACGGATTTTCACGGATGCAAAATTCCGATCCGTGTTAATTCGTGAAATCCGTGTCTAAAAATGGATTTGAGAATCTCCACCATCCGCGTATTCTCACGGCCATATTTTTATGAGCAACATTCCTTCCGATTTAAAATACACGAAATCTCACGAATGGGTGCGCGTCAGTCCCGACGGCAGCGTCGGGACCATCGGCATCACCGACCACGCGCAGCACGAATTGACCGACATCGTTTTTGTCGAATTGCCGGACGTGGGCCGGAAGGTGAAGGCCGGCGAGGCCTGCGCGGTGGTGGAATCCGTGAAGACGGCGAGTGACATTTACTCGCCCGTGAGCGGCGAGATTCTGGAGGCGAACCGGCTGGTGGTGGATGATCCGGCGCTGGTGAACAGCGAACCGCACGCCAGCGGCTGGTTTTACAAAATCAAATTGAGCCAGCCTCGCCGAACTGAACGCACTGCTGTCGCCGGAGGATTACAAGAAGCAGATTGGCGGGTGAATTATGCACATGGATGAAGCGGTCTCAAACTCAATCAATTTTGTTGGTTATCCTGATTCAGCAAGTTTCATTCAACTTTGCAATCTGGTTAGACCACAAATCAATGCTTTCTCAAAGTCAGGGAAAATTGTCTTTTATATCGTCGGCGTCGGAATATTCGTTGTTGCCGTAGTAACAGCTTATGCTGCAAACAGTGGCGCAGTATTATTTGAGATACTAACACCGATTATGGTGCTAGTTGGTGTGCTTGTTGGTTCTTTGAAGCTATCGAACAAACAAGCAATCAAAATTCAACGTGTCAACTATGAGAAGTCCATTCAGAAAGAACCAAGAACAGGCTCAATCTCCACATCAGGCATTTTCTTCAAAATAGTAGATGGAAAAACCGAACTTCAGTGGACACATTTTGACAGGCTTGTCGAAATAGATGGAGCGTTTGCCTTGTGCAGACAGTCAAGAATGGTTGACGCTTTTTCTTGCTCAATGTTTGAATCCAAAGAGAGCTTTGAAGCAGCTCGAACAATTGCTCTGGAAAAAGTAAAAAGCATCCATTGAAAATCCGCCTTTTCATCAAACCTTATTGCCCGTGGTGTCACAAAGCCATGCGCCGGCCCGATGAGCGCAAATTATTTTGTGGATGCAAGGGGTCATCAGTGCCATGTTCCCTTCCGTACCAGGAAAAATTAACCAAAGGTTCCAAATGAAGAAGAATATTCTATTCGGCACAATGATCCTGCTGGCCGGCTCGCTTTTCGCCGCCGATGCCAGCCCCAAGGATGCAGTGAAAGCCGCCGCCAAGGCGCTCGGCAACCAGACGAATTACAGTTGGAAAGCCACCGTCGAATCTCCCAACGGCGGCGGACGATTCAACGGTCCGACCGAGGGGAAAACGGAGAATGGCGGATATACCTGGCTGTCCCTCTCGATGCGCGACGACACGGTCGAGGCCGTGCTCAAGGGCGGCAAAGGCGCAGCCAAGACCGAGGACGGCTGGCAATCGCTGGCGGAGTTGAGCCAGGACAATGGCGACGGCGGGTTCAATCCGAACCAGTTCCTCGCGCGCCGGTTGCAAAGTTTCAAGACCCCGGCGGTGGAAGCCGCGGATCTGGCCGACCAGGCCAAGGAACTCAAAAAGGATGGCGATGTCCTGGCCGGTGATTTGACCGAAGCCGGCGCGAAAGCGATGCTCGCCTTCCGGCCACCGCGCGGCGGCGATGAAGGCCCGACCGTCAGCGACGCCAAGGGTTCGGTGAAATTCTGGGTCAAGGACGGCCAGCTCGCCAAATACCAGTTCCACGTGCAGGGCAATGTGAGCTTCAATGGCAACGACCGCGACATTGACCGAACAACAACGGTTGAAATTAAGGACGTTGGCACGACCAAGATCCAGGTGTCCGACGACGCGAAGAAAAAGTTGTAACTGGCCATTTTTACGAACCGCCGGGCAGGTGTTGGTGAACTTGCCCGGCGGTTTTTTGCTTTCCGTCAAATGGATTCGACAATTTTCCATTGCTGCGGTAACTTGTCCACACATGAAGAAAACCAGCCAGCGGCGGAGTTTTGATTATCCCATCACCACCAAGGGTGGCGAAACTGCCGCACAGGTGCGGGCGGAGGCCAATCGCCTGTCGGAGTCCGAGCGCGAGACGCTTTTCAAAAAGGGAATGCAGATGATCTATGGCGGCAAAAAAGAAACTGCTGGCCGCCGATAGCAACCTGCTGTTTGACCTGGCGGAGAAAAGAGATTTTGCGCTTACCTTTCTGGAAGTCGCCAGAGAAAAAGGTTTCTCGTTGCAACTCCCACCCACGGTCGTTCAGGAACTGGCCTTTGCTGCCCTGAAAAAACGCGGTGCAGAACAGAAACTCGCGTTCACGGCACTGCAAAATCTTCGCGGTTGGGGGATTGTTCCGTTTGACCTTGTGGCGGTCGGCCACGGAATTACCGAGCAGTTCGCCCGTCGCCTGAACGAATTAAAATTGCTGCCGGAAGCCGAGTTAAATGACGGATTGATTCTGGCCGAAACCGGATTGGCGGGTATTCCCTTGCTCGTGTCGTCCGACAAGCATTTACTCAACATTGAAGCGGATGAACTATGCGCCGTGTGCCGTGAACGACATATTGGCGAGGTAAACGTGGTTCATCCGAAAAAGTTGCTCAAAGCCTGGGGAAATTAGTGCATGAAAATCCGCCTTTTCATCAAACCACACTGCGGCTGGTGTCATCTGGCCATGCGCTGGCTGGACGAGCGCGGTATCAAATACGAATTGATTGACGTGCTTGCCAAAGGCTCGGCATTTCAAGAAATGGTCAACCTTTCCGGCCAGCAGCGCTCGCCGGTGATTGAGGTGGATGGCAAGGTGCTGGCCGATTTTGGGCCGGAGGAACTGGCGAAGTTTTGGGAAAAGATTTCAACCGCAGGCTCCGATGAACCGCGAGCGGGTGGAGCCGGATAATCGCGCTATTTTCTCCGTTCGTCCAAAAGTCTTGCAAGTCACGCTAGGCGACCGGCTTGGTTTCCGCTTTCACTTTGCTCTGCGGCCAGAATGGTTTGCGGAAGGCTTCGTTGAAATCGTAGCCGTTTTGAAAATCGTCGCGCGTGTCCTTCTCCGTTTTGGCGAGCAGGCCGATTTCCACCATGTTAAAAACGATTTCGCCGAAGTCGCGGCAATGGCGGATGTTCCATTCCTCGAACACCGTCGTCGTCATCGGGCCAAACTGGTTCAATGCGAACTTCCGGATGCCCTCGAGCAGTTCCTGGCCGCTGACGTGGCGGATGCTGCCGCGGGTCTCCTTGCCAACGAGCTTCTGCGTGAAATCCAGCGCCTCGCGGACAAACACGTAGGCTTCGCGCGGATAACGCGAATCCCGGGCGAAGATCAGCTCCACCGCTTCGTCAAAATTGATTTCTTGCATTTTAAGGCTCCGCCACCTGGGTCATTGCCGTTGACGGATGGGCGGCGCGATACGTTTTAACGGCCCAGCCGGTCAGCAGCAAACCCAGAACGATACAAAGAACCAGTTGTTCCTGTTTCGTCAGGCGGTTCACAAGAACAAGGTAACGAAACCGTGGAGCCATCGCAAGAATGGCATTTACGATTGATGATTGGCGATTTACGATTGGGAAAACGTCCGTCAGCGGACAAATCGTCAATCGAAAATCGTAAACATAAATTCCGATGGCAGCCATTGGCCGATTTCAAAAAGGCGAGGAAATATTCTACGCCAAGGTCGTGGACGGCGAATGGTTCCGCCTGCGCGGCGACGTTTTCGGCTCGCCGTCCTTCGACCGCAAGCCCACTCCGCGCAAGGGCATCAAGACGCTGGTTCCGGTCGTGCCGTCCAAAATCATCGCCGTCGGGCTGAATTACGCCGACCACGCGCGCGAGACGGGCCGGTCGCTGCCGAAAGAGCCGTTGTTCTGGCTCAAAGCCACCACGTCGCTGATTCCCGACGGCGGGAAAATTGAAATCCCTTTTCGCAATCATCGCACGGATTACGAAGCCGAACTGGCCATCGTCATCGGGCGCAAAATCCGCAATGTCTCGCCCACGCAGGCGCCGCGCTACATTTTTGGTTACACCACCGCGCAGGACATCAGCGACCGCACCATCCAAAACGCCGAAACGCAGTGGGCGCGCTGCAAATCGTTCGACACCTTCACGCCGCTCGGCCCGTTTGTGGAAACGAAAATTGATCCGAACGAACTGACCATCCAGCTTTTCCAAAACGGCCAGTTGCGCCAGAACTCGAACACGAAGCAGCTCATCTTCAAGCCTCACGAGCTGGTCAGTTTCATCTCCACCAACATGACGCTGCTGCCCGGCGACGTGATCCTCACCGGCACACCCAGCGGCATCGGCCCGATTCAGAGCGGCGACAAGCTGGAAGTGCGGATTCAAGGCCTCGCGCCGCTGGTGAACCAGGTGAAGTGAACCGTAGCGGCGTCCCGGCAGAGCGCCGCAGAACATTGGAGCGCCGGGCACCTCCTCTGCGAGTTCATCCGCAGATTTCGCACATGCCCTCGTTTGGAGTCCCGCCTTCAGGCGGTTCAGGGCATATACCACCTTTGCCGCGTAAACGCGGAACTCTTAACAAATAGCCGCTGTTTCCGGGCGATAATTAGAATTTGACTCAAAGACGCGGCTTCGCTAAAGTATTTGTGAACCAAGCACGCAATCCACAATTTCCTTTATGTGGCTTCTTGTCGCGTTTGGTATGATACGATATGCAACAGCGTCACCAACATCGGTGTCTGTGCGTTCGCTCTATGCGACGGCCTTGTCAGCGTCACAATCGGCAACAGCGTCAACCGCATCGGGTTCCAAGCATTCGATTCTTGCGACCAACTGACCAGCATCACCATCCCCAACAGCGTCACCACCATCGAGGACAATGCATTCTTGAGTTGCTACGGGCTTACCAATGTCACGATCGGCAACGGCATCACCAACATCGGGATCTGTGCGTTCGGTTATTGCTCCCCTCTGGAGAGCATCTATTTCTTCGGGAACGCTCCCAGCGTTGGGACGAATGTGTTCACTGGGACCATCGGGACACTCTATTATTTGCCGGGAACCACGGGTTGGGGCGCGCCGGGCACGCTGTTTGGCGGTCGTCCGAAAGCGCTATGGTTTCTTCCGAACCCGCTGATTCTCAACGGCCCCAGTTTTGGCGTGCGGACAAATCAGTTCGGTTTCATCATTTCTTGGGCGACCAACATTCCCATCGTGGTGGAAGCCTGCACGAATCTGGCCGGTTCCGCCTGGGTTCCGCTCCAAAGCTGCACCCTGACCAACGGGTCGCTTTATTTCAGCGACCCAGACTGGACGAATCATCCCGGTCGTTTCTACCGCCTCCGCTCGCCGTGAGGATTTTTCAGGAGCGCGGACAGCTATGTCCGCGTATTCCTGTCGCATCGGCGCCTTCGCGCGGACCAAGCTGTCCGCGCGCCTTTGTTTGCGGTTCTCTGCCGGGGAGCCGCTGCGCGCAAAATAAAATTCTTCGTTCCGGCGCTCCTTTGTGGTTAATCTTTCCGCCACATGAAGTGGACCAATGCATTTATTCCGACCCTTCGCGAAGCTCCGGCTGACGCGGAAATCCTTTCCCACAAACTCCTGCTGCGCGCCGGGCTGATCCGCAAGCTCGCCGGCGGCGTCTATACCTTTCTGCCGCTCGGCCTGCGCGCATTGCGCAAGGTGGAGCAAATCATCCGCGAGGAGATGGACCGCGCCGGGGCGCTCGAATTGCTCATGCCCGCCCTCCAGCCGCCGGAAATCTGGCAGCAAACCGGCCGGTACGAAACCGCCAGCAACGTGCTGTTCAAATTGAAGGACAGCGGCAACCGGGAATGGGTTCTCAGCCCCACAGCCGAGGAGGTCATCACCACCATCGCCGCCAACGAAATCAATTCCTACCGGCAGTTGCCAAAAAACTTTTACCAGATCAGCGTGAAGTTTCGTGATGAAATCCGCCCGCGCTTCGGCCTGATGCGCGCGAAGGAATTCATCATGAAAGACGCGTACTCGTTCGACACCACGGACGATGGCGCGATGGCCAGCTACAAAAAAATGTTTGATGCCTACACGCGCATCTTCGCCCGGTGCGGACTCAAGGCCTTCCCGGTGGAGGCCGACACCGGCGTCATCGGCGGCAATTTCTCGCATGAATTCATGGTTCCCGCCGAGACCGGCGAGAACGAAGTCGTCTTCTGCGAAGCCTGCGGTTACGCGGCGAACATCGAGAAGGCCACCAGCGGCATTCCCAAAACCGCCGCGCGCGAAGTGGGCGCTCCCGTGGAAAAGTTCGCCACGCCCAGCGTTGTCACCATTGAGGCGTTGAGCAAAGAACCTTACAAAGTCCCGGCAAATCGCCAGATCAAGACGCTGGTCTATATCGCCGACAGCAAGGCGGTCATCGTTTTGATCCGCGGCGACGACCAGTTGAACGAGACGAAGTTCATGGCCAAGACCGGCGCGGTCGCCGCGCGGCCCGCCACACCGGAAGAATGTGTGCTCGTACTCGGTGCAAAACCTGGAAGTCTTGGGGCAATAGGTTTTTCACTGGGGAAAAAACATTCGGATCCCAATGTTGAAATGGAACGTTTGGAAATCCGAAAACGTGAAGGGTGGGATGATTTCAAAATCTTTGCCGACGAACGCCTGCGCGGCGCGAACGACATGACCACCGGCGCGAACGAGGATGGCTTCCATTTCAAGAACGTCTCCATCGAACGCGACATCCAGGTGACGCAATGGTTCGATTTGCGAACGGTGACCGCCGGTGAACCCTGCGCGAAATGCAGCAAGCCTCTGAAAATTCGCCGCGCCATCGAAGTCGGCCACGTCTTCAAGCTCGGCACGAAATACAGCGAGAAGCTTGGCGCGACCTTCCTCGACGAGGCCGGCACGCGCAAGCCCAGCGTCATGGGCTGCTACGGCATCGGCGTCACCCGCACGATGCAGGCCGTCATCGAGCAGTGCAACGACAAGGACGGCATCATCTGGCCGGTGAGCGTGGCGCCCTACACCGTCTGCATCACGCCGCTGGGCGTGGCGCCGGACGGCGCGGTCATGCAACTGGCGGAAAAAATTTACGCGGAACTCACCGCGCGCAGCGTGGACGTGATTCTGGACGACCGCGACGAACGGCCCGGCGTGAAATTCAAGGATTCCGAGCTGGTGGGTTTTCCCATTCGCATCGGCATCGGCGAGAAATCGCTGGCCAAGGGCGAAGTGGAACTCAAACCGCGCGGCGGCACGCTGCAACCCGTCAAGGCTGACGACGCCGTGGCAGCCGTGATGAAGCTATTGGTATAGAGCGTGAATGTTTCCGAAGCCAGGACGCTTCGGAATACCGCCCAAGTTTGCATGGAGACCTGCGTTTGTCTTAAGAACGGCAAGGCCGATTCAAACTGCCTCTGTTCTTGACTCCGCAGAGGCAATTGCCAGACTGTTTGAACCAAGCAGATTGGTTTTGGTGGAGAGATGGCCGAGTGGCTGAAGGCGACGGTTTGCTAAACCGCATTTTCACTTTTTCAATTTCCGCACGAAACACCAATTAAATCCAATGTTTTCAAGGTATTTGATGCCGTCCATGATTTTGCACTTGCGGCATGTCGTTGCGCTATTCTGACACGTTTTTTGTCGGCAAGTGTCGGCAACTTTTGACGGTTTTCAAAACCGTTGCGCATGATCGGTTGCCGTCAATAAGGCTGACGGCTACGGTTTGATGGACCGTTACCGGTAATGTATTCTCACCTTCGCGACAAACAAAGCGCGGCCTGGGTGACGCATCAAAGTAACGCCTGACACCGATTAGTTGAACCACGAATTATCCGTGGGTCAATGCTAACGCCGATTGATAACCACGCCGGAATTGCTCCGCGTGAATTCAATTCGCACTCTGCCACTCGTTTTGCAGATCCAACCCGCCGGCAGGCCAAAATGAATAAGCATGCTTTTTTCCATCCTGAAACCAGCATCCTTCGTGATGAGCATGAAATTACATTCTGACCGGTCACCCTCCTTTTGTTCCGTCGCAAACAATTCAATAATCGTCTCTGCGTAATCCACAAACTCCGGAACCGCTTGGAATTCCGATGGGGTAGCAGAAAAATAACCAGCAACCGCTTGCGGTTAAAATCAGCCCCAAAAACCAGACTGAAACCCAGCTTGAACACACGATCAGTACTGAACAAGCATTTGCTCATGCCTACATATAGCCATGCCACATAAGGATTCTTTTGAATCAATCCGTATGTATCCAGGTCTTTGACCTGATATGCCTTCCCGTGTGTGCATTTTGGATTTCGTGTTAAACATTTTTTAGGGGTAAAAAACCCCATATTTGACGGTGTTTTTACGCTGTGTTTACGCGGCATTTTGTGCATTTGCAGCGTGAATCAATAAAATGCGGTGATTTTGCTCAATGTTCATAAGGGTTTTATGGGCGTCCGCGCTTTTCGCACTTTTTTGCGTTGGACTGCCGTTGTCCTACCGGCCAAGCTAGATTCCCGCATCATGTGTGGTCGCTATTCCGCCGCCGGCACTCTGGACGAACTGGCAAAGCTGATTGGTTTCATTTGCCGCGCGCCTTTCTTTGCGCCGCGCTACAACATCGCCCCGCGCCAGCAAGCCCCGGTGATCGTGTTGGAACACGGCAAGCCGACGCTGAAGCTCATGCGCTGGGGATTGATTCCTGGCTGGGCGAAAGACGAAAGCATCGGCGACAAGCTGATTAACGCCCGGGCCGAAACTGTTTCCGAAAAAACCAGTTTCAAAAAGCCGTTTGAATTCCAGCGATGCCTGGTGGTGGCCGATGGCTTTTACGAATGGCAGTTGTCGGCACGGGGCCGGACGCCGTTTCGGTTCACGATGAAGGATAAATCGTTTTTCTGCATGGCCGGGCTTTGGGACCGGTGGGTCAAGCCGCCCGCGCGCGGCGAATTCGTTTTTGACGATGAAGGGGACACGCCGGCGCCAAGCCGCGTTGTCGAGACGTTTTCAATCATCACGACCACGGCCAATCCGATGGTTGCGGCCGTCCACGAGCGGATGCCGGTCATTTTGGAGCAAACGCACTGGCAATGGTGGATTGACGACCGGCGAAACGGGGAAGCGGTAAAATTCATGTTGCGGCCATTCGATGCCGGGGACATGGATTGCTACCGCGTCAAGCCGCTGGTGAACAATGCCAGGAACGATTCGCCGGATTGTCTGACGCCGGCGTGAGCGGTCAAGGTTTGACCCCGTTCATCACGTTGCGAATTTCTTCAATGCGATTTTCCCAGGCGGTGACAACCTCTTTGCCTTGCTCGGTCAATTTGCCGGAGCAGTAGTTCGCTGGTTTCTTTTCTTCATCGGTCGCGCGTTGCAAATTTCCAGCAGACTTTTCAGGTTTCTTCTCTGCTTCGTCACGCAGAAATTTACAAAGTGCGGCAACTTCCTTTTTCAAAACGCGCTCGTGTAGTTTTGGCTCGGCTCGTGCCTTTTTGAGATCGGCTTTTGCGTCACAAATCATGGCCTCATACTCGCGTCGGAACTGTCCACCCCCTACCGGCTCGAAAGTTGGAATGGCGATTCTCACCTTATTCGTCGCCTGTCCGGGCGTCTCGCTTTTGGTGTCACCAAACCAAAAACGACTTGCCAGATTTCCGCCGCGCACACCTTTTTTGTGAAGTTTCAAAATGCCACGGCGAAGAAATCCATTCAGGATGGCACTGGCGGTTTCAGGCCGCGTTGTTCCGTAAATCTTGGCACAACTCCGCACGCTTAAAAAAAAGGGTGAACTGCCCGCAAGTTTTTGAAGCTGAAAACAGACGCCTACCAGCTTTTGCATTTTGGGATCGCTGAATTGTTTGGCGGCCTCTGGCATCGGCGCGTTTTCAGCGCGTTTACTGGCTGTGTCCAGCGCATTTTCACCCAGCGGGACTCTCGCGCGCGGGAAAGTGTCCTCGAACAAAAGGGCGTATTCATCAAAGCTGGCATCGTCCGGCAAAATTTTTTGCGCCTGTGCCGTTCGCCACCACTCGGCGAATACATTTGAAACTTCTGGTTGCGTGATCGTTTTGCGGGTTGTCACCTCAAATGCTCGAATCGCTCTGGCATATTTGAACATGATATTTTCTGTAATTCCTTGCGTGAGCGACAAGCGCACGGCTTCTTGTATTGTCGGAACGCGCGCACAAAGGGCGGAATCGTCGGTTGCATCCGTTTCATTTGTTACTCCGTGGCTTCCGTCACTCTGTCTCCTCTGTTCCGTCTGTTCCATCTGTGGCGTGGATTCATCGCGCATAAACCCCCCTTTCTGACAATTCCCGGCGACGGCTTGCCGACAAAGCCCGCTTTGTGGCGCGTTCGCCAAGCCGGATGATTCTTTCCACGCGGCGTTTCGTGCTGCCGCTGGCCTTGCTCCAACGAAGTGCTGATTTCATTGCGTGCCTCCTTGCATGGTTTCGACGCGGTGTTGCGCCAGCCATTTGTCGAGGTCGCCTTTGCGGATGCGGCAGACTTTCGCGGTTAAGCGTAGAAACGGGAGTCCGCGCCGGGTTCGCCAGTCACGGATTGCGCGGGCCGAAATTCCGCCCACATAGAGGGCGGCCTGTGCGTCGTCCAAGATTTCGGCGGCTTCGGCCAATTTGCCGATAACTGCCATTTTGGCGACGGTGTTGATTGCTGGCGGTGTCGGATTACCCTTCACGCCGTCTTGTTGCTGACTGATAGCTCTTGCTGTCATGTCAAAGCGCGACAGTCAACCTGCACGCCGCCGGGATGCTCAAAAACCGCTCCCACGCCGGTCAATTATCCGGGCCGGTGAATTGCAGGTGAACCCTGCGAATAATTTTCTCTTGCCGCGGCGCGGTTGCGATTTTAGCCTGACGAGGCGGGGGATGATTGAAGGGGGTAACGGCTGGCGCGAACCACCGGGAAGCTGTCAGGCAGGCGGGGGAGTGCTTTTGTTTTTTGAAATCTTCCAAGCCAGTTCGTCGGATTCGATTTTCGTTATGATTTCAAAGTCCTTTTTGAAATCCTCGTCAGTCTGGTAAGGGAAAAGTCTGCGGTATTCCCACATGGCTTTGCGAATTTTCCGGCCTAAAATCGTAAGTTTAGGAAAACGATCCCCGTAGCGGATTTTTCGGATTTCAGCGCGGGCTTTCTCTCCTCTTAACCCATTTCGGGCGATTGTCTCGCCTGCACGGACTAGCCAGTCTTTATTTTCGATCCGGCCAATCTCGGCCAAAAGCGTCTGCCGATTTTGAAAATACGAAATGCAATCCCGTGCAACATCGTTTTTAGAAATCACGCTTAATGCTCGCTGCGCGTAAATGTAATTTTGCTGGCTGCGAACGGTTCGTTTTGCACCGGTCAAAATTTTTTTCAGGAAAGCGCGATGTGTCGGGTTGTCGTATTTCCGCGGCCTGCCACGCTTGCGCTTGCGCGGAATTTTGGAAATGATTTCCGTAAATAGCGGCTCGAATCCCGGAAGTGCCTTTTCGCTTGGTTTCACGGCCTGAATTTGCCTGGGCCGCTATGCGGAGCACGGGCAAGCTGTTTGGCGAGATCGGCGTTCACGCCGGCAATTTATGCGGCGCGGCCCCGGCCGACAATGCTATTTCTCGTGCGGCCTGCACCCTTGCGGGCATCGTGGCGCGTCCGGCACAGCGCCAATGGAACGTTGACACGGCCAGACGGCAAGGGACATGAATTTGCGCGAAAGCGCGGCGTCCAGAAGCGGAGCACCAATTTCAGCATCAGCGCGGCGTAGTCTCCTAAAAGCGGTTTTGATTTCAATTTCCGGCCAGTAGTGTTTCGCACGCTGCTCGGGCGTCTAATACGTCCAATCTGCTTCGTGCATTGGCTTCATCCAGCAATTGTTCGGGGGCGAAATCATCGAATTTTTCGACGGCTTTATTCGGCATGAGTCGGGCGAGCGCAACTGCATCCGGCTGGAACTTGGTGATTTCACTGAGATGCGCACGAAATTCTTCCGATGATGAAAGGTGATAGGTAATTGAAAGCCGGTCTGTTTCGTGGGCAATCTTGGCGGACCTGGCGAGAAGCGAAAGCGTCCGCATTGTGCGCGTGCCAACCCACGGAAACCACTGGATGTTTTGCCGGCCAAAAACAACATCCGTTTTATCCAAGCTGACGACACGAGCCGTTTGGCGAGCAGCGCGAAGAAGTTTTTTGCTGTTCTGATCAAGATATGCGGGTTCGTCGTTGTTCAGCAGAACCGTTTTCATTTCCCACACGACTCGTGTGTGGATTTCACCAGCCACACTCCCAAACGGCCTAAGCCTTTTTCCTGGCGACGAAGTGACAAGCACCAACTTCTTGTCGAAGATGATTTCTCTGACTTGCCAGCGTTTGCCCGCGAGCATCAGGCTTTCACCCACTGGCGGGATGGCCGTCACCGGGAGTTTGCCAATTTCCTCCTGCCCACAGCGAATAACGAATTCGTCCGCGGTTTGAAAGGCGACATAGAAATCAAACTTCGCGGTGATGCGTTCGCCCAATAAGCCAAGTATCAATTCGCCCTGCGGGACTTGTTCGATCAATTCATGGTCGGCAAGACCGCGCAACAATGCTGCAAACTGTGACTGGTTCACGCTGCGGAACGGCCCGCGCTGGCATAGCGCGCGATATAAATTTGCGGCGGGCATTCCGCCGGTCTGTTTGAGAAAGCTCAAAATTTGATGAATGAGCGTGCTGACGTGCATCCGATTTTGCTCAAACGGCTCCAGCCATTTTTCCAGCATGAGCCGCGTCATGGCGATGGCGCGCAGCAAATCGGGGAAAAGCAAATCCGTCAGTGAACTGCGGCTATGTGGCGAATCCTCACGCACATACATTCGCATGATTTGAGGTTCGTCGTCCCGCCGTCCGGAACGTCCGAGCCGTTGCACCATCGAAGAAACACTCCACGGTGTATCTATTTGGCCGATGGCGCGCACGTTGCCAATATCAATTCCCATTTCCAGTGTGCTGGAACAAAGGGCAGTAGTTGGAACACCGCTTTTCAACGCGGCTTCGGCATCTTCCCGCAAATCTTTTGAAAGCGAGCCGTGATGAACCACAAACGGGTCAACCGGCCATTTTTCTTTGCTGACGCGCTCATGCAATCTATCGGCCAAATCTTCAATTGCCCCCTTGGCGTTAGCAAAAATCAAATTGGTGGAGTCTTTGAATTTCCGAATGATGTCATCGGCGATTTCGTCCAGTGCGTCATTGCTTTTGGTCTTGTCTGTTGTCACCGCTGGCTTCCGTTGCTCGATCAAAGCCGCAAGCTCCTTCTCTTTTCCAACCGTTTGTGCGGTCAAGCTGCTGGCGAGTGCCAGCGATTGTTCGGGCGTCAGACGCGGTGCGGGTATTGTTCCTTCCGGCGGACGTTCTAAAAATGTTTTGATGCAGAACCTAACCTCACGCTTGGCTGAAGTGTCCTGAATGACTTGAACCGACTCTACCGCGTCCGGCGCAAGGAAAGCCCGCGCCAATTGTGGATCGGCAAGCGTGGCGGAAAGTCCGACCAGTCGCGGAGCGGAACCAATCGTGTTTTGCAGGCGGCTCAAAAGACTTTGCAGATGCATGCCGCGCTCGTTGCCAAAAAAGCTGTGCAATTCATCAATCACTACGAAGGAAAGATGCCGATACACACGCGGCACATGCACGCCATAGTTGATGAAATTGGATTCCAGCGATTCCGGCGTTATGAGCAGGATGCCGGATGGTTTTTCCCGCAGCGCCTTTTTCTGGTTGGCCGGCACGTCGCCGTGCCAGCGGTGAACGGGAATTTCCAGTTCGGTGCAAAGTTCTTCCAATCGCCGAAATTGGTCGTTAATGAGTGCTTTCAACGGGCCAACATAGATCGCCTGCACCGACGGCTGCGGATTTGCGGCAAGTTTTGAAATAATGGGTAAAAAAGCCGCTTCCGTTTTGCCGCCAGCGGTCGGCGCGCAAATTACCAGGTGATTTTCAGTTTCGCAAATCGTGTGGATGGCCTGGACTTGAATCGGCTTTAACACTTTCCATCCCATTTTCCAGATAGCTTCCTGAACGCCGGGATGAAGCAGGGAAAATGGTTCCTGGCTCATCAGAGCTTGAAAGTTACAAGATTATCTTCGGTGTCGGCGGGCGGCGGGACACCATTGGCAATTTCCTCCTCAATCGAAATCAGGTTGTCCCGTTTGGTGAAGGAAACATCTCCAAGAAAACTTTGCCAGTCGCGGTCGGGATTTTGATCGAGGACATTGAGCAAGCCAACAAACGAGCGAATGACTTCACGGGGCGTTTTGTAATATTCCGCGCCGAGTGTCTCGCTGGCTTTTTTCAAAACGGCTTTCAAGGCATCGTCCGGCACAATATATTTTTTCTCGTCACCAAAGGCATGGACGTGACGAATGTTGCGCAGCAGGACGAACAAATCTTCGGCGCTCAAATTTTGCAAACGCAAGACCGGGCCGGAAAAATCCTTCACCCCCTGACCTGCAAAACGATTTTCCGCCAAGCGCGAGCGCAAGGCTTCATAACTGTAAAGGCCGCGTTTTTTGTCCTCCAGAAATTCATCCGTTCCCCCCAGCATGAAGCCTAAATTCTTCACGCTGCCTTGCAGACAGTCATTGAGCATGGCGAGAATGGCCTCGTAATTCGCCTGACGCGCGCGGGCGCTGGGCAAACGGTGGGACAGAACCACCATCTCATCCAAGTTCACCAATAGCCCAATGTAACCGGCCTTGACGCAAAAAGCCGCCATCAATTTCAGACTGTCGTAAAAATTATCATCGTCAATGATCCGGCGAACGCCGAGAACAGCGCGGGCGTCGGTTTTCGTGGTAAATTCGGCGCGCAACCAACGCAGGGCCGCGCCCTGCAAGCTGTCGTTGCCCATGGCATATCCTTCATAATATTTCGACAAAACCTCGGCAAACTCATATCCACCAACGCTGTCCTGCAAATCTTTCAAATCCTCAAAAATGCGCCGCTTTACGTCCTCGTCATTGCCGCCTGCTGTTTTCACCTTGTTCTGAATCCCTGAAATCCAGCCCTCGCACAAGTTTCGCAAAGCCCCGCCATCGGGTTTTGATTTGATTGCGAGATTGTTCATCAAAGCTGAAAACAGTGCGCGGGACTGTCCGCCAGAAGCATGAATGCGCCGTTCCAATGTCATGTCCGCCTGCACCACCACCATGCGCTTATGCAATGCCAGCGTGCGGACGAGATTCAGGAAAAAACTTTTCCCGCTGCCAAACCGCCCCATGACGATGCGAAAAGCTGCGCCGCCTTGCTCGATGCGTTCCAGGTCGTTGAGCGTAGCATTCACTTCGTCTTTGCGGCCAACTTGAATCAAGTTGAGTCCCATGCGGGGAACGAGTCCCGCTTGCAACGATTGCAGCACTGCGTTGCGTTCGCGTCTTTTGATTTCAGCCATAAATTGTTTCCTTTGCGATCAATTCGCGGCGGATGACCACCGGGTCGTCGCCGTCCAGAATAAATTTGCCCAGCGCTTCATCTGACCATTCATTGATTGTTTCACAAATTTTCCCCGGCATAAAGTGAAACTCGCGCGCAAGTGCATCGAAATCATCCACCGGCCATGATTCGCGTGTAAGCAGGCGTTCAAGAATCGGATGAAACGCGGCATTAAGCCCATTGAATCGCGTCGGTTGTGGTACGGCGTTGCCGTCGCTGGAAACTTTTGGAATTTCAGGCGCAGGCAAGGTGATACTGACCGGCATTGAAATTGATTCCTCCGGTTCGTCTGCCATTTCGACGGACAGGATTGCAACCACTTCCTTTGTTTCGTTGGTAATCTGATACACTCTTTCCATATCGATTGCGAAATCCTTTTGCGGAGATGGGCTGGCCCTCCTTTTCCGCATCAGCAACCTTTGCGATTCCGCCACGGATGCCAGGTGCCTCTGGCACAGAAGGTAATATTTCCCAGTGCGCGGATTGATGGCGCACTTCCCCCCGCACACCCGGCATCGGCCCTCGGCAATCTGGCGGTGCGCCCAATTCGCCTGCGGCGACCGATCCTCAAGCTCGTTATCTTTGCAGGATTGAATCAATTTCTTTGCCTGGTCATAATTATGTCCGTCCTGTAGAAGACAATCAAATAGCTGTTCATTGAGATCAGAAATTGATTTCTCAGTTGGATTATCGCCTTCGGATGCTGACTTTGTGTTTAGATGAACAGGTTCAATATATTCCTGTGAACCTACGCCTGAAATTGTGCTTGGTTGTGATTGCAGTGCAATCAGCCGCTCATGCAAATCTCGCCACCGTGCATTCAGGGCTTTCCAATCGGTAAGATTCCAAACTTCCCCAACTAGCGTATTATCATCAATTACAACTCCAGGATGATCAGTTCTCCATTGATCCCATATCCATTTGTCCCCCGATGATATATCGCTCTGAACTTCCGCTCGGCGCGGCCACGGACAGATTTCGTTGATCAGTTTTTCAAGTTTGTCTGGCGAAATTTTTAACGCCTTAAAAATTTCTTCCAAAGCATGACATTCCCCGTTCGTGATTACGTTATTGGCTGCTGCCACCTCCACCAGCAATTTGCCGATCACGAGTCGTTTGTCTGCCGGAACAGATCTGGCAATTTTAGCGGCAATTTTTGATGTCGAGGCAAGTTCTTGTGCCAACAATTGTTCCAAGATGAGCAGTCGTTTATGGTCTGTTCGGGTAAGGCCAATTTGGTTTTCGATTGCTCGCCTAAAAACATCAAGCTCCACCTGATCAATCTGACCGTCGGCGGTGGTAATGTGCATACAAAGCCGCAACAGGTTGGCCGCGCCAAGATAGGCTGTTGAAGGCTGAATCGGGTCGCCCTCGAACGGTTTGAACAAAGCAAGCGTATGCCTTTCATCGTATTTGCCATTTCCGAAACGTGCATCCGGTTCTACGCAGTAGCCCTTTGATTCAATCGCATCAGCAATCTGACGGCACAAACTTTTTGTAAGAGATGTATATTGAGTGAAAGGGTAGCACACAGGGCCGACCGGCAACCAATGGCCGTCGAGGCATGTATTATTTCGCTTCAAAACTATATCGAGCCAATATGTAAATCGCTCAATGGGAATGGAGCTGATATATGCGGCTGGTTTTTGGATTGCCGGATGACGTTGCGCGAAGTCCTGCACAACGCGCGCCGGGATGGTGTATTCGCTTGGATTTGTATTATCCGGTTTGGGTACTTCCTGAATCGTGACTTCTTGCAGACTCGAATCCTGTGATAACGGGGATTTTAGAAATGGCAATGGTTCTTTAATTTCGCTCTCGATCTGTGGTTTGAAAAATCCTAAAAATGGTATTGGCTCTTTAATCGCGCCTTCACTCCGCCACGAATTCCAACGCTCCATTGCAGCTACATATTCATTGTAACGCCGCCGATTCTCGGCTTCGATTTGCTTAATTTCCACCATCCATTTTGAATACGCATGGTCGTAGTCTAGCCCAGAATAATCAGAAAACGCATTTCTTCGCGGTTCGGGGAGATATTCAAGATAGATCGGCGGATCTGGCTCCAATTGAATTGTTACATCTTGCGTAAACGCTTCATCTGAATGTTCAAATGTTGTCGGCGGCGTTCCGGGGATGATGGCGGTTTTGATAGTCGTGGCTCGCCGGGGGATGGGTATTTGAAATTTCCGCAAGACTTTTTTTGAAAGCGATTCATCTGCCTTTTGAAGTGCTGTGTCTGGAAATGATCCGGCAACTTTAGACCATTTCTTTTTTTGAAATTGCCAACGGACCTTCCTGTCTGCCTTTCCAACGAACGAGGAATGTCGCGCTGCTCCCCTCAGCCAGATTCCCTTTCGACGTATCAGCCGGTGTGCTCATGGATTGATTCACTCAATTTTCCGCCCGCGTTGCCCGTGCCACTGCCAATAAAAAAGGCGTGACTTACTCACGCTCCTCCACAGGCACAGGAATGCCCTCAAAAGAACGCTTTCAGACACGCCCGATGGGGCGTGCCTTCAAACGCTGTCTTTTGAATCGAAATTTCCTGTTTCGTGGAAGACAGCAGCCGAAGCCGCAAATTGTTTATTGGTATTTTCTGGTCTTTGTTTTTACCTGACGCTGCGATTGAACCACCGATGCCCGCCCTGTTCAAGCGTGGTTTTGTGCGGGTCATGGCCGCGCCATCAGCTTGGCGCGGCGTTTCAAGCGCAGCCCCCTGGGGATGGAGGGGGCGAGCATCCGGGGTGGGCGGGGGTTGGGGATTTCGGCCACGCCATATTTCACTCAACGGCGGTAGCGGACGGCTGGCGTGAAGGATGCCTGCAAGCTGGCGCGGTGCGTGCCGCACTGGCCTTTTAGTGCGCCCGACCGAGCGCGAGGGTCGGGATAGCACGCACCGTGACAGCGCCGCAGCCGGGGGCCGCACAAGACGATGTTATCTTTAATGAACCGGGCCGTCGGTCGCGTTGTCGCGCGGGGAGACGGCGGGGACCCGATGCCGAGGGTTCACGCGCCAGCGGGATACGGCATCCATTGTCGCGCATGTGGCCGCCTTCACACCGGCCAATGTAACCGGCGTCGCTGCCACGTTGATACAAATCCGCCAGCAAACCTGTTACAAGACGCTGCGCGGGCTGATTGAAGTGGTGCAAATTTTATTCTTTGTTGCTGCCGGGCTGGCTGGGATGGAACCGTTCGTTGCTTTCTTTGTAGGAAGCGAAGTGCCTGCCGGTGGCAAATTTATGATCGTCATCATCGGCTTGGCTTCGGCCTTCTTCCTGATTATTCTGGGGATTGCCTGGAAACAGGCCGCACTGCTTTTGGTGGATATCGCCGACTGCCAGATTCGTCTCGCTGGAAAATAAATCCAAATTAAGACACTACCGAATTTCCGCCAGCGTCGGCAAATTGAATTGCTGAATTGGCGTCGTCACGCGGCCTTTAGCTTTGGCAGCTTCACAATGTTTGCCGGTTGTTCTGGTGCGATTGCAAACCAAGTCAGGGCGGCGGCGGGCCGGACTATTTCGCGGTAGTGTTTGAACACCATCGCCGGGCTGTTCCCCGCTTCCAACGCAACTTGTGCGGCATTCTGAATGTTGGCGAGCCGGTAGGAAATGAAGCTATGCCGCAAGCCGTTGTCTTTCCAAGGTGTCTTTGCCGCCTTCACGCAAGCCGCGCGTGCGTCCTGTAAATCGTTGGTCGTGCCCTTCCAGATTTTGCCCTTGTGCCGGGCGTAAGGTTCAAGCCATTGCGCCAGATTCGGCAGGACAGGCACAAGCCGCCGTGATCGTGTCTTGGCTTTGTCACTGGCGACGGTGATGAATCCGCCGGCCATGTCCACGTCGCACCATTCCAGCCGTTCAATTTCGGCGGTGCGCAAGCCGGCGAACGCGCCAAGCGCAATGACGGGCAAAAATTCCCATGACGCGGCTTTGAATAAATCCGTGATTTCGCCCGGGGTGAAAATCTGAATATCGCCGCCGTTGGCCGTGATTTGTTCCGTGCCTTCGATTGGATTGCCGCCTTTGAAAATGTAGCCGCGTGATTCGGCGAAAGAAAACAGCGTGCCGACAACCGTGCGGAAATTCCGCGCCGATTGCGCTGCGAGTTTCAGGCCGTCCAGCCACTTTTGAACCTCGGCGGTCGTCACCGTGGAAATGTCCACGCCCCGGTTGCGGTTGTCTGGTTCAACTTTCAAATCCGGCTGTGTGATGATGGATGTGTCAGCGCCAAAGAATTTGGCAAACCGCGCCAGCCGTGCCCGCAAATCGCCGATATAACGGGCGGACTTGCCGCGGGCTTCCTTGGCTGCAATCAGTTCGGCGACCACGTCGGCAACCGGCTTGCACGTTACCTGGTCGGCACGATGCCGGGCGTAATAGGTCCCCGCCTCAATCGCGTAATCGCCGCCGAGGATTTCATACAACTTTGCATAAACACTGGCTGCATACTCCAAAGACGCGCCTGTGGGACGTATAATCTCAACGGAGCGTCCGTAGCTGGCCGCCTGACTGTTCCGCATGGTTGCCGCCGTCGCATCGCCAGTGGAAAGCTGCCGGGCGATTTTCTCGGCTTCCTTGCGGGCGGCGCCGTGGTCGGTGAAGCTGCGCAACCGGCGCACGCCGCTGGTGTAATCGGCCAGCTCGTAAATGATCCGCTTCTTTTTTCGGTTTGCGGTCCAGCGTCGGCGGCGGTAGAGTTTCACCGTGACGTTGCCAACACTGACAGCCTCGAATTGCTCGCCCTTAACCGGCGTCCAAATTCGTTCTTTGGTTGTGTTCATGCCGCTTAGTGTCGGCAAAGTGTCGGCAAATGTCAATTGCAAAGTTTTTCAGGGTGTCTGAAAACTCATAGAACACCTTGATTCTATTGGTTGATGGAGAGATGGCCGAGTGGCTGAAGGCGACGGTTTGCTAAACCGTTATACGGTTAAAGCCGTATCGGGGGTTCGAATCCCCCTCTCTCCGCCATTCTGACTTTTCGTGACTCGTGGTGACAAGCTGTGAGTCACGATGACTTTCGCCAATGTTTTCAACATTTTTTTCAGTTTGTGTCTCCCTGATTTTCGTGACAGTCGGTGACACCGTTTGACCCGTCGGGCCTAAAGTTCGGGAGTCTATTCGGGAGTCAGTCCGCCCGCCAAAACCCGGTAACGTGTCCATGACTTCACGCAACGGCAATTGCCCGGCGTCCGTGTAGGTCTTCATCGTCAGCCGCATATCGCTGTGCCGCGCCAATTCCATCGCCAAGCGTGGATGCACTTTCATGGTCGAAAGCCGGGTGATAAACGTCGTCCGCAACGCATGATAATCCATGCGGTGTCCGCGCTCGTCCAGAAACGGGATGTCCGCCTTTGCCAAGTCTTGCCTGAATTCCTTCATTTTCGGCACGCCGTTGACCACCACCAGATCGTCCGTTTTGCTGTCTGCCGGTTTCTGCTGCTGCAATACTTCGGCCAACTCACGATGTAATGGCAATGCCTGTTCTTTCCGGTTCTTGTTCACGGCGGCATGAATGCGCAGCAATCCGCCGGATTCGCCAAGCACCAGATTCGACCAGCGCAGCGTTTTGACTTCATTGCGCCGCAAACCCGCATACAGGGGCAGCATATAGGCCAGTTGATTCTTGCCAGCCGCTTGCAACAACTGGACGACCTGTGCGTCCGACAAGGCCCGCCGCTGAATCCGTTCTTTGCCGCGCGTGTCTGTCCGTTCCACCAGTTCAAAGGGGTTCACGCTGACGCGGCTTTGCTTGCGGAGCCACGTCCAAAAGGCCGAGAGCGTGGCCAGATATTCATTCAGGGTCTTGGGTGCTTTGTGGGCTTGCTCCTTGCGCCACATTTGAAACGAGGCGGGCGTCACGTCGGCCAATCTCGTCCAGCCGCATTCCCGCACCAGCCGCCGCAGCCGCTTGTCCACATGGCGCAGGTGATCTCCCGACCGCCCCAGGACGGTCAACTCGTTGACATA
>CAWHLR010000030.1:0-15678 GCA_963830235.1 uncultured Verrucomicrobiae bacterium
CATGGTTCTTGAGGTTGCGACCCGCTGCCACCGTCGCGGGACGACGGCTGGTTTTATGCGACGCCGGAACCGAAACTTCTTCGCGTGCGTCAATCATGGATAATCCTTTCGCGGCGGTTGAAATTTTATTTTTTAACAAATCACCCGACCGCCTTAACCCCAAGGACCGGTCGGGAAAATCAATTTTCAGCCCACTTTTCAGGTTTTCGCCAACCGCCCAATTCCAAGCGAAACCCCATTTAGTGGGTAACAAGACAAGCCTATACCCTACCTATTGTGGTGACAAGAAAAAAATGGAAAAAAGTTACAAGAATGTTACGAGAACGTTATTCCCAAATAAACTCCGCCCAATCTCCGCGTTTCCATTGCGCAAACCGCAACTTATTCCCCGCTGTGAACAAAAAAATCAGCGCGGTTTTTTGCGGAATGCGGACAGCTTTGTCCGCGAATCTGATGCCGCCACAGTCAACATGCGGACATGGCTGTCCGCGCTCCAGAAAAATTCTCCGCTGCACACGATGACTCTGAAGTGATGCTGGCGTCGTGGTGAATACATGTCACGCCTGTCTTTAAGCGAACGCAACCCGCGAACCGCATCACTTTCGCGCTGAAGTCCGGGGCTGTATCCAGGCCAAATCCTGGGAAGGAGGAACAGGCTTAAACGCAGTCGAAGTCGGCGTGCCAGTTGTTATATTGTTCGGAAGAACCTGTGCAAAGTCGTCCACCCATCTGTGCATTTCCGCGTGACCATCTGCGAAAACAATGCCGGCTCCGCCATTATGAGACTTGGCAGGGAAGTCAATGAGAGTTTGCGTCATGGCTATGACCAAACACGGGTCATTGATAGTGTCCGGGTTCTCATCCATGATGACCCAGGTCATGGAGGGCCCCGGCTTGGTCATTTGCGTGATTTTACCGTAGGTGCGGTAATTGGGATCCGGATCAGAGTAGTAACCTGACAGCCATCCTCCACCGACCGGGGAGCCCCGCGGTTTTCCTGCTCCAGCCGAGTACCAGCGCGTCCCAATGGCGCAATTCATTGACACGCTGCGCGCACGAATATGGCCTGATGTCAAAGTGATGTCCGCGGGACATTTATAAGCAGCGGGATTCGTGTTGTAGAGGGCCAGCAAGGAAAGCTGAGGGTTCACGAGAATGGAAGTATTGATCATATCCAGCGGCACGAGCATGCTGCCGAAAACCCAATTTTTCTCCGTGCCATCTCGTGGTTCCGCTGTCCTCCAAGGAAAATCATTTGGCGGCAGAATATCGCTGTTATCCTGGGCGTACATTTGCCAGGCCAGAATCAATTGGCGCTGGTTTTCCAGGCACTGAAAGGCCTGCGCGTTTGGCCTGGTCCCGGCAAGAGCGGGCAACAGCAGCACAACCAGAACGACAATGGTTGCGATGACGACCGCCAGTTCAACCAGCGTAAAGCCACCGTCGCCGGTTTTCCCAATCACCAATCTGTTTGATGTTTTCATAATCATCAAGGGTTCAAAACGATTCGGTAAAATCTATGGCCGGGCGCGGGCAACGGGTCGCTGACGTAGCCGGTGTCGCCGATAAAAGTGAGGTTGCCGGGCAGATTTTGCCAGACGGTGTCGGTAAGATTGGTTTTGAATTGCACCTGATAGGATTTTCCCGAAGCGAGGGGCCAACTGATTGCCGGATTGGGGCTGAAAACCCCGGCGGGAATCATTTGCGCATAAAAAACGGACGCGGAATTGGTCGAACCACCGGAACCCGTCATGGGCAGGGCGGTGAGGTCGAGCGCGAAAATATCGCTGTCGCTGTTGAAATCGGGAGCGAACAAGTCGGAAGCCCAGCTTTGGAATAAGAGTGTCCGGCTGTCACCGCTGAAGACCGGTTTAAGCGAGCGGTCGTCCGCGGTGTAATTGCCCGTCCCGTTCACGCTCACAAGGATGGTGGCGTGGTTTGAAGCATCGTAAATGAACAGGTCCGCGACATTGTTGAAATCATCCGGAACAACGTTTGTGGCAAAACTGCGATAAGCGATAAAACGACCGTTGGGACTGATGGCCGGTGAATCGGAATTGTCACTGGCCGTGCCGGGCGCATTGAAATTCTGGCTGATCAGCAGATTATTTCCGGTTTGGAAATCGTAAAGATACACATTGGGCGTCAAGGATCCAGAAATATTCCCGGCATAGGTGAGAAACCGCCCGTTACTGCTGAATTGCAATCCGGCGTGTGAGGAGAAATATCCGATCGGGTTGATCGTCGAGACGGTGTTCGACACCAAGTCTGCGATGTAAAAATTCTCATACGAATTTACCAGATAGGCCAGTTGTTGTCCGTTTGGACTGATGGAAACAAACGGGAGTTGGGTCGAACTAATACCCGGGTTGCTGGTGTAACTCAGCGCATTCGATTGTGAGTTCCAAACGAATAATGTCCCGGACGCTCCCGTTGCCGCGCCGAAAAACGCGACGGACTGGCCGTCAGGGGTCATGGAAGCCGAATACACGCCGGTTCCGCTGCTGGCTGATGTGAGCGCGTACGTGATCCCCGTCTGCAAATCGCGGAAGAAAAGATTCTCTCCGCCGCCAGCCGCACCGGTTGCCAGATTGGACGCCTTGCTGTGAAACAACACATAACGTCCGTTCGCGCTGATGATGGGCAAAAAGGAATCGCCGTTGCCGGGATTAATTCCATCCGTGCTGACGCTTACCAGCGCCGTTGTACCGGCCTGTAGGTCGCGAATATAAACATTCTGCTCGTTGGTGCCGCCCGGAACCAGATTGTCGGCCGAACTGGTGAAAACAACATACTGGCCGTTGCTGGAAATGGCCGGGTCGGTTGAGAGGCCGTCGCCGGAAGCGCTGCCATTGATATTCACGCTCACCAAAATGTTCGCGCCGGCGATCAGGTCGCGCACAAATATATCGCCAAAGGCGTTCGTGTCATTGGGCACCAGGTCATCCGCGTCGCTGTAAAACGCGACGAACCGGCCATTGGCGCTCACGGAAAATGGGGTAAGCCCGCTGAGGCCATTGGGCGTTTGCGACGGCAAAGCCGGTTGGCGGACGGAGATCAGACCGGTTGCGCCGGCTACCAAGTCCCGCGCAAAAACATTGTAGTTAAGGTGGCGGTTGTCGGGCAACAAATTTGCGGCATCAAACACAGCGACGCTGCCATCGGCGCTTAAAGCCGGGGCCATGGTCGGATTCACGCCGACGCCAACCCCATTCGTATCGGCATCGAGCAATTGGGTGACGCCGGCTTGCATGTCGCGGAGATACACATGCCAGCCATCCGAGAAAATATTGGTGACCAAATCGGTGGCGCTGCTGGTGAAGACGACGAACTGGCCGTTGGATGAAACCACGGGCGAGTCGCAAAGTCCATTGGCCGGACCCGAATTGTCCAAGTTCGCGCTCACCAGCACATTCATGCCGGTTTGAGCATCCCAAAGATAAATGGCCGTGCTCGTACCTGAAGTATTGGCGACCAAGGCGGTAAACCTTCCATCGGGCGTCATCGCCAAATCGTGGATGTTTTCGAAAGGCAACAAAGGCACACTGGCATTGGTGCAAATAATGTCGGTCAAACCGGTTGCAGATGGTAACGCAAAACAATCCCGAGCGATGGATGAACTGCCGGGGGGATTCGTGCAGGCCTCAAACGCGATGAATTGCCCGTCATCGCTGATGCTGTAATTGCAGGAAACAAAATTTGCGCTGCCAGTCAGGGATTGATCCATGGCGCGAGCGTTGGTGCTGACCCAGGTGGTGTTGCCGGCCAGCAAATCCCGGACGTAAATTTCACCGGTATTCGTCACTCCGGGAACGAGATTGGTGGCGGTGCTGTAAAAAACAACATAGCACCCGTCCGGCGTGATTTCCGGCGATTCCGAACTGATGGCGACGCCGGCTACTGGCGGATTTGAATTGATGGTCGCGCCGACACTGGCCAGCGTCGTCGTGCCCGCCAGCAAATCCCGGACAAAAACGTCGGCAATGCCGTTGGTGTCGCCGGGCACCAGATCGGACGCGGTGCTGACGAACGCGACATAACGTCCGTTCCCGCTTCATTACCGAACCGCGCGCCGTCCTGAACCAGTCGCCAGTGGTGCCGTTGGTGTTCACGCTGACAAGCGTCGTCAGGCCGTTGACCACATCGCGCACGAATATGTCATTGACCGTGTTCGTGTCGCCGGCAACCAAATCGCCCGCGCGGCTTTCAAAAAGCGCAAACTGTCCATTCGTCGAAATCCCGGCGGGATATGAATCCCCATTGCCGCCGCCGTTCCCGGCCCTGTTGACACTGACCAGGGTGGTGGTGTTGGCCAGGCGGTCGCGCAGAAACACGTTAAACCGGCGCGGCAGCACGAAATTGTTGTTGTTCGTCAGCGTCAGGTTGTTCGCCGTGCTGGCGAATAAAACGTAGCGCCCGTCCCGGCTGATGATGGACAGGCCGGAATCTCCGTTGCCGCCGGCCTGAGGCGCAAAAGAAGGTCCCTGCACGGTGACGAGTTGGACGGCTTGGATTGAAAAAACAAACGCTGCGGCGAAAATGGCGGCAAACACACACCACGATCGTTCCCTGATGGTGGTCTTCATGCGGAATTAACTTTGTACCAAATCAGACCCGATCTTCAAGGATTAAATCTGTCCATCGCGATTGTATCAGGCCCGTTAATCACAATGTTCAGCGCCGCAATTCCAGCGGCGCCGATTCAACCTAACGAGGATTCACCGGCGCGGTTTGTGCAGCCTGGACCGACGATTGATTCGATCCGAACCCGCCCGGTTGCCTGGGCGGGGTGATTTGAACTTTCGTATCGGCTCCACGGTTTTCGGGCGCGGTTTGGGCACGAGCACCACCGGACAGCCTTCGTAACCGAACGCCTGTCGCATCTGGTCGCCCAGGTATTTTTTGTACTGGTCGGAAAATAGTTCGTCGCGGTTGATGAACAGCAGAAACGTCGGCGGCGCCTGCCGCACCTGGGTCGCGTAGAAAAACTTCAGCCGGTGACCCGACGCGCTGACCGGCTGGCGGCGCTCGATGGCGTCGCGCAAGGTGCGATTCAAAATCGCCGTGGGAATTTTTTGCTGCAACTGCGCGGCCACATAACGCACGGCTTCGAGCAGGCGTTCGAGGTTGAAACCTGACGTGGCCGACGTGAAAATCACCGGCGCATAATCGAGGAAAAATAATTTGTCCTGTACCCACTGGCCGAATTCGCCGAGCGTGGTGATGATTTTCGCCTGCCCTTCGGTCCGATGCTTTCGGTTGCGTTTCTCGATTTCCTCTTCGCGCACCTGGCGGACGGATTCCGCCACCAAATCCCACTTGTTGACCACAACGATGCAGGCTTTGCGGGCTTCAACGATCTTGTCCGCAATCTTTTTGTCCTGCTCGGTGATTCCGGCCTCGGCGTCCAAAACCAGCACCGCGATGTCGCAGCGCTCAATCGAATCCACCGCGCGCTGGACGCTGTAGAACTCAATCGAATCTTCCACGCGCCGCGTTTTTCTCATGCCGGCGGTGTCAATGAGCACGTATTGTTGCCGCACCCCTTCGGTTTCCACCTCAAACGGCACGTCAATGGAATCGCGCGTCGTGCCCGGCACCGGGCTGACGATGACGCGCGCGGATTGCGTGAGCGCGTTGATGATGGACGATTTGCCGACATTGGGCCGGCCGACGATGGCGAGCTTCAAGGGCAGTTGAGAGTTGAGGGCCGCTGCATCGCCATCGCCAGATGGTTCTGCGCTCGACTCTGGACTTTCGACTTTCGACTCGGGCAACAGCGCCGTTGCCGCGTCCATCAAATTAACAATGCCTTCACCGTGAATCGCGCTGACGGGAAATATTTTATCGAAACCAAGCTGGGCAAATTCATCGGCGCCAGACTCGGCGCGATGCGTGTCCACCTTGTTGACGGCAACCAAAATCGGTTTTCCACTGCTCCGCAATTTTCCCGCGACTTCGCGGTCCAGCGGCACAATGCCTTCCTGCACGTTGACGACGAGAATGATGACGTTCGCGGATTCAACGGCCAAGTCCACCTGCTCCATCGCCGCCTTGATGATAACGTCGCCCGCCTTTTCGCGCCGCAACAGCCCGATGCCGCCGGTGTCCACGAGCGTGAAGGCGCGTCCGTGCCACTCGGCTTCGGCGCTGATGCGGTCGCGCGTAACGCCCGGCTGGTCGTGGACGATGGCGATGCGCCGTCCCACGATGCGGTTGAACAGCGCGGACTTGCCGACGTTGGGGCGGCCGACGATGGCGATTAGATTTGGCACATGAGCATGATGGCGAAATTCGCGCTGGCGCGGAAGGCAAAACGGCCTGAAACCGGCATCACATCAAATTGTCTTGCATATATGGGTGGTTATGCCAGAACAGCCGCAGTGAATCGGATGGTTCACCGTCTTAACCAATAAAAACCTCAGCGAAAAGGATTCCGTTATGAATGATAATGCAAGCACAGCAGTGGGTACAGCCATGGGTTTGGGACTGATTTTGTTTATCCTCGTCATCTGTCTGGCGTTTTACGTGTTTTACTGTTTTTGTACCAAACGCATCTGTGAAAAATGCGGCGTGAACCCTGGCATCCTGATCTGGATTCCCATCGCCAACCTGATTCCCCTGCTACAGGTTGCCAAAATGCCGGTGTGGATGATTCTTCTCTTTCTGGTCCCGCTTATCAACCTGGTCATTGGCATCATGTTGTGGGTAAAAATTTGTCAGGCGCGGGGGAAAAGCGGCTGGCTTGTCATCCTGATGTTCATTCCGATTGCGAACATCATCTTCATCCCCTATCTGGCATTTTCGGAATAAACATTATTTCAGCCTGCGAATCAGGCACTTGGCCCGCCACATCCAGACGCGGTCAAGCTTGCGCTGGAACGCAAATGCGCGTTTGCGTTTTGGAATGCGGCGTGCTCTCCGGCGCGTTTTTAACGCCAAGGGAATCAGAGTGCCGCCGGTTTGACCGGACTCAACTCGAATAGGATCACATCCATTGAAGGTATGTCGCCGATAAATTCCTTGCCGGTCGTTCCGAGGTCTTTTTTCTGCCAGAGGTCGCGGATTTGATACGTGCCGGTGAGGAAGGAAAGATTCGACCATTTCACCCGGATTTGCATTTTACTGTCGCTGTTGTTGAAGAAGCACACGGCCCATTTGCCGTTTGATAATTCCTTCACCCAAATTTCCTTTCCCGGCTGCTCCATGAACTGGTAGCCCTCCTTGCCCAGCGGGTCCTGATCAATGGCAATCACGTCCTTGTCCGTAAGAATGGCGCGAATCTCAGGGGACATTTTCCGGACGTCGTTGCCGGCCATCAGCGGCGCCGCCAGCATGCACCACAGGCTGAAGTGCGCCCGCGATTCGTTGAGCGAAAGCCCGGGATTGCCCACTTCCAGCATGTCCGGGTCGTTCCAATGGTCCGGACCGGCGAATTTTTCCAGGCCAACCTGGCTCTTCAAAATATACTTCCAGCCCGTCGCATAAACGTCCTGACACTGGTAGCAGTCGGTGATGTCGCCGGTCGTTCGCCAGAGATGCCCGACATCCTGCGCCCACAACCACGGCTTGTTGTTGCCCCATTCGCACAGGCTGAAAACCACCGGCCGCCGCGTATAAACCGTCGCGCATGGTCTTGTAAGTTTCCTCAGCGTTGGCCGTGCCGTGGTTGCACCAGTCGTACTTCAAATAGTCCACGCCCCAGGAGGCATAATAGGTCCGGGCGTCCTGAAACTCGTGTCCGCGCCCGCCGGGATAGCCCGAACAGGTCTTCGTGCCCGCACAGTTGTGGATGCCGAACTTGAATCCCTTTGAGTGCAGATAATCGCCGACGGCCTTCATCCCGTTGGGAAATCGTTTGGGATCGGAAATCAAATTGCCCTGATTGTCCCGGTTCGTGGCTTCCCAGCCGTCATCAATCACGATGTAATTGTAGCCGGCCTTCTGCATCCCGGAGGCAATCATGGCGTCGGCCATATCCTTGATCAATTTTTCATCCACAGCCACGCCGAACGTGTTCCAACTGTTCCAACCCATCGGCGGCGTGGGCGCCAGTCCGGCGAACTTCTGGGCCAAAACCGAGGCGGGCAGACACACAATCAGGAGCAAAACGAATTTTTTCATTTCTGTTGGTTCCTTAAACTGGTTGCGGAAATTAATTTTGTTTTCCGGCGTGCCCATTCTTATCCGCCGCGACGCTCAACGTCAACCTGCCGTTATAATTTCCGCATCAAGAGCTTCGCGCGCCACACCCAGACGCGGTCGCGTTTGCGCTGGAAAGCCGGGGCATGCGCGTCGTCGGCCACCACATCCTTTAATTCCGTCCGCGCCAGTTCCGGCTGTTTGTTGGCGAGGTAAAGCTCGGCCAGTTGCACCTTCGCGCGCGCGTAGGAATGTTCCGAGGTCACCTGCTGCCATATCTTGAGCGCCGCATCGGTTTCGCCAAGCGCGGCCAGTGTTTCGGCCAGCGCCATCAGCGTGTAGCCGTAATCATGCTTGGGATTTTCGGCGGCCACGCCTTCGAGCAGCGGACGCGCCTCGGCGGCGCGTTTCTGGCGGAGCAGGCATTGGCCGAGATGGGCACGCGTATCAATGTCCTCCGCATCGCGTTCGAGCGCGGCGCGGTAGCAGGATTCGGCCTTTTCCAGCTTGCCCTGTTGAAAATAAATGTCGCCGAGTTGCGAGTGGTGGTGCGCCTTGTCGAGGTGATAAATTTGCGCCTGCAATTCCTTGATGCGGCGGCGGCTGTGCGCGCCGGGCAGTTCAAATCCGCGGGTGGCCGACGGCGCGGCGCGATAAACGTAAAAATAATACAACACGGAGGACAGTCCCCAGCCCAGGACAATAAACACCGCCCAAATCCATTCGCGCTGGCGGATGGCGTCAACCAGCATCCAGATTTGGAAAATGGACACCGCCAGCCAGAACGGACTGGTCAAAAGAAAGTTCCAACTCTCGATGTTGGTAAGCAGCGAGGCGAACATGCCTTAAGATTAGAGGGACGGACAAAATGAGGCAACCAAACTTCATGGCGGTCGGCCATGCCCGTCGTTCGTTGAATTGCCGACCGTGTCCTTTGTTGTTGTAGTGTCGGCGCTGTGCGCCGATTTGGACGAGCCGCAGGCTCGACGCTACAAGAAATTCAGACACACCCGAATTGCCCGCTTGTTTTCGGCGTGGTTCGCGTATAATTATTTGGGCCGTCCAGCATGAACCAGACGCTCATCATCCTGCCCACAGTCAATGAACGGGAAAATCTCCCGCGCATGGCGCAAAAATTATTGTCGCTCCCGGCCGGCGTGGACGTGCTGGTGGTGGACGGCAATTCATCGGATGACACGGGGAAAATCGCCGACGAACTGGCGGCGAAACACCCCCAAATCCATGTCCTGCACGAGCAGAAGAAAAGCGGGCTGGGCCGCGCCTACATTGCCGGATTCAAATGGGCGCTCGAACGCGGCTACGAATTCATCTTCGAGATGGACTGCGACTTTTCGCACAACCCTGATGATATTCCGATGTTTCTCGAAGCCGCGAAAAATCAGGATGCCGACCTGGTGCTCGGCTCGCGTTATTCCGGCGGCGTGCGCGTCGTCAACTGGCCGCTCAAGCGCCTGATGTTGAGCCGCAGCGCGGGCATTTACGTCCGAATCGTCACCGGCATGCCGTTCACCGACCCGACCGGAGGTTACAAATGTTTCCGTCGCCGCGCCCTGCAGGCCATCAACCTCGATGAGGTCCAGTCCAACGGCTACAGCTTTCAGATTGAGCTGACGCACAAACTCTGGCGGCAGGGATACAAAATCGTTGAGGTGCCGATAATTTTCACCGACCGCGCCGAGGGCCATTCCAAGATGTCCGGGCACATTTTCTGGGAAGCGCTCTGGATGGTCTGGAAGCTGTGGCTGCAAAACGGCCTGCGCCGCTGGCCGCGCAAAAGATAAAACTTTTGGAATTGGAGCGCCGGTCTCCGACCCGGCGTGTTTCAGGTCAACCTAAATAAACAATTGGGATATCTATGAACTACAAATGTATGCGTCCGGATTTGTCAAAGACGACGAAGGGAATGGAATTCCCAATGACCTGAAATGGGAACTGTCCGGTTGTTATGACCTTGGAGTCACTGACAGATTGTAATGTCCTTGATTTCCGTTTCAGCAAGTTCCGTGGCGTTCAATCGAGCCTTGCGGATTTCGTTATCGAAATATTTGCCAAATCCTTAGGATAATTTAGATTGATTGTCATGATTACTTTGATTGTCGGCACCAATCGTCCGGGCAGCAACTCTCGTAAAGTGGCTGCGCAGCTCGAAGACATTTACGCCGAATTGAAAGTCCCGCTGCGCGTGCTCGACCTCGCCCAGTTGCCGCCGGAAATTTTTTCACCCACATCCTATGCCGAAAAACCGAAATCATTCCAGCCGTTTGCCGACGCGGTCCTGCAATCCGACGGGCTGCACGTGGTCACACCGGAATATAACGGCGGCATGCCGGGCGTTTTAAAGTATTTCATTGATATGCTGAAATTCCCGGAGAGCTTCGAGCGCCGGCCGGTGTGTTTCACCGGTCTGGCGGCAGGCATGTGGGGCGCACTGCGGCCGGTGGAACAGCTCCAGGCCATTTTCGGTTATCGCAACGCTTATCTTTATCCCGAACGCGTTTTCCTGCCGCAAATCAACAATCTCCTCGACGATTCGGGCCGGCTTAAGGACGCCGAATTGCTGGGGCGTTTGAAAGCCCAGGCCAGCGGCTTCACTGATTTTGTCGAACGGCTGAAAAACGTGAAATTGCGCGGTGCAAAATTGTAAGCTAAATTCCGCAAACACAATAATTGAAATTCACCATGAAAACAAATTGGTTCACCAGCCTGCTCGTCATCGGTTCCATCCTCTTTTCCACCGCGGCAACCTTTGCCGCCGATGCTCCCGCCGTTCCCAAAGCCGGCGACAAGGCGCCGCTGTTCACCGGCCAGGACCAGGACGGCAAGACCTTCAAATTGAAGAGCCTCGTCGGAAGTAAAATCGTCCTCCTCTATTTCTACCCCAAAGACAATACGCCGGGCTGCACGAAGGAAGCGTGCGGTTTCCGCGACCGAATGGGCGACTTGCAAAAAGACAATGTTGAGGTGATCGGTGTCAGCTTTGATTCCGCCGAGAGCCACAAAAAGTTCATTACTGATTACCAGTTGAATTTCCGCCTGCTGGCCGATACCGACGGCAAAATCATTGACGCTTACGGCGTTCAGGTGGTGGGCCGAAAAATGGCGCGCCGGGTCAGCTTCCTCATCGGCCTTGACGGCAAAATTGTCCATGTCACCGACTCCGGCGATCCCAACCAACATTTCAACGAAATGAAGGACGCCATCGCCAGTTTAAAGAAGAAGTAAGACGGACGCAGGCACAACCGGTTAGTGCGGCGGCCAGAGGACGAGAGCGCCTCAAAACTGTAGCAGCGGACGTGAGTCCGCTCTAATCTCATGCAAAACTCATGCAAACCGAGGAAAAATGAGCCGACTCACGTCGGCTGCTACAATGAAATGAAGTTTTGAGAAAACCCCTGCCCGCCCTGCTGGGGTTCGTTCCGTTATCATTGAGAAGTGGCATGCCTCGGTCTTCAACCTCAAACTCCCCGCTCGTCAAAATTGCGGTTCGCGCTTAGATTTGCCGCGTGCAGTCGTGGATGAACAGCGGCATGGTCACCAAGGCGCGGGATTATCTTCACCGCCACTGGCGGCGCGCCCTGGGTTGGCGCGAAAAACTGGTCCTCAATGAAGAGGCGTTTCACCTCGTGCTGGCCGGGCTGGTCGGCGTCATCGGCGGTCTGGTAAACCTGTTTTTCTTCTACGCGGTCCATCTGATCCAGCCGGGCGACCCGGTGGAAGTTGCCGGACGATTGAACGATTGGGAACGGGTTCTGGTTCCTACCTTGGGCGGCCTGGCAGCAGGGCTGGTGCTGCATTTGGGTTTTCGATTCGTCGGCCCGCAGGGTTCAACCAACCTGCTTGAAGTCGTCGTTGCCGGCGACGGCCGGCTGCCGTTCCGCACCGAACTGGTGAAAACGATTTCGGCCATCATCAGCATCGCCACCGGCGCCTCCATCGGGCGGGAAGGCGGCATCACGCAACTGGCGGCGACGCTTTCATCCAAGCTCGGCCAGATTGCGAAATGGCCACCGTACCGGCTGCGGCTGCTGGTCGGCTGCGGAGCGGCATCCGGCATCGCGGCGGCCTACAACGCGCCGATTGCGGGCGCCGTGTTCGCATCGCTGGTCGTGCTGGGAAATTTTTCAATGAACCTTTTCGCGCCGCTGGTTTTTTCATCGGTCATCGCGGCGATGGTGTCGCGCAGTTTCTTCGGCATTGAACCGTGGTATAAAATCCCGCCGTTTCCCGCCGCCACGCTGCCTCAATTGCCCTGGTTTGTGCTGCTGGGCTTGCTGTGCGGCGTGGTAGGCGCCGTGTTCTTGAAACTGTTGCGCCTGGGTGAAACGCAATTTCGCAAACTCAACTGGCCGGTTTATCTGCGGCTGCCGCTGGCCGGTTTTATCGTGGGCATCATCGCCATTGGATTTCCCGGCGTCTGCGGCAACGGCTATTCCGTGACCAATGACATTTTGCACGAAAAATTCCTGACCGCGGCCAACCCGCTCCTGTGGCTGGCGGGGTTGCTGGTGGCAAAATGGGTGGCCACGGCGGCCACCGTCGGCGCGGGCACGGTGGGCGGTGTGTTCACACCCACGCTGTTCGTTGGCGCGGCCGCCGGCGCGCTATTCGGCGTGACGCTGCATCAACTGGGTGGTTGGGCGGCGGCGGTGCCGGCGGGCGCGTTCGCGCTGGTGGGCATGGGCGCGGTGCTGGCGGCCACGACGCGGTCGCCGTTGCTGGCGATGATCATGATTTTTGAATTGTCGCTGGATTATTCGCTCGTGCCGCCGCTGATGCTGGCGTGCGTGGTTTCCATCCTGGTGGCGCGGCAATTGCACGAGGAATCGGTTTATACGGAGCATCTTCGCGTCAAGGGCCTGGCGCTCGGCCAGGAAACCAGCCGCCCCGGCGCGGCCATGGAACAAACCATCGGTGACCTCATGCGCGCGCCGGTGACGCCGGTGCGCGAGAACATGCCGGTCCGGGAAATTGCCGACCGCTTTTTGACCAACTCCAACAACTTTCTGCCCGTCGTGGACGCACAGCAGCGGTTGCTGGGCATGGTGGCATTGCAGGATTTAAAGGAATTTCTCAACGCCAACCAGAACTTGGGCGCGGTCATCGCCTATGACGTAATGAGGCCGCCGCCAAAATGTCTCACCCCCGGCCAACGGTTGCTGGAGGCGCTGCCCACGGTGCTGGAAAGTGAACTGCGCAATGTGCCCGTCGTCAACAATCCGTCGGAAAACCGGCTGGTTGGCGCGGTTGTCCGGGCGGAAGTGCTGGCGATTTTCTCTGAAGCCATCGCCACAAAAAGTGATTCCCCGCGGTAAAAAGTCTTTTTCTGCCGCCTTCGGCTTTCTAAACTGATGGGATGCCTTTCAAAACCGGCGATCAACTCAACTTGACGATTCAAGACATCGCCTTCGGCGGTGAAGGTGTCGGGCGCGTGCCCCTGCACTCCGACACGAGCGCCGGGGTTCCGGGGACACCCGCGGGTGATTTTGTCGTGTTCGTGCCGTTTGTGCTCGTCGGCGAAGTCGTGGAGGTTGCCATCACGGAGGTCAAAAAGAATTTTGCCCGCGCGAAACTTTTGCGCGTCGTTCAGCCGTCGCCGGAGCGCATCGAACCGGCGTGCCGCTACTTCGCCCAATGCGGCGGCTGCCAGTATCAGCATGTTGATTACGCCACGCAGTTGCGGTGGAAGCACAAACAGATCGCCGATTTGTTTGAGCGGATCGGCGGGTTTGAGCAGGCCCGGGTTGCGCCGGTCATCCCCTCACCCCGGTCTTACGGCTACCGCAATCGCATCATGATTCGCAGCCAGTGGAACAAACCGGAGCAAAAGCTGAACATCGGTTTTGTGCGCTGGGACTGCGGGCTGGTCGAGGACATTGAGGAATGCAAAATCGCCGAGCCGGCCCTCAACGAGGAAATCCGGCGGGTTCGCGCGCATCCGCCGCCGAAGGGCGGGATTAAAATCGTTTTGCGCGTGTCGCCGGAAAACTGGGATGTGCCGCCGGACTCGTTTTTCCAAAACAATCTGTCCCTGCTGCCGCAGCTCGTGGAAACCGTGCGCGGATTTCTTGGGAACAGTGGCGCCCGGCATCTGGTGGATTTGTATTGCGGCGTCGGTTTTTTCGGCATCGAGCTCGCGAAGGCGGTCGAATCGTTCGTTGGCGTGGAATACGACCAGCGCGCCATTCAATCGGCCCAGCGCAACGCGGCGGCGCGAAACATCAACAACGGCGGGTTCATCGCCTCAACGGTGGAGGCGGTCTTGCCGGAATTGCTGAAAAAGTTTTCACCGGACCAAACGGCGGTTCTGCTCGACCCGCCACGCAAGGGCTGCTGGCCGCAAACGCTGCAATTGCTTCGCGAGATGCAGCCGGCGCAGGTCATTTATGTTTCCTGTCATCCGGCGACGATGGCGCGGGACTTGAACGTTTTATGCGACAATGGTGTCTTTGAATTGGCGCGGGCGCAGCCCCTGGACATGTTTCCACAAACGCAACACGTCGAGTGCGTGGCGGATTTGCGCGCCACACAAAGTCTTGCCAAGAGGCACGGCATGGATTCAACTAAAGAGACTCAATGACAACCGAAACACGAACTGACCCGCGGAAAAACTTCGCGCCGCGCTGGTTACCCTGGCTTTTGGTGGCAGCGTCATTTGCGTTTTATTGGTTCACGCTGAACCGCTGGGTGTCGCTGTTCAACATCAACCCCGTGGCCACAGTTTCCGGCTGGACCTGGCAGGCGGAATTAATGAATCCGCTTTGGCTGCTCGTTACCTATCCGTTTCGGTGGCTTCCGACACCGCAAATTCCACTGGCGCTGAACCTGTTTTCCGCGGTCTGCGCGGCTCTGACGCTCGGCTTGCTGGCGCGGTCGGTGGCATTGTTGCCGCACGACCGGACGGATGCGCAGCGCAAACGCGAACACAGCGATTTTTCGTTTTTGACGATTCGCAGCGCCTGGCTGCCGCCGGTGCTGGCCGTGCTGGTTTGCGGTTTGCAACTGACGTTTTGGGAACAGGCGACGAATTGGACGGGGGAGATGTTTGATTTGTTGCTGTTCGCGTCCGTGATATGGCTGCTGCTGGAATACCGGCTGGACGAGCGCGAGTGGCGTTTGTTCCTGGCAGCAGTCGTGTATGGCGCGGGCATGGCGAACAATTGGGCGATGGTGGGATTTTTCCCGGTGTTCATTGCCGCCATCATCTGGATTCGCGGCTTCAGCTTTTTCAACTTGCGTTTTCTCAGGCGAATGGTGTTGTGCGGCCTGGCGGGCTTGTCGTTTTTGCTATTGCTGCCGCTGCTGGCCGTGATTTCAGCCAAGCTGCCGGTGACCTTCTGGGAGGCGTTGAAGTACGAATTGTCGTCACCAGCCGGCGCGGTAAAAATATTTTTCTCCGCTTCGGTGATACGTCATGTCCTGGGGTTGATGTCGCTCACGTCACTGGTCCCGATATTGGTGCTGGCGATTCGCTGGAGCTCCTCCTTTGGCGACAGCAGCCGGATCGGCGCGACGCCC
>CAWHLR010000031.1:0-25577 GCA_963830235.1 uncultured Verrucomicrobiae bacterium
AAGAGCGGTGCAACCCAGCTTTCATTTAGCATCGCGTTTCAATGAGTTTTTCAACATCCGCAGTTCCTTAACGCGTTCTTTTGCCGCTTGATGAAAGCCGCCAACACTCCTGTCTACCGCACTACTAAATCTAGCTTCGGCTAGTTCAAGTAAGGTCTTACTGTTTTCGTTATGTGCTTTAAAGGGATTCAAAGACCTAGCGATTATCGCACCGGCCAATATTGCGCGGGCGCGTTCATAGCTGGTTACGGAGCTTTCCCGCCCACATTCGGACACTTCAAGGAGCCTGCATGCGTTAAAGCATCCGTAAGCCCGTTCTGCATCTTGCAGAGGTTGGCCTCGTCCATTTCTCTCCGCACTTCTCAGGTAAAGGCGGCCCAAGCCACGCAAAACTTCCGGGTGTGTGAAATTCTGAACAACCGCTTCCCATAAATGCGCGGTCGAATCGCTGCCTTTGTTACGCAATGAATCGAGGTTATCAACAATTGTCGAACAGTAGCTCTCGCTGCCGCCGATCACAGCCTCGTAGGCGTCATCATTTTGGGTCCAATTTATATCCAGCCCAAGCTTAAGCTCAACTTGATCACGCAAAATAGCGACCTCCTTCGAAACGTCGGGAAAATTGAATAGCCAATCCAACCAATCATGAGCTTGATTGATGAGAGCTTGTTTATCCAATCGAGTTCCGTCCGGCAACAGCACGCCCGTCGTGTGGATGGACGCCGTCGTCAATGATTCTATCAAGTCGATCGCGGCATCGCGCCTTTCAGCGGCATCGCGTGTTCGTTCAGCAACCAATGTGAACCCGGCAATGGCTTCTCCATAGCTCCAAATTCTGCGATAAAATCGTGCCCGTTCAATATCTAGCACACGCGAATCGGGAAATCGCTTTGTAGCTTGCTGAAAAAAAGAAATGACCTTGGCTGTTTCAACAACACCGTCACCGCGGAACAGCGCTAAAAAGTATTCAAACTGTGCTTCAAGGCGAATCCTAGCTAGTGCTAGTTCCAAGAAATTTCCGTACCTCTTTTCGGTGTGCAAAAGTTTTCCGATTCTTTGCTGGTAATGATGACGAAGTATATTTCTCTTATCATCTAACCTGAGTCTTTCCCACTCGCTCCCCTGTGAAGTCGCTTCTTCAATAGAAACACGCATAAGACTTCCCTGTGCTCGCCATTCGCACTGGAAGCATTGAAGCGCAACTCGCCCTTCGGGGATGCGATTTTCACCGTTCGGTCGCTAATTATACGCGTTAAGTTTGGCATTTCACCCGTTCAGTTTGAGGTTTTGCCCTTTAAGTTTGGCACTTTATCCGTTCGGTTTGCTGTTTCATGCATTCAGGATGCCGTTTTTTCCGTTCAGTTCCTGATTTTACGCGTTCAGTTTGGGATTTGAGCCGTTCAGACCGGGATTCTACCCGCCAAGAAATGCGCTTTTGCCATTTGGGATCGCACTTTAGCCGTTCAGTATCTGACTGTGTGCGTTCAGTTTGGAGATTGGTCCGCCGACAAAAGCCATTTTGTTTCAGCCTTTAGCCTTTAGCCTTCTTTTTACCATCCGCGTCCATCCGTGCCTATCCGTGGTTAAAAAAGTTTTGTAGATTTCGCGGCGAGTGACGGTTAGTACCTAATTCAATACCCAATTAACTGGGTACTACCTATTTGCCGGTTTTTTCCCATTTGGCGGTTTGACCGCGTCCCAAACAGACCACCTTCGAGCCTCTTAGCTGCTTCAACACCTTGCGAACCAAATCCACGCCAACACCCGGACATTCGTTTTGCAGGTCTGAAACGCTGAACGCACCCGCCTGACGATCAATCGCCGCCAGAACCATGGCGGTCTTTTCACCGCGAGGGGACTTGACCTGCCCGACGCGCTGCTCGAATTCCTTGCACGCCTGCGTAAGGATGAAGAGCAGGAAATTCATCGCCGACCACGCATCGTGTTTGCCGTCGTGCCACCGCGCGGAGCTTTGTTCGAGGACTTCGTAGTATCGTTCCTTGTTCTGTTCCATCAGCCGTTCGAGGCTGATGTAGCGCCCCACTTCCAATCCGCAGTGATAACAGGCCAGCAGGAAAAGCAGGCGGGAGACGCGGCCGTTTCCGTCGCGAAACGGGTGGATGCAGAGAAAATCGAGGTTGAGCGCGGCGGCGAGGACGACCGGTGGCGCCCAGCGTTCCTTCATGCCCCGCTGCCAAAGGCGGGTCAGTTCGGACATGGCGGCGCGGGTCTTCCGGGCCGGCACGGTTTTGAAGCGGACCCGGCTGCGGCCATCGGCATAGGTCTGGATGATGTCCACGTCCTTTTCCTTGTAAGCGCCGGCGTCCCAGATTTCGCCGCGACAAAGCCGGTGGAGTTTTTTGATGGTGGCCTCGTTGATGGGCAGCTTGGCCCCCTGTTCGTGAATGAGACGAAGCGCGTCGCGATAGCCGCGCACTTCCTCTTCGTCGCGGTCACGGAGGGCGGGCTTGCCAAACATCAGCGTGCCAACCCGCGACTGGTCCACCTCGACGCCTTCAATGCGGTTGGAGGAGACGGCACTTTCGATGAGGGCATGTTCGCGCAGCACCTTGAGTCTTTGCGGCGCCTGGCGGGTGAACAGTTCCTGTTTGCCGCGCGCCTCGCCGAGGTCGGCGAGATACCACGCCGTGCGCACCGGCATCGTGGGCGGTTCAGCGGCGAGTTGACGAAGAGTCATCATGAGACTTTAACCATGTCGCGTAAAAGGCTTTCAGCCTCACGCGATGAACATCGTAAGCCGCGGCGGAGGCGGTGGGAAAGGCTAAATTCAAAAGACGAGGGGGGAACATCGAACATCGAACTCCGATGGATCGCGAGCAGGCATCCACCAATCTTCTCCCGCATTACGGGATCCGCCCCGGCAAGACGCCGAACATCGAATTCGTGAAATGGACTCGCTCGCGCCCGCTCGCTCGGCCCTCGCGGGCCTTCGTCTCTGACGAATTCCTTTCGCCGCCTCCCAAGCGGCTCAAGTCGTGTCAAAACTTGTTTTTTAAAAAACTTTAGCATTTAGCCCTTCCGCCTTCGGCGAGACCTCGCCTATTGGCGGGCAGCCCTCAGCCTTTCACTTAACATATCATCATATCAAGATGCGTTGATTTTTAATTTGCATTGGGGAAGGCTTTTCGTTACTTTGAGGCCGGTTAACTTATCGCCAGACCATGCCGAACCGAATTGAACATCTGGAACACCTGTTGCGCGAACGCATCGTCATCATTGACGGCGCGATGGGCACGATGATCCAGCAACGCAAGCTGGATGAGGCGGCGTTTCGCGGCGCGCGTTTCGCGGACTGGCGCGGCCGGGACCTCAAGGGCCTCAACGACCTGCTGAACGTCACCCAGCCGGCGGTCATCGAGGACATCCACCGACTGTATCTCGAAGCCGGCGCGGACATCATCGAGACGAACACGTTCAACTCGCAATCCATCTCGCTGTCGGATTACGGGATGGAATCGCTGGCTTACGAATTGAGCAAGGCGGGCGCGGAATGCGCGCGGCGCGCGGCTGACATGGTCGAAAAAGCGCAACCCGGGCGGATTTGTTTCGTCGCCGGCGCGATTGGTCCGACAACCAAAACGTCGTCCATTTCGACGGACGTGAACAATCCCGGTGCGCGCGGCACGAATTACGACGAACTGGTAAAAGCTTACGGCGAGCAGATCAATGGTTTGCTCGACGGCGGCGCGGACGTGCTGCTGGTCGAAACCATCTTCGACACGCTCAACGCCCGGGCCGCGTTTTTCGCGATACAGAAGATTTTTGATGAGCGGGGAATTGCGCCGCTTCAAAGTAGGACGGGCTTCCAGCCTGTCCAGCGAGCGCTTCAGCGCGAGCAGGGAAACGAAAAAAACGTCGGCTTCGCCGACGCAGGCAGGCAAGATGCCCGCCCTACTTTGTGCGTCCCTATTCTCGCCTCCGTGACGTTCATCCAAGCGGGCAGCAACCGCGGCGTAACGGGGCAGACGGTCGAGGCGTTCTGGAATTCCATTTCTAACGTTCCCCTGCTTTCCGTCGGCATGAACTGCGCGCTGGGGCCCAAAGAACTGCGCCCGCTGGTCGAGGAACTTTCCGGGCTCGCGCCGGTTTATGTCAGCGCCTATCCGAATGCCGGCCTGCCGAATCCGCTGTTGCCGACCGGTTTTCCGGAAACCCCGGAAACGCTCGCGCCGCAGCTTCGCGAATGGGCGCAAAACGGCTGGCTGAACATTGTCGGCGGCTGCTGCGGCACCACGCCGCCGCATATCAAAGCCATTGCCGACGCGGTGCGCGGTTTGCCGGCGCGAAAAGTCCCGACGGTCGAACCGTTTCTGCGCTTGAGCGGTCTCGATGCCGTAACCGTTCGTCCGGATTCCAATTTCCTAAACATCGGCGAGCGCACCAACGTCGCCGGGTCGCCGAAATTCGCCCAGCTCATCAAGGCCGGCGATTACGAGGCGGCGCTCACCGTCGCCCGCCAGCAGGTCGAGAACGGCGCGCAGGTCATTGACGTCTGCATGGACGAGGGAATGATTGACGGCGTCGCCGCGATGACGAAGTTTCTCAACCTCATCGCGTCCGAGCCGGACATTTGCAAGGTGCCGGTGATGGTGGACTCGTCAAAGTGGGAGGTCATCGAAGCCGGCCTGAAATGTTTGCAGGGCAAAGGCATCGTCAATTCAATTTCGCTCAAGGAAGGCGAGGAAAAGTTTCTGCACCAGGCGAAACTCGTTCGCCGCTACGGCGCGGCCGTGGTGGTGATGGCGTTTGACGAACGCGGCCAGGCGGATTCGTTTGAGCGGCGCACGACCGTATGCAAACGCGCCTACGATTTGCTCGTCCAAAAAGTCGGCTTTCCGCCACAGGACATCATTTTTGATCCGAACGTGCTGACCGTCGGCACCGGCATGGAGGAACACGCGAACTACGCCGTGGATTTCATCCGCGCGACGAAATGGATCAAGGAAAACCTGCCGCACGCCAAGGTCAGCGGCGGCATCAGCAACGTCAGCTTCAGCTTTCGCGGCAACAACGCCGTGCGCGAGGCGATGCACAGCGCGTTTCTGTATCACGCCATCAAGGCCGGTCTCGACATGGGCATCGTCAACGCCGGCATGCTGGCCGTTTACGAGGAGGTGCCGAAGGATTTGCTCGCGCTGGTCGAGGACGTGCTGCTCAACCGCCGGCCCGACGCCACCGAGCGGCTGATCAAATTCGCCGAATCGGTGAAGCAAAAGGGCAAGGCGGAGGTCGTCGAGGACGAATGGCGCAAAGGCGCAATTGAAGAACGCCTCAGCCACGCGCTGGTCAAAGGCGTCGTGGATTTTATTGACGCCGACATCGAGGAAGCGCGCCAGAAATATGGCAGGCCGCTGCTGGTCATCGAAGGCCCGCTCATGGCCGGGATGAACGTCGTCGGTGATTTATTCGGCGCCGGCAAAATGTTCCTGCCGCAGGTGGTGAAGTCCGCCCGCGTGATGAAAAAGGCTGTGGCGTATCTGCAACCATTCATGGAAGCGGAAAAGAAAGCCGCCGGCGGGGTGCATAAAAACGCTGGAAAAGTTTTGATGGCCACCGTCAAGGGCGACGTGCATGACATCGGCAAGAACATTGTCGGCGTCGTGCTCAGCTGCAACAACTACGAGGTGATTGACCTTGGCGTGATGGTGCCGTGCGAGAAAATTTTGCAGGCCGCCCGCGAGCAGAACGTGGACATTATCGGCCTGAGCGGGCTGATCACGCCATCGCTCGACGAAATGGCGCACGTGGCGAGAGAGATGGAACGCCAGGGCCTGAAATTGCCGCTGCTCATCGGCGGCGCGACCACGAGCAAGGCGCACACGGCGGTGAAGATTGCGCCGGGTTACGGCCAGCCGGTGGTCCACGTCCTGGACGCCTCGCGCGCGGTGCCGGTGGTCAGCAGCTTGATCAGCAAGGAGCAAAGGCCGGCATTCGCGGCGCAAATCCGCGAGGAATACGAACATGTCCGCGCCCAGCACGGCGGGCAGGCGGCAAAACTTTTGTCCCTCGAAGCCGCCCGCGCCAACGCGCAGAAGCTGAAGTTCGATTATTTGCCAAAACCGGAATTTGTTGGAGTGCGCGTTCTTAGTTCTGGCCTTGGTAGGGCGGGCAGTCCCCTGCCCGCCGAGCGGCGCGCACGGAGTGACGCGCCCTACCCGGTTTCTCTGGCCGATCTCGTCCCGTTCATTGACTGGTCGCCGTTTTTCCACACGTGGGAATTGCGCGGTGTGTATCCGAAGATACTTCAGCATGAGAAACACGGCGAGGAAGCGCGCAAACTTTTCGCCGACGCGCAGAAGCTGTTGGATGAGATCGTCAGCAAGAAATTGATTCAGCCACGCGGCGTTTACGGATTCTTCCCGGCGAACCGGGTGGGCGACGACGTGGAGCTATACACCGACGAATCGCGGGCGAAGGTTCTGAGCCGGTTCCATTTTCTGCGCCAGCAAATTGAAAAGGGAGACGGCACGCCGAATTGGTGTTTGGCGGATTTTATTGAGCAGAAACATTCAACATTCAACATCCAACATCCAACATCCAATGATCACATCGGTGCATTCGCCGTGACATCGGGACATGGGCTGAAGGAACTGGCGGAAAAATTCAAGGCGGACCACGACGACTACAACGCCATCATGGCCGAGGCGCTGGCCGACCGGCTGGCGGAGGCGTTTGCGGAATTTCTGCACAAACGTGTCCGCGAAGAATGGGGCTACGGCAAAGCTGAAAAACTTACCACCGAGGATTTGATCGGAGAAAAATATCGCGGCATCCGGCCGGCGGCGGGTTATCCGGCGTGTCCGGACCACACCGAGAAAGGAATGCTTTGGAAGCTGCTCGACGTGGAGAAGAACACCGGCATCCGGCTGACGGAAAGTTTTGCGATGTGGCCGGGCAGCAGCGTGAGCGGATTGTATTTCGCCCACCCGGAATCAAAATACTTCGCCGTCGGCAAGTTGGGTCGCGATCAGTTGCTGGATTATCACGTCCGCAAAGGCATGACCTTGCAGGAAGCCGAGCGCTGGCTGGGACCGTATTTGAACTACGAACCGGGTGCGGCGGCGGCAAATTCGCCAGCGTGCAGTTGCGGTCAGCCGCATTGAATTGTTCCCAGCGCTTTTACTTGGAGCGTGGACCTTTCGTTCGGAGTTCCGCATTTACGCGGCAAGGCCCCGAGCCGCCTGAAGGCGGAACTCCAAAACGGCGACAATCGCGGATGCGTTCCGCGCACTCACCTGATATGCTTTCATTTTGACACCGAAAAGAGGTGGCGGCACAATCCGCCGCCATGCTTAACCGCTTCACGCTTTCATCGTTACTGCAATTTTTCAATCTCAGTGCCCTGCTCTGTTTCGCTTCCGCCGCCGTGGCCGCCGCTTTGCCACAAGCCGTGCCGGAAGCTGGCGCTCCCATGACGCCCGGTTCGCGGGAAATCATCCCCTTTGACACCGGCTGGCTCTTTCATCTGGGGGATGAAGCGGCAGCCAAACAACCCGGCTTCGACGATGCAAGCTGGCGCGTCCTCGACCTGCCGCACGATTGGAGCATTGAACAACCAATCAACCCGCCTCCAGACGGCGAGGAGAACGGCGGCTTTTTCTCGCACGGAATCGGTTGGTACCGGAAAAGTTTCACGCTCCCGTCCGCCGCCGGAAAGCAGGTTGTCGTCGAGTTCGACGGCGTGTACATGAACAGCGAGGTCTGGATCAACGGGCAGTTCCTCGGACGCAAGCCATATGGCTTCGTCGGATTCCGTTACGATCTCACCGAATTTCTGAACACCAACGGCGCTCCCAACGTCATCGCCGTCCGGGTGGATGATTCGCTCGAACCATCGCTGCGCTGGTATGCCGGCTCGGGAATTTACCGGCACGCGAGGCTCATCACCACGGGCTTCACCCACTTCCGGTTGGATGGCGGCGTCAGCATCACCACGCCCAAGGTCACAACCAAAAAAGCCGTCGTTGAGGCCAGCTACATCATTGACGCGAATTTTTTCTCGGCGGAGGAACAGCAGGCCTGGGCCAAAGATGTGTGGAAGGCGCATCCGACGAACCGTGAAGTCGTCCTGCGCAGCAGCGTGCTCGCCCCGGACGGCACGGTGGTCGCCAGCACCGAATCGAAGCTCAAGCTCGAAGACATGCATCCCGGCCAGCACGCCACACAGCAGGTCACGGTGAAAAATCCCCGTCTCTGGTCCAGCAGCACACCGGAGCTTTACCGGCTGCGCAGCACGTTGACGCTCGACGGCCGGCCGCTCGACGAAACCACCACGACATTCGGCATCCGCCAGCTCAAGTATGATCCCGACCACGGCCTGTTCGTCAACGGCCAGCCGACCAAGCTCAAGGGCGTCTGCCTGCATCAGGACGCCGGCTCATTTGGCAACGCCGTTCCCGCAGCCGTCTGGGCCTTGCGCCTTGCCCGATTGAAGGAGATGGGTTGCAACGCCATCCGCACGAGCCATCACCCGTTCGCCCCGGAGTTCTACGACCTGTGCGATCAACTCGGCTTTTACGTGTTCGATGAGGCTTTTGACGAATGGACGCGGGACTGGCCTTACAACTTCACTGAAAACCCGCGCGGCAAGTCAAAGTACGGCTATCACCTCTACTTCAACCAATGGCACGAGACCGACCTGCGCGCCATGTTGCGTCGCGACCGCAACCATCCGAGCGTGGTGCTCTACAGCATCGGCAATGAAATCCCCAACCAACTCGACCACGACGGCTGGAAAATGGCGAAGGAATTGGTCGCCATCTGCCACGAGGAAGACCCCACCAGGCCGGCGACTTCCGCGTGCGACCAGTCTTATTATTCCTCGCGAAACGGCTTCATGGATGAACTCGACATCGCCGGCTACAACTACATTGACCGTCTTTACGGAACCAACACCTACGCTCCCGATCGCGCGCGATTCCCGCACCGTCTCTGTCTGGGCACTGAAACCTCTTCCGGCATCCATTATTGGCTCGGCGTGCGCGACCACGACTACGTGATCGGCGACTTCATTTGGACCGGCATTGATTATCTCGGTGAGACGCGCAAATTTCCCAAGCGCGGCAACGAGTCCGGTTTTCTGGATCTGGCCGCAGGGAAAAAGCCGGGGTTCTACCAACGCGCCGCCTATTGGCGCGACGATCCCGTGTTGCAAATTTTCGTTCTCACCGGCGAAAAGCCCGATCTCGCCTGGCGCGCCGCCCCTGCGGTCTTCAAATGGAACTGGCCGACCAACACCCAGCTCACCGTCCGGGCCGTCGCCAATTGCGATGAAGTCGAATTGTTCTTGAACAACCAATCACTAGGACGCCATGCGGTCTCCCACAATGTCTATGCCAGCGACTGGACCGTGCCTTACGCACCGGGACTGCTCTCGGCGATTGGTTATCACGCCGGCCAACCGGTTGCTACAAATGAATTGCGCACGACCGGCACGCCGGCGCAACTCCAGGTCACACCGCTCGCATCGCCCATTTCCAGCGACATCTCGTTCTATGAGATCACCGTCGTTGACGATGCCGGCCTGCTTGTGTCTGACGCGACACCCGCAGTAACCGTAAAAGTCGAAGGCGCCGGCCGCCTTATCGGCCTCAACACCGGCGACCTTGATTATGGCAGTGTCTTCAAGACCGATACCCGGAACGCCCATCAAGGTCGTCTCCTCGCCACGGTGCAACGGACAGCGCCGACCGGCGAGATCAACGTGACCGCCGCTTCACCCGATTTGTTGACCACCGCTGTACCGGCCAGGTAAATGCGATGAAATGTAGCCGCCGTTGTGAAACGGCGGAGACTGACCGCAGACAAATCCACCAATTCACATTGGCGGCTACAAGATTTCAGCGGTAGCGGTACAGTGTCACGCGCACGATGCCTTTGAAACTCGGCCCGAAGAGCGCGGGATAATCCGCCACCACATGGAGCCTCGGCAGCACCAGAGCGGGCGTGGCGGTGTCGTCGCCGGCCAGCCGGCGACCGGGAACCCAGCGGCCATCCACAAAAACGCCTTCTTCCACGGTGGCCAGTCCGGCCAGCGGCGGTCCCGGCGTGTTGGGGGTGAAAGTGACGGTCACGCCATTGCCCGCGGCATAAAACTCGTCCGGGCCTGTCGCGATGAAAATGGCCGCCGCTTTGGGAAAGGGCGGCTGCGGTTGCGGCGACCCGGGCAGAACCCGGGGTTTCAAATACGAAGCCTCCAGCGTGTAATTTCCCACCCGGATTTTCTGCGGCGGGTCGCCGGCGCCCAGCAGGACGGCGGACATCGTGCCATTGCCCTGGTGTTCCGAAATCAACGGCGCCAGTTGTTTGATTACGTCGTAGCTGCTGGTCAGCTCGATGTCGGGAGTCGCCGGACGTTCGATGCCCATTGGCGAGAAACCGATCGCGTCATGGCGTCCGAAGGCGTAGAGCACGCGGGCTTCCATCCCGTTGGGCGGCAATCCCCGCGTCTCGGGGATGAACAGCGGGTTTCCGGACCGGGTGTAGCGCGCGCACATCATCGCGTAGTCGTAGTCGTAAATGTCGGGCGTAATCATGTCAATTTGTGGCGCTCCGGCCCGCCAGACATCCAGCGTGTCAGGCATGGGGCTGCCGCTCTGGCCGTTGGCGCGTTGATTATCCTTTGAGAATCCAGGCGCCCAAGCGTTGACGAACATCGGCAACGGATATTCGGCCTTGCCCGCCTCAGCCGCCCGCCCGACGTAGCGCGCAAAAGTCCAGGCCATGAAAATTTCATCAGTCGCGGCTCCTTTGCCGAACACCTCTTCCCAGGTGCCGGAAGTTTTGAATCCGTTCGTCTCCCACACCTGGTGCAACTCCGGGATCAGGGTCGTCTTTGTGCTGTTGCAGGTAGTCCATGAGTTCCTTGGGCACCGGGCCCTTCGTAAGCCTTTGTGGCCAAAGGCGAGTGGTCGCGGGAATCCGGCATGCCGATTTCGTTCTCCACCTGAACCATGATGATCGTATGCTGCCGGCCATCCACGGCTTTGACGTGACGCATCAGGGCCGCAAAGGCGCGGGCATCGGCGTCCCGATTTGCCTCGCTGAAGGGAGTGAGCAATTCGATGCTCCTGCCCGCAGCGTTTTGGGCGCGCGGGAACCGCTCGAAATCCCGCTTCACCCAATCGGGCGCATAGGAAGACTGGCCGTTCTTCCAACTGGCGAACCACAACAACACCAGACGCAGGTTGTGATTCCGCGCTTCGCGAATCACGCCGTCGAGCACGTGGAAGTCGAACTTCCCCTCCTCCGGTTCAATCTGGGCCCAGGAAACCGCCGCCAACACGCTGTTGAGTTTCGTGTCCACGAGCTTGGGCCAGACCGGTTTCATGTATTCGAGGCTGGTGGCGGTGTTGTTGCCCAGCTCGCCCGCCAGCGCCAGAAACGGCTTGCCGTCCACGATCAATTGGGTGGCGGTCCCCTGCTTCCGCAGGTGAGGGATTTCTGAAGAGGAGTTGGTTGACGCCGGACCGCCTTTTGCCTGCCCCGCAACCAGGGCAAACGAACATGCGAGCGTAGAGTAAAACAAAGTTCGAAGTTTCATGATGTCAGCTTTCTATCCGGCACAAGTCGTGCCTTTCCAAACTGGATCGGTCAAGCTTTTGTCAGCTTTTGTCGTTCAATGCGACGGTTGCCAGCCCCGGCATCAGCGGACTTGTTTTTCCCCGGCAGAGGGTTAAAGTGTGGGTATGAAGCACGACGTTGTGCCGGTCCAGATTCGTGGAATTCTTCCCGCCCAGCAGTTGCGCGCTGTTTGTGGGCAATGATGACAAGATTTTCGTCATCAATGTCGAGCCGCAAATGGGCGCGGTCATCGGCATGTTTCTGCGCCAGACACCCAAGGAGCGCCCCCTCACCCACGACCTCATCAACCGGATTTTCCAGGGCTTCGGCATCAATGTCGAACGCGTGGTCATCACCGACTTGAAGAATTCCACCTACTTCGCCCGGCTGATTTTGCAGCAGCAAAACGAACTGGCGCGGAAAATTGTCGAGGTGGACGCGCGCCCCAGCGATTGCCTGGCAATCGCCGCCGCGCAGAAAAAACCCATTTTTGTCGCCTCCCAGCTTTTTGAGCAGGTGGAAGACATGAGCGAGGTGCTGAACCGGATTAATGAGACCGGCAGCGAACCCGAATAAAATGCCCGCCGCCAAACCCCCATCGCTTGCCCTCATTTGCGGCGACGACGAATTCGCCGTCAAGGCCCGCGCCAAACAGCTCCACCAGCAATGGTGCGACGAGTTGGGCGGCATGGACCACGAAACCATCGAGGCTGCCGTTGCCAACAGCGGCGAGGCGCTCACCGCCCTCGCCCGCCTGCGCGAAGCGCTGCAAACGCTGCCGTTTTTTGGCACCGGCAAGGTCATCTGGCTGCGCGACTGCAATTTTCTCGGCGACGAGCGCGCCGCGACGGCGCAGGCCGTCACGGAAACGCTGAACGAGCTGGCCGAGGAACTGAAAAAGTTTTCCTGGCAGGGCGTGCGGCTGCTCATCAGTGCGGGCAAGGTGGACAAGCGCAAAACTTTTTACAAAACGCTCGATAAAATCGGGACGGTCGAATCCTTTTCCGGCTGGTCCATGGACGACCGCGACTGGGCGGAACGGGCGGAAGTCGCGGCGCGCGCGGCCGTCCGCCTGCGGCAAAAGGAAATTTCCGAAGAGGCGCTGGAGGAACTGATCAGCCGCGTCGGCCCGCATCCGCGCCAGCTCGACAACGAGATTGAAAAATTGTGCCTGTTCGCCGGCGACCGTAAAAAGCTGGAAGTTGCGGACGTGGCCGCCATTTGCACGCGAAACAAAACGGCGCGGGCATTCGCGCTGGGCGACGCGCTGGGCGACCGGGATTTGCCGCGCCTGTTGCGGCGCCTGGACGAGGAACTGTGGGAAATCAAATCCAGTTCGCAAAAATCGGAAATCGGCCTGCTTTATGGTTTGATTTCAAAGGTGCGCGCGATGCTGCTGCTGAAAGAGATGCTGCGCGAAGGCTGGATCAAGCCGGAGATGGATTACAACCGGTTCAAGGCGCAACTGGAGCGCGTGCCCGCCGACAAGCTGCCGGCGGACAAACGATTCAATCCGCTGGCATTGAATCCGTATGTGCTTTACAAGGCGCTGCCGCAGGCGAAAAAATACAGCCAGGCCGAATTGGTTCGCGCCATGGATTTGCTGTTGCGCTGCAACCAGCGGCTGGTTTCGAGCGGACTCGACGAAACGCTGGTATTGCAGCAAACCTTGGTGCAAATTGTCACGCCGCAGGCCGTCGCGGCCTGAGCGATAAAAAATTATCCTGAGAAATGTCAACATCACCGGCAAAACTATCGGTACTGGTCGGCAAGGATTTTGCCTGCCTGAAAATCGCGGGCCGCGCCAATTTCTCGTTCAGCCCCGATTTTAAAACGCTGCTCACCGAGCTAGCCAAAAGGGCTATAATCGGTTCGTCATTGATTTGTCGGAGTGCGTGCTCATGGACAGCACGTTTCTGGGTGTGCTGGCCGGATTTGGAATCAAGTTGAACCAGGCCGGCGCGTCCGATCAACGCGGCATTGAATTGCTCAATGCCAATGCGCGCGTCACCGAATTGCTCGAAAATCTTGGCGCGCTGCATCTCTTCAAAACCACCAGCGGCGCGCTGCCCCTGCCCGACGGCATTCAGGCCCGCACACCCCAATCCATCAATCCGTCGCACGTGGAGATCACCCGCACCAGCCTCGAAGCGCACCAGACACTCATGTCCGTCAATCCGGAAAACGTTGCGCGGTTCAAGGATGTCACCCTGTTCCTGGCCGAAGACTTGAAGACGCTGGAAAAGGGTGTGTAAATTATTGTAGCGGCGGATGTCTCGTCTGCCGTGGAGGGCGTGCGTCCCGCCGCCCGGAAAAAACAATCGCAGCAGAGTGGGGTTCTGAAATGTTCCAACCGGGTTGGCATGTCCGGGCGTTTTCTCCGCCGGGCGGGACGCTCCGGCTCCACGGCAGGCAGGATGCCCGCCGCCACATCGGTTCTCAAACCGGCGCGGGCGCGGGGGTGCCGAGACCGGGCAATTTCGGCGACGCGGGTTTCGGCGGCGTTTCCGGCAAAGGCGTGCCGGCGGGCGCGCCCATAACCGTTCCGCCTGCCGGCTTGGGTGGCGGCGGGGTAAACTTGCCGGTATTGATGATTTCCTCGACCTGGGCGCGATCAAGCGTTTCGTATTCGAGCAGCGCGCTGGCAATCAATTCCAGCTTGCTGCGATTCGTGACGATGATGTTCTGCGCCGTCTTGTACCCGTCATCAATGATGCGCTTGATTTCCTCGTCAATTTCGCGCGCGGTGCTCTCGCTATAAACTTTCGTGCGCGCCATGTCGCGCCCGAGGAAGACAAATTCATCGTCGGTGCCGTATTGCACCATGCCGACCTTGTCGCTCATGCCATACTGGCAGACCATCGCCCGCGCCATGGCCGTCGCCTGCTGAATGTCCATCGCCGCTCCGGTCGAAATGTCGCCGGACATGATTTCCTCGGCGATGCGTCCGCCCATGGTCACCGCGATGTCGTCCAGCATTTCCTTCCGGCTGCGGCTCAAAATGTCCTTCTCCGGCAACTGCATCGTGGAGCCCAGCGACTGCCCGCGCGGAATGATCGTGACCTTGTGCAACGGATGCGTGTGTTCGAGCAGCATGTTCACGAGCACGTGGCCGGCTTCATGCCAGGCGGTGTGCTTCTTTTCCTCGTCCGTCATGGCCAGGCTGCGGCGTTCGCGCCCCCACCGGACCTTGTCGCGCGCCTCCTCCAATTCCTCCATGCCCACGGATTTCTTGTTCAGCCGCGCGGCGAGCAGCGCCGCTTCGTTCAGCAAATTCGCCAGCTCCGCGCCGGAATAACCGGGCGTGCCGCGCGCGATGATGGACAAATCCAGGTCCGGCGCGAGCTTCACGTTTTTGGCGTGAACCTTCAAAATCCCCTCGCGCCCGCGCACGTCGGGCAGATTGACCACCACCTGCCGGTCAAATCGTCCCGGACGCATCAGGGCCGGATCCAGCACGTCCGGCCGGTTCGTCGCGGCGATGATGATGATGCCTTCCTGCGTGTCGAAGCCGTCCATTTCCACGAGCAGTGCATTGAGCGTTTGTTCGCGTTCGTCGTTGCTGCCGCCGAGGCCGTGGCCGCGGCTGCGCCCGACGGCGTCAATTTCATCAATGAAAACCAGGCACGGCGTGGCGCGGCGCGCCTGCTCGAACATGTCGCGCACGCGGCTGGCGCCGACGCCGACGAACATTTCAACAAAATCCGAACCGCTGATGCTGAAGAACGAGGCGTCCGCTTCGCCCGCGATGGCCTTGGCCAGAAGTGTTTTGCCCGTGCCGGGCGGCCCGACCATCAGCACGCCCTTGGGAATGCGCCCGCCCAGGCGCTGGAATTTTTTCGGATCCTTCAAAAATTCGACAATCTCGGAAACTTCCTCGATGGCCTCTTCGATGCCCGCCACGTCCTTGAACATGGTTTTGTTCCGTTCCTTCGCGAGCATCCGCGCCTTGCTTTTGCCGAAGCTCAACGCGCCCTTGCCGGCCATCTTGATCTGGCGGATGAAGAAAAACCAGAACAGGACGCCAATCAACAAAAACGGCGCCAGGGTCCAGATCATGTTCAACAACATCGGGCTGGTCTCGCTCACTTCCAGCTTGCCCTTGGGCGGCAGCAATTCGTCCTTCATCTTTTCCGTGAGCAGGGCCTTGGTGCTGAAAGAAATCAAAACGGGCTTGCCGTTTTCTTTGATGACGGTCCCTTCGCTGTCCGTTTTGTAATAGGAGCCGACAATTTCAGTCAGGTTTCCCGACTGAAGGTTGTAATTGATGGTCGTCCCCGGTGCGATCTGATCCGCCTCATATTTTTGGAAAAAGACGGCCTGCGACAGATTTGAACTCTGCGCGCCCATGCGGTTGTGAAGCAGCATCAGCGCCGCCAAGCTGCCGATGATGGCAATCCACGCCAGCAACGCCCCCGACGGCATTTTCATGCCACCCGTCGGCTTCTTGGGCTCGCGGTTGTCGCTGCCTTTTTGATTTTGATCGTCGTCGAACATCGTTTCAACTTTGGTAGGCCATATTAACATGGCATTCCCGCTTTCGCAATGGCCTAATTGAGCTATAAATATGCCAATGCGCATCGGTTCGCTGACGCTTTCGTCCAACCTGTTTCTTTCGCCGCTGGCGGGTTACACCAACCTGCCCTTCCGCCTCGTCGTGCGCGAAATCGGCGGCGTCGGCCTATGCACCACCGACCTCGTCAACGCCCGCTCGCTTTTGGAGAAAAACAAAAACGCGTTCAAGCTCATCGAAACCCGCCCGGCAGACTCGCCCCTGGCCGTGCAACTGTTCGGCTCCGTGCCCCAAGAAATGCGCGACGCGGCAGCAAAAATTGAATCGCTCGGCTTCGCGTCCGTAGATATCAACATGGGTTGTCCCGTCCGCAAGGTCTGCAACGTCGGCGGCGGCTCGGCCATGATGACTGAGCTGGCCCAGACCGCCGCGCTCGTCCGCGGGATGGTCAACGCCGTGAAAATTCCCGTCACCGCCAAGATGCGCCTCGGCTGGGACGATGACAACCTGACCGCGCCGGACCTGGCGCGCGCGCTCGAAGACGCCGGGATCGCCGCCATTTTCGTTCATGGCCGGACGCGCCAGCAGGGTTTCGGCGGCACGGTGAACCTGGGCGGCATTCGCGCCGTCGTGCAGGCGGTGAAGAACATTCCTGTCATCGGCAACGGCGATGTCATCACGCCGCAAGCCGCGAAAAAAATGCTGGATGAAACCGGCTGCGCCGGCGTGAGCATTGGCCGCGGCGCGTTTTACAATCCCTGGATTTTCCAGCACACGCTGGATTATCTAGGTAGGGCGGGCAGTCCTCTGCCCGCCGCTGGTGCGAACGCGGTTGACGGCGCGCACGGAGTGACGCGCCCTACCTCAACCGACGGCGCCCTCCCGCCCGAACCCGCTTTTGCCGAGCGGGTGCGGGTGATGTGCCGGCATCTGGATTTGATGATTGAAGTTTTTGGCGAGGAACAAGGCTGCCGGATGTTCCGCAAGGTCGCGCCGTGGTACGCCAAGCGATTCGGCCCGTGCCACGAATTCAACAAACGCGTCGTGCAGGTTTCCACCCGGGCCGGATTCCACGAGGTTCTGGGAAATTACATCCGCTGGCGGCAGCAGTTTCTCGACGCGAACGGTGAATTGCAGCCGCGCTTCCGCCCGCCGCCATTGGTCGCGTCCTTCATGCGCGAGGAGCCGGCGTCAACTCAACGCGAACACATTCCCGTGCCCAAGGGGCCGGTGGAGGTGTGGTAAAATGTCGCACCGCGGGTGCAGGACAGGGCTTTGCAGCCTTTTTGGGAAGGCTTATTGACACCATAACTGGTTCAACATTATATTGGAAAAGAACTTAAGTCTGACTTACAATTTACTCATGAAAAAGGATAGGCTGCAAAACAAGCCGTCCATTATCTGTAGGCCACTATGACCGCAGCATTCTACAGATTCGCCGTTGTCATTGTTACGTTTTTAGGGACGCCATATTCGTTTGGTCAAGTATATGAGTCAGGTGTCTATTCGTCTGGTGTGACTTATTATGGAGACCATTGTGTTGGTTCATACCCATTACGGCTTGGCTGGTCGGAGTATAGCTATGAGACTGATAAAGCGGGTCGGGTAATTTGGCCCTCCCCGGAGCATCCGCCGCAGCCGGGTGACATAGTCCACAGACGAACTAGGATTTATTTTGGTCCAACTTCATTTTCAGTTCCGATGCGTCCGCTACCATTCTTTCTAGCTGCTGGCGCTTTCTTGCTGGCCGCTTTCGGATTGGGCGATGTTGCATGGAAGTATTTGAGACGGAGACGTTATGAGACACGAGTGGCCTAATGAGGGTAGGCTGCAAATCTACCCCACAAGTTTCGCATTCTTCGCCTGACTATTTCCCAATGCAAAACTGGCTGAAGATGGAGTCGGGCAAATCTTCCGTCGTGGTTTTGCCGCACCGGCAGTTCAAGCATTGTCGCGAATAAAACTCTCCTCGGCCGAAAAGCGGCGGAGGGCCGCCGCACTCCAAGACGCTGACGCGAAATTCCTGTGACCCACGAACCACGCGAAGCGTCTTGGACTGCGCCAGCCCTCTGGCGCTTTGCAATAAAATTCACGGACGCCAAGGCCTGAGTTTTCCGGCACAGCGCTCGCGCTTGATTTCAGTCGAAACTTTTGCGAAAGGGCCCGGTTATTTTGCCGCCTCGGTGCGCGCCCAGGCGTCGGCTTCCAAAAGTTTTTCCAGCGTCGGATGATTCACCACCGTGTGCGCGTCCATCACGCGGCGGACGGTTTCCGTGATTTGCGGGAAATTGATTTTTTCCTTCAGGAACGCGTCCACCGCCACTTCGTTCGCCGCGTTCAATACCGCCGGCAGCGTGCCGCCCGTCTCCCCTGCCCGGCGCGCGAGTGCCAGCGACGGAAAACGCTCCCCGTCCGGCGCCTCAAACGTCAGGCTGCCGAGTTTTACGAAATCGGTTTGCACGCGGTCGCTGGGAATGCGCTCGGGATACGTCAGGGCGTATTGAATGGGCAGGCACATGTCCGGCGTGGAAAGCTGCGCGAGCAGCGAGCCGTCCACAAATTCCACCATGGAGTGAACGATGCTTTGCGGATGCACCAGCACGCCGATGCGGTCCATGCCAATGTCGAACAGCCAGCGCGCTTCGATCATTTCCAGCCCCTTGTTGAACAGGGTCGCCGAATCAATGGTGATTTTCTGGCCCATGACCCACGACGGATGCTTGAGCGCGCTTTCCACGGTGAGGTTGGGAAATTCCTCCTTGGGCGTGGTGCGGAATGGCCCGCCGGACGCCGTAAGCCAGAGTTTGCGGACGTGATCCGAGGACTGTCCGTCGAGGCATTGAAAAATCGCCGAGTGTTCGCTGTCCACGGCGAGCACGTGAACGCCATGCTTGCGCGCCTCGTTCATCACGATTTCACCGGCCATCACGAGAATTTCCTTGGACGCGATGGCGATGTCCTTGCCCGCGCGAATCGCGGCGAGCGCGGGCTTCAATCCCGCCGTGCCGACGATGGCAATGAGCACGATGTCCGCCGACGGCAGCGTGGCGAGCTTGACCAAGCCTTCGTCGCCCGAATAAACCGACATCGTCGCACCGAAGGTTTTTCCAACTCGCGGGATTTGTGCCAATTATTGATGGAAATGGCCTCCGGGTGGTGTTTTTGCGCCTGTTTGAGCAACAATTCAGAATTGTCCCCGGCGGCCAGGCCGACCAGGCGGATGTGATGCGGCAGATCTTCCGCCACCTTGACGGTGCTGGTGCCGATGGAACCGGTTGAACCGAGTAAAACAACGTTTTTCATTTAGCCACAGATGTTCACAGATGAAACACAGATTAGAATACCATGCGTTTGTATTCCACTTTTTCCCGTCCAAAATTAATCAAAAAACCAAGCCTGATGCCTGTTCCGCGAAGTTCATTAAGAATTTGAGCCTCATGCAAGGCTTGATAAGTCGCATCCGTTTTCAGTTCCACGATAATTTTACTTTCAACAAGCAAATCAGCCGCATAGTCGCCAACGACAACTTCCTTGTATTGGACTTTGATTTTGGGTTCAAGCTCAACTTCAACTCCGCGCGCCTCAAGTTCCACCTGCATGGCGCGTTGGTAAACGCGCTCGAGAAATCCATAGCCAAGGATATTGTGAACTTCAAAAGCCGCACCGATGATTTGCCGCGTAACGGACTGTAACGAATAGTCCTTTGCGTCAGTCAAAATCTGTGTTTCATCTGTGTTCATCTGTGGCTTGGTCACGGGTGCGTTAAAATGTGCCGCAAATATAGATACATAATCGGCGCATTGAACAGCAAACTGTCCAGCAAGTCGAGGATGCCGCCGATGCCGGGAAATAGTCCGCCGGAATCTTTCACACCCGCCTCGCGTTTGAAGAGCGATTCAATCAAATCACCGACGACCGCCGTCGAACCCAGCAGCACGCCGATCACTGCGGCATGGAACCGGTTCATGCCCGCCATTTTATCACCCAGGAAATGGGCAAAGACGAGGCTCGCCGCGGTGGAAAAGAAAATCGCGCCGCCGAAGCCCTCCCAGGTTTTGCCGGGGCTTATGCGCGGAATCATTTTGTGCCGGCCAATGAGCGAACCGACGACATACGCGCCGGTGTCGCTGAATTTCGTCACGATGATGAAGTAAAGCACGTAGAACTTGCCGTCCACGCCCGGGAAAAAATTGATTTTTTGGATGAAGTTCAGCAGCCACGGCACATACATCAGTCCAAACAGCGTCGTGGAAACCGCCAGAATCCCCGCCGTGTTGCTGCGTGAAACAAACTGCCGCACACATAAACCGAGCACGAACAGAATGAGGAAACCGGTTTCGAAATCGTTCGCCCGCGCCGGTGAATTGTAGATGCCGAGATGCCCGGTCAAATGCAAAAAAGTGCCCGCCATGAGCAACCCGCCACCGAACAAGCCGCACCATTTGAAGCAGACCAGATTGCGCTTTTCGGCCAGCCCATAAAATTCCGCCAGTCCGGCACTCGCGAGAAAGATCATGATGAGAAGAAACACGCCGTTGGAAACCAGGCGGTTTTCGGAAAACAAAGCCGCGAGAATCACCGTCCAGAGAATCACCGTGGTGATCAACCGGCGGAGAAACACTTGTGCCTTCGAGGGCGTTGGGGCCGTGCCAGCCGCGTCGGACATGCTCCGGAAAATAGCAGGCTCAACCGGAATTGCCAATTCCGAATCGAAGAAACTGCCGGCTTGAAGAATGGTGGAGCCGACAGGAATCGAACCTGCGACCTTCTCATTGCGAACGAGACGCTCTGCCAACTGAGCTACGACCCCATCCACGTCAGACCGATATAGCTTTGCCCAAATAATTGCCGCGCGCAACCCAGAAGTGAAGGCAACAGCGCCCGAATCGGCTGTCCGCACACCCTGACACAGCTTCCCATCAACGCCAGGGAATGCCGGCTTCAGCCGGCAGAGCTTCCTTTCTGCCCGGCTGCCGCGTGAACGCGGCGTTCCTTTCCGAGATATTTGTTCGGTTTGACAGTGATGTGAAGTTGCGCGCCGCGCGTCCTGAACATTGGTTTTTGTTAGACAAATTGTCGAACAGCTTCAAACTTTGCGCCAGGATGATGAAAGAACACAGGTTTTGTCCGAATAAATTTATTTCACCATGAAATCGCCATTGAAAAATAAATGGGTCCTGATCACCGGAGCCTCAAGCGGATTTGGCGCGGCGGCGGCACGGACTTTCGGCGCGGAAGGCGCCAAACTGCTGCTGGGCGCACGGCGCGTTGACCGTTTGAAACAAGTCGCGGCGGAATCGCTCAAAGCCGGCGCCACCACGGCGCAGGTTCAAGAATTGGACGTGACGAAAACTTCGAGCGTCGAAGCCTTCATCGCCTGGGCAAAAACCAAAATCCAGGACCCGGCAGGCCTGCACGTGCTGGTCAACAACGCCGGTGGCGCGCACGGGCTGGACACCGTCGCCGATGGCAAGGACGCGGATTGGGAGACGATGATTCAAACGAATGTGCTTGGCGTGTTGCGCATGACGCGCGCCGCGCTCCCGCTCATGCCGCACGATGCGGGCGCCAGCATTATCGACATCGGTTCAACCGCCGGGCACACGGCCTACGAAGGCGGTGCAGTGTATTGCGCGGCCAAGGCGGGCGAATTGCAAATCACCCGCGCGCTGCGGATGGAATTGAACGGCACCGGCATTCGCGTCGGCACGGTGGATCCCGGGCTGGCGGAGACGGAGTTTTCGCTCGTGCGCTTCAAAGGGAACGCGGGACAGGCGAAAAAAGTTTACGAAGGCATCAACGCCCTGACGGCGGAAGACATTGCGGAGATTTTGGTCTGGGTCGCCAGCCGTCCGTCGCACGTGAACATTGACGAACTGCTGGTCAAACCGGTTGATCAGGCGGCGATGCACAAGATTCACCGCAGAAAAAGTTAAATTCCCCGGTTCGCGCGCCACAGCAGCACCGCGCCGACGGCTTGAAAGATGAAATTCGGCACCCAGAGAATCAAATGGGGCACAAATTCCGGCCGCGCGGACAATGATTCGCCGAGGATGATAAAGCTGTAATAAACCAGCACGAGCGCGAGCGCGATGGCAACGCCGATGTTCGTTTCGCGCCGATGCACGCGGATGCCGAGCGGAATCCCGACCAGCGTAAAGCCGAAACACGCGAACGAAACGCGATCTGCCGGTTCATCTTCACAAGAATCGGCTCGGTAAATCATTTCGCTGCACGGGCAAATTCGCCGGGCTTGGGCGCGCAATTCATCGGAAGTCAGGGCGGCAGCCGGCAGGTTGGCCATTCGCCACTCGCAGATCGCGCTGTTCATCCCGCAACTGCCAGAACGTCATGTCGCTGATGCTGGGTTTGCCCGGACGGTTCGTCGCCGTGTTCAGGGCAAAATTACATGTTGACCCTCGTGGGAAAGGAACCGGTGGCCGGTCGGGACCCGTCGCATCGTCACGGTTCGCGCGTCGAACAAATGCAGGACGATCTGTTTGTTCGGCAGGTCGGTTTCCAGTCTGCCGCGCGGCGCCCTGACAGTATAAGTGGCATTGGTTTCATTGCCGGGTTTGATGATCAGCACGTTTTCCAGATTGCCGCCGCGATTTTTCTCCATGTAAAAAATGTAACCCGGGAAATCATAAATGGGCTGGCCTTCGGGCAGTTGAACGTTTTCCATTCCATTCAGCAGTTCGGTTCGCAACTGCTTGTAATCCACGCGGCTGCGCGGGCCGAGGTCCATGTTGAACCACGCGCTGAGGACGCAACAAAACAGGCTGAAAAGCAAAACGGGCGTGATGAGCGAAAGCAGGCTCACGCCGCTGGCGCGCGCGGCGGTAAGTTCCTGTTCCGCGCTGAAGCGGCCAAACACAAGCAGCGTCGCCGTGAGCAGCCCCATCGGCAGCGCAAACACCCAGACGAATGGAATCAAAAGGCCGAAGGCTTTCATCACCAGCCCCAACCGCGCCTGGCCGCTGATGAGCAGCGGCAGGATGTCATGGAGGAAATTGCCGAGCAACAGCACAAAGGTGAACACCGCCGTCGTCAGCAACAACGAGGCCAGCACCTGGCCGGTCAGATATTTGTGCAGCGTTTTCAATCGTTCGTTGGAATCTCTCCGCTGCGCTCCGGCCGAAGACCGGCCTGCCATCCGCAGCTCGTGGCGAAGCTTGACCTTGGCCCGCCTTCGCGATGCTTCGGCGCGGCATTCTTCGCTTTTCACTTTGTTCAAAGCGAAGGATGGTGGCTGGGGGCGGAATTGACCAAACCTTATTCCCTCAAGCCACTCGAAATCAACTGCCTATGGCATCGCTGATGTGTTGAATTTAAGGCGGTTACGTTTTATGTCAAGGATAACTCCGCCCGACTTTTTTTAACTCAATTTTACTCTCACCCGAAGGTATTTGCTGGCATTCCTGCTGGCACTTTTTCAGACGATTTTCACCATGCCTTTTGCCGGATGCCCACGGTGGATGTTTTCCTACGCAAGGCCTGTGGCTAAAGCACAGACTCAAGGGACCGGTTCAGATCTAAGTTGTGCTCCTTCAGCCACGTGGGATTGAAAAGTTTGGACTGATACTTCACCCGGAGTCGCAGAGAAGTGTGACGATGGTCTGGCCAAACCCGCACTCTTGAGCAAGCGTACCGCCCCAGCAAGGTTGATGCCGGAGGAAAGTCCGAGGAACAAGCCTTCCTCGCGCAAAAGTTGATAAATGATGGTCAGCGCAGGCTGATCCTCAATACGGTAGGCGCGGTCAATCACGATGCCTTCCAGATTCTTTGTCACGCGCATCTGGCCATGCCTTCGGCGAATGAATCGCCGTCCTTGGTGTCGGTGTTGCCGTTAGTAAACCACGACCACATGGCCGCGCCGTAGGGGTCGGCGCAAACAGCGGCAATCTTGGGATTGCGCTCCTTCAAATACAACGCCGTGCCCGCCAGCGTTCCGCCCGTGCCCACGGCGGATACAAACGCTGTGACTTCGCCGCCGGTTTGCTCCCAGATTTCCGGGCCGGTTGTGCGGTAGTGCGCAAGACGGTTGGCAAGATTGTCAAACTGGTTGGCCCAAAACCATCCTTTTTCCTCCGCCAACCGCTGTGCGACACGATTGTAGTTGCCGGGATCGCTGTAGGGCTTTTCCGGGACGGTGATGACTTCGGCGCCGGCATGCGCAACAGCGCGATTTTTTCCGGCGATTGCGTTTCAGCAATCACAATGTTCACCCGGTAGCCTTTGGCGTGGCCAATCGCGGCCAGGCCGATGCCGGTGTTGCCTGCCGTGCCTTCCACTATTGTATCACTGGATTTTAAACGGAGGGCGGTTTCGGCATCGGTGATGATGCCCAGTGCGGCGCGGTCTTCAACCAGCCGCCTGTGATAATAATCCCGCCTTGCCGAGAATTCGCAGCCAGTTAATTCCGACAGCCAGCACAGGCGAATCAACGGGGTGTTTCCGACGTGACTCTCAATTCCATAATAACGTGAAGTGTTCGACATGAATGTGGTTGGTTATTCATACGAACCTCCGGTGGTCCGGTCGGTTTGTTTTGGTGATGTTTTATTTTACGGGTGTCACGGGTTTGAAGCGCCGAGCGAGGCGTCCCCATGTTTTCATACAACAGCCGGATGGAAGCAACCAGCGCGTCACATCCGGACCGCGTCCGGCAAACGCTTTCGCCGGGTCCGGCTCGGATGGGGCATGCGAACCGGCACGGATGACTCAGTCAGCGCAGCGTCCACAAGCCCTTCGGTTACAAAATGGTTGTGGAACAGATCGAAAGATTCCCGGTCGCTTTTTTGGGCTGCAAGTTTCGGGTGACGAGCAACGCCCGCGCCGCCGAGAGCGCCACGCCATAAAGCCGGCCGGCTTCCAAAGATTCACGCGCGTTGGCGAGATCCACTTCGATCAGATCAAACACCCCGGCGCCGCATTCACCGGCACCACGACCGGCAAGTGAAAACGCCGACTGCGCGTCCCAGTCGAAGAAAAATTCCTTGTTCTGTTTGGAACTGGGCGATTGCTGATGCCGTTCGATAAGTTCCAACGCAACTCTCATTCCGCAGTTATTGTCCACGAAGCGGTGGAAATCGGCCGATTCAGCAGATTGTTGCCAAGCGGCCAGAAAATCGCCGACGACGCGGGAGTATTCCGCGCCGGGATCGCTCCGACGTTGGTTTCCGATCAGGCTTGCCCCTCCGTCACACGACCGCCGAGTTGCACCGCGTAGTAGGGAGTTAATTGGCCGTTCACGCGCCGGGCGGCACCGGAAAATCCGATATTGCCCACCGGGTGGCGCCCGCAGGAATTTGGGCAGCCGCTGATGTGAATCGTCGAAATCACCCAGGCTTTCCAACTTCAGCCGGCTACCGGTCAGTTCCTGCCGAATGGCTTTGGCCAGTCCGCGTGACAGGCAGATGCCCAGCCGGCAGGTGGACGCGCCCGCGCAGGCAACGAGATCGCGAATCACCGGAGCATC
>CAWHLR010000032.1:0-40150 GCA_963830235.1 uncultured Verrucomicrobiae bacterium
AAGCCTGGAAACGCTTCGCGGGCCGGACGATTCACTTCAGCGGCATTCGCGGGCACGCCGAGGACGAGATGACGGTGCTCTATTTGCGCGACACCTGCGAGCAGGCGGGCGTGAAAACAAAAGCGGTTTTCATTGACGACATCGGCTGGCATCGGACGAAAAAGATATTCGTGGATCTCGACGAGGAGCCTATTCAACACTGCTTCAAGCTGTATCCGTGGGAATGGCTGTGGCAGGAAGAATTCAGCGCGCATCTCGCGGACGACTGCCTGCTGTTCATCGAGCCGGCGTGGAAGATGCTCTTAAGCAACAAGGGCCTGCTGCCGGTGCTGTGGGAGTTGTTTCCGGCCATCCGAATCTGCTTCCGGCGTTTGAATTCGCCGGGCCGCTCGGCAGCTGCTACGTCCGCAAACCGAAATTAAGCCGCGAAGGCTGCAACGTCTCCTGGGTTGAGGGCGGCGTGGTGGTTGAGGAAAACGACGGCAACTATGGCGACCACGGGTTCGTCTTCCAATCGCCCGCCGCGCTGCCGGACTTTGACGGCAATCATCCGGTGTTCGGCGTGTGGGTGGTGGATCACGAGGCCGCCGGTCTCGGCATCCGCGAGGACACGCGGCGCATCACCGGCAACCTGAGCCGGTTCGTGCCGCACTTTTTCCCATGAGCTTTGAAAATCCAACGCTGCTCCGCATCGGCATGCACGGAAATTTTGCCGGCAAGGATTACCGGGTCGCCGGCCGCGTGGTCATGGGCGAGACCGAAGGCGGCGAAACTTACTATTGGAATGAATTCAACCTCGAATCCACGGACGGCGGCTATGCCGATCTTGTTTACGAGGAAACCGAACGCGGCGGCGAGTGGCGGCTGTTCACGATGTTCGAGCCGGAATATCCGATGACCGCCGCGGATGCCGCGACCAAGCGCGTTGGCGACCGCCTCAACCTCACCGGCGAAGACGTTCGCATCACGCTGCGCAGCGCCTCGCGGGTTTATCACATCGAAGGCCAGGCGCCCGAAGGCGTCGAGGTCGGCGACGTGGCGAACTATTTCAACGCCGAGGCCGGCAGCGGCATGCAGGTCGTGAGCTGGACCGGCGAGGAAGTGGAATATTACAATGGCGTCACCATTCCGCAAAGCGTGGTCGCCACCGCCTTCCAAATGCCGCGCGCCTCCAGTTCAAGCTCCTTCAGCGGTGGAGACGATTCGTCGTGGCTGGGGGGAAATGCCGAACATTACGACAGCGCCGTCAAATTTTTCCTGAAGTTGGCCGTCGTCCTCTTCTTTTTCTTCATTGTCTTTGGCCGGCATTTTTCCTGCTCGACGGGCTATGAATCCGAGCCGGTGAAAAAGGTTATGGCCGCCGCGCCGCCGTTGACGGTCGGAGCGACGGGCAAATTGCTGGGCTGGAATTATCACATCTCCGCCCGCGCCGTCGTGGAAATCGCCGAGGTGGACGCCCGGTTTGAACGCCACGAATATCACTTGCTCGACGATGACGGCCACCCGGCGTTGCTGGTTTGCGGCTGGAAACCCGGATCCGACAACTGGGTTCTGTTCACACCCGTCGAACCGGCGATGCCGCTGTCTTCGCAGCAAGCCGGCGCAAAGAAACTGGGAGACCTTGTGACCCTGGATAATCTGTCCGCGCCGGTCGGCGAACTTTTTCAATCCACCATTCGGCAACTGGAGCCGGACCCTTCGCCGTCACCGTGGGTGAAAAAAGGCGATGTGTATTATGGGTTCACCGCCCAGTCTCCCTCCGATCTGCTGCTCGCGCGCTGGAACGCCGGCGGCATCACCTTCCATCGGGGGAAAAGCCTGCCGGCGAAAGAAGCCATCGCCGCCTTCAACCAGTCTGCTGGGAAATAGACCGGTTCCATTTCGCATAATCCGCAGCTCCACGCGGTCTTCCTTCCGTTGGTTGGACAATTGCCCTTTCCTTTGTTAGCCTCGGCTCAGATTTATGAGCATCGGAAACAAAGAAACGCCGCCGGCACCAGCCGCCCCGTCCGATTTTATCCGCGACATCGTTGCACAACATGTCGCCGAGAAAAAATATCCGCAAATCCACACCCGCTTTCCGCCCGAACCGAACGGCTACCTGCACATCGGCCACGCCAAGAGCATCTGCCTGAACTTCGGCATCGCGCGCGAATTCGGCGGCATCTGCAACTTGCGCATGGATGACACCAACCCGGCCAAGGAAGACATCGAATACGTGGACTCCATCACCGAAGACGTGAACTGGCTCATCAGCGCCTGGGCCGATAAAAATCTCGGCCTCAAACCCAAAGGCAAAACGCCGGAATCCGTCACGTCGAATGGGAAGCCGGATTTTTATCTTCCGGCTGAAATTGGTAGGGCGGGCAGTCCTCTGCCCGCCGCTCTCCCGAATACCACCGGCGCGCGCGGAGTGACGCGCCCTACCTTGGAGCCTTTCTACGCCAGCGACTATTTTGATCAAATCTACGAATACGCCGTCGCGCTCATCAAAAAAGGCAAGGCCTACGTCTGCGACCTGACGCCGGACCAGACGGATGAATACCGCCGCAACGCCAAGGAAAGCCCGTTCCGCAATCGCAGCATCGAGGAAAGCCTCGACCTGTTCACGCGGATGAAAAATGGCGAGTTCCCCGACGGCACGCGCACGCTCCGCGCGAAGATTGACGTGACCGCGCCGAACATCTGGATGCGCGACCCGCTCATCTATCGCATCCGCCACGCCGAACATCATCACACCGGCGGCAAATGGTGCATCTATCCGATGTACGATTTCGCGCATTGCCTGAGCGATTACCTCGAAGGCATCACGCACAGCATTTGCACGCTGGAATTCGAGGTACACCGCCCGCTGTACGATTGGATTCTGGAGAACCTGAATTTGCCGCGTCCCCTGCCCCATCAATACGAATTCGCGCGCCTCAGCCTCACCTACACCATCATGAGCAAACGCAAGCTCATGCAGCTCGTTGACGAAAAACTCGTCACCGGCTGGGACGACCCGCGCATGCCGACGATCAGCGGCATCCGGCGGCGCGGCGTCACGGCGGAAGCCTTGCGCGCCTTCGCCTACAACATCGGCATCACCAAATATAACGGCCTCACCGACGTGGCCGTGCTGGAATTTGCCATTCGCGAAGATTTGAACAAACGCGCCCTGCGCCGGCTCGCCGTGTTACGGCCAATCAAGGTGGTCATTACCAATTATCCCGAAGGCAAAACCGAGGAACTCGACGCCGTCAACAATCCCGAGGACGAAAGCACAGGCAAACGGAAAATTCCGTTCAGCCGCGAACTGTTCATCGAGCAGGACGATTTCAAGGAAGTGCCGCCGCCGAAATATTTCCGGCTGAAACCTGGTGGCGAAGTCCGGTTGAAATACGCCTACATCATCAAATGCGACGAAGTGGTGAAAGACGCCGGTGGCAAGATCATCGAACTGCGCTGCACCGCCGACCTCGACAGCAAGAGTGGCGGGGCCACGGCGGCGCGCAAAGTGAAGGGCACAATTCATTGGGTGAGCGCCGCGCACGCCGTGGATGCCGAAGTGCGATTGTACGACCGCCTGTTCACCGAAGCCGAGCCGGAAAAAGATGGGCGCGATTTCAAATCCGTGCTCAACCCGCATTCACTTGAAGTGGTGACGGCGAAATGCGAGCCGAGCCTGAAAGACGCAAAGCCGGAGCTGCGCTACCAGTTCGAACGCCTCGCCTATTTTGCGTTGGATAAAGACAGTACCCCCGGCAAGCTGGTGCTCAATCGCACGATAACGCTGAAGGATGCTTGGGCGAAGGAAGCGCAGAAAGGGTAACCAAGTATGAACATTGGCAGTATTGGCAGAAATGTAATCCATGAGCAAGTTAAGGAGATAGATCTAGTTTCTACTCGGACGTTCTTGGATTTTGACGCATTGTTCATTTTCATCCCAGAAATCAGCAGTATCCATCATCCACAAGCGTTCATTGACCGCCGTTCTCAGATTATAGAGTTCTTGCAATTAGGGCGGACAGTGGTCGTTTTTACATCCTTTGCTAATCTCGACCATCTGTTGCCAATTTCCGATTTTAAGATACACCCAAGCTCCGGCGAGAAAGTCGAGTTCAAGGGACCAGATTATCTCAAGACATTCTGGTCATCCGTGCAGAACGATATGCAATATTTGACATATTTTGAAAAACCTCCCGGCTTACCATTCCTGTTTGTCCCAGAAACGAATAAAGCGTTAGCAACGTTGATCAAAATAGAACGTGGACACATACTTTTTCTTCCGTGGTTAAAACCCGAACTCGCTGGTCCTGTTGCATATGAGCAGGTGTGTAAAAGATTCGTTGGTGCATTCCAAAAACTCGCCGAACACATTTCCCCCAAGAAGACGGAAGTCAGTTTCCCTCCCTGGAGTGTTCATTACGGCTGGGCTCGCGAACAAGAAATTCGCGAAAATCTGGTTTTAATCCAACGACAGGCTGATGAACTATCGAAGGCTATAATTGCGAAGTCTAAACAGCTAGAAGTGGAGGAACGGTTGAAACTCCTTTTCACAGCTAAAGGTAATAATCTTGCTGATACCGTAACCGAAGTGTTTCGGGAACTTGGCGCAAAGGCCGAACCGGGAGAACCTGGCAGAGATGATGTCGTGGTGGAATTTGACGGGAAACATGCTGTTGTTGAAGTTAAAGGTAAAAAAAGTTCAGCAGCAGAAGCCGATGCAGCACAATTGGAAAAATGGGTTGCAGGTTTCAAAGAGGACAAAGGAACCGATCCGAAAGGCATGCTCCTCGTGAATGCTTACTGTGAAACGTCGTTAGCTGAACGAACTGATCCGCCATTTCCAGACCAAATGCTAAAATATTCAACCCGGCGAGAGCATTGCTTGATGACCACGACACAATTACTCGGCTTATTGCTTGAGGCCCGGGCACATCCAGAAAAACGAGTGGAGCTAGTCAATAGTTTGTTCTCGACGATAGGTGTCTATCAGCAATTTCCAGACTGGCGGACTTTTTTAACCGCTCCCGTTGCTGCTTCTGCAAAATCTTGACATATGACCCGTTGGTAACATTGCCGGAGTTGCGCGTCCCATCCCGGCAGGGACGCCGGAAATCAGCCCGGCACATGTGCCGGGTTTATCGCCCAACATTTAAATCCATCCTGCCGCTGTCGCAATTTAGCGGGTTAATTCATTTTCAACGCCAAGGCGCAAAGCCGCCCAGACGCAAAGAAAAGGCAGGGTTTCATTTGGAGTGCGGTGACAGGTCACCGCTTTTCAATGACGCGACATGTCGCGTCGAACCAAAGCGCCGTCATGCCGGCGCACTCCAAAATCATTACTTCTCTGCGTCTTGGCGTCTTTGCATTAATTCTTCTCCCGTGTGTCAAAATAATTGACGCCAGCCACGCCGGCAACCTGCCGGCGCTTTGGCCTGAGTTGTGCTGATTTAGGCACGATGACCAGAGACAAAACATGCCAGAACAGCGACCTTGCGGATTTGCGCCCCGGCACCAAATTCTATCCCTTGTTGCAGGGCGGGCCGGTTATTTCAATCAAAGTTGTGACCGGGGCCACCGCTTCCCTGGCCCGCATGCAAAGCCAGATTGACATCGTCCGCGACATTTCCGTGCGGCTCGATGCGGCGGAAATCGGCTACATGCTCACCGGCTCGATGGCGATGAACGGCTACGACCTGCCGTGCGCGCCCCGCAACCTTGACTTCGTCGTCGCCCTGCGCCCCGACGACGCCGAACTCGTGGTCCGCATGTTCAGTCCCGACTACGACCTTTCCCGCGAACAGGTGGACAATGCCATTGCCCAACGGACATTCTTCAACCTCTTCCAACGAAAAAACCGCATGAAGGTGAATTGCATCGTCTGCCAGCAGATCAATTATCGCCGCACGGAATTCAACCGCCGGCAGCGGGCCAGGTTTGAAAACTTCCAGACCTGGATCGTGAGCAAGGAAGACCTCATCATCTCGAAACTGTATTGGGCCCGGAAATCACATTGTCCGCGGCACATGTGCGACGTGCGGAACCTTGTCGCCACCGGCTGCGACACCAGCTACATCGAACGCTGGACCCGGGCGCTCGGAATTTTCTTGTTGTGGCAGGAATGTTCGCAAGGCTGATGCGACAATTGGGTGCGCTGCCGAAGTCGCAGGCTGAATCTTCCATCTCTCAGCCCCAGGTTGTGCGAGACGCGTTACCTCGGGTCATCCTGACCGTTTGGGTTCAAGCGGTGGCGGTATTTCAGATTTCAACTGCTCAAGTTTGACAATCTGATCAAACATGGACTTGGACGCGATGACATCACGCACCAGCTCCTGGGAATTCTCGGTAATTTTCCCCTTTTTATCCACGGCCACCCTGACATTGGAAACGGTCACCGTGAAGAATTCCTCGCACTTGGGCGAATGCTTGATGGTCAACCTGCCGAAAACCGGGGCGCCTTCATGTTTCGCACGGGCTTGAAGCAGCGAACTGAGATCGCCGGCCTTGAACGCCTCCAACTGGGCCGGCTGGGTGAACGGCTCCAGCGTGCTGATTTTTTTCTCCTTATCGAGCCAGCATTCGGTTCGTTCGCAGAACGGCGTGCCCGAAATCATGACGTAGGACATGAGCGTGCTCAGGCCAACAATCATGAGCGCTTCAACTCCCCACACGATGCCAAGGATGACGCCGGTTATCGTTTCTCCTTTCAGGGTCCAGGAACCATGTTCATAGAGATATTTCATCCCCCTCAACATTTGGGCCGGAAGGCAGAACGCCGGGGAATCCTCAAAATAGGCGTGAATGTGCCCATTCCATCCCAGGTACAGCCCGGAGATGCCCGCCAGCAAACCGCATAATGCGGCCAGCGTGTTGTTGCGCACCTTGCCGAACCTCAGCATCCACCCGGCCAGAAAGCCGACCACGCCGCCGTAACCCGCCGTGATGAAAACGTTCAGGTAGATGAATGGTATCCATTTGATGAGGCAGGCATAAACGTAGCCAAGCGGGAAGCCCGCTGCGATGGGAACGATGAGCGCCAGGGCCAGGCCGTGAGGACTGAATTTTCCGGAATGCCGGTAGCATTGACAGGTTGCTGCATTCATAAGCGTGAGAGTTGCCGCCGAGTTCGCTTTGAGAATTGAGCGCGGGAGCCGGAGAGACAAGCAAAAAAAACGGGTTGCAGAAATTCCGGCTCGACATTCGCGCCGGGAAGCTTCAGGGTAAAGGGCCATAAGCCTATGGCAAAATGTGGTTATTGCGGGTCAACGATTATAATGGGCGGCCTGAGTTCCGGCACTCAGCGCTTCTGCAACAAAAAATGCCTCACCAGCGCTTACATCCTCAGCGCCGCCCAAAAAGGTCCCGCCGGGCGTGATTGACCGGCAGGTGGAGGAAATTTTCCGGGGCAACTGTCCCAAATGCCGGGGACTCGGCCCGATTGACGTTCACAAAGTCCACAAGTCTGGTCGCTCATTTTGCTGACCCGCTGGGCGACAACCCCACAAGTCTCCTGCCGTTCCTGCGCCACCAAAAGCCAGTTGGGGCTTCGGTTTTCTCTCTCTTTTGCGGCTGGTGGGGATTTCCCTGGGGACTCATCCTGACTCCGGTCCAGATCACGCGCAATATTGCGGGCATGTGTGCCGGGCCGGATCCCTCAAAACCGTCCGACACTTTGCGGAAGCTCGTTCTGGTCAACATCGGAGCACAGGCGCTGCAGAAAAGCCAGCCGAACACCCGCCGCCACCGTCAAAATGAAAAACATTGTCCGGCTAGAGGCGCAGGCGCTCGGCGTAGGACAGGCCCGCCAATTCCTGCGGCACATCGCACATGCGCTGGAGGGAGAATTCCTGAATGGCGTCCACCAGCTCGGGAATCTTGATCGGTTTTTGAAAGTAGTTCGCCGCGCCGGCAGCCAGACAACGATCCCTGATATTCCTCCGGTTCAGCTCCGGACATGACGAACACGGGAATGTTTTTGGCCTGGGGTCCGCCCATGCGTTGGAGCCAGTGCATGATCACAAATGCATCCCAAGTGTTGCCACTCTCGAAAATATCGGGCGGAAAGAAAACATCGAGCAGAATGAGGTCCGGATTTTCCTGGCGCACGATGCTGAAAGCTTCGGGCCCGTCAACCGCAGTGAACACCTCGTAGCCGTTGCGCTTGAGGCCCAAGAGCAAAACCTTAAGCATGACCTGGTTGTCATCAACAACCAGAATTTTATTGATGGGATGACTTCGCGCCATAACAACTGTCTTATTGTGAGACATGCGCAGCGAAATGCAAGGGAAATTTTTGCCTATTTTTGGGACGCATATCAACCATTAGAATATGAATCTTGAAACCCGGCCAAAGACTGGTGGAAGATAATAGTCCTCAACGGGTTAATCGCTTTGCGGTGTTATCTCACAACCTCGTTACATTCCGCGAAGATTTTTTTTAAGGAAGCCAGGAAACCAAGAACCATCAGAAAGAATTCCTGTTTTCCTAGTTTCCTTATGGAATTGTTTTGGTTGCGACTCCGCCGCGCTGCGGCTTTGCACCGTCGCGACTTTGCGTTTAATCTTCCGGCATGGCGGATGAATCGTTCAAAGAATTTGTGCTGGACCAGTTGCGCGCGCTGCCGGATGTGCGGGCAAAGGCAATGTTCGGCGCGCACGGATTGTATCAAGACGAACATTTCTTCGGCATTTTGGATGATGGGCGGTTGTTCTTCAAAACGGATGCGCAGTCGCAGGCGGATTATGTGGCACGCGGCATGGAACCGTTCACTTATGAGTCGAAAGGGCGCGTGCTGACGATGAGTTATCACGAAGTGCCGCCGGACGTGTTGGAAAATGCGCTGGAACTGGTTGCCTGGGCGCGCCGGGCAATCAAGGTGGCCGCCCGCAACAAGTAAAGGGGTCCTGAGTATTGACACAAATTAGCACTTGGCTGTCACTATTCCTCCAAGGGACAGGATTGTGCATTACTCAGGACACGTTTCCGAATATCCGTAGCTGATGCCCGACTATTTGCCGGGGCAAACGATCAATCTGCCTGAATTCTTGATTTGATCCATTTTCCAGACGCGGTGAAGTCGGAATCCCGCCAAGGCCCATCCAGCTTCACCGCCGGCTTGAGCGCGGCGCTGGATTCGTCGGCATTGCTGAAAGACCAGCCGGCCCAACTGATCTTATGTTTGTTCATCCAATCAACCCACCGTTGCGCTTCGTCAGGATAAAGCTCGCCGTTCCCGGTGTAATCGGTCAAGCCCCACTCTGAAACAAAAAGGGGCAGATTCCGGGACAGGGCCAAATCCGCGTTGCGGCGCAATCCGACATGCGACGGTCCCGAGTAAAAATGCAGGGCATACAGGACATTCGTATAATTCAGTGGCGCCGCCGCCGCCGCGCGCACGTCCTGGCTCCAGGTGCCCGTCCCGACAATGATGACGCTGTCCGGATCAATGGCGCGAATGGCCGGGATGATGAAGTCGGCATAGGCTTTGACATCCTTCCAAGTCACATCGTTGCCGTTGGGTTCATTGCAGATTTCATAAATCACGTTGGGAGAACCACGATATTTCCCCGCCATCTCCTGGAAGAATTCCTTCGCCTGTTTTTTGTAGAGGTTGGGATCGCCGTCCTGGAGAATATGCCAGTCCACGATGACATACACATCGTTGCGGATCGCCTCATCCACGATGAGTTTGACGGTTTGTTTCACCTGGGGCTCCCGAATATAACTCGAACCGTAGCTGTCCGTGTACATGGCCGCGCGGACCACGGAGACATGCCAGTCGTTCACCAGATTGCTCACCGTGTTCCGGGTGAATGGAAACTGTTTCAGATCGTGAGAACCTATTCCCCGGAGTTGAATCGGATTGCCGCTCCGGTCGCACAACTGGCCGTTTTTTACTTGAAGCTGACCGTAACGGTGGACAACCCCCGAGGCGGCACTCCCTTCATCAGCGGCATGACTTGAGCCGGCGGCGAGAAAAAATAAAATCACCCCCCCAAGCAAACCGGGGACCATCCTTAAAGAATTGACATATTTCATTTTCAAGAACTGACTCGTTTACGTTAATTTTCAGGTTAATAGCAGATTTTGTCCGGCTTGTTTTTCCATTCCGCGAAAACCGCCAAGGCTTCCCGGTGAAGCAGTTGCTTCATAAAAATCTTGCGGCGCGAAATGGGCCGCGCCACTTCGCGATAAAGCGCGGCATCGTCAAAACCAATCATCGCCGCGTCCTGCCGGGTATTGGCGTAATAAATCCTCCGCAGCCGCGCCCAATAACCCGCCGCCAGGCACATCGGACACGGTTCGCAACTGGCGTAAAGCTCGCAATCGTCGAGCCGGAATGTCTTGAGGCGGCGGCCGGCTTCCCGAATGGCAATGACTTCCGCGTGCGCCGTCGGGTCGTTCGCGGAGGTGACCTGGTTCCAGCCGCGCCCGACAATTTTGCCGCGCCGGACGACGACCGCGCCGAACGGCCCGCCGTGATTGCCGCGCATTTTTTGGAGCGAGAGCCGGATGGCCTCGCGCATGAATTTCGTTTTCATCGGAAAAGTTTGGCGGCGTTCTCCGCGCGCGATAAAAATTTTCCCTTCCGCAGAGGATTGGTCAGCCGGCCATTCGCCCATTTTCGCAGCCGGTAAATTGTGGCGAACGTGAAATCCGGCGCCGCCCCGCCCTGCCCGCCCACCAATTCCGCGCCGCGCCGCACATTGTCCATCATCCACGCCGGCAGCCGCGCGTGATACGGATTGCGCCGCACTTCGCCAACATGACAGGCCAGCGCCGCCACGAGGTCGCCGACATCTGCAACGCTCGATTCGACAAGCAAATTGGGATTTGTCATTTGTCCCCAAAATTCCGTTTCAACGACATGGCACTTGAATCCTGCGGGCAGAGTTTCCAGCGCGTCCAGAACCAAAAAATGCGTGCCAATGTGCGTACCATGGCCGTCGCACTCGTGCGGCAGAAAAATCACGCGCGGTCTTTGTTCCGCCAGAATCTCTGCAACAGTTCTTACCGCCGCCCGCCAAATCGCGCGACGTTTCCGGCGCGCAACCGGATTGATGTCCTCCCAATCCGCCACCGCCAGGCCGAAGCCGAGCAGGCCGCACGCGACCTGCAATTCGCGCAGACGGGCGGAGCGACGTTCACGTTTGCTGCCAAGTGTCACGGCGACGTTGACGACATTCCATTTTGCTTCACGCAACAACCGCAATGCCAGTCCGCCGGCGATGCTTTCATCGTCCGGGTGCGGTGAGAATACCAAGGCTATCGGCGCTTTGTCCGGCAGCTTGGGATGCCGTGGGAAATTGGGAGCGCGGCCCAGTGGCAACTTTTTTCCGCCTTGGAAAAGCCGGGCGTGTTCTGAAACAAATTTTCGAAAAGGATTTGTCCCGTGTTTCATCCGTGATTCAAGCATCCCGCTTCTGACCGCCAAAAAGCAATCGCAAACTGTTCATCACTACGATGACGGTGCTGCCTTCGTGGCCAACCACGCCGAGCGGCAGGGGAATCCTGCCCAGCATCGCAAACGTCACCAGCACAACCACCGTGCCGAGCGAAACGACCAGATTCTGGCGGATGATGCGGCGCGCGCGCTGGCTCAGACGAAACGCGGCGAGAAAATTTTCCAGCCGGTCGTGCATCAGCACCACGTCGGCCTGCTCCAAAGCTGCGTCCGACCCGCGAGCGCCCATCGCCACGCCGATGTGCGCGGCGGCCAGGCTCGGCGCGTCGTTCACACCGTCGCCGATCATGGCGACCTTTCTCCCCTGCCCGCTCAATTCCGTGATGGCCGCCACTTTTTGTTCCGGCTTCAACTCGCCGCGCACGTCATCCAGTTTCAATTCCGCCCGCAAATACTCGGCGGTCGCCTTGCGGTCGCCGGTCAAAACCACGGTGCGCAGGCCTTCGTTGCGCAACGCTTCCACCACCGTCGCGGATTGTGGGCGGATGTCGTCGCGCAAAATGACGCGGCCCAGAAGGCCGCCTTCGGCCACCCAGACTTCGGACAGGCCGGCATCAGTTTGGAGTTCCGCCTTCAGGCGGTCCGGTGTTTCAATTTCGAGCCGCCTGAAGGCGGAACTCCGAACCCAGTCGCGGCGTCCCAGCAAACATTCAATGCCATTTCGTTTCGCGCGCAAACCCTGGCCGGTGACAGATTCAAACTGCTCGAAGGTCAACAACTCCAGTTGCTGCTGTTTGCCGTGGCGCGTGATCGCGCGAGCGAGCGGATGCGTGGAAAGTTTTTCCAGCGAATAAGCCAGCCGCGCAATTTCGGCTTCGCGACCGGGCGGAAAACTTTCAACTTTTTCGACCCGCAATTCGCCGGTGGTGAGTGTGCCGGTTTTGTCGAGCGCGACGATGTTGACCTCGGCCAGTTTTTCCACCGCCGCGCCGCCTCGGAACAGGATGCCGTGCCGCGCACCCCAGGCGATGGCCGCCAGCACGGCGGACGGGATGGAAAGCACCAGCGCGCACGGCGACGCAACCACGAGCAGCGTCATCGTGCGGTAAAACGCGCTTTGCGATTCGATGGCGGACTCAAACGGCGCGAGCCGGAAGCCAAGCCACCAGACAAAAAACATCACGAAGGAAAGTCCCAGCACACCGTAGGTGTAATAAGTGCTGAATTGATCGGTGAACTGTTGAGCGGGCGCTTTTCGCCGTTGCGCGTCCTTGATGAGCGTGATGATTTTTTGCAGCGAACTTTCGTCCGCGGGCCGCATGACGACGACCTCGACCGCGCCCCAAAGATTGATGGTGCCGGCGAGCGTGGTGTCGCCGATCTTTTTCTCGACCGGTGTGGCTTCGCCGGTGAGATTCGACTCGTCGGCGGCGGTGCTGCCTTTGGCGATTTCCGCGTCCACGGGAAACTGCTCGCCGGGCTTGATGAGCAGGCGCATTCCGGTGGCGAGCAGCTCGACCTTGACCTCGCGCTCGTTGCCCCGGTCATCAATCGCCGTGGCGACTTTCGGCGCGTCGCGAAAGAGCGAGCGGATTTCCTTCTGCGTCCGGCCCAGAGTGTAATGTTCGAGCGCGCCGGAAAATGAAAACAGGAACAGCAACGTCGCGCCCTCGCCCCACGCGCCAATGCTGGCCGCGCCAGCGGCGACAAAGACCATGAGAAAATGCACGTCAATCGTGCGTTTCTGGAGCCGTTCCCAGACCTCTATCGCGGGAAACCAACCGCCGAAAATGTAAGCCAGGACATAAAATGCAATGCTTATCCAGTCGCCCTTGGACGAATAATACCAAGCATTCAGGCCGAACACTCCGCAAAGCATCGCCGCAGCTAGCTGCGTTTTCCATTCATTGATGTGCTCGTCAATGTGCTCGGCGCTTTCGAGAAACTCGACATCGCGCTGGACGACCTTGGGAAAGGGAATATCGCGCCAGCGCCAGAATTTCGGCGCGGTCGGGCAGGTCATGCGGGCAATGGTGGTGGTTGGGCCGTTGTTTTGAATGGTAATTTTATTTTGCTCGGCTTCGGACAATGGCAGGTGGCAGGAAAGGCAATCGCCCCGGCCACTGAGCAACGAACACACATGGCCGGAGTCGGCGGCCTGGGCTTCCTGAAATTTGGTTGTTATGCGTTCGGTCAGCCGGGCGACATCCGTCTGGCCCAGCGTGGCGACGGAGATTTTCTGCTGCGCGCGGTCAATGGTCACCGCTTCGAGCGCCGGTTCCTCGGCGAGCGTGTCCACGACCGAGCGTGCGAGGCATTGCACGGCCTCGGGGCCGGGTTCGGAATGTTTTTCCAGCGATGAACTCATGTCATAAACCATTGTTAGCATACCGCCGGACGTATCCCGAAAGCAAATTTATAGGAGCAAGCGGACAGGCGCGTCGCAGGTTGACATCCCGGCCCCGGCGTAGCATCAAACAACAGCTTCAAACGGAAAATAGTGGACATGAAAACTGACGTTCTGAAAGACAAACCGGAACCTCCCTCCAGTGACACGGTCTCCCGCGAGCGAAGGGTTGCGAGGAGAGGGAGAAGCGTTCGCGTGTTTGGCGTGGTTCGCGGTTCACTTCATCCGGCCTTCCGCCTTCATCCGCTTTCATCTGATTTCAGCGAGGCAAGTCGGATTTCGGCGCGACAAGTCAGCGCAGTTGAAGTAAGTTCGCCTCAACATTTAACTGCAAGAAAGGATTCGATTATGCAAAAGCGCAAACTAGGCAATCTGGAAGTCTCGGCCATCGGGCTGGGCTGCATGAGCATGAGCTTCGGTTACGGCCCGGCGGGTGACAAGCCGGAGATGATTTCCCTGATCCGGTCGGCGGTCGAACAGGGCGTCACGTTCTTCGACACCGCCGAGGTCTATGGCCCGTTCACCAACGAGGAACTCGTGGGCGAGGCGCTCGCTCCGTTCCGCCAGCAGGTGGTCATCGCCACCAAGTTCGGCTTCGATTGCGACAGCGGCAAGCAGGGCGGCGTGAACAGCCAGCCCGCGCACATCCGGCAGGTGGTCGAGGCCTCGCTCAAGCGGCTCCGGGTCGAAACGATTGATCTGCTCTACCAGCATCGGGTTGATCCGAACGTGCCCATCGAAGACGTGGCCGGGACGGTGAAGGAATTGATCCGTGCGGGCAAGGTGAAGCATTTCGGGTTGTCGGAAGCCGGGGCGCAGACCATCCGCCGCGCGCACGCCGTCCAGCCGGTGACGGCGTTGCAGAGCGAATACTCGCTGTGGTGGCGCGAGCCGGAAGCGGCGGTGTTGCCGGTGCTGGAGGAATTGGGCATCGGCTTCGTGCCGTTCAGTCCGTTGGGCAAAGGTTTCCTCACCGGACAAATCAAGGCGGACACGAAGTTCGACAGCGCCGATTTCCGCAACAACGTCCCGCGCTTCAGCGAAGAGAACCGGAAGGCGAACCAGGCGCTGGCGGATTTGATCGGCCGGTTTGCGGCCGACAAGAAGGTGACGTCCGCGCAGGTGGCGCTGGCGTGGCTGCTGGCGCAGAAGCCGTGGATCGTGCCGATTCCCGGCACGACGAAGCTGCATCGCCTGCGCGAAAATTGCGGAGCAGCGGCGGTCGAGATCAGGCCCGAAGAATTGCGCACGCTGGAAATCATGGCGGCCAAAATCCCGGTGCAAGGCGCGCGTTACCCGGAACATTTGCAGAAACTGGTGGGGCGGTGAACCTTGCGGATGGCCAGTCTTTGCAGCCGGCCAGCCCTTGCGGGCAGCCACCAGGCCGCCTTTGAATCCGCCTTTGCCCGGTTGAAAAAGGATTTGGAGGCGGAAAGTTCAAAGAAGCAGTAGGATTTGACACCTCATCCGGCCTGCGGCCAGCCGAACCTCGGCCTGGCATTTCTCACAGCCGCTGGGCAAAGGGCGGCGGATGAAAACAGTTTCAGCCGTTGGACTGGTTACTCGCGTGGGTTGCCATGAGCCGCGAGATGGTTGTTATGCGCCTCTTGCGCATGTGAGACCTGCACCGGCGTGGGACCTTGATGCGGCGCGCGACCGGCCTCCACTTCGACATTCGATGGTTGCGTCTTGATTCCGCCCTTGCCGTTGAACGCGTGATTCGGGCCCTTGATTTCCTGGACCACTGTTCGATCCACGTAAGTATTATGCACGTTGTTGCGGTCCACGTTCGAGACGGCCGTGTTATGCCGGAACACGTTCCCCTCCCAACGTCCGCCGGTGAAGCCGGAACCAAAATAGCCGTTGCCATAGTTTATGCCGCCGTAGAAACCGACTTGCGGGCCCCAAACTCCTTCGTGCCAGGTGTATCTGCCGCTCACAAAGCCCCAGTAACCAGGCGTCCAGAGGAGTCCCACGCTGGGCGGGAGCACCCATTGCCCCGGCACCCAGTAGTAGCCATAATCGCCATACTGATAGTAGCCCGGCGTCCAAATATAACCGTCGCCAGGGCAGGCCGGTTGATCAAAGACCACGATGGGCGGTGGCGCGATTTTCACCGTGAGCTGAATTCCAGCATGGGCCTGCGCCCCGAAGCAGGCGGCCAGCACCAAGGTCAAAAACATTGTGAATTTGCGTTTCATATTTGAGTTCTCCTTCCCGGTCTGTTCCCTGGAAACCGGGCGATTTCATTTAACCGACAGGTATGTCTCTTCGATGCTGCTCGATTCAGGGGGAATCGCTTTCAACATCGTGGGCATCACGCCCATGATTTTATGTCCTGGCCGGCACACGTCAAGGCCCTTTGCAGCCCGCTTTCCCAATTTCAGCTTTTCCCCCTTGTCGGCCCGGAGAGAGTGCCACTGCTGAACAACGAACTGAAAATCCGCTCGAAGAAATATCTCGTCCAGTCCCGCTCCTTCGCCGAGATGCTGGAAGCCACCATCCGTAAATACCAAAACCGGACCCGGTCGGCAGACTTCCACCTTGTTTCAGTTGGTTCGGATGCTTATGTTGCTGGACGATGAATAATTTCCAGAAAGAGAGCGGGATACCGGCCGAAGCCGCCGGGAATCGCCCGATCCCCATGCCGAACCTGGTGACGATGATTTCCGAGAGTTTCGGCATCAGCCGGGCCGTCATAACGGCGGGCATGATTTTAATCGGTCTGGGTCTGATCGGCGCAGTGTGGTTCTTTCTTCATTCCGCTCCGCCCGGCACCATTACGATCACCAGCGGACCCGAAGGCAGCATTTTTTATACGAACGCCTGCAAATACGCCGGCTTTCTGCAACGCCGGGGCGTGAAACTGAAAATCCTCACCTCGAATGGTTCCCTCAACAATCTCCAACGGCTGGAGGATGCGTCAGCGAAAGTGGATGTGGGCTTCGTCCAGGGCGGACTCACCAATGGAATCACTGACAAACTGGTTTCGCTGGGCAGCATTTCCTATCAGCCATTGCTGGTATTTTACCGCGGCACCAACGTCGAAACGCTGGCCGGACTGGCGGGCCAGCGCCTGGCCATCGGTCCGGTTGGCAGCGGCACACGCACCCTGGTTTTAACCTTGTTGGGCGCCAATGACATTAAACCCGGCGCGGCCACGACGTTGCAGGATTGGGACGCAGAAACATCCGCCAAGGCGCTTTTGGATGGGACGGTGGATGCCGTGTTTTTGATGGGGGAAGACGCCTCGCCCGCCATCATGCGGAAACTGATGCTGGCGCCGGATGTGCACCTGTTGAATTTCGCCCAGGCCGATGCCTATACCCGAAAGTTCAGCTACCTGAGCGTGCTGAAGCTGCCGCAAGGCGGCATTGATTTTAGCAAAAACATCCCGGCGCACGATGTGAACCTGATCGGTCCCACGGTCGAGTTGATTGCCCGGGACAGTCTTCATCCGGCGCTGTCGGACCTGCTGCTGCAGGCCGCGCAGGAGGTGCATGGCAAAGCGTCTTTGTTGCAGCATAAACGCGAATTCCCGGCGCCGATTGAACATGATTTCCACATCAGTGACGACGCCGCCCGCTTTTACAAATCCGGCACGGGATTTTTCTATCGCTACCTGCCCTTCTGGATGGCCAGCCTGACCAGCCGCATTCTGGTGGTGTTTGTGCCGGCGATTGTCATTTTAATTCCGATCCTGCGCAGCCTGCCCCATCTCTATCGCTGGCGGAACCAGACGCGAATCTATCGCTGGTATCGGGCCTTGCTGGTTTTGGAGCGGGAATTGTTCAACGAACCGGAGGCGGGCAAGCGCCAACGCCTGCTCAAACGGCTGGACGAAATCCAAACCGAGGTCAACAAGATGAAAGTGCCGGCGTTCCTGGCCGATCAATTCTACGGTCTGCGCGGCCACATTGATCTCGTGCGCCAGATGGCGAGCGATAAAACTCAAAAGTGAGGCTGGCACCCAAATACGGCTAACCATTTCATTTGCCTCCACCCCGGCCCCGGCGTAGCATCGCCCCACAGCTTCAAACGGGAAACAGTGGATATGAAAACTTATGTTCTGAACGAAAAACCGGAACCGGCTTCAAATGAAATGGTCTGGGCCTTCGACCTCGGCAAAGGCTCCATCGGCGATTCTCCTTCTCCGCGCTGGGGAGAAGGTGGCCGCAGGCCGGATGAGGTGAACCCAAATCTCCGCAACGAATTTCTGCACAAGGCCTCCCTGCTCATCCCGGCGGAATTTGCCGAAACCAAAACCGCCGCCGGTCGCCGCCGGATGTGGCGCACACGGCAAAATGAACTCCGGGCAACGGCAAAATAATTTATCGGGAAGAACTAATCTTATGAACGAACCATCCATCCCGCACGTCGAAACCGCTCCGCTGCCCGACTACAAGGATCGCTCCACCGGCTTGGTCATCTTTGGCATCCTGACGTTGCTGCTCGGCTGTCTCGCCGGACTGTTTGTGCCACTGATGCTGTTTGGGCAGATGATGGCGGCCAAGGCCCCGAATGCGCCGCCGATGAATCATGCCGCCATCCTGCCGGCCATCGGCATCTACGGCGTGCTGGCGGTGGCGCTGATCTGGCTGGGCATCGGTTCCATCAAGGCGCGACGCTGGGCGCGGGCGCTGCTGCTCATCTATTCCTGGAGCTGGCTCATCATGGGCATCGGCATGACGGCGGTGATGCCGTTCGTCATGAGTAAGTCGTTCGCCAACCTGCCGGCCGATGCCAAGACCGGCCAGCCGGCCATGCCGCCGGGAGCCATCACCGGCATGGTCATCGGCATGACTCTTTTCTTCTTCGTGATTTTTGTCCTCGTGCCGGCGGTGTGGACGTTCTTCTACCAGAGCCGTCATGTGAAGGCCACCTGCGCGGCGCGCGACCCGGTGACGCGCTGGACCGATGCCTGTCCGCTGCCGGTGCTGGGGTTCTGCCTGTGGACGTGGCTGGCCGTGCCGATGATGCTGGTGATGTCGCTGACCGGTCTGGCGGTGATGCCGTGCTTTGGAATGTTCGTCTCCGGCCTGCCGGGTGCGTTGTTCTGTCTGGTCATCGCCGCCGTCTGGGGCACGGCGGGGTGGTGGTTATACCGGCTCGATGCGCGCGGCTGGTGGCTCATCCTCATCGCGATGGTGCTGTTTCTGGTGTCCGCCCTGCTGACCTACGCACACCATGACATCATTGAGATGTATCAATTGCAGGGCCTGCCGCAGGCGCAGATTGACCAGATCCAAAAGACGGGCCTGATGACGGGCAACCACCTGAGCTGGTTCACGGCGCTGTTCACGGTGCCGTTCCTGGGCTACCTGCTGTTCATCAAAAAGTATCTGCGCAAAGGCTGAAACGGGTGGACACAAAGGGCACGAATGAACGCGAATTTAAACCTCAAAGCCCGTATCATACTCGTTTGCCCAGTTGCCTGACACGCAATTGGACCAATTCACAACGAACGTCATCACCGGCCTGACCGGGAACAAAAATTTCCCCACGCCGACGATTCCGCTGGCAAAGTTGAGCAGCGCGCAAACGGCGTTTGAAACCGCCCTGGCAGCGTGCCCGCAAGGCGGCACCCAGGCAACGGTCATCAAGAACAATGCGCGCGCCGCATTGGTGGACCTCCTGCGGCAACAGGCCGTGTATGTGCAGGGCATCGCCTTTGACGATCTGGCCATGTTGCTCTCCTCCGGATTCCTGGCCAACAGCACCAGCCGGTCGCAAACTGAGTTGGACCCGACCGTGGTCTTGTCGGTGGACAATGAGGCCAGCACGCAACTGGTGGTGAATCTACAGCCGGTGGACAATGCCCGGGCGTATGAAGTGCAGACCAGCACGGGCACCGGTCAATGGCAACATGCCGGGACATACACCTATACCCGAAATGTGGTGGTGGAAAACCTCACGCCGGGCGCCACTTACAACATCCGCGCGCGCGCCGTGGGCGGCTCGACGGGTTACAGCATTTGGAGCGACCCGGTCTCCCACATGGCCACGTAAAGCCGCGCCACGTCGCGGGCAACGTATGGCTGGTTGAGAGTTGAGGGTTGAATGCAAAGACAGGGCTGGACTTCGGTCCAGCCTTTTTGCTTTTTGGCAACACCGTCAAAAACGCAAATTGGGGCTGTTCAAACCCTCCTGTTTCTGGCAGTTTAGCCAAACTATTATTTGATATAAATAACGCACGATATGACAAGCATGACCAATCACGCGCCCACTTCAAATCACAAGCTGCTCGCCTGGGTCAAGGAAATGACCGAACTCTGCCGGCCGGAGCAGGTTCACTGGTGTGACGGTTCGGACGCGGAAAACGAGGCGCTCTGCAACCTGATGGTGAAGAGCGGTACGTTGATTAAACTGAACGCGAAGAAACGCCCGGGCTGTTATCTGGCCCGCTCGCATCCCAGCGACGTGGCGCGCGTTGAAGACCGGACCTTCATCTGTTCCAAAACCAAGGACGAGGCCGGCCCCACGAACAACTGGGCCGACGCCACCGAGATGAAGCAAAAGCTGCTGGGCCTGTTCAATGGGTGCATGAAGGGACGGACGATGTATGTCATCCCGTTTGCCATGGGACCGCTCGGCTCGCCCATTTGCAAAATCGGCATTGAGATTTCCGATTCGCCTTATGTCGTCGTCAACATGCGCATCATGACGCGCATGGGCAAGCCGGTGCTCGACAAGCTGGGCCTGACCGGTTCGTTCATTCCCTGCCTGCACTCCGTCGGCGCGCCGCTCAAGCCCGGCCAGGCCGATGTATCGTGGCCGTGCGAACCCGATCCGAAAAACAAATACATCGTTCATTTTCCCGACGAGCCTTCCATCTGGTCTTACGGTTCCGGTTATGGCGGCAACGCGTTGCTCGGCAAAAAATGCCTCGCGCTCCGCATCGCCTCCACCGTCGCCAAAAAAGAAGGCTGGATGGCGGAGCACATGCTCATCCTTGGACTGACTTCACCGCAGGGCAAAAAACATTACATTGCCGCCGCCTTCCCCAGCGCCTGCGGCAAAACCAACCTGGCAATGATGCAACCGACGGTGACCGGCTGGAAAGTCACAACGCTCGGCGACGACATTGCCTGGATTCGCGTCGGCAAGGATGGCCGGCTTTACGCGATGAATCCGGAAAGCGGTTTCTTTGGCGTCGCGCCCGGCACTTCGATGAAATCGAATCCCAACGCGATGATTACCTCCGCCCGGAACACCATCTTCACCAATGTCGCGCTGACTCCGGACGGCGATGTCTGGTGGGAGGACATGGGGGTGCCCGCGCCCGCCAAGGCGATTGATTGGGAAGGCCGGGAATGGACCCCGGAAACGGGACGCAAGGCCGCGCACCCGAACTCGCGCTTCACCACGCCGGCGTCGCAATGTCCGGTGATTGATCCCGACTGGCAGAATCCCGAAGGCGTGCCGCTGGCGGCGATTCTTTTCGGCGGACGCCGCCCCGGCACGATTCCGCTGGTGAACGAGGCGTTTGACTGGGAACACGGTGTGTTCATGGGGTCGGCCTGCGGTTCGGAAACCACCGCCGCCGCGCTGGGCCAGGCCGGGGTGCTGCGCCGCGATCCGTTCGCCATGCTGCCCTTCTGCGGCTACCACATGGGTGATTATTTCGCGCACTGGCTTTCGTTCGCGCAACGCACCGACCGCGGCAAGCTGCCGAAGATTTATTTTGTGAACTGGTTCCGCAAGGATGGCGATGGCCGGTGGCTCTGGCCCGGCTACGGCGAAAACAGCCGGGTGCTCAAATGGATTTGCGAACGCGCCGAGGGCACGGGCAAGGCGGAAAAAACGCCCATTGGGAATCTGCCCACCGCCGGCGCGCTCGACTTGTCCGGCTTGAATCTGCCCGCCAATTACCTCAAGCAACTGCTCGCGGTGGACCTGGCCGGCTGGAAAACGGAAATCGAGGACGTGGCCGCGAGTTACGCCACGCTGGGCGGTCATTTGCCAAAAGCGCTGAACGACCAGTTGGACAGCCTGCGCAAGCGGCTTGGCTGATCCGCATTCCATCTCCAAAACAAAAGTCCCCGGGCCGCAAGGCGCGGGGATTATCAATTTTGGTGAATAGATGGCCAATATCTGGCTGCCTTTTCCGGTTTCAATCCTTGGTTTCAGTGCTAAACTCAGACAGGTTTCAGAAACCATGAACCCTGCAATTTCCAGCATATTGAGGCGCAGTACCCGTGTCTTCGTCAAACGTCAGGCGTTGTTGCAGCCAAACCTCTCATGTCTGGCCTTCCAAACCTGTCCCAACCCGGCTGCCCGATGAATTCTCCGGTCTTACAACCCCGACAGCTTGGATGGCGCCGGCGCAGTCGCGGCCCCGGCCGTAATTTAGCTTTTTCCGCGGGGCTGACATTACTGGCCGCCGCGGCGATGTTTTTGACCCCGGCTGCCTGCGCGGCGAACACGACCAATGCAACCATTTCGATCCTGGTCGTGGAACAAGGAGATCAACGGCCGATATTTTTGGATTTCATGTCCCGGTTGCGCCAGTTGTTGACAACGAACCTGCCCAGCCACGTGGTGTTTTACCGGGAGAATCTGGATCTGGCGCGTTTTGAGGGAACCAGCTATCGCACCGACCTTGAAGACTGGCTGCGCAACAAATATCACGGGCACAAGATGGATGCCATCGCGGCCTCCGGCGAAATGTCCATTGATTTTGTGTTGAAGGTTCGCCCGAAAGTGTGGCCGGAGGTGCCGGTGATTGCCATTGGAACCAAAGGGGTGGAAGCCGAATTGCTGGCGGGCCAGACCAATGTAACCGGAGTCACGGTTGATATTGATGTGCCGGGCACGTTGAAAATGGCGTTGCTCCTGTTCCCAGACACCCGGCGAATTGCCTTCGTTTCATCGGCAGAAAGCGATTTTCCGGAATTTCACGGACAAGACCTTAAGACCGTGGAGGATTTTTGCACGAACCGTTTTGAGTTGATCAAACTCGTGGGGCTGACAATGGCGGAGACCAAGCAACGGCTGGTCGCTCTGCCACCGGATACCATCGTGTTTTATGACGACATCTGGAAGGACGCAGCCGGGCAGTTTTTCGTCCCCGGCGACGCGCTGGAGGAGTTGAGTTTGGTCTCCCGCGCGCCCATTTTCAGCCACACGGAGAGCTACATTGGATACGGAATGATGGGTGGCTCATGCATTATCAGCCGGAAACTGGCCCCCGAGGTGGCCAACCAAATTGCCGCCGTCGTCCGTGCCGGCAGCGCAAACTCCGTGCCGGTGATCCAGAGCCAGAGCAGCGTGCTGACATTCGATGCGCGGCTGATGCAAAAATACGGTTTGAGCGAAAAGCTGATTCCACCGGGCAGCCGGGTGCGATCCCACATGCCCACCTTGTGGGAGGCGTATCACCAACTGGTGATCATCATCGTGGCGGCGCTGGTCATGCAAACCGGTTTGATTGCCGCACTGCTGTGGCAACGCCGACGCAAGCGGCAAACCGAATTGGAGTTGTTCAATTCCCAGCAGATGCTCCAGACCGTGCTGGACACGATCCCCCAGCGCGTTTTCTGGAAGGATCGCAATTCGGTCTTTCTCGGCTGCAACAAACCACTGGCCAAGGACTGCGGTTATTCTGATACCAGCAAGCTGGCCGGCAAAACCGATTACGAGACCGTTGCCGCCCCGCAGGCGGATCGCTTTCGCGCCGATGATCGCGAGGTGATGGAAACCAACCAGCCCAAACTGAACTACGAAGAACCGCAAACCAAGCTGGACGGAAGCATCGGCTGGTTGCGCACAAACAAGGTGCCATTGCACGACAAGAATGGCCAGGTGATTGGCGTGCTGGGGACATACGAAGATGTCACCGAGCGCAAGCAGATGGACGAAAAGGTGCGGCAATTGTCGCGCGCCGTCGAGCAAAGCCCCGTTTCCATCGTCATCACGAACAAGGACGGCAACATCGAATACGTCAACCGGAAGTTCACGGAGGTGACGGGATATTCCTTCAGCGAGGCGATGGGAAAGAATCCGCGCATCTTGAAATCGGGCGAGCTGCCGGCGGAGGTTTACCAGCAAATGTGGGAATGCATCCGCGCCGGGCGGGAATGGCGCGGCGAATTCCACAACCGGAAAAAAAATGGAGAACTTTTTTGGGAATTGTCCGTGATTTCGCCCATTTTCAACGCTGCCGGGGCCATCACCCACTATCTCGCCGTCAAGGAGGACATTACCGAACGCAAGCAACTTGAGGAACAGCTTCGCCAATCCCAGAAGATGGAAGCCTTTGGCCAGTTGGCGGGCGGCATCGCCCACGATTTCAACAACCTCCTCACCATCATCCAGGGCAACGTCTGCCTGCTCCAGCTTCAGGAACCTTTGAATCCTGACCAAGCCAGCGGCCTGGTCGAAATCGCCAAAGCCTCCGAACGCGCCGCCAATCTCACCCGTCAACTGCTCACCTTCAGCCGGCGCCAGGTCTTTCAACCCAAACCGCTCGACCTGAATGAAGTGGTTGCCAACACCAGCAAAATGCTGCAGCGGATCATTGGCGAACATATCGGCCTGGAAACCCATTTTGCCCCGGGCAGCGCTCCCATCCAGGCCGACCGCACCATGTTGGAACAAATTCTCATCAATCTCGCCGTCAACTCGCGCGACGCCATGCCCAAAGGCGGGCGCCTGGTCATTCAAACCGCCGCCGTGGCCGTCAACGCCGCCGACGCCGGGAACAACCCGAAGTCCAGGCCCGGCTCGTTCATCCGCTTGAAAATCACTGACACCGGTTGCGGCATGGCGCCGGAGACAATGGAGCGCATCTTTGAACCGTTCTTTACCACCAAGGAAGTCGGCAAGGGCACCGGCCTGGGTCTGGCCACCGTTTTCGGCATTGTGGAGCAACATCGCGGCTGGATCGAAGTGGAAAGCAAGCTCAACAGCGGAACCACTTTTCATATTTATTTGCCCCGCCTGGCGGATAGCGAAAAATTTCAGACCGAATTTATCCGCACCCCAAAGGTCCGCGGCGGAAAGGAAACCATTCTGCTGGTTGAGGACGAAACTCCCGTGCGTTTATTGGCGCGGACGGTGTTGGAGCAGAAAGGTTATCGCATCCTCGAGGCTGATTCCGGCCTGAGCGCCCTGGAACTGTGGCTGCAACACCGCGACACGATTGACCTTTTGCTTACCGACATGGTCATGCCCGGCGGCATTTCCGGCCAGGAACTCGCCAAGCGGCTGCTTTCGGAAAAGCCCGGACTCAAGGTCGTTTACAACAGCGGTTACACCGATGAAATGCTCGGCGAAAATTCGCCTTTGCGCGATAACCCCAACTTCATGGAGAAACCCTTCAGCCCACACCGGCTCCTGACACATGTCCGCGATTGCCTGGACGGCGTGACCAGTTCCGATTACTAACACGGTTGGTTTCGGCTTGTCTTTTGGGAAGCTTTTGTCCACCCATTGGGCGCCAAACAAACTCAAAACATGAAAACACCATCCTTGATTCTCGCTTCGGCCATCATTTCTCTTGGACTCGTTCAAGCCTACTCGCAATTCGGACCGCCCGCCCAAACCGGACCGCAGTTGGGAGGCAGCACGGCCAAATTGTTCGGCGATAACACCGCTTATTCCGCCACCCTGGAAATGCAAGCCGCGGACGGCACGGCGTCCGGCACGGTCACCACCTCCGGCAAATTCGCCGCGCTGGACGGCAAAATCCCGTTTCGAGATGGACATGGCGCAAATAAAAGGCGGCAACCTGCCGCCCAACGCAGCGGAACACATGAAACAAATGGGCATGGACAAAATGGTCATGATTTCCCGGCCGGATAAAAAAATCGCTTACATGGTTTATCCCAACCTGGAGGCTTACACCGAAATAGTCATGCAGAACCCCGAAGCCGCCACCCCGGCCTCGGATTTCAAACTCGAAACCACCGAACTGGGAAAGGAAACCGTGGACGGCCATCCCTGCGTCAAAAACAAGGCCGTGGTCAGCGACAGCAAAGGCAACAAGCATGAATCCACCGTCTGGAACGCGACCGACCTGAAGAATTTTCCCGTAAAAATCGAAACCGCCGAGCAGGGCCAGAAGGCGACCATGCTGTTCAAGGACGTGAAACTCGCCAAACAGGAGGCCAGCCTGTTTGATCCCCGGCCAGTTACAAACACTACGACAATCCTATGCAGTTAATGCAGCAGGAAATGATGAAGCGCATGGGTGGTGGCGGCATGGGCATGCCGCCCATGGGCCATTGATCCATTCAGCCGAGCAGCGTCTTCGCCTTCGCCAAAGCTTCGTCCAGCTTGGCTGCGTCCTTGCCGCCGCCGCGGGCGTTGTCGGGCTTGCCGCCGCCTTTGCCGCCAACAATCGGCGCAATCTGCTGGATGATTTTTCCCGCCTGGACTTTGGTTGTGAAATCCGGTGAAACCGCGGCGACCAGCGCCACCGCCCCGTTGGCTGCGGCTCCCAGCACAATCACGCCCTTGAACCGGCCTTTCAACGAGTCCGCAACGGATTGCAAAAATTCGCCATCGGCGGAACCGAGGTTGTGAATAATCGCGGGCACGCCGTTGATGGTTTTGATCTCCTCAAGCAGGTTGCTGGCGGCGTTGGAGGCTTCGCGCTGTTGTGCAATCTTGGCCTGCTTCTCCATCGCTTTTTGATGTTCCAGCAACGATTCAATCTTCTTTTCCAGTTCGTGCACGGGCGAGTTCACCCTGCCGGAAATTGATTTGATGAGCGCAACCTCGTCCGTGGCTTTGCGATAAGCTTCGAGGCCGGCAATGGCTTCAATGCGCCGCACACCGGCGGCAATGGCGTTCTCGCCCACAATGCGGAACAGGCCAATCTCGCCCGTCGCGCGTGTGTGCGTGCCGCCGCACAGTTCCATCGAGTAGCCGTCCAGCTTGGCTGCGTGGCCGCCGATCTGGACAACGCGGACGGTGTCGCCGTATTTGTCACCGAAGAACTGCATCACATCCTTGCGCGATTTCACTTCGGCGTGCGGAACTTCCGTCCAGGACACACCCGCGTTTTCGAGGATGCGTTCATTGACGAGTTTCTCAACGTCGGCAACCTGCCGCGGCGAGAGCGGCGCGCTGTTGAAATCGAAGGTCAGCTTGTCCGGGCCGACGAAGGAACCTTTCTGCGAAGCGTCGTGACTAACAACCTCGTGCAACGCCCAATGCAGCAAATGCGTGACGGTGTGATGGCGTTGGATGGCATTGCGGCGCTTAGAATCAACTTGAAGAACAACTTGATCGCCAATCGCGGGAAAGTTTTCGCCCGTCACGAAATGCAGCCAGGTATTGCCGGATTTCTGCGTGTTCGTCACTCGTAGCAGCGGACGTGAGTCCGCTCCAACTGAAGAAGTGAGCCGACTCACGTCGGCTGCTACGGGAGAAATGATTTCGCCGGTGTCGCCGACTTGGCCGCCCATTTCGGCGTAGCAGGCGCTGGTGTCGAGAATGACGGCTGTTTTGCCCTTCAAACCGACGACTTCCAAAACCTTGGCCTCAACCGCAAGCTTCTCAAAGCCGACGAACTTCGTGGGCGTGGAGGTCTCGATTTGCGAAAGCGAAATGACTTCTTTTTTCTGTGCAGCACGGGCACGGGCGCGCTGCTCGTCCATCAACTTTTCAAAGCCGGCTTTGTCCACGGTCAACCCGCGTTCACGCGCCATCAACTCAGTGAGGTCGAGCGGGAAACCGTAGGTGTCGTAGAGTTGAAAGGCAAAATGTCCCGGAATAATTCTCGATGGATTCTTGAAAGGCGTGGTTTCCGTTCTAGTGATGTCAATAAATCCGCCATCAGGCTTCGCGATTAGCCGTGACTTTATCTCCAACTTCTCGGACATCGTCTCTACTTGCGCGTTAAATAATTCAATCCCCCGATCCAGCGTCTTGTTAAACGCCTCTTCCTCGGTGCGGATGACTTCCTGGACGTGCTTTTTCCGGGCGCGGATTTCGGGAAAGATGTTGCCCATCGTGTCGGCGAGCACGTCCACGAGCTTGTAGAAAAACGGTTCGTGGAAGCCGAGCGTGCGGCCATAGCGCACGGCGCGGCGCAGGATGCGACGCAGAACGTAGTTGCGGTCGTTGTTGCCGGGCTGGATGCCGTCGGCAATCGCAAACGAAAGCGTCCGGATGTGGTCGGCGATCACCCGGAACGCCACGTCCGTGGCGATTTGCTCTTCGGAAGGAGCGCGCGCCTTTAGGCCGCTTCGCGTCGGTTCACCTTCGGACGTAGGAATTGCAGCGGACGTTGAAGCGGGCTGAAGCCCCTCGCTCCCAGGCAGCGTGCTGCCGTATTTCTTCCCGCTCAATTTCTCCAGTTCGTCAAATATCGGACGGAAGATGTCGGTTTCGTAGTTCGAAATCTTTGCGCTGGCGAAATCTTTGAAGCCTTTCGTGCCCTGAATGATGCTCGTGGCGCGCTCGAACCCCATGCCGGTGTCCACGTGTTTCGCCGGCAGCGGCGAAAACGTGCCATCGGGGTTCGCGTTGAACTGGATGAAGACGTGATTCCAGATTTCGATGCAACGGGCATCGCCTTTATTGACAAGGCTCCCCTTGGTGTCTCCGGCCGGCGTGAGGTCCACGTGAATTTCGCTGCACGGGCCGCAGGGGCCGGTTTCGCCCATCATCCAGAAATTGTCCTTTTTGTTTCCGAAGACGATGTGAACTTTGGATCAAGCCCTTCTTGGCGGAAAATTTCAGCCCAGATGTCGTAGGCTTCCTGGTCGAAATCCGACGGCTCGCCGGGGCCGGGTTTATAAACGGTCGCGTAAAGGCGGTCGGCGGGAAATTTCCAGACCTTCGTCAGAAGTTCCCAGCCCCATCCAATGGATTCCTTTTTGAAGTAATCGCCGAAGCTCCAGTTGCCGAGCATCTCGAAAAAGGTATGGTGATAGGTGTCGAGGCCGACATCGTCGAGGTCGTTGTGTTTGCCGCCGGCGCGGATGCATTTCTGGGTGTCGGCGGCGCGGCCGGGCGTGTAGGGGCATTTGGTCTGGCCAAGGAAGATGGGCACGAACTGGTTCATGCCGGCGTTGGTGAACAGCAGGTTGGGGCTGTCCGGCATGAGGCTGGAAGACGGGACAATGGTATGTTGCTTCGACTTGAAAAAGTCGAGAAACGACTGGCGGATTTGCGAACTGGTCATCATGGCAAAATCAAACCGGAGATTAGCCCCAAACCGCCGGTCAAGGCGAGTTGGAAGTTTTGCCCGCCCGGGTTGAAGTCGGCAAGTCCCTGGCGCACGAATGGCTCAAATGCATTCAGGCCATCACGATCAGAACCAATCCGGCCACGCCCACACGGCTGTGATAAAGTTTGCGTTGTTTGGAGCGCGGAGCATTGCTCCGCGAGGTGAGAGCTTGGTTCACGCGGAGCGATGCTCCGCGCTCCGGTCAAGCCGTGGCACCACCGACCACACGAAGGAGTTGACGGAGCAAGACATCACGCGCAAATTCTCACTATTGTGGGTGACAAGATAAAATTTCGCGTCTGGGATTCCCTTTCGCCGCGACGGCGCAAGCTGGCGCTTTGGCTGTTCTGGCTGTTGTTCGCCTACGCCGTCATCGGTTTTCTCATTCTGCCGCCCATCATCCGCGCCGTGGCGGTCAAGCAGTTGTCCCAACAACTCGACCGCGAGGTTTCCATCCAGAAGGTGAAGCTCAATCCGTTTGCGTTTTCGACCGCCATTCGCGGGCTGCTCATCAAGGACAAGGACGGCGAGCCGTTCATTTCCTGGGACGAGGTTTATGTGAATTTCCAGCTCTCGTCATTCCTGGGCCATCCCTGGGTTTTCAAGGAAATCAGCGTGACCGGACCTTTTGCCCGCGTGCAAATGAACAAAGACGGCACATTCAATTTTTCCGACCTCATCAAAAAATTTTCACCAACCAACACGCCTTCCACCAACGCGGCCCCTGCTCCGCCCAAGGCGCCGGCCAGGCCCGTTAACCTGTGGATTGGCCGGCTGCTAATCACGAACGCCACCGCCTCGGTGACCGACCTGACGCATCATCAGCCGTTCAAGCGTTTGGTCGGTCCCTTGAACTTCACGATGGAACATTTCGAAACCAATCCGGACAACAAAAATCCCCACGTGTTTACCGGCACGACGGACGCCGGCGAAAAAATTTCCTGGAACGGATTTTTCTATCTGGACCCGTTGCGTTCTTGGGGCGAGTTGACCCTCGAAAATCTCCCGTTGAACAAATACGCCCCGTTGTACCAGGACCAGTTGCCCTTTGAAATCCGCGATGGGTTTGTGGGTGTTGACGTGAATTACGAGCTGGAAATCGGCGCCACCAAACGGATCATGGCCGTGACCAACACCAGCTTCACGCTCCGGGATTTCAAACTCGCCGAACCGGGCAGCGCAACCAACATGGTCGAGCTTTCCCGTTTCACCGTGACCGGGGTGAACGTGGACGCCGTTGCCCGGCAGGCGGAAATCGGCCTCGTGTCCGCCGACGGCGGCAAATTCTTTTTTCTGCGCAAGGGGAAATCGTCAACGAATGCAGCCGTGGCGGCAACTTCCCAATTAACGGAAGCCGCCACGAACGCGCCCGGCGGCATCCCGGCGTTGCTGGGTTCCATCACCAACGCCGCCGCCCTGCTCCTCAACAGCACCAATCTCTGGACCGCCACCGTCCGCGATGTGGAGTTCACCAACTATGCCTTCAGCCTCGAAGATTTGGCCAATTCCCGTCCGGCCCGGCTGGACCTCAGCGACCTCACGTTGAGCGTCAAAAATATTTCCAACCTGCCCGGCACCAATCTCACCGTCGCTTTGTCCCTGCGTTGGAACACCAACGGCGCCATCAAAACCGAAGTCACCGCCTCCTTCGCGCCGCCGACCGCCGACATCCAGCTTGATCTGGACCGGCTGGATTTTGGCCCGTTGGATCCGTATCTCGAACCCAAGTTGAACCTCTACATTCCCGGGAGCGAGTTTGGTCTCCACGGACGCGTCCAACTGCACACCCTGGCGGGTCAACTGCCAGAGATATCCTTCCAGGGCGACACGCGGCTCGACGAATTTCGCGCCGTGGATGGCGCTCTAGGCGAGGATTTGTTAAAATGGGATTCCGTCCGCGTCTCCGGCATTGACGCCAACGTGAATCCACTCAGCGTTGCCATCAAGCAAATCGCCTTGAACAACGTGTCGGCCAGCATCGTCATCGAAACCAATCACATCATCAATCTGCTCGCCGCTTTGCATCCGGCAGGAACCAATGCCACGGCGGAAACCAACGCTCCGGTCACTACGAACGAAACCGCAGTCGCAACTGGCGACACAACTTCAGCCGCGACGGAGACCAATGTAGCACCAGCAACGCCACTGCCGCCAATCACCATCGGCAGCATCGTCATATCCAATGCCGCTGCCAAGTTCACCGACCGTTCGCTCACACCAAATGTCCACGTCGCCATCCAGCAGTTCAGCGGCGAAATCGCAGGAATTTCATCCACGGAACCGCGGCACGCGGATGTGAATCTGCATGCCGCCGTGGACGGCGTCGGCCCGATTGACATCGCCGGCCACATCAATCCCTTCAATCAAACGGCGACCAACGACCTGAAGATCACCCTCAAAGACATGGATTTGACGCCCACCAGCCCGTATTCCAGCAAGTTCGCCGGCTATCGTATCGCCGAAGGAAAGTTGAATCTGGATCTAGCGTACAACCTGGTCGGGCGGAAATTGGAATCGAAAAATGTCATCACGCTGGACCGGTTCACCTTCGGCGAAAAGATGGCGAGTCCCGACGCGACGCATTTGCCCGTGCGTCTCGCCATCGCCATCCTCAAGGACCGCAACGGCCAGATTCTGCTGGATGTGCCCGTCGAAGGCAGCTTGGACGATCCGAAATTCCGCGTCGGCAAAGCCGTCGTACACGTCCTGATGAATATTCTCGTAAAAGCTGCCACATCGCCGTTCTCGCTGTTGGGCGCGGCGTTCGGCGGCGGCGGCGAGGAATTGAGCTATCAGGATTTCGCTCCGGGCAGTGCGGTGTTATCGCCCGACAATGAAAAGAAACTCGATTCGCTGGTGAAAGGACTTTACGAACGCCCCGGGCTGCAACTGGAAATTGCCGGCAGCATTGATCCCGAAGCCGACCGCGATGGTTTGCGCCACGCCAGCCTGGAAAAACAAATCCGCACCCGGGAATGGACGTTGCTCGGCAAATCCGAACGCGCCACCACCACGCCAGATCAAATCACACTGACCCCGAAGGAACATGCCGCCTGGGTGAAGAAACTTTATGGCGAGGCGCTGGACAAGGGAGTCATCAACACCGCGTTCATCGCCGCCAACACCAACCTCGCCGCCCTCGCCGCGCAAATACCATCACGCTCGGGCAAAATTGAAAAGGGCGCGACTGGTTTGATAAGAGGTTCACCCGCCACCGCGCCGAAACCGTCCCAAGCCGCTGGCGTTTCCCATCAGACCAAAGCCGCCACTCCAGCCGACCCGATGGAGGCATTGCTGCTGGCCGCCATGCCCGTCACGGATGGTGATTTTGAAGCGCTGGCGTCCGAGCGCGCCAAAGCCGTTCGGGCTTACATTCTGCAAACAGGCAAGGTCGAAGCCACAAGATTATTTCTCACCGAAAATCAAACCGGCGGCGTGCGTTCCGACGGCAGCCGCGCTTATTTGCAGTTCCGGTGAGCCAATTTCAAAAGGCAAAAAGCGCGTGGAAGATTTTCTTTCCGCCGAAAATCCAGATCGCCGCCGCGAGCGCGATGTAAGGCCCGTAAGGCATCCGCGACGACCACTGTCGCCGGCGCATGACGATCAGCGCAATGCCCGCCGCCGCGCCAATCATCGAGCTGACCATCAGCGAAAAGATCACCGCCTGCCAGCCGATGAACGCGCCGATCGCGCCCATGAATTTCACGTCGCCCAAACCCATTGCCTCGCGCGGCAGGATGATTTCCGCGCTCACCGCCTCCATGCAGGGCACGTCGTCGGGATTCATTTTTTCCCCGCCAATATCCAGCGCCGCCGGTGACAGCCGCACCAGCACGTCCTGGTAGCCGCGATCCACCAGCTCCAGCGTCCGCGCCCGCAGCACAATCACATCTGACTGGCGGTAAAACAATTCTTCGTAGGGAATTTCCTTGTCCGGCAAATGCACGGAGTTTTCGCCAAAAACAATCTTTGTGCCCACCGGCAGCTTCACCCGTTGCCGCCCGAACAGCAATTTGCCCAGCCGCAGAATCGCGTAAATGATCACCGCGCCCGCAATCGCGCCGATAAAACTCCGCTGCATGCCGACATTCAACGTGGTGGCGCCCTGCAACGACGGAAGAAAAAACGACGCAACAAAACCCACCGCCATGCCGCCAAGCGTGATTTCGTCGGGAATGATGAAATGCTCGAAGTCAATGAACGTGGCCACAATCAGTCCCGCGAGAAAAACCGCGTAAACGAACGCCACCGGCAGGGATGGAAGCGGATTGCCGGCATCACCGAACGCCAGCCAGCAGCACAAAAACGACACGCCCGTGAGCAGTTCCACCACGAAATAGCGCGCGGAGATGGGCGCGCCGCAATTCTTGCAGCGTCCGCGCAGCACGAGCCACGTCACCAGCGGAATGTTCAGATACCACGGAATGGAATACTTGCAATGCGGGCAGTGCGACTTGGGTGTGACGATGCTCATGCCCAGCGGCATCCGGTGGATGCACACGTTTAAAAAACTGCCGACAATGCAGCCGAACGCGAAAAAAACCAGCGACCAGAAATGAAACGGCAGGAGGGACCAGCTGTGCGCGTTGAAAATCACGTCATTGCCCATAGGTGAGATCCCTCGATGTTTTCGGCGACACTGACGGGCCAATGACTAATGACGAAGACCTAATGACTAAATAATCACGAAGCCCAAATAACAAAACAACTCTGCCCTGCCGCGGAAATTCATTGGAATTAGACATTGGGAATTCTTTCGTCATTCGGATTTAGTCATTCGTCATTTCCCGTAAATATGTTTTTCCAGCCCCCGGCGCATCACGGCAATCGGCGCGGGTTGTCCGGTCCAGATTTCAAAGGCCTTTGCGCCCTGGTGCAGCAACATGCCCAAGCCGTTGGCCGTGCGGCAGCCGGCGGCTTTGGCCGCCTTGAGCAATGGCGTTTCCGCCGGATTGTAAATCATGTCGAAGACTGCGCGCGCCTGACGCAGGGGAAACTGTTTTTCGTCCAAGGGCAGCGGATCACCGGGCTTCAAACCGAGCGGCGTGGCATTCAACAATAAATCCACCGGCCCCGGCGGGAAGCCGACCATGACTTTCACCGCTGGATGCCGCTTGCGGATTTCCTGCGCCACCGCCTCGGCCTTGGCGCTTACAAATTCCACCAAAAACAATTCAGAAACATTTTCCAGTGCCAGCCTCAAAGCCGCCACCTGCCCTGCCCCGCCCGTCCCGAGCAGCAACACTTTCGCGCCTTCCAGCTTCACCGCCAGGTCCTCACGCAACGCACGGGCCACCCCGTCGGAATCGGTGTTGAAACCGACAGCGCGGATTTCGTTCGGAGTTCCGCCTTCAGGCGGTTTGGCGGGCTGCGTCTGGCCGCCTGAAGGCGGAACTCCAAACTGATGCAACGGTACCCATGCGCCATTACCGTCTCGTCCCTCGAACCGCACGGTGTTCACCGCGCCCCACGTTTTGGCCGATTCATCCAGTTCGTCCACGATTTGCATCGCGAGCAGCTTGTGCGGAACGGTGAGGTTCAGGCCGGAGAACTGCATCGCCTTGGCGCCGGCAATGGCCGCGCGCAAATCATCGGGGCGGACTTCAAACGCGAGGTAACGCCAGTTCAGGCCGAGCGCGGCAAACGCGGCGTTGTGCATCGCGGGCGACGCGGAATGGCGGATGGGAAATCCATAGACCGCGCAACAGCGCGTGGCGGCATTGATGGCGGATTGAACCGGTTGAGACACGCACAATTTATACGCGGCCACGGCACAGGTTAAAAGCGCAAAGTCCGGGAACTAAGATGAACCTGAATCCTTGGCCAGGGCAGTTGAGCGGCGTCAGGGGATGATTTTCGCGGTGGTTTTTTCATCATGGCATGCCGGTTTGGGCTGGGAAGCCATAGCCCAGGGGTTTACTGTTGTGGGTTTTTGGGCCGCGCTGCGACCGCGTGAGGCGGAGCAACGTAAAGCGCATCGCGCCACGTTGCGAAGCCTTTTACGCGGATCATGGTGCTGAAAGGCCGGTAGCGGCTCGTATGGCTGCCGCCGGCCCGATGGAGTCCGAATAGGTGTTTAGCCGGAGGACCACCCTCCGAGCTGCCAACTGACCACGATTCGCGAAGCGGACAGTCCTGTTTGGGGCACCCATCTGGTGGCGGCCTTGGGAAGGCAAATCAAGTCGAAGACTCGGTTCTGAGGACGCGATAACGGAAAAGAAATCTTTTCCGGCAGGGTATGCTTTTTCTTGTTGACCGTCCGGGCTTAATAGGTGTTAGGCATTTGGTGTATGGGCAGAGCCAAGCTCATACCGTGATACAAATCGACGATAAAACAAACGAGCAATGCGGTCGAACAGAAAAGCCATAGCGATGCCAGCACCAACTCCGGCAAGTAAACCAAACAGCAGAATATAGCGATAGCGAAGGTGAAGATGGAACAACCATGCGCCAAATCCGAGAACGACCACCCCACATGGAGCGGCAGCCAATGCGAATAGCTGATAATGTAAAGCGCGCAAACCAGAAGACACTTGCCGGTGCACCAGCGCGACGAGTGCTGAGGTCGAGATGATGCCGAATGCAACAAGTAAAGCAGACAATGCCAGACCGGCTAACGCTATAACAATCCCAACGCCGATGAGGACAAGGCACGCGCCGCCAAAGAGAAGGATGATGAACAACGGGCCGGGGTCGGGCAAAACTTCCGTGGGCGCAGACTCGGCTGATGCCAGCGCAACCAACGGCAAAAACAACAAAGTCAGAGCTATCAGTTTTGCGTGACGCATAAAATGCCTAACGAAAAAAGCTGAGCCGCGCCGTATCAACGACGTGGACCGCGACAGCGGAACTGCGATGGCCAATAGGCGTTGGCTCCGGCGACTGGTTAGGCATCGTCGTCATCACTTAGAAGCCTTGGACCTTGTGTGCCCCACACTTGCCACGCACCCGTTGCTACCATAAGACACCGACAAACCAACGAACTCACCGGCGGTAACTTGCTTCAACCAATGATCGGAAGCCAACGTCCAGACGCCATTCGTGTAATGCTGCTCAGGCTCACTCCTATCTGCGCGACCCACCAGCGCAACAACCTCCTGACGGGTCATGCCATCACGGACGGCTGCCCAAGACTTTGGGGTCTCGGCCTTACGTGCAGTGCAACCTGCGACTGCAAGTAAAGCTATGCACAGTAGTAATGTTCTCGTTGTGCTCATAGAGATGCCTAACGTAGAAAGCTGAGCCACCGCCGACCTGCGACGTGAACCGCGACAGCGGAACTGACCGCGCCAACGGCGGTTGGCTCCGGCGATTTGTTAGGCATCAGCGTCATACTATCTGACATCAAGCAACACATAATGTCCCCTGTCGCCTCCAATCCAACGATGTGGCTCATACTCAACGCCGCCTTGACCAAAGCGATACCTTAAAGCATACCATCCGTTCGTTGAGGTCTCGTAAGTCCAACCACTATATTTTTGTGGCAGTGCATCCAGCGATGTGGGATAATTGCCGGTCTTAGTGTGGTAATCCTCTATCGCGCTAACAATCGGTTGTCCCAACTTCGCCTGAGCCTTATACTCGTCTTTGTGACCGCAACCAGACAAGCCAGTCATCGCAATTCCAAGTAATACGGCAGATATTGTTGTTTTTTTAATGTTCATTTTGTGGTGTGTATTTTTGTGATGTGATGATGCCTAACAGGTATTCGGCCAAACCGCGGTTTGGCCTAAGTCGGGAAGCAAGACCCTTGCTTTCTTTGCCATGTCGTTAAAATAAGCTGGTTTACGCAAAAATGGCAAGTTATATGTTTGGCCTAATTCATGAATGCAAATCGCGGGAATTTTCCAGGGCGTCAAACCTTTGCGGCAGAAACTACGGTCCGGCAAAGGAAGCCTTTGGGGCGGCTGGTTCCCAATCCCAAGTTGAAGTTTCTGGATCAGTGCCGGGAAGTGATGCGGTTCAAGCAATTGTCGCATCGGACGGAGGAAACGTATCTCCAATGGTCTCGCGTAAATCGCTTCGCTCCACGCGCTTTTTACGTGGTGGAAAACATCGAACATTCAACATTCAACATCCAACATTGAACGCCGAACGTCAAAGGGAACTCAGCTCGACAGGGCGCCTTCGGCGGCGGCGGTCTGGTTGAAGACGAGTTTTTGCTTGTCGCTGGTGACGAGGATAGGTTCGCCTTCGTGCAAATTGCCCTTGAGGATTTCCTCGGCGAGCGGATCTTCGAGGAAACGCTCCACGGCGCGGCGCATGGGCCGGGCGCCGTATTGCGGGTCGTAGCCTTTTTCCACCAGAAAATCCTTCGCCTTGTCATCCAGTTCAAGCCGGATGTTTTTGTGGCGCAGCCGTTCCAGCACCTTCTCGACTTCCAGATTGAGAATCTGGATGAGGTCGGGTTTGGTGAATGAACGGAACACAATCAGGTCGTCGAGCCGGTTCAGGAATTCGGGGCGGAAGGTTTTCTTGGCCTCTTCCATGGTCCGTTCGCGCATTTTTTCGTAGGTGGCCTCGTCGCTGATGGGCGAGAAGCCGAGGGTGGACCCGCGTTTGATGACGTCGGAGCCGACATTGGAGGTCATCAGGATGATGCAATTGCGGAAGTTGACGACGCGTCCGATGTTGTCGGTGAGTTTGCCCTCTTCCAGAATTTGCAACAGGATGTTCCACACGTCCGGGTGCGCCTTGTCAATTTCGTCGAAGAGCACGACAGAGTAGGGATTGCGGCGGACTTTTTCGGTGAGCTGGCCGCCTTCCTCGTAACCGACATAACCCGGCGGCGAGCCGATGAGGCGGGAGACGTTGAATTTCTCCATGTATTCGCTCATGTTGAGGGAGACGAAAGCTTTGGAGTCGCCAAACATCTGTTCGGCCATGGTTTTGGCCAGAAGGGTTTTGCCGACGCCGGTGGGGCCGAGCAGCAAAAACGTGCCGATGGGCCGGCGCGGGTCTTTCAAATCCGCCCGCGAACGGCGCAGCGCCTTGCAAATGGCGGAAACGGCTTCGCGCTGGCCGACGACGACCTTTTCCATCTCGGTTTCGATGGCGAGCAACCGCTGGGTTTCGTCCTGGCCCATGCGTTTGATGGGGATGCCGGTCCATTTGGCGACGACGTGAAAAATGTCGTCCTCGTCCACGACCACGCGTTTTTCCTCGCGGCTGACGCGCCAGGCGGCGAGCATGGATTCCAGTTTTTCCTTGGCCTGCTTTTCCTTGTCGCGCATGGAGGCGGCGCCTTCAAAGTCCTGGTTTTTGATGGCGTGTTCCTTTTTGGTTTTGATTTCCTCAATCTCAACCTCAAGCGCCTTGGTTTCCGGCGGGCGGGTCATCGTGCCGATGCGGGCGCGGGAGCCGGATTCGTCCATCACATCAATCGCCTTGTCCGGCAAAAACCGGTCGGTGATGTAGCGGTCGGACAATTTGACGGCGGTTTCGACGGCTTTGTCGGTGAATTCGACCTTGTGATGGTCTTCGTATTTGCGTCGCAGGCCCTTCAAAATCAAAATCGCCTCGTCAATTGAGGGAGCTTCGACCTTGACGGCTTGAAAACGGCGTTCGAGCGCGGCGTCCTTCTCGATATATTTGCGGTATTCGTTGAGGGTGGTGGCGCCGACGCATTGCATCTCGCCGCGGCTGAGGGCGGGCTTGATGATGTTGGAGGCGTCCATCGTGCCTTCGGCGGAACCGGCGCCGACGATGGTGTGCAGTTCGTCAATGAAAAGGATGATGTTCTTGGCGCGGCGGATTTCGTCCATGACGGCCTTGATGCGCTCTTCAAACTGGCCGCGATACTTGGTGCCCGCGACCATGAGGGCAAGATCGAGGGTAACGACGCGCTTGTCGCGCAAGATATCCGGCACGTTGCCGCAGGCGATTTCCTGCGCCAGGCCTTCGACGATGGCGGTCTTGCCCACGCCCGCCTCGCCGAGCAAAACGGGATTGTTCTTGGTGCGGCGGCAGAGAATCTGGATGACGCGCTCGATCTCGTTTTTGCGGCCGATGACCGGGTCCAAGTCGCCTTTGCGGGCGATTTCAGTAAGGTCGCGACCGAACACCTTAAGCGCGGGCGTTTTGACTTCGCCCTTTTTATCCAACGGCGGCGCCGTTGATTTTTCCGGGCCCTCGGGCACGGACGATTCCTCGCCGGTGAAATTGGGATCCAGTTCCCGCAAAATTTCCTGCCGCGTCTGCTCAATGTCCACGTCGAGATTCTTCAGCACCTTGGCGGCGACGCCGTCGCCCTCGCGGAGGAGGCCGAGCAAAATGTGTTCGGTGCCGACGTAAGTATGATTGAGCGCCTTGGCTTCCTTGGAGGCGAGGGCCAGCACTTTTTTGACGCGCGGGGTGTAAGGAATGTTCCCGATCATTTTCTGGTCGGGGCCGGTGCCGACCTGTTTCTCGACTTCCATGCGGACGGTTTCGAGGTCGAGGCCCATTTTTTGGAGCACGTTGACGGCGACGCCCTGTCCCAATTTGATCAGGCCGAGCAAAAGATGTTCGGTGCCGAGGAAATTGTGATTGAAGCGGTCGGCTTCCTTGCGCGCCAGCGCGAGCACCTGTTGTGCGCGCGGCGTAAAATTGCTCATGGCTTCGTCGCTCATACTCAAAACATAATGCAACTGTTATGCCATTTTGTCCAATACAGTTTGGATAACAAGGCAAATCTCCCCCCCCCACACCCTCCTATCTCTCTCAGCGCACCCCCCCCCTCACAACAAACCCACCCACCTCCCATCTTTATTCTGCGACTTCTGTAGAGGATAAAAGGTGAGCGGATTCAGACACTTCATTCTACCCACTGGAGCCCGCGGGAAGAGGTGATTTAATTCCCTGTCCCCGGCGCGCCAAAATGTTTTACGACCGGTCGGCCCACGTTTTTCAAACGCTCGCGGAGCATGTCGGCGCGAACCAGGTCGCGTTCCTCGGCGGATAATTTGTCCGAAAGCATTCTCTGCAAGTGCGCCGGCTGCGTCAGGATGAACAACTCGTCCACGAGGGCGCGTTCGGTGCCGGGAAACAGGTTCATTTCCACGCCCAGCCGCATGAACAACAGGAGGTTCATCGTTTCCTTGGATGAAATGCTGTGCGCGTTGGCGAGAATGCCGTAGGCGCGGCCAATGTGGTTATAGACGACCTTGGGCTGCTTTTCCAAAAGGGTTT
>CAWHLR010000033.1:0-15180 GCA_963830235.1 uncultured Verrucomicrobiae bacterium
GCTTGGAGGCGTTGATTTCGTTCAGAATGGCGGCCAGCGTGGTGGATTTGCCGGAGCCGGTGGCGCCGGTGATGAGCACCAGGCCGGTTTTTTCCTTGGGGATAAGCTTGAAAATTTCCGGGAACTTCAACTGGTCCAGCGTGGGGATGACGGCATTCAACTGGCGGCAGACGATGGAATAATTTCCGCGCTGGGCAAAGACATTGACACGGAAACGGCATTTGTCCGAGAGCGCATAGGAAGCGTCACAGGAACCGTGGCGCAACAGGTCTTCAATCTGCCACAGATTGTCGCCAATGATGTTCAGCGCGATGGTTTCGGTTTGAAAGGGCGTGAGCTTTTCAATGGGCGGATCGAGCACCACCGGCTTGAGCTCGCCGTAGGCCTCGACTTGCGGCGGACGATCCACCGTGAACAGCACATCGGAGATCTCCGGCTGTGAAGCCAGCATCGCATCCAAAATTTGGTCCAATTCGGCTCGTCGCATAATCAGGCATCATCTTCTTCCGGCGGATGGGCGAGCAGGGCGCGGAATTTTTTCCGGTCCAGCGCCTTGTCGTAAGCATCCTCCGGCGAAATCCGTTTCATGCGCACGTGCTCCATGATGTGGTCATCCATCGGTTGGTTGCCGGTTTTCTTGCCGACTTGAATCATGCCGGCAATCTGGTGGGTCTTGCCCTCGCGGACGAGGTTGCGGATGGCGGTGTTGAAAACCAGCACTTCAAACGCCGCGATACGCCCTTTTTTGTCCCGGCGCTTGAACAGCGTTTGCGCCACAATGCCCTGTGAGCGCCTCGGAAAGCGTCTGGCGGATTTTGTTCTGCTGATCCGCGGGAAACACGTCAATGATGCGGTCCACGGTTTTGGAGGCGCTTTGCGTGTGCAACGTGCCGAAGACCAGGTGACCCGTGGCGGCGGCGGTGATGGCCAGTTCAATGGTTTCCAGGTCGCGCATTTCACCGACGAGAATGATGTCCGGATCTTCACGCAACGAGCCGCGCAATCCCGACGCAAATGATTTGGTGTGGACGCCGACTTCCCGATGGTTCATCAGGCAGCTTTTGCTTTCGTGAACGAATTCAATCGGGTCTTCCAGCGTGATGACGTGGTCTTTGCGGTTGCGATTGGCGTAGTCAATCATCGCCGCCAGGGTGGTGGATTTGCCGGAACCGGTCGGGCCGGTGACGACGACCAATCCGCGGTTTAGCATGCAGAATTTTTTCAGCACGGGCGGGAGCGGCGCCTCGAGTTTTTCGAAATCCTCAAACGAAAGCACGCGGCTGGGAATCTGACGGAACACGGCGGCGACTCCGTTGCGCTCGGTGAAAAAGTTGACACGGAAGCGCGAAATGTTGGGAATTTCGTAGCCAAAGTCCACGTCGCCCGTTTCTTCAAATTGTTTGACTTTGTAATCCGGGGCGATTTCGTAGAGCATGCTCTCTAGCTGAGTCATTTTCGAGCGGCGGATAGTCCACGCGCTCCATCTCGCCGTTGATGCGCAGCATGGGCGGATTGCCGGTGGTCATGTGCAAGTCCGACGCCTTCTGCTCAAACATCAAATTGAAAAACGCGTCTATTTTGGCCATAAGTTCTTACTTTGTAAAAATGTTAGCTAAAGCCGCGCCAAGCGCAAGTTGTGAGCACTCTGTTTGACATCATTCGCCGCGAAGCTGCCGAACGCGGTGTTTTGCCGTTTGCGCGTTTTATGGAACTCGCCCTGTATTGTTGAGTTCATGGATACTATGAAACAAAAACAGACAATCCGGGGCGCCACGGTGATTTTTACACCAGCGCAGGCGTCGGCGAACTCTTCGGCCAGCTCCTTGCCTTCCAATTCGCTGAATGGCTGGAACCATTGCGGATTGCGGATTGCGGATTGCGGATTGCGGAAGCCGGGGCGCATGACGGGCGGCTGGCCAGGGACATCCTAGCCTGGCTGCAATTGAGACGCCCAAAGCTGTTTGAACAAGTTGAATACTGGATTATCGAACCCTCCGCCCGCCGGCAGCAGTGGCAAAAGGAAATGCTGAAAAACTTTGCACCGCGCGTCCGCTGGTTCACCAGCTTTGATCACGCATCACGCATCACGCATCACGCCAGTCTCAATGGCATTATTTTCTCCAACGAACTTTTGGACGCCCTGCCGGTCCATCGCCTCGGCTGGGACGCTCAAAACAAAACGTGGTTTGAATGGGGAGTGGCCGTTGACGGCGGTAAAAGTTCGTGTGGGCGCGCTGTCCCGGCACCCTCCCCATGAATCTCCTGGGAGTGCCGGCGTCCCGCCGGCCAGTCGCGAGCCAAAAATCGGAACTCGCCGGCGAGACGCCGGCGCTCCCAGGAACTGTGCCGGATGGTTTTTATCCATCCTCCATTCTCCATCTGCCAGCTTCGCTGTTGGCCGTTTTGCCCGACGGATACACCATCGAAATCTGTCCCGCCGCCAAACGCTGGTGCGCGAGCCGCGCAGGTTTTGGAGCGCGGGAAATTGCTCACATTTGATTACGGTTTCACCACCGACGAACGGTTTTCGCCCAGCCGTGTGCAAGGCACGCTCCGCGCCTATTACCGCCATCACGCCAGCGATGACGTGCTGGCCAACGTCGGTGAGCAGGACCTCACCGCGCACGTGAACTTTTCTGAAATTCAGAAAGCGGGCGAAGCGTGCAGATTAACCACGGAAAGTTTTTCAACCCAGGCGCAATTTCTGACGCGGATTTTGGAAAAAACCTTGCGGGAAAAAACTTTTGGCGATTGGAGTTCGGCCCAAACCCGCCAGTTTCAGACGCTCACGCACCCGGAACATTTGGGCCGCGCCTTCCGCGTGCTGGTGCAATCGAGGTAGGAGCGCGGCAGCCTGCCCGCGTGTTGGAATTCAAGCTTCAGCTCGTTTGGGAAGCATGAGGAATTTAACCGCGAAAAACACGAATCATACGAAACGAATTGGCTGCGCCTTTCTGACGGGCTGGTGGCAACGCGGAGCTTTGCAGGGAATTGTTTTAGCCGTTGTTTCTGACGTAAGTTGCAATTTCGTCGTGATTGCCAAAAATGACAAGGTGCATGTCTCCGCCTTCGATGAGAAATAAACAGCGCAGTTTCAAACCAACTCGAAATTCTTTATAGCGTCCAAAGGGCCGAAGTCCAATGCTGGAATGCAAATGCGGGTGTCCGATTATTTCGGCGGCGCGGCGGGCGCGTTGGCGAACAAGTTCTTGCTCTTTCGGTGGAAATTTTTTCAGGGAACGGATGAATGCCGGGCGCTGGTAAATGGTCATAGCGGTATGAGCTTGCCGCTGGCCCGGTCGGTTTTGATTGCCGCTAAATCGGCGGCGGCGCTCTTTTCGACCTGTTCAGGAGTCACGCCATATTCAGAAAATGGGCTGGGCGCGCCAATGAAGTAATGCCAGGCCGCGTCATTAATGGCGGATGATATGTCTTTGTATCGGCCTGATGAAATTTCCGCCTCAATGATGTCGGCCACGGGGTCTGTCAGGGTGATATGCTTTGCAGTCATAAAGCCATAATCCGCCATAGTATGGTATTGGTCAAGATAGAATTGGGCAACATCTTGAGACGTTCAAACCGACCACAACTGTTTTGCCTTCCCCCCGGAGGCGCGCGCGCATCTCAATTTTTTGCAGGGTGGTGTTAGCTCAGGGCATGACAACTGCCTGTTTTGTGTCTGTAGCCTCCGGCCTGGTGTGTGGAGCAACGTGCGAACCGCTGGCGGTGCTGGCCATCCGAGCGGTATGCGCGCTGGAACATTCGATTCAACGCCTCGTGCTCGCAAGCGATCAAAATCTCGGTCATCTCGAAATCCAAGCCGCACAAGACGTGGGGGAACTGCTCCGCCAAACGATCGAACGAAGCGCTCAAGCCAAGGCCGACGCCACGCCGCCGATCTGTCCGGTGTGCGGACAACCGCTAGCCGCCTGTCGGCCGAACACCCGCGCACCTTTGAGTCGCCTTTGCGCCGTGCGGGCCGGGAACCGGAACGCTGGCAACCGGCTGAAGATTATCCACCTTGACTGAAAAGACTCACTCTTTAAAGTGCTCCGGTCTGCGCCAAACTCTTTTAATCGGCATGCGCTTTGAATTCCATGAATAGCCGTTGGGCCACCATCGTCGCCGCAACTCTGGCGGCCTTTGCCAGCCTGGTGATTGCCTGGCAGTTTAAGCATTGCCATGGAGCCGGCAACGGGCCATACGGGCCGTATTCGTCGCTGGCACAGTCCTTTCTTCGGGGAAATAAACTGCCGGGGATTACCAATATCGTGGAGCGGAGCCGGGAATTTATTCCGGCCGCGGGACCGGGCCGGTATTACGATTTAATTTTTCCTGAGAATGCGCGGATTTTCATGACCGACATGACGGGTCCCACCAATCACAGCAAAATCGGGTATTATTATTACCACACCTATTATCTGTTCCCTCGCGAAGTGGGGGTGAGCGTGGATCAACCAACCCGCATCGTTTACAATGGATTTCTGGGAAAAACCTCCGAGTCCGATCAGGAAATTCTGGCCCATGGATTCGATGTCCGGTTTGACTATTCTCACGGGGAGCAACTGGATGTGAAACCGCTGAGGGATCTGGCCTTGAAGCCTCCCGCCAATCCGCCCTGGTTTAATTCCAACTACGACACCCTCGTGGCGTTTCTGCTGCCCGGGTTGACGGCGCTGGCGGGAATGTGGCTGTTTCGCCTTTTGTTTTCCTCTTTGAGCGGGCGGATGCCGCGGCTGGAACAACTGGCCTGCGGCCTGGGTCTGGGCATGATGGCTGTCGCCGCGCTCACGCTGGGAGTCAAACTCTGCGGTTTTCACGGACGGGGACTGATTCTCAAGGTAACCGCCCTTGGCGCCGTTGCCGAAATCTGGCGCGACCGCAAAGTCTTTTGGATTGGGATGACCGACGGTTGCCGGCCGTTGGTTCGCAGTCCCCTTACCGCCATCTTCGTGATACTGGGATTGCTGGTCTTTCTGATTCTATTCCGCATCGCCGGTTTGGAAGGGCTGGTGGATCCCGATGCGGTGATGGCCTGGTCGCTCAAGGCGAAGATTCTGCACCTCTACACCGGGAACGATCTGGTGCACTGGTTTTCCGCGCCCCGTCTGGCGCGGGCGCATCTCGATTACCCCACGCTCGTGCCCTCACTGCATTCGGCCACGTATGACTCGCTGGGGCATGTGGATGAATTTGTCACCAAGTTCTGGACCACCTGGATGCTGTTTTTCCTGGTGGCCGCCCTGGCTTCGCTGAACCGGGCCGGGAACCCTTGGCGGCATGTCTTGTCCTTCGTGCTCCTGGGTTGGTTGCTGTTGCCAGCCACACAAATGTACGTCCATTCGGAAGGCAGCACGCTGCCGATGATCTTTTTTACCGTTCTAGGCTTCGCTCAATGCGCTTTGTGGCTGGTTGGAAAAGACCGTGCCCGGCTCGGCCTGGGGCTGACATTTTTATTTGGCGCGGCGATGACAAAGTTTGAAGGTTCCATTTTTCTGGCATTGGTGGGAAGCTGGATGCTGCTGGTGCCTTCGGCACGCCCCTCGTTGAAGCTGTCGCCGGGCGGTTGGCAGGTGCTGGCGTTCTGTCTGCTGGCGGCCTTGCCCTATATTTGCCTGCGGGTCCGCATCCCGACGGTGAACCATGAGTCCGGTTGGGCGGGTTACGCCCTGCACCATCCGGGCATGACACTCTCATGCTGGCCTGGCGCTTTCCTGATCATGCTCGCCCGGTTATTTGTGAACACCGACTTTGCCAGGTGGAGTGGTGACGACGGATGGTTCCAATGGATTGGCCAATGGGACGGCCTCTCATCGCTTTACAATCCTTTGACGCTCGGTCTGGCTTGGCTCTGTTTGTTGATGACCATCGCGCTTTGGTTTTCGGTTCCCGCCCGGCGCCCGGTCATCCTCTGGACCCTGGCCATGATGGTCGGCGCCACGGCGGCGTTAAGCGGAGTGTTTGCCAGCTTTGTCAGCATCAACGATCTAAACTGGGTGATCAGTTTAACCAACGACCTGGCTGGCGGACGGTATCTTTTGCCGGTGCTGATGGCGTGGTTCACCACCCTCCTGACCTTGTACACCGCGGAACTGCCTTCATCCACATCAATTGTTCCAGCCTTGGGCGCCAAACCGTCCCTTGCACCTCAACCCCGGCCGGTGCCGGTGGCAAGACATCGAACAAACAAGACCGGCAAGCAGAGGCGCTGAACGGATATAACCACCCTCACTGGAATTTCTGCGAAGGTTTTCGCAGGCAGAAAATGAATTTTGGCCGGTTTGAAGAAAAACTTACGCTGGCCGCCAATCCAATACTTTCAACTGCACCATTCGCCGGCCATTGAATTCGTTGATTTGCGGCGCGTACGCCAGGTCAAATTGTCCGACCGGCAATGACTGGTCGCCGCCATTCCACCAGACGGCTTCGTGCGTCACCGCACTGTCGGTCACCCAAAGTTTGACGTGCTGCTTGTCCGCGCCCATGCGCTGGAGCGGACGCTGGTGCCTGACGCTGCGCGCGCAAAATTGCACCGGCGGATTCCCCTGCCCGGTTGGTTTCAAGCCCGCCAGTCGGTCAAGCAAATCCAAACTCATTTCGTCCAGACCGGCTTCCGCATCGAGGCGCAGCGGCGGCTGCAAATCCTCCGGCTTCAACGCGCGGCGCGCCAGTTCATTCAGCCGCTGCCGCAAGGCGTCAATTTTTTCCGGTTGAAGGCTCAAACCCGCCGCCATCGCGTGACCGCCATGGCGCAACAACAAATCGCCGCATTCGCGCAACGCGGCGGCCAGATCAAATCCCGCAATGCTGCGGCCCGAACCGCGCCATTCGCCGCCCTCACCGCCGAGAATGATGGTCGGACGATAAAACTGCTGGAGCACGCGCGATGCGACGATGCCGACGACGCCGATGTGCCAGAGCAATTGTCCCTCGACGATGACGAAATCATTCTGCGGATTGAACTTCGCCTTCAGCGTACCAATGACCTCCTCTACGATGCCGCGCTCAATTTTCTGCCGTTCGCGATTTCGCGCATCAAGATTTTGGGCAATCGGCACCGCCCCAGCCAAATCCCGGGCCAGCAGCAAATTCAGCGATTCCTCGGCCGTTTCCAGCCGCCCCGCCGCGTTCAGCCGCGGGCCGAGTTGAAACCCGACCTCGTACGTGCCGAGTTGGGCCGGACATTGCGCCACCTGTTTGAGCGCGACCAGTCCGGGCCGTTGCGTCGCGTTGAGCCGTTGCAAGCCGGCGGCAACCAGAATCCGATTTTCACCGGTCAACGGCACCAGGTCGGCGATCGTGCCCAGCGCGACCAGATCCAGCAGCGGGCGCAAATCAAATTCCGCCGCGCCGGCCAGCCCGATCTCGCGTCCGCGTTTGACCAAGGCATGTGCCAGTTTGAAGGCGAGGCCGGCGGAACAAAGCTCGGTGAAGACTGTTGAGGCTTGAGGGTTGAGAGTTGAGAATTGTGGATTCACCAGCGCCACCGCGTCCGGCGCGGGATTTGAAACCTGATGATGGTCCAGAACAATTACATCCACGCCGCGAGCGCGGAGCGATTTGATTGTCTCCACCGCCGTCGAGCCACAGTCCACCGCCAGCAGCAGCGTCGCCGGGAATTTCTTCAGGCAGTTTTCGACGCCATCAGCGCTGAGGCCGTAGCCCTCGTCCATGCGGTTCGGCAGATAACAGTCCACTTTCCAACCGAGCGGCCGCAAAACTTCGACGAGGAGCGCGGTGGAGGTCACACCATCCACGTCATAATCGCCAAAAATGACCAGCGATTCGTTTTGCTCGCGGGCGCGGAACAATCGCCCGACGGCGGCGGCCATGTTCGGGAGCAGAAACGGGTCGGCGAGATTTTTCAGGCGGGGCTGGAGAAATTGTTCGATGGCGGACGGTTCGCTGAAACCGCGATTGAGCAGGCATTGCGCGAGCAACGGCGGAAGCTTGAGTTGCGCCGCCAGTTGACCGGCCAGGAGCGGTTGCGGCGGCGCGAGCGACCAGCGGAATTTCATCGTGGTTCAGGGTTTTGACGAATGGCCCGCGCCGGTGCGTTTCTCCCGCTCGGCAACCATGATGGACAGCACGATGGCGATCAAAATAATGGCCGCCACGGTCATCAACGAAACGCCGGTGGGGATTTCGACTTGAAATCTTTTCGGTTCCTGGCCGTGCGGATCGAGCAGCATTTTCAAGCCGATGAAAGCCAGCACGACCGACAGGCCGATTTTCAAATAGCGAAAATAGCCGAGCGCGCCCGCCAGCAAAAAAAACATCGAGCGCAGGCCAATGATGGCAAAAATGTTTGAGGTGAAAACGATGAAAGCCTTGCGCGTGACGGAAAAGACCGCCGGGACGGAATCCACGGCAAAAATCAAATCGGTCGTCTCGATGAGCAGCAGCACCAGCGCCAGCGGAGTGAGCGCAAAGCGGCCCTCCAGCCGGGTGGAGAATTTCTGCCCGTCCAAGTCCGGCGACACGGCGAAACATTTTCGGGCGAGCCGCAGCGCGAAATTTTTTTCCGGTTGCACGGTGTCCTGGCCGGAAAAAAGCATCTTGACGCCCGTAAACACCAGAAACGCGCCGAAGACATAAAGCACCCAGTCGAACCGGTTGATCAGTTCCGCGCCGGCGGCAATCATCATGCCGCGCATGATAAGCGCGCCGAGAATGCCCCAAAAGAGCAGCCGATGCTGGAATTGGACCGGAATGCGAAACCACGCAAAAATAAGCGCGATGACGAGGATGTTGTCGAGCGACAGGGACAGTTCGATGATATAACCGGTGGTGAATTGAACCGCCTCTTCCCGTCCGCGCCAATAGGCCATGGCCCCGGCAAAAGCCATGGCCAGCGCAAACCAAACCGCGCTCCAGACGACGGCTTCACCGAATTTGACGGCACGGGCGCGGCGGTGAAACAGGCCCAGATCCAGCGCGAGAAAAATCAGCACGCAAAGAACGAAACCCGCCCAGTGCCAAGGCGTGATTTCAACAGAACCGGGCATGATTGTGTGCCGTCAGACTCGCGCCGACGCCGTGTTTTGCATCGTCACCTGCGAGCCGCCGATGGCCGGGCGTTCGCCCTTGTGCAGCCACAACACCAGCGCGCTGGCGATGTAAATGCTCGAATACGTGCCGGTGAGAATGCCGATGAGGAAGGTAAACGCGAAATCGTTGATGGCACCGCCGCCAAAAACGTAAAGCGCCGTCGTGGCCAGAAACACCGTGCCCGAGGTGATCAGCGTCCGGCTCAGGGTTTGATTGAGCGCCTGATTGATGATTTCCTTGAATGAGCCGCGCACGCCCAGCTTCAAGTCTTCCCGAATCCGGTCGAAGATGACGATGGTGTCATTGGTGGAGAAGCCGATGATGGTCAGAATTGCGGCAACAACGGTTTGGTTAAATTCGCGGCCCGAAACGCCGTTGAAAATGCAATAACAGCCAATCGTCATGAACACGTCGTGAATGACCGCCACGACCGCGCCGACGGCGAAGTAAAATTCGTAACGGAACGCCACATAAATCAGAATGCCGAACAGCGACAACAACGAGGCGATAATGGCCGAACGCTTGATTTCGTCACCCACCACGGCGCCAACGCGCAGCTTTTCGATGGCATTGAACTGCGCCTGCGGGAACTTTTCATTGAGTGTCTGCACGACTTTATCAGAGGTGCCGATGGCCGTGGTCACGCGGAGTGTTTCGGTGCTGCCGCCCACATCTTTTTGATACTGGATCTGAGCATCCCTTTCACCGGCAGCGGTCAGCGCGGAACGAATTTGTTCCAAGTCCAGCTTTTGCGCGAAACTGAACTTGGTGCTGTCACCGCCCGCGAAATCCACGCCGAACAATTTCGAGCCGCGGTCAAAAATTCCGTAACCCATGCCGACGAGAATAATCGTCCAGGTCAGGATGAACGCCGGCTTGGCCAGCTTCATGAAGTCCAGCTTGGTGGCGCGAATGAGGTGGAACATCCGCAGCGATTTGATCCAATTGTGTTCGAGCAGGAAATTGAAAATCAGCCGGGTCACGACCAGCGCGGTGAACAGGCTGGCGGCCACGCCGATGGTGAGCGTGACGCCGAATCCCTTGATTTCACCCGTGCCCATGAAAATCAAAATGACCGAGGAAATCAGCGTTGTGACGTGCGAATCGAAAATCGTGCCGAAGGCGCGGGCGTAACCGGCGGCGACGGCGCCGCGCAGCGATTTGCCCTTGGCCAGTTCCTCGCGGATGCGCTCGTAAATCAGCACGTTGGCATCCACCGCCATGCCGACGGTAAGCACCACGCCGGCAATGCCCGGCAGCGTGAGCGTGGTGCCGATGGAGCACATCACGCCCATCAGGATGATGATGTTCGTGACCAGCGCGATGTTCGCCACGATACCCGCGAGCAAATAGTAACACAGCATGAAGGCGGAAACCAAAACCACGCCGGCGATGGACGCGCGAATGCCGCTGCGAATCGTGTCGGCGCCCAGCGTCGGACTAACATCATAGGAAGAATCAATTTTAAGCGGCGCGCGGAGCGGGTTTTGCAGGACATTGGCCAGTTGCAGGGCCTGCTCCGGCGTGAAGTGCCCGGTGATTTGCCCGCTGCCGGTTTCAATCGCGCTCTGGATCACCGGCGCGGAATACAACTCACCGTCCAGAACAATGGCCAGCCGCTGTCCGATGTTGTTTTTGGTCACCTCGCCGAACCGTTTTGCGCCTTCCTTGTTCAGCCGGAATTCAATCTCCGGCAAACCCAGGTTGCCGCGCATGGCAAAGGCGTTTTCAATGATGTCACCGGCCAGCCCGGCTTCCGCCCTTTTCTTCACGACCACCGCCTCCATGATGGCCGGACCGTTGGGTTGCGCCTCAACCCGCCGGAGCACCACATAACCCGGAGGAATGGGCTGGACAATCTCACCCGTTTTTTCGTTGACGTACTCCGCGCTGTCCTCCTTCACCATCCGAAACTCCAGATACGCGGATTTCTGGATGTTGGTCTGGGCTTCCGCCTTGACGGCTTCCGACAGGCCGGGCAACTGAATCAAAATGCGGTTGGCGCCCGCCGGTTGAATGATGGGTTCGGCCACGCCGAAGGCATCCACGCGCTTGCGCAACACCTCGACCGCCTGCGACAACGCGCCCTCCACCCGGGCCAGATTGGTGGTGGTTTCGACCACGCCCTGGGCGTTGGTTGTGGTTTCAACATAAACCAGCTTGTTCGTGTCCATTTCCACCAGGAACGACGTGCCGCCCTGCAAATCCAGCCCGAGCTTGATTTTGCCCGAAGCATCGCGTTGAAGCTGGTTCAGGATGAACGTGTTCGGATGAACCTCGTTCTTCGCGTCGTAAAAGGGAAAATTGGCCCGGATGTCGTTCGTGCCGATGGCCTCCTGCAAATTGGCGAACTCGCGTTCGGGCTGCGCCTGCTGCAACGGCTGGAGCCGTTCCAAAATGTTCGAGAAGCCCGCGTCCCGATTCATCGCGCGCGACGAAAATTCCTGCACCAGGGGCCGCGACGTCGGCGGGTACATTTCGTAAAACGACCAGCAAATGATCAGAATAACAAATACAATTACCCAGGGATTGTTTCGGCTCATGGTTGGTTCAGGATTCCGCGGTTTTGCCGTCTTCGAGGATTTCCGTGATTGAAGCTTTGGTGACTTCCATTTTGGCGTCCGCCGACCGGAGGGAAACGGTCTGGTCCTTGACCGTGATGACGACGCCGATGATGCCGCTGGCGGTGACGACCTTGTCGCCCGACTTGAGAGTTTGCAGCAATTTCTCCTGCTGTTTGCGCTGCTGCTGCTGCGGACGGATCATCAAAAAGTACACGATGATCATCATCAACGACCATCGGAAGGATGAATCCTCCAAGCGACGGACCTTGCACCTGGCCCGGTTGCGGCGCGCCGGCCTGGGCCAGCATTCCGTTTAAGTCAATTAAATGCATAAATTTAAAAGCGGTCGGACACTTTATGCAAATAAATGGAAATGGCAAGCGTTTTGGAAGGTGTTTTGGAATTTGCGCTCAGGAATCGGCGCAACCAGACCCTGTTCCTGACCAAGCCAGCTTGACTGGTTCGGAGTTCCGCGTTCACGCGGCAAGGGAGAATGCATGTCGCCCGAGCCGCCTGAAGGCGGAACTCCGAACATTCCGACATGCCGCACCCGATGGCGCTACTTTTCAAGCCCGGCTTGACGGTTCCACCCACTTGTTGTGTTCCTTGATAAGGTCCACCAGCCGGTCCACGGCCTCGGCTTCGGGGATGTTGAATTTGATAGCCTGCTTGCCAACGTACAGGTTGATCTTGCCCGGCGCACCGCCCACGTAGCCGAAATCCGCATCCGCCATCTCGCCCGGGCCGTTCACGATGCAGCCCATGATGGCAATCTTCACGCCCTTGAGATGCTCCGTGCGCGACTTGATGCGCGCGGTGACGGTCTGGAGATTGAACAGCGTCCGCCCGCACGACGGGCACGCGACATAATCGGTCTTGAATGAACGGCAACCTGCCGCCTGCAACAAATTGTAAGCCAGCCGCAACGATTGTCCGGCGCCGGCTTCGCCACGAATCAAAATCGCATCGCCAATGCCATCCGCCAGCAGCGAACCGATGACCACCGACGCGCGCAGCAGGGCGATTTTCGGTTCCAATGTTGTAGCGTCGGCGCTGTGCGCCGAGGAGTCGAGCCGCAGGCTCGACGCTACAGGAATTTCGTTGATGCAATCTTTCAGCAAAATCGGATTGTTGCGCCCGAGCTGCTTCAGTTTCAAAGCCAGCAGACGAAACGCGGTGATGGCCGGCAGATTGACGCCATCCTTCACGGTGACGAGTTGGGTCTCGCAGTTGATTTCGAAATCTTTGGCCGGGTCCAATTCCGCGATGTTCAGGTCTTCATAGACCGCCTCCGGCTTCACGTCGTCCTTGGGGCGAATCTTGGGAGCCACCTTGTCCCATGTGGCGCGGGTGACAACGACACGAATGAGTTGTTCGCCGCCGCATTTAATCTGCTCGTTCAGCAGAAATTTCGGGCGTTGCACGACGTTCAAAATGAAACGGGTCAAACGGGAATGTAGTAGCCGACGTGAATCGGCTCTGATCATCTTTGAATTTGAGCGGACTAACGTCCGCTGCTACAGAAAGTTTTGGCATCTGCGCCAGCAAATCGGTGCAAACCTCGATTTCGCGCGGTGAATCCTCCGTGAGCGAGACGCGAATCGTGTCGCCCAGGCCATCGCACAGCAGCGAACCGATGCCGATGGCGCTTTTGATGCGGCCATCCTCGCCCTCGCCAGCTTCAGTGACGCCGAGGTGAATCGGATAATTCCAATCCGGCCCTTCCTGCTCCAGCCGCGCCACCAGCAGCCGGTAGCATTCGATCATCACCTTGGGATTGGACGACTTCAACGAGAACTTGAAATTGTGGAAGTTGTGCTGGCGGCAGATGCGGGCGAACTCCAGCGCGCTCTCCACCATGCCGAGCGGCGTGTCGCCGTAACGGTTCATGATGCGGTCGCTCAACGAGCCGTGGTTGGTGCCGATGCGCAGGCAGCGTTTCAGGCGGATGCATTCCAGCACCAGCGGCGTGAATTTTTCCTCGATGCGCTTCAGCTCGGCGGTGTATTGCTCGTCCGTGTATTCCTTGGTCGCAAATTTTTTCGAGTCGGCGTAATTGCCGGGATTCACGCGCACAACCTCGACCCATTTCACCGCTTCCATCGCGGCTTCGGGCTTGAAATGGATGTCCGCCACAATCGGCACGAGACAGCCGCGCCGGCGCAGTTCGGCGACGATGTTCTGCAAATTCGCCGCGTCCTTCACCGTGGGCGCGGTGATGCGGACGAGCTGGCAGCCGACGGCCACGAGATCAAGCGTCTGCTTCACCGATTCGGCGGTGTCCATCGTGTCGCAGGTGAGCATGGATTGCTTCACGACGGGATGTTTGCCCCCGATGATGACCCCGCCATGCGCCGGATCGCCGATGATGACTTCGCGGGTCTTTCGCCGGTGATAAAAAAACGGGGATTCGCAGTAGCGCATGGGAAATTATTTTGCCGGCGCGGTTTCCGCGGGCTGTGCCGACTGCTCGATCTGCACGTCGTTTTTGAACATCGCGCGGAAAAGCGAAAACCGCTTGATGTCGAAAAACGTCACGTAAAGCATGAACGAAATGAGCAGCACCGCGAAGCCGGTGGTGGTGTATTCGACGAATTTGATGCTCAACGGCCGGCGGCGGATTTTTTCTATGATCGCCATCAAAATGTGTCCGCCGTCGAGCACGGGAATCGGCAGCAAATTGATGATGGCGAGATTGATGTTGAGCAGCACCAGAAAACTCAAAGCCAGGCGATAGTCACTGTTCACCGCGTTGGCGAGCATGGCGAGGATGCCGACCGGGCCGGACAAATCTTTTGCGCCCACGCCCGTTTCCCGCGTATGAATGAGCGCGCCGATGATCGCGAATATTTTTCCGGTCTCGTTGCGCACCTGTTCCCACGGCGTCGGTCCCGGCTTCTGAACAATGTAAACCTGTGTCGAATCCGAGCCGAAGATGATGCCGATTCGTCCGATTTTTGTCGTTGGATCAATCGTCGGAGTGATGTTCAGCGCCACCTTTTGCGCCCCGCGATCAATCCGCATGTCGGTGGTTTGTCCGCCGCGCTTGCGAATAATTTCAACCAGTTGGTCGCGGCTGGCAATGGGCACCCCGGCCAGCGAGATGATGTGGTCGCCCTTCTTCAAACCGGCCTTTTCCGCCGCGCTGCCGGCAAGGACCTCCATTACCTCTGGATGGTCGCGCGGATCGAGATTGAGCAGCTTCAGGCCGACGGCGTTGTCGGACGTTGCCTGGAGCTGATACGCGGTTTCCTTGCCGTCATGTTCAATGACCACCGGCAGCACGCTCGTGCGCGCCAACACCGTGCTCGTCACCACGTCCTGCCAGGATTTCACCTTCTCGCCGTTCACCGACACGATGCGATCGCCTTCAACGATGCCGAGTTTGGCCTCCGCCGACCCCGGTTCAACATAGCCGACAATGGCCGGATTAACCGGAATGGGCAGGCCGACAAAATAAATGACCGTGGCAACGGCGAACGCAAAAACCACATTCATGAACGGTCCGGCTAAGGCGACGAGGATTTTGTGCAATGGCGGCGCCGGCGGAATTTCCTCCAAAGAT
>CAWHLR010000034.1:0-77121 GCA_963830235.1 uncultured Verrucomicrobiae bacterium
GGAGTTGGGCATAGTTCGTGTGCCGGTGATGAAAACCGGAGTCGCCCGCATCGTCCCGCTACCAGCGACAGTGGGCGACGTTCTGCGCCATTATATTAAACGTTTCCGTGGAGCCAGCCAGAGTGACCGGGTATTTCTGCGGCACGCCAAAATGTCCGGAAACCCGGTCAGCACCCATTGCGTGCGGATGGCAATGCGGCGCGCTTACCGTCGTTGCGGGTTTTCCGGAGCCTACGGCGGGACGCACGTCTTGCGGCGGACTTTCGCTACCCGACTACACGCGCGCGGAGCGGACCTGCGCGAGATCGGCGATCTCCTTGGCCACCAAGACCCGATGACCACCAGTCTCTACGCCGATGTCACCGTCTCCGACATGCGCGTGCTCGTTCAACCCTGGCCCTTCATATGAAACCCATCACCATGCATTCTCGGGTGCGCGCATATCTCGCGCACCGTCGCAAGCTCGGATTCGTATTGAGCATACAAGCCTATCACTTGCGCAAGTTCGCTTCCTTCGCTGACAAGACGGCGCCGGGGCAGCCGCTCACCACCGCTCTCGCACTACAGTGGGCAACCTCGGTCGGTCACAATCGGTGCGGATATCACGCCATGCGTTATCAGTCGGCACGCGGTCTGGCGCGCTATCTCGCGGCCCTCGATTCGCGGACGGAGGTGCCGCCAGCGCGGATGCTCGGTTCAACGTGCATTCGGCGGCAGCCGCACATTTACACGCCTGAACAGGTTTGTCTCATGATGAAGCGGTCGCGGCAGCTCCCGCATCGGACCTCCTATGCTGCACTCCGGTCATTGACTCTTGAAACAATGATCGGGTTGGCGTTCTGCACGGGGCTTCGCCCGGCAGAGGTGTGCAAGTTGCGGCTCGTCGACTTCGACCCTCGGGCGCACACGATAGTGATTACTCAAACGAAGTTTAGTCCGCAGCGAACCTTGCCATTACATTCAACCGTCGTGCGGGCGCTGGAACGCTACCAGAAGGCGCGACGACGGATCATTCCATTCGGTGATCATTTCTTTGTCAGCCGGCGCGGGGGGCCTTTCACACCCGAGAAGATTGGCTATTACTTCCACTTGCTCGCCCGTGGCATCGAACCCAATGGCGCGCGGCCCATGGTTCGCTTTGGCGATCTGCGGCACACTTTTGCCACCCGCCTGATCTCTGGCTGGAGCCGCCAAGGCGAACCGACGCCTCACTACTTGGCGCTGCTGTCGCGCTATATGGGGCACAAACAATTCAACGCCACTTGGTGGTATGTGTCACCTGACTGCTCGTCGCTCAAGAGCGCGATGCAGCTCTTTCGACGATTCCAGCAAAATCAAACACCCAACCATTCCTCACTATGACTTCCAATCCATTCCCCATCCTCATCGAACGTTTCTTTACCGATCATCTTCGCACACAACGCAACGTCAGCCCGCTTACGATTGAGGCTTACAGTGACACCTTCCGTATTCTGCTGAAGTTCCTCGCCGAAAAGCATCGCCAGACGATTGATCGGCTCACCTTCCGTGAGTTTGGGGCCGACGATATTCTGGCTTTTCTCGACCATCTCGAACGCGTGCGTGGTAATTGCGTGCGTTCCCGCAACGCGCGTTTGGCTGCCATCCGGGCCTTCGCGCATTTTGCCTTGGCCTATTCCGGTCCCGCTTTTGCGGTCGCCAATCAGCGGATTCTGGCGATCCCATGTAAGCGCACCACGAAGCCAGTGCTGAGTTTCATGAACCGCGAAGAGGTTATGGCGGTGCTCGCCGCCATCGATATCACGACGAACTTCGGCCGACGGGATCATCTGTTTTTCAGTCTCCTTTATCAGACCGGTGCTCGTATTTCGGAGGCGTCACAACTTTGCCCCGGTGACGTTCGGGATAGGTTTGTGCGGCTGCACGGCAAGGGCCGAAAGGAGCGGGCGATTCCAATCGCAAAAGATTTGATGGCCCGGCTGCACGTATGGGTCAAGACAAACAAGGTGTCGCCAGACCACCCAATATTCGCAAACCGGCAGGGTGCCGCGCTGTCCCGCGAAGGCATCGCGCTCCGTCTTGATCTTGCAGTGCGCAAGGCGGAGCAGACTTGTCCATCATTGCGGGGACGCCGAATCACCCCGCATACTTGGCGTCACTCAACTGCGATGCACCTGCTGCAAGCCGGCGTGCCGCTGGAAGTCATCGCTCTCTGGCTCGGCCACGAGCAACCGGCTGTGACGCATACCTACGTGCAGGCCGACATCAAAATGAAGCAGGAATGCATGAAGCTTCTTGAACAACCCAGCAAACCAAGACGCAAACGCGACCCTATGCGGTTCTCCCGGCTGCTATCATTTCTGGAGGCCCAATAATTATCCCAAGTTCCGATCGGGTGAGCGGCCGGTTTTTACCCTAAATCGCACACCAGGCCGTCACCAACTTGGGATAATCCAGCACTCAGCATAAGTCATGTTATCCAAAGGTTTGGATAAAATGACGATATGATCAAGCACCTCAATTTTCATCAACTGGCCGGCACGGATGAGGTCACGCGTCACTTTGATGTCCGCCTCTGACGGCGTGGGGTCGCCGGATGGGTGGTTGTGCATCAAGACGACGGCTGCCGCGCTGCTTACGACTGCCACGCGAAATGTCTCGCGCGGATGCACCAAGAGGGTATCCATCGTGCCGATGGTCACAAGCTGATGGCCCTTCACCCGGCGTCGGGTGTTCAAGAGCAACACCACGAAACATTCGCATTCCGGGTTGAAATACGGATTGCCGGCCACGTGCAGCCGCCAGTAATCGGCGGCTTGATCGGGGGTTTCGCAAACCCGAAGCGTCTCGGGTAGCGGGCATTCCCGCAACGCCACCACCTTGTATTCCTTGGCGGCAGGGGGCGCGTCGTTCAACGCGAGCGCGCTTGCCGGCGTGACCTCGTAATACGAACGGGGATCGCCGTTCAAACGCGGTCGGGGGGCACCACACGGGTGTTGCCAGCATTTGCGCTGGCCGTTCCAATGGAATCCGAGCTTCTTCAAGTTGGCCCGGATTTCTTTCACCGGCGGGACATTGAATTCCAGCCATACCCATCTGCCGACAACCTGGGCTTCTCCCCAAATCTCCGGCATCTCGGTTTTCAGTGTTTCCAGCAAGGCAAGCGTGGTGCTTGCGGTATTGACAGACATGGTTTCTCCTTTTTTGGCATCCGCCCGCGCTTGCGGGCTGCTTCTGTTGGGTGTGCTCTCGCCGGAAGCATGAACGCCTTTGGGCGGCAAGAGGAATGTGAAGAACAAAAAGTTCTGCCGGAATTATAACCGAGAGGCCGCCCGTTCCCAAAATCGCGGCTGTGGAAATCAGGCTTCGTAGAACTCGGCGGGAACGGAATTCCGCTGCCGGTCAACGTAAAGTTTCGCGGCTGGAATGGTGATGTCCTTTCCCCCCCACCAGTCGCGATTCCGGGGGCCGAAATCGGTTGCCAGATTGTACGTCCTGCCGCGAACTGGCGTCCGGTAACGTGTTGACCTCCGGCTGTAGCCCCCGGCGGTCATTTTCCTGCCCTTCGGGGAATACCAGGTCTTTTTCGGAATCGTCCTATGATTCGGGTCAAAATGGTAGCTGACGACGTTCAATCCATCCAACCAGTAATACACGCGGCCAAAATACGCGGCGTGAATCCACTTTTCCCACAGTCGCGGGGTATATCGCGGGGCATTGAGGTCAGGCGTCCATTGCAAAAGCCACAGGACGTAAATGCCTTTGCGGGCATATTCCATCGTCCGTTGTGCGATGGTTTCGAGGGACAGCGAACTGATTTGCACCTCAATGGCAACCGGCACGCCGTTTATGTATGCGCTCACGTCGGGGCGGTTGGTTCCGAGTGGGCGCTCCAATGCGACATTGCGGACAGCCGGGTGCCGATGTAACGCCTCGTAAATCTCCATTTTGCAGCGTAGGTGTACCTCGCTCTCATTCTCCGCATACCGGCACGCAAGGGGGTTCACGTGGGCGAAGTGATTCACCGTGCTTCTGCCGGTCTTTAAGATGACTTCATCGCCGCAATCAGGACATTTGAACGGGCCGTGTGCTTTCGACGCCAAGTATGCGGTGACGATCTCGCCCGTGAGTTTTCGTTTGGCGCAGAGCATGGGGAAGGTGTCCCCATTTTATCACGTTGGGCGGGAAATCGACTCGGTAAATTGAATTCCCCCACCCCTTGAAAACGGCTTTACTCCGTTTGCAATTGCCGTATTTTGAGCGATGTTATTTGACGGAATCGCCGCCCCACTTGGTAAAGTGGGGCAGCGGTGTTTTATTTGTGCGGCAGTTGAAAATCATGAACGCGGTGTTCAAGATCCATGTTAATTAACAAAAAAGTGATCTCGACAATCCGTTCATGATGGGCGACAAGCAGCCCGAACGTTACCTTGCACAATGCACGTAACATGTTGTATGATAGCAAACAGAGGTGTTTCAGTAGCATCCACGCATGAAACACCACCTGCCTTGCTTCTTTCGTTGCATTCCACCTTTTCCATGATTTGGGCGTTTCCTTTTGCTTCCTAGGCGGGGAAACGACCATCCGAGGGGGGTTTCGGCGATTCGCCGGGGCCCCTCTTCTCATTTTAACACGAGTTTTCATATGCATTCATTTGGTTTGTGGTTTTTGTTTTATTTTGTGCACTCGCACAAATCCGGCGCGAAATGAACCATTATTCGAATGGTCCAAAAGCAGTCGTCTGATTATTTGATTTTTTGAGTCTTTGCGCCAAGTGGCGGCACAAATAGGGAAAGACACAAACGTGAAGCATCCATGAACCAATAGTAACCAAAAAAGCCTTATGGACTTGGCTAACGTCAGTATACCAGAATTGTTCATATTACGCAAAAAACAGACAACACATTAATGCCGTTTTATCGGCATTTGTTCTTGGTATTTGTTGAAATTAAATCAGCAAACCCAATTAAAAGAGGACGATAGCTTTACTATCATCAACTTTTATTCAGAAGGCATCTATCCCACACCCACACTATTCCTAACCACTTCTCAGTGTGCCGCTTCCAGTGTCGGCAAATGCTTCCTATGTGCTGTGCTGGATTCTTGCGTACATTACCCGGCTGGTTTGCCGTTCGTTCCAGAAACGAACTTTCACTGCCTAGCGACCCACATCTTTAACAGGGTTCTACCCCATTCTCAGAGGGCCATCGTTTTGGCCAGAAAGTCCCGCGAACTAATGCAACAATTCACCATACACTTACCATCTACGTCACCTCCGGATCACATGGACCCGTGGTGGGTTCCTCATAATGAAAATCGTGCAAAAATATTTTTTGTCAACCGACTATTTTAAAATAGTTTAGCCCCCTGGGGGAGGCAGACGGCCACGGAAGCCGTAGGCAGGGGGTTGGGGGTCGGGGTCGCCGTCCCCCCGCCACGCACACAACGAAAAAGCCCCGCCACTGGCGGGGCTTCCCCTGCGGAGACGCTATGCGTCTTCCGCCATGTCTTTGATGTCCTCGCGGACATCGCCGAGCTTGTCGTCTAAATCCTGTCGGCTCGCCTCAATCTTGTCTTCGATTTCGGCGAGACGGGAATAAATGCGAGACTCGGCGGCATCAATCCGTTCCTCAAGCCGCTCGAACGAGCGGCCGATAGACACGGCGATGTCGTCTCCGTTCTTGTAGATGACACGCTCAATCAATTCCAAGTCTTTTTGTTCTAAAGCCATTGTGATTTCGTTAGTGGCTAATAATTTTCGGGCAGGAGCACCGTGGTCGTGTTCCGGTCGGCCTCGGTCATAATCCAGAACTTCACGCCCTTGCGGTCGTGATATACTGAAAACAGCCGAAGCCCGTCCCAAAGAGCCGACTCGTTGGCCTCCCTGTCCTCGGCGCAAACATCGCCCCAATCACCCCTTGCATGGCGCAATAGGGCGGTGGCGATGTCGTGCAGGAGAAGCGTCTGCGATGCGCTCTCCGCCAGCACAATCCGTCCAAGCGAGAACTTCGGCATCGGCGCACGGTAGTTGTCGGTCATGGCGGTCAAGTTGGCTGATAATGAAGCCGTGGACTAATCGGCTTCCCGTTCCGCTCCGTAACCTCGGCGACGGCTCGTCCCCTTGCGAATCACCGTTGCGCCTTTCTGGCCGGCGGTGATGCCGTTCCTGTAGCTCTCCAAGACCTTCTCGGAAACCCAGCGAACGATTGTCCCCTCGTCCTCGTTCCCGTTGAGCTTTGCGATAAGCTCCTGCTCGAACTGTTCGATGTATGACGACATGGAAGTTTGTTGTTAAGGCTGATAAAGCTTCGACCTTTGTGCGTGGCGGCCCTCGTGAGCCGTCCCGCACTCTTGACGCACCGTCCGCAGTCAAGGCTTGCCCTTGACCGGACGGTATAATGGAAAGAGGGCGGCGGCGAACGATGCGACGGCGGGGGGAAATATCCCGTGCATACGGCAAAGCCGGATTCCTCCAGCCGCGAAGCGGCAATGCGTTCAAAACCCGTTCCGGCTGTTTGTTCCATAACCGGTTAAAAAGCAAAAACCCGTATGAGCGGGTCTGTGCGGGCGGATGCGGCATTCCTTGGAGCAAAGCGGAGAGTAATGGCGTATCGGCTCGCCCGCTCATTCTCCAAGCCAATGTCTTGCGACGTTTTTAGGCCGAAAGGGGCTTGCCCCGGCAGGCGTAAAACTCGCAAGTCTTTGGCGTCACCGCGAAAGCGGAACACGTCAAACCGGTAAAAACCAGTAGGGCGGATCAGCGTGCGGGGGCGGGTTTCTGAATACCTGGAAGAAAGCCCGCGCTGGCTCGCCCGCCCGCTTCCGCCAAAGTCTTGGGATGTTTCAAGACGGGCGGGTGTGTCCAGCCGAAAGGGGTTCGGGGAATGAGGCTGGCATCCCCGACGGTCGCCGAAAGCTCTCAAGTCTTTGGCGGACACCCGTTGAACCCGTCTTCAGGCAAGGGCGCGTTCACGCTCCCGCGCCAACTCGTAAACCCGTCCTGAATTGTGTTAAACTGGTATAAAGGACGCCTGTCCTTTAACGGTATAAACCCGTCCGCGTGTGTACCCGTTGTTCGCGTGAGCGATGAGGGAGGTTTTGGGCGAGCACGGCCTCTTGGCCGCGCGCAGCCCGACAGCCGCGTGAGCGGCAAAACCGACCGAAGTCTGGGGTCGGGCAAAAGCGCAAACAGCGGAAAAATCATTGCAAGCAAAGGACGGATTCAGAACAGCACCCCTCCCCATGTGGGGAAGGGTGTGGGGATACCCTAATCAGGGGGATTTTCTTCAAGGACAGTTCGAGTTTGTGTCAGGAAACACCACCATTTTGAAGATTGGGTAGAAATACCGCTTCAAGCTGGATTTTTCGTCGGAATATGTTTGAACTTTGTCCCACGACATCCAGCGCCTGCTTATGGGCCGCACTTATTTGTTTGAATGTTTCAGATGTGGTTACCGCGCCCGGGTCTCCGGCGGCGCAGGCACCGGTCAACATTTCGCCATTCAAACCATTGTCTGCGCCGACTGTAAGGAACTCTACGACGCTGTGACGGAATTCAAGGCGGCGGCTCCCGTGACCGATGGCAGCGAGAAGGCTGCGCCCGGGTTTGCCACGGTATTAAACCGGCTGCCGTTGCGTGGCGCGCGACCACGGCTGAAGTGCAAGCCGGCCTGTCCGGTCTCGCCGTTGCATCGTGTGCGGGTCTGGAATCGTCCGGATAAATGCCCGAAATGCGGAACGTTTATGGAGCAAAACGGCCTCCCATTCCGCCTGTGGGATTAACTTGGAGGGCGGCTACGGAACAGCAACGCGCAATCGCTCGCGTTCGATCGAGAACGTCGCGGGCAAATGACCCACCCACTCTCCGTCCAGTTCAAACGCCGTCCGGGGTTCGCCCGCCAGGTCAAATTGGGCCGCCTGGATGGATTGGACGACGTTCGCCGGCGGCTTTCGGTTCGTGAGCAGCCCCGGCGCGCAGCGCAGCAACGTCCACCAATTCAGGCGCGGCAGGACGCAGATGTCCAAAAGCCCGTCGCGCAAATCGGCCTGCGGAAAGGCGGAAATCGGTCCGCCGTAAAAACGTCCGTTGCCCACCAGCACAAATTTGCCGGTGACGCTCTGGCCGCCGGCGTGCATGGTGATTTTCGGCTGCCGCTCGCGCAGGGCCTTCAACCCGGCGATGACATACGCCAGCGGGCCGATCTTTTTTTTGTGCGACCAGTTCACCAGCTCAATGGCGCGCGCGTCAAAACCCGCACCGGCCAGTTGGGCAAAGTAACACTGCCGGCGGATGCCGTTCTCTGAAAATTCCACGCGCGGGAGGTCAATGCGCGTTTCCCGGCCGCGTTGCAAAACTTCCCAGGCCTGTTCGATGCGGAGGGGCAGGGCCAGTTCGCGCGCGAACACGTTCACCGTGCCGAGCGGCAAAACGCCGAGGCGCGCGCGCGCAAAACCATCCGGCGCATCGCCGAGACCGTTGAGCGTTTCATTCACCGTGCCGTCGCCGCCGGCGGCAACGACCAGATCGAATCCTTCACCCACCGCCTCCGCCGCGAGCCGGCGCGCGTCGCCGCGGGCCGTCGTCGCTTTCAACGCGCATTGCGAGCCGATGGCGTCGAGCCGGCGGCGAAAATGCCGGGCCTTGTTCCCGCGGGCCGCCGGATTGAAGATGACGCAAGTGCGCACGCCCGCAATGATTTGAGGCGAACGGGCGGTTAGTCGAGGAGAAAGCGAAGGGGTGCTTGCATTCGCCGGGCTTTTCGCCGAAAATAAGCCTATGAACGACGTGGCGAATTGGAAAGTTCCCAAGTGGATTTTTTTAATCAGCGACGCGGTGCTGATGGTTTTCGGCTATTTCTTTGTCCTGCACTCACCCCTGCCAATCCGCCACTGGGAAATCGCCGCCGGTTGTGTCGTGCTCGGCGCCATCCTGGGCGTGATCCCTTTCATTCTCGATTACCTCGCGATGGGCAAGGCGATTGAAGTCAACGCGCTCAGTTCGGTGGCCGACCGGATCCAGGACCTCGAACGGGTCACCGCCCTCATCTCCTCCGCCACCAACGAATGGGTCCACGCGCAAACGCAGGCGGAGAAAACCTCCAACAGCGCCAAGGAAATTGCCGACAAGATGGCCGAAGAGGCACAGCAGTTTGCCAAGGTGATGCAAAAGTTGAATGACAACGAGAAATCCGCGCTCCGGCTCGAAGTTGAAAAGCTCCACCGCGCCGAGGTGGAATGGCTGCAGGTGCTGGTGCGCATCCTGGACCATGTTTTTGCGTTGAGCGCCGCCGCAGCGCGCTCCGGGCAGCCGCGTGTGGCCGAGCAAATGGCCCAATTTCAAAATGCCTGCCGCGATGCCGCGCAACGCGTCGGCCTGGTGCCTTTTACCGCCACGCCGGACGAGTTGTTCGACGCCAAACGCCACCAGGCCGTGAACACGGAATCGGATCCGCCCGCCGGAGCCGTCGTTGCCGAAACCGTCGGCTCGGGTTTCACTTTTCAGGGAAAACTATTGCGTCCCGTGCTCGTGCGCCTGCGCGAAGCCAGTCCGCCTCCCGCAGCCTGCCGAGCCGGCTGTGCCGCCGGCTGAAGCACCGGTTCCCGCGGAACCGCCCAAGCAGGAAAGTGCCGGGGATCAGCTTCCGCTGCCAGCAACGGAATAAATTGGCGGGCCGCGCTCAGACCGTTTTCCGGGCTGACAGAAAATGCAGCCAGCGCGCGGTGACCGGGCGCGAATAAATTTTCTCCAGCGCCAGCGCGTAAAGTTTCAATTGCGGCTCATAGAACCGTTTCTTCTCCCGCAACTCATTCGCGGTAACTTCATCCGTCTTGAAATCCACCAGCCAGATTTCTTCCGGCAACAGCACGACCAAATCCGCCACGCCCTGCACCACTACAAATTCAGCCTCCAATCCCGGCCCGGATTTCGTGCCGGTGATGGCCGCCAGTTCCGCCGGACTGAAACGCGCGGTGAAGGCCAGTTCACGCCGGACATTGGACGCCTGCGCGCGGATTTTCCGTCCCGGCGCCGAACTCCAAAACGCCGCAATGTCCTCCAGATTCAGCGCCGCGCGCTCGTCCGCCGACAAAACCTTTTCCCGCTCCAAACGTCCGGCTTCCAATTCGAGAGCCGCAACGTCGTCCGCGTGTTCCAACGCGACATGTTGTAGAAACTTGTGGTGTGCCGTTCCGGCCTCCGCCGCGTTCAATTTCCGATTTCGGATTTCGGATTGCGGATTTTTGGCGGGTTGGGCGAGCGTTCTGCGGGCCGTTTTGCTGAAAACAGAAGCCTGAAAACCTGTTCGGCTTCATCATCCAGTTCCTCCGCCTGGCGGCGCAAAGCCGTTACCGACGACTTGGCCGGGCGCTCCGTCGCGGCGGCAAATGGATATTCCCACGACAGCATCACACGCAGCCTTTCCGCCGTCGCGGGGTCAAGCTCCGACGAATCTTGAATTTGAGCCTCGTCACCCTGGCTGCCACAAATTGAATCATCGCGAAGCTCCGCGTCATCCGCGATGCGCCAGCGCAAATGCGGCAGTTCGCCCGCCAGCGCACTTTGGGCTGTGGTCTTTGGACTGTGGACTCGCGGCGCTCGTTGGACTTGATTTTGCGCAAACCACAAGCCCAGCCAGTCCGCGTAACTTTTCGCGGCGACGATGGCTTGCGTCGTGATCGCCGCCGGCTGGGCCCAAAGCGTCTCCCACTTTTTTTCCGTGATGGCGCCGGTCAAGATCAGCGTGTCCTGCGCCCGGGTCATGGCGACGTACAACAGCCGCAATTCCTCGCCCCATTGCTCGCGGCGCTGATGCTGCTGCGCGAGCCAGTGCGGCAGGCTCGGATACCGCCGGCCCGTGTGTGGCGGCTTGACGCGCGGACAAAGGCCGAACACTTCGTCAAAAATGATTTCCCCGCGCAGGTCCTGCGTGTTGAACGGCTTGGCGAGGTCGGCAACGGCCACGATGGGAAATTCCAGCCCTTTGCTCTGGTGAATGCTTATCAGCCGGACAGCGTTTTCCTCCGCGACGGCTGCAACGTCCGGTTCCACTCCGGCCTCGTGCTGCGCCTCGATGAATTTCAAAAACCGGAACAATCCCTGCCGCTGAAATTGATCGAACTTTTGCACGAGACCCAGAAAGCGCTCGACGTTGGCGCGCCGTTGCGCCCCGCGCGGACGCGCGAGCAGCCACTCGGCATAATGTGTTTCGGCCAGCACGCTTTCCAAACATTGCGACAGCGACGCCTGCCGCGCCAGTTGCCGCCAGCGGCGGAAACGGTCCAGAAAATCCCTGATTTTTTGGACGGTTTCGTTCTGCATTCCGCATTCCGCATTCTGCGTTCGATTGATCGCCGTCCAAAAATGCACGCCTTTCGCCGCCAGCCGGATCTGCGCCAGCTCATCAAGCGACAGGCCAACGAGTGGCGAACGCAGCACGGCAATGGCCGGCACGTCCTGCAACGGATTGTCCAGCAGTTGCAGCAGGCTCAACAAATCCAGGATTTCGGCGCTCTCGTAAAATCCGCCGCGCTCGACCACCAGCGGCACGCCCGCGCGCCCAAATTCCTTCGCGTAAATTTCCGCCTTGCCCGACGGCGAACGCAACAACACCGCCATGTCGCGCCATTCGGCGGCGCGAAATTGTTTTTCTTCCGCATCCCAAATTTCGTGTTTCCCGGCAAGCTGCTTCAACCGCAGCGCGAGCAGCCGGGCTTCCCGTTCCGTCTCCTGCAAATCCGCCAGATCGTCATCACCGGACTTGTCGCCTCCGCCTATATCGTCGCGGCCTTTTTTGAAAAGCAAAAGCAGTTCCGCCCGCGGCGACGAGTCGGCAGCGGCGCTGAGTTCCGCGCGTTCTTTGGGAGCGCCGAATTGCAATCGCGCCTCGGCGTCATAACCCACGCCGCCGATTTCCGGGCGCATCAGCGGCTCAAAGACGGAATTGACAAAGTTGAGAAGCCCCTCGCGGCTGCGGAAATTTTCCGCGAGATGAATGGTCTGGCCGTTTTTGCCGCGCCAGCTTTGGGCGTAATCGCGGAAGATTTTCGGGTCGGCCAGGCGAAAACGGTAGATGCTCTGCTTCACATCGCCGACGAGAAAACGGTTGCCTTTGTTCGGAGTTCCGCCTTCAGGCGGTTTGGGCCACTTGCCGCCTGAAGGCGGAACTCCGAACGGGTCGCGACTTAAGGCCTGGATGATTTTATCCTGGGCGGCGTTGATGTCCTGATATTCGTCCACGAAAACGAAGCGGATTTTCCCGCGCCAGCGTTCGGCGGTGGCTGTCGGTTTGTTCGCGGCGAAATCCCAGAGCAGCTTCAACGCGAACTGCTCCAGATCGTGGAAATCCAGAACGCCGTCGTCGCGTTTGCGCGCGGCGAACCGGGCGGCAAAATTTTGGGTCAATCGCAGCAACGCGCTCATGTGGCCGCGCAGCCAGTCCCAATCTTCCGCCAGCGGATCGCGGCCATCCTTTACCGGCGCCAGCGAATTCAAAAACGCCGCGTCGGCAAAAAATTTCTCCAGTGGCTTGCGAAGTGCGGTCTTGCGTTTGGCCGGCCAGTTGCCGTCGGCGGATATGATTTGCGCCAGAATTTCAGCGGCGGTTTCGCGGGAAAAGCTTTCCGGCAATTGCTGGAGAATGCCCGCCAACTCGGCAGCCTTATCATTGTTGCTCTGAGCGCCGGTCTCCGACCCGACGCGTTTTTGGCTTCGAGCCGGGTCGGAGACCGGTGCTCCAAGACTTTCCAGAAATGGCAGCCATTCGTCGCGCCAGGCTTGAATGCCGTTGAGCAGCCAAACGCGCCATTCGTCCGGCGCGGGGGCCGCGAAGTGTTCGATTTGCCGCGCCAGCCAGCCGTCGGCGTCGGGCCGGGTTTGCGCGTAATGATGCAGGCGCAAAACCAATTGGCGGATGGCTTGGTCGCGTCCACCGCCGTAAATTTGAATCAGGCTCTGGACCGCTTCGGCCAGTTCATTTTGCCCGGCGTAGTGGGCCTGCAATTCTTCATCGAGGGTTTCGTCGGCGAGCAGGCGGGTCTCGCCTTCGTCGAGCACGGCCAGTTGCGGGTCCAGGCCGAGTTCGTGGAAATGTTCGCGCACCAGCTTGAGGCAAAACCCGTGGAGCGTGCCGATGTGCGCGGTGTCGAACAGCGCGATTTGTTCCGTCCAGCGCGGTTCATCCGGCGCGGCGCGAAGTTTTTCCTCAAGCTGTTCGCGCAGCCGGCGGCGCATTTCGGCGGCGGCGGCCTCGGTGAAGGTGACCACGAGAATTTCCTCGAGCGAAGCGGGCGGCTGTTCCTCGCACAGGCAATGCAGACAACGGGCGATCAGCGTGTGCGTTTTGCCTGTGCCGGCGCCGGCCATGACCAGCACGTTGCCGCGCGCGGCGATGGCACGACGCTGTGACGGCGTCAGGCGGTCATCATTTTTTGTCGCGGGCGATTCCATGCTGGCGGAATTTTAGCCACAGATGAACACAGATGAAACACAGATTTGTCGCGCCGACTCGTCTCACCGAAATCCGATGAAGGCGGAAGCGATTTGCCGCGGCGAAGTGAAACACGAAGACGGGAGCGCAGGCGGAAAGAACACGAATGGGGTTGAAGAGGAAATCAAGACTTGCAGCCTATCCTTAAATTAGGCGTCATTGTGTTCTTGGCAGCAAGGGACAGGCAAAAAACACGCCAACGAACTCGATGACTTCAGCGACGCGTTGAATTGCACCACGGATGTAATGTGCGTTTTCAAGCGAGAGTAGTGCCAGGCAGATGAGCACCAATGCACCGGCAACTAAAAAGGCAACCGCTTGGATTGTCGCGTTCCGTCTTGCCAGGTAGCGAGAGACGAGCAGAAACCCGATTCCTGTGCCTTCGTAATCCATGAACCCGAAGACGTTATGTACCTGCGTTCGCCAGCTACCAAACAACGGCGCTCCTGGATCGCAAGGGAAGAATGCAGAAATCACGTAGCCGGTGCCCAGGCATGACATGGCAAGCAGCATGAGCGAAGCATGTTTGTCCGATGCCTCGCGATGAACAAGCCATAAAGACAGCCAGACCAATAGACCCACTGGAAGGAAGAACCCAAAGGCCACCTGGCGAGCGTGTGAGGCGCCCGTTTCCCCAAGCTCGCTGATGGTGTTCGTGATATGGCTGTAGTCGGGCTGTTGCGACGCAAAGTAGAGCGTGTCGAACAGCACCATAAGGGCTGCCGCTACCATGAGTGCTGATGAAAGAGAACAAAGGCGGGTGCTCATGATGCCTAACTAACAATGGATGGCCAGTTTTGGCAACCCATCCAGTTTCAGATTTTGACCTTGCGCCGGGCAAAAGGGTTTGTCCAGAAAAAGCCGCCATGATTTTTCGTGTGTTTCGCCGGGTTCGCGGTTAAACCATTTTGCATGAGCGAATCCATGCGGCTTAAAGATCAGCCCGCCAGTGAACTTCCGCGCGAACGGCTCGCGGCCAAGGGCGCAAACGCTTTGAACAAGGCCGAGTTGATTGCCATCCTGCTGCGGACGGGATTGAAAGGCACCAATGTGGTCGAGGTGGGACGGCAGTTGTTGAAAAAATACGACGGCTCGCTGCGGACGCTGGCGACGCTGACCGTGGATGACCTGCGAAAAATCAAAGGCATCGGGCGCGACAAGGCGGTGACGCTGATGGCGGCGTTTGAGCTGGCCAAACGCATGGCGGAGGAATTGCAGGACGAATCGCCCGTGCTGGACAACCCGGCAAACGTCGTCGCCCTGCTGCGCGCAAAAAATCTGGTCAAGAACGTGGAAACCCTCCAGGTCCTGCTGCTGAACACGCGCCGCCGGCTGATCCGGGTCGAGCCGGTCACCGATGGGACGATTGACACGCTGCTGGTGCATCCGCGCGAGGTTTTCAAGGCCGCCATCGCAGCCAGCGCCGCCGCCGTGGTGCTGGCGCACAATCATCCGAGCGGCGACCCGACGCCGAGCGAGGCCGACATCAAGGTGACGCGCGATTTGATCCGCGCCGGCCAGCTTTTGAAGATTGAGGTGCTCGACCACGTCATCATCGGCCGCCCGACGCCGGAACGGCCAAAGGATTACGCGTCGCTGCGCGAGTTGGGATATTTTTATTCGTGAGGAGTGAAACGTAAAACGTGAGGAGTGAGACGTGAGAGGCTTGTCACGGTTCACGTTTTACGTTTCACGCCCCATCTGCCCGCGGGTGACGCCAAGCTGGTTGAATAATTTCAATTCGCGCCAGAGCTGGGTGCCGGTGATTTCACCCCGCAAAAGCCGTCGGTATTTTGAAATGGTCTGCGTCACCTGTTCCGGTGTTTCGTTAAGAAATTCCACGCGGAAATGGCGCACGCCCAGTTCAATCATCCGCGAGACATATTCCGCGCCGGTTTGGGCCAGCGAGTTGAACACGGTGTTGCGGCAGCCCACGTCGGCCTTGAGCGGGTGTTCCGCGCCTACGCGGTCGCGCAGGCGCACGTCATGCACGTCGCACGGGCGTCCGCAGTTCCGGTAATCCGTGCCGTTGGAAAGAAACGCGCAGAAGACGCAATGCTCCATGTGAAACATCGGCATGTGCTGGTGAATGGTCACCTCAAACCATTCCGGCGGCGCGGCCATCAGCAAAGCCTCGAGCTGCTGAAAATTCAGGTCGTAGCTCGCGGTGACGCGTTCCAGGCCGAACTGGTTTTTGAAATAATCCGCCGCCAGCCGGTTGGCCACGTTCAGCGAATAATCGCCGATGCGCCGGTCGCGGGCGAAGAATTTGAGGTGGTCGTAATTGCGGACCAGGATAGCCGTCGGCGTTGCAGGAGCGCACCTGCTCCAGCGTCCATTCCTCGCCCGGTTTGAAGATGCGCGGAGGAGCCACAAAAATTGCCGATTGCCGATTGCCGATTGCCGATTCGCAACCGCGGGCGGTGTGGAACAGCGTCACGGCTTCGCGATATTTTTTCGGGTCTTCGAATTCGCAGTAAACGGTCGTCACACCGCATTGCAACGCGGCTTCGAGCTGGGGCAGGTTGCGAATCAGGACAATCATGCTTGATTCACCGCCGAGGCGCAGAGACGCGGAGAATTCCGGAACCATTTCACCGCTTTGCGTCTCAGCGTCTCTGCGGTTGGTTTCAACCAATGTCCAGCGTTTGGGTTGTGTGCGCAACCGTTCCAACTCGACCACGACTTCGCGGCGGAGACGATTCAACTCGCTGACGGGCAACAAAACTTCGCCCGACAGATTATTTTTTAGCCCGCCCAGCTTGAATGGCGTGCCGCCAAGGCGGCCAAGCTGCTCGCACAGGCGTTCGGCGGTGAGCGGTTGCTTTTCGGCTTTCGCCAGCGGCATGGAGGATTCGACTTTGGCAACATTCCCGAATTCATCGTTCGCAATAAGCGTAAGGGGTTTGCCCACGACGCCGTGAACTTCAATTTCGACGGGCCGCTGAAATTTCGGCGCGTCGCCCTCGAAGCATTGACGCAGTCGCCGGTCCAGTTCCGGGTCGCTGGTTTTCCACAACTTGTCGCCGACGTGGACGCGCGAGAAATTGATGTCGCCATGGCCGAAGCCCAGCAACGTTTCACCTCGTTGCGCTTTAATTTCATAAACCCTCCCGCCCTCCTCGTTTTCCTCCGGTTTGCCGGCGTCGAACACCACGCCGTCGCCCGGTTTCAACGGGCCTTCGAGGCGGATGAGAACGCCCTCGCGCAACACGCGCGTGACCTGGCCGAGATACACGCCGCGTTTTTTGCCGAAGCGCGCGTGGACGAGCTGCTGGTTGTTGGTGCCGCCGAACCAGCCGGTGTGCAGACCGCGGCTGAAGGCCATTTCCATGTCATATTGATCGTGACGGGTGACAAGTGACGGGTGACAAGAGGTTGCATCGTGCGCCGGCTGTTTCTTGTCACCTGTCACCTGCCACTTGTCACCCAGCGCATCGAGCGCCTGCCGGTAAATGCGCGTGATGTTGGCCACATATTCGGGCGATTTGAGCCGGCCTTCGATTTTGAGCGAGGCGACGCCGGCGCGGATCAATTCCGGCAAGACCTCCAGCCCGGCCAAATCCTGCGGGCTTAACAGGTATTTCCGGTCGCCAAGCGGCACGAGCTTGCCGTCGGAAACCAATTCGTAAGGCATCCGGCAGGCCTGCGCGCATTCGCCGCGGTTGGCCGAACGTCCGCCGAGGGCCTCGCTGGTGAGGCATTGACCCGAGTAGGCGATGCAGAGCGCGCCATGCACAAAGACTTCCAGAGGCAAAGTGTTTGGAGTTCCGCCTTCAGGCGGTTTTACGGGGGAGCCGCCTGAAGGCGGAACTCCGAACAGCACATCCTGTTTCTGTTGGATTTTTTCAATTTCCTTGATGCTGCATTCGCGGGCGAGCACGACGAGGCAGCAGCCGAGTTCACGGGCAAATTCCACACCGGCGGCGCTGGTGATGGTCATTTGGGTCGAGGCGTGAATCGGAAAATCGGGCGAGAGCCGGCGGATCAGCCGGCAAATGCCCGCGTCCTGCACGATGACCGCGTCAACGCCCGCTGCAATCATCGTCCGCAGGTATTTTTCGGCATCGGCGAGTTCGTTTTCGAAGACCAGCGTGTTGAGCGTCACGTAGCCGCGCACGCCGCGCCGGTGGAGAAATTCCATCAGCTTCGGCAAATCGGCGGCGGTGAAATTGCCGGCGCGCATCCGCGCGTTGAATTTTTCGAGGCCGAAATAAATGGCATCGGCGCCGTTCTCCACGGCGGCACGGGCGCAATCCCAATCGCCGGCAGGGGCGAGCAACTCAGGCAATTGCGGATTGCGGATTGCGGATTGCGGAGTTTGCGCTGCCGCGGGTTCAGACTGAGTGGTGACGCTCATTTCAACCTGTGGACATTACCACGAAAAACCAGATGGGACAAAGCATCTTCGCGCCGGGCGGCATTTTTGAACTTGGCAATCGGGCCGAATGCGCCACTTTTATCCTGTGATTCATCCAACAGCCATCATACATCCGAAAGCCAGGCTGGATGCGACCGTTCGCGTCGGGCCGTATGCCGTGATTGACGGAGGCGTGGAGCTGGGCGCGCACTGCGTCGTCGGGCCGCACGTTTATGTCACGGGACTGACGACGATTGGTTCGCACAACCGGTTCCACGCGGGCTGTGTCATTGGTGACGAGCCGGTGGACGTGAAATACAAGGGCGAGCCGACGCGGCTGCGCATTGGCGACCACAACCGCTTCCGTGAACATGTCACCGTAAATTGCGCAGCAACGGCGGAGGGGGAAACGGTGGTTGGGTCGCATAATTTCCTGACCCCGCACTGTCACTTGGGGCACAACGTGGTGGTGGGCGACCATGTGATCATTGGGGGCGGGGCGATGGTGGCGGGGTACGCCGTGGTGCAGAACGGCGCGTTCATTTCGGGCAACTGTCTGGTGCATCAGTTTTGCCGGGTGGGCACACTGGCGCTGATGCAGGGCGGTTCAGGCATCAGCCAGGACGTGCCGCCGTTTACCATGGCGCGCCGGGTGAACGAGATCTGCGGACTGAATGTCGTCGGGCTGCGCCGCGCGGGATTTACCGCGGAACAACGGATGGAATTGAAGCGGCTTTACCATCTGCTTTTCCGCAGCGGGAAAAATATGCGGGCGGCCATGGAGGAGGCGAAAAATAATTTCACCAGCCCCACGGCAAAAAAATTGCTGGATTTTGTCGCCGGGGCGAAACGCGGCGTATGCCGGGACGTTGGCGGTGTGGCCGGCGAAAACAAAGACGAATAGAGGAATACCTATGTATAAAATACTTGGTTCCGACGGGCATGAATACGGGCCGCTTTCCACCGAAAAAATCAAGCAGTGGATTGCCGAAAGCCGGGTGGAGAAAAAAACGCCGGTTTTGCCCGACGGCGCGGCCGACTGGGTTTTTCTGAGTTCCCTGCCGGAATTCGCGGAGGCATTCGCGTCCCAGGATAAAGCGGGCGCCGCGGGTCCCGGCAACAAGCGGCGGCGGATGGCGGTTTATATTGGGCTGGTGTTGCTGGTGGTGATTGCCGCAGTCGTCGCCTTCATTCTAAAAAACGCGAAGCATCATTGACCTGTGTATAAAATCATTGGAGCCGACGGCAGAGAATACGGTCCGGCAACCGCCGGGCAGTTGCGGCAGTGGATTGCCGAAGGCCGTGCCGGGGCGCAGACGCAAACACTAGCCCCCGATGCGCCGGAATGGCGGCCGCTCGGCACGCTGCCGGAATTTGCGGGACATTTCGCGCCGCCAATCCCGCCGGCCATCGGAATGCCCAGGCCGGGGACTTCCATGGCGGGCCAGTTGCCCAAAACCAATTCCTTTGCGACGGCGGGGCTGATTTTTGGCATTTTGTCGGTGACGTCCTGTTGCTGCTGTTGCTGCTGCCCGTTCAACATCCTGGGACTGGTTTTCTCGCTCATTGGGTGGTCGCAAATCAACCGGCACCCCGAACTTTATGAGGGCCGCGGCCTCGCCATTGCAGGATTGATCCTTTCGGCGGCGAGCCTGATCCTGGGATTCGGGCTGGTCTTGGTCAGTCTGGCACTGCACCCGGAAAACCCTGGATGGCAATTCAAGTCGCGTTGAACCCGAGCCATGCGCGCTGAAACACAATCCACGCCGTCGAAAATCACCGCCCCGCCATCGCCCGCGGTTTTCGCGGTGGTGGTGCTGGTGGCGGCGGCATTGGGGTCGGGCGCCATTCTGTTTTTTTTCGATCCGGCAAAGCACGGTTTTTATCCCATCTGTCTGTTTCATTCGCTGACCGGCCTGAACTGCCCGGGTTGTGGCGCGACGCGGGCGGCGTATCAATTGTTGCATGGCCACCTGCTCCGCGCGCTACAGGACAATGCGCTGTTTGTTCTGGCGCTGGCGGCGCTGACGGGGCGGGGCGCATGGCTGGCCGTGAAAAAAATCCGCAGCCAGCCGGCGGCGTTCGTTGTGCCGCCAAAAGCGTTGTGGGCGTTTTTGGTCATCGCGCTGGTCTTCACCTTGTTGCGGAATCTGCCGGTGTTTGCGTGGCTTTCGCCCTAGCCTGGTTCATGCGGACAGGCTGTCCGCGCCCCGGCCGACGGAACTTTTCGCTTTTGTCGGCGCACGCCGTCGTGTTCAATCGTTGGCCTATGAGTCTGACACATCCATTGACGACCACGACTTTTGAACTGCCCGGCTACCGCGTGACCAAATCGTTCGGCGTGGTGCGCGGCATCATTGTGCGGTCGCGCTCCATCGTCGGAAATTTTGGCGCGAGCATTCAGGCGATTTTCGGCGGGAACATTTCGCTTTACACCGATCTTTGCGAACGCACCCGCGGCGATGCCTTCAACCTGATGCTCACCCACGCCGGGGAGCTTGGCGCCAACGCCGTCGTCGGGGTGCGCTACGACGCTACGGAGATTGCGGCGGGCATTACCGAGGTGCTGTGCTACGGCACGGCGGTTTATGTGGAGGCGGCCCATTGAAAACCGGGCGGGCCAACAACCCACAACGCTCAATCTCCAACCAATAACCAACCATGTCTGGTCACAGCAAATGGGCGAAGGTCAAGCATTTCAAGGGCGCGATTGACGCCAAGCGCGGGAAAATCTTCTCGAAGCTGGGGCGCGAGATCACCATCGCCGCCAAGATCGGCGGGGGCGATCCGGACATGAATCCGCGCCTGCGCATGGTGCTGCTCAAGGGCCGGATGGCGAACATGCCGCGCGACAACATCGAGCGCGCCATCAAAAAAGGCACCGGCGGCGGCGAAAGCGCGAGCTTTGAGGATTTGACCTACGAAATTTACGGGCCGCACGGCGTGGCGCTGCTGGTCGAGGTGAGCACGGACAACCGCAACCGCACGGCGTCGGACATTCGCAGCATCGTGACCAAGAACAACGGCAGCATCGCGACGCTTGGCTCGGTCAGCCGGTTGTTTCACCGGAAAGGGCAGATCATCGTGTCGCGCGAAGCGGCCGGCGAGGATGCGTTGATGGAACTGGCGCTCGAAGCGGGCGCGGAGGATTTCAAGGCCGAGCCACAGGGTTATGAAATTCTGACCGAACCGGGAAATTTTGAGGCGGTGCACAAACAAATTGAAGCGAAGGGCATCAAGTGCGAAGCGGCGGAAATCACGTCGCTGCCCACCCTCACCCTGCCATTGGCCGATGCCGCGGCCATCACAGCGGTCAACAAGCTGATTGAGGCGCTGGAAGAACATGACGACGTGAAGGAAGTCTATGCCAACGCCGAATTCCCCGAAACGTGACCGGGGCGATCTGAAGCATGAAGGCATTAAGCGCTGACAGTTTTCTCGCGCGGCTGCTCGCCCGGCTGACGGCGGGGGTATGCCGTCATCCCCGGTGGTTTTTCTGGCCGCAGATTGTGTTATGCGTGGTGTGCGTGATTTACGCCCTGCCCCGGCCCTACGGCCATCTGGATTTCGACATGGACCGGGACAACCTGGTCGGTCCCGACCAGAAATATCACCAGAACTATCTGCGCCTGCAAAAAGAGTTTCCGCAGCAGGATGATTTGGTGGTGGTCGTGGAAGGCGACAACATTGAAAGGAACCGCCAATTTGTGGAACGCATCGCCGCCAAGATGCAGGCGGAAACGAATTTGTTCCGCGACATTTTTTACCAGCAGAGCCTGTCCATGATGGGCGACAAGGCCCTGCTCTACGCCTCGGAGTCGGATCTGGTGGAGATGAAAACCATGCTGCAGGCCGCCCAGCCGTTCATCCGCCAGTTCACCCAGACGACCAACCTGGTCTCGTTTTTTGAGCAGATCAACTCGGCGTTCCTCCATGCGCCGCGGGAAGCCAATGCCGACACGGAATCCCTGGTCAAGTCGCTGCCCGCATTGACGCGCATCGTGACCCAGGCCACCGGTTCCCTGCAACGCTCCGGCCGCCGCCATCACCCAATGTCATCACCCTGTTTGGCGGCAGTGAAAGCGAGGTCCTTTCCAATTACATCACCTTTGCCAACGGCCGCATTTTCCTGGTGACGACGCACACGCCCAACGTGGAAACGAACGGCCCGGTCGCGGATCGTCCGCCCCCGCAGGCCGGGCAAACCCAGGATGAAGTGAATGGCTATGCGATCGAGCGTTTGCGCCGGCTGGTCAAACAAACACAACGCGAGGTGCCCGGCCTTAACGTCGGAGTGACGGGCGGTCCGGTGCTGGATTACGATGAGATGACGCAATCGCAGCGGGACACCACGCTCGCCAGCATCGTGGCGCTGGTTTTGTGCGCGCTGATTTTCATATACGGCTACAACGAAACCGGGCGGCCGGTGAAGGCGACGATTTGCCTGGTGGTCGGGCTGGCCTACACGCTGGCGTTCACCACGCTGACGGTCGGGCATTTGAACATTTTGACGATCACCTTTGTGCCGATGCTCATCGGACTGGCGATTGATTACGGCGTGCATTTGATCACGCGTTACGAGGAGGAGCTGCGCCACGGCAAAACCGAGGAGGCGGCGCTGACCAAGGCGATGGTGTTCACCGGGCAGGGGATTTTCACCGGCGCGTTGACGACGGCGGGCGCGTTTCTGGCGATGGCGTTCACGAATTTCAAGGGCATCCAGGAAATGGGCATCATCTGCGGCGGCGGCCTGCTGGTTTGCCTCATTCCGATGATGACGATGTTGCCGGTGATGTTGTTGCGGGGGCGGCAAAACGTCATTGACCACCAGACCACCGAAGACGCCGCGCGCGCCCGCATCGAAAACATCTGGCTGCAACGACCGGCGCTGGTGATGGGCATCACCGCGGGATTGTGCGTGGCGGCACTGTTTGAGGCCCGCAAAGTCTATTTCAATTACAATCTGATCGAAATGCAGAGTCCCAGCCTGCTGTCGGTGGTGTTCGAACACAAGCTGCTGGATTCGGCGGACAAGTCGCTGCTTTACGGGGCGGTCATGGCGGATTCACTGACCAACGCCATTGATCTGGCGGAGAAGATCAAACGACTGCCGGTGGTGGCGGACGTTGAGCCGCCGTTTTACGGGGATTTTCTCAAGGATCAGAGCGGGAAACTCAAACTGGTGGGCGAGATCAAACAGCAAATTGCAACGCTCGAGTTCGGCGCGCCCGACCCGCGGCCGGTGGAGGTTTACGATTTGAGCCGGACGCTTTATGGACTTTCCGGTTATCTCGGCAACGCGCTCGTGGAAGTGGGAACCAACGACCCGGCCCTGACCCGGCAACTGGTTGACTTGCGGCAGGCGATTGAAGATTTACGCAAGGCGATGCTGGCGGGCGACGCGGCGGCGCTCGCGGAGCACGCGGACAAACTGGCGCTGTTCCAGCAGGCCCTGTTTGCCGATCTGATTGGGACGTTCCAACTCCTGCAACATCAGGACAACAGCGCGCCATTGCGGGTTGAGGATCTGCCGCCAGCCTTGCGTGACCGGTTTGTGGGTGTTACCGGGAAATTTCTGCTGCAGATTTATCCCAAAGACGATGTCTGGCAGCGGGACCATCAGGAGAAATTCGTCACCGCTTTGCGGACGGTGGACAAGAACGTCACCGGGACGCCGGTCCAGCTTTACGAATACGAAACCCTGCTGAAGGACAGCTATGTGCAGGCGGCCTGGTATTCCTTGACGGCCATTGCGCTCATGGTGTTCTTCCATTTCCGCAGTCTCGGCGCGGTGATTCTGTCGCTGTTGCCGGTGGGCCTCGGCACGCTTTGGCTGGCGGGATTGATGGGCTGGTTCGGCATTCCCATCAATCTGGCAAACATCATGACGCTGCCGCTCGTCATCGGCATCGGCGTGACGAACGGCATCCATATCCTCAATCGTTTTGCCGAGGAACGCACTCCCGGCATTTTGTCGCGAAGCACCGGCAAGGCGGTGCTCGTGTCAGGATTGACGGCGATTGCCGGTTTCGGCAGTCTGATTCTTGCCGAACATCGCGGCATTCGCAGTTTGGGATGCGTGATGGCCACGGGCCTGGCCACGTGCATGATTGCGGGCCTGACATTTTTGCCGGCGTTGTTGAATTTACTGGGCCGGTGGCGTCCGTTAATAAAACAACCCAGTGCCGACAACTCGCCGTCGGCACTGGGTCAGGAGGAACCGAGGTAAAACCTCAATTATTTGGAAAGCATAAAGAAAGTCCACAGAAAGTCAATATCAATGTTAAACTTAACTTCTAACGACTTGAAAACGAACAAATCAAGTTTTCAATAACGATAACGTAAGGTGTTGGAAATCTTGACTAAATCTCGTAATAGCTCACGCTGCTGGCTTCAAGACGCAATCATGTCCGCCCAATCCAGATTTTTCATTCATTGCCTGCGAATCGTTTGCTTGGGCTGGGCGATGGCTTTTCCCCTCGTTGCCTCTGCCGGGGATGGTTTTTCTGCCGGGCCGATCTTCGATCAGTTTTCACTGACACTGGATTCCGGCCACCGGATCGAAGCCCTCGGGCCGTTTTTCTACGACCAGGAAGCCGAAACGGAAAAAACGTGGGCCGTCCCGCCGCTGCTTTCCTATGACGTTGATGCCGCAACCGAATCAAAGGAGTTCGATTCGCTTTATCCGGTGCTGACGTATCAGCATTATGGCCGGGAATACCGCTGGCAGTTCTGCCAGGTGTTTAGTTTTGCCGGAGGCCAAAGTCCCCAAAATGACTCTTTGCAAAAGCGATTCACGCTGTTTCCGTTCTATTTCCAGCAACGCTCCCCGTTGCCGGATGAAAATTACACGGCGTTCCTGCCGTTTTACGGCCACCTCCAAAACCGGCTGTTCCGCGACGATATTTTCTTCGTCCTGTTTCCCCTTTACATTGAATCACGAAAACACGACGTGATTACCGACAATTACGTCTGGCCCTTCTTTCATTTGCGGCATGGCGACGGCCTGTCCGGCTGGCAGTTCTGGCCGCTCGTGGGCAATGAGCACAAGGACGTGACCACGCGCACCAACGGATTTAACGAGACGGAAATCATTGGCGGCCACGACGCGTTTTTCGCTCTCTGGCCGTTTTATTTCAATGAAACCACCGGCATCGGCACCGACAATCCGGAAACCTGGCACGCGGGGTTTCTGCTTTATGGAATTTCGCGTTCGCCCCGGCGCGACTACACTTCCGTGGTCTGGCCGTTTTTCGCCTGGATTGACGACCGTGAAAAAAAATACCGCGAGTGGGAGGTTCCCTGGCCGTTCTTCGTTATCGCGCGCGGCGAGGGCAAAACCATCACGCGGTTTTTCCCCCTGTGCAGCTGGGCGCACGATGACACGCAGGAAAGCGATTTTTTTCTCTGGCCGCTTTACCGCTACACCCGTCTGCACACCGACACGCTGGACCGGCGGCGCTCCCGCGTCTTGTTCTTTTTATTTGGGAACCTGACGGAAAAGAACCTGGATACCGGCGCCGTCCGCCATCGCGTTGACTTGTTGCCGCTGTTCACCTGGCGGCGCGATTTCAACGGCCATGAGCGCCTGCAAATTCTCGCGCCCATCGAACCGGTGCTGCCCAACAATCGCGGCATCGAGCGCAACTGGTCGCCCCTGTGGTCGCTGTGGCGATCGGAAGGCAATCCAAAGACCGGCGCGGCCAGCCAGTCGCTGCTGTGGAATTTGTACCGCCGCGACACGACTCCGACGGACAAAAAATGCTCGCTCCTGCTCGGCCTTTTCCAGTATCAATCAGACTCGGAAACCAAACGGCTGCGTCTGTTCTATGTGCCGGTTTCAAATGGCACCGGCAGATGAGCCCGCCGGAAAAATGAATTATGTTTGAGAACATCGGAGAAATGGTCCTGTTGTTTTGGCGCACGCTGCTGGCGCTGCCAGCCGCCTGGCGTCAGCGGCAGAAAATTTTCGACCAGTTCTTCGAAATCGGCAACGCGAGTTTGCTGATGGTCTGTGTGCTGTCGTTTTTCATCGGGGCGGTCATCGCGCTGCAAACCGGCCCGGTTTTGGTGCAGCACGGCCTGGCCAGCGCGGTCGGCGGCATTGTGGGCATTGCGCTGGCCAAGGAACTGGCGCCAGTGATGATGGCCATTCTCATCGCCGGACGCATCGGGTCGGCCATGGCGGCGGAAATCGGCTCCATGCGGGTCTATCAGGAAATTGACGCGTTGCGCACCATGAACATCAATCCGGTCCACTACCTCGTTCTGCCGCGATTGGTCGCCATTGCCGTTGCCCTGCCGCTGCTCGTGGTTTTTTCGATTCTGGTCGGCTGGCTTGGCGGCGCGATTGTCACGGCGACCAACAGCCACATCGCCATTCCATTTCAGGCGTTTTTTGCCGACCTGCGCGACATTGTCGTGCTCAAAGACGTGGCCAACGGCGTGTTCAAAAGCTTTTGCTTCGCGCTGATCATCGGCGTGGTTTCATGCCATCAAGGCCTGGCGACCCTCGGCGGACCGCGCGGCATTGGCCGCTCGGTCACGAAGGCGGTTGTGAATTCCATCATTCTGATTGTGATTTTCGATTACGTGCTCACGCGCGTCCTGTTGCAATAATGAACGCTCCCGCCAGCCAACGTTCCGGTGTCAGCCTCCAGGTGCGCGGCCTGCGCAAAAGTTTTGACGGGCAGGTGGTGCTCGATGGCATTGATTTCGACGTTCAAGCCCGGCGAAATATTTGTCATCATGGGGCCGAGCGGCAGCGGCAAAAGCGTGCTGCTCAAACACCTCATCGGACTTGAAGCGCCCGATGCCGGCGAAATTCTCATCAATGGCGAGTCCATCCAAACACCGGAGATCGCGAGCAAATACCGGCTGGCGCTGGTGTTCCAGTCCGGCGCGCTGTTCAACTCGCTGACCGTTGGTGAAAACGTCGGGTTGTACCTGAGCGAGCACCGGCTCAATTCGCCCGCGGAAATCGCGCGCATCGTGGCGGAAAAGCTTGAGGATGTCGGACTCAAAGGCACTGAGGACAAGAACCCCGGCGATCTTTCCGGCGGCATGAAAAAGCGGGTCGCCATCGCCCGCGCGCTCGTCATTGATCCGCAAATGATTCTTTACGACGAACCAACGAGCGAACTGGATCCGCTTTCGTCCGTCGTCATTGGCGAGGAAATTCTCAAGCTCCAGCGGCGCATCCAGGTAACGTCGCTGGTGGTGTCGCACGACCGCGACCTCGCCTTTGGCGTGGCCGACCGCATCGCCGTCATCAATAATGGCCGCATTCTCACCATCGGCACTCCGGAGGAAGTGAAATGCTTCCAAGATCCGCTCGTCCAAAATTTTCTGCATGCAGATTTCAAACGCGAACCTCAATCTTAAAAGCCTATGAAAAATTCACTCGAAACTCGACTGGGCGTCTTCGTGGCCCTCGCGGTCATTGTCGCCGTGGTCATTGTTGAAACGCTGGGCGGCATGGAATCCTTCCGCGGCGGCTACCGCGTCAGCGCGCTGTTCAACACCGTTCAGGACTTGAAGGTGGGCAACAGCGTCAAAATGGCCGGCGTGGAAATTGGCCGCGTCGAAAAAATCACGCTCGTCAACAACAAGGCCAGCGTCACGATGAAGCTTCATTCCGACGCCATTGTGAAAACGGACAGCAAGGCCGCCGTCAAATTCACCGGCCTGATGGGGATGAATTTTGTTTCCATTGATTTCGGGTCGGCGGACGCGCCCCGGGCCATTAACGGCGCGGTGCTTGCGACCGTGGATCAGCCCGACCTCAACGCCATCATGGCCAAGCTCGACAGCGCCGCCACCGGCATTGAAAATTTCGGCAAGAGTTTTACCGGCGACAAGATTGACAATCTGATCGGCCCGCTGACCGATTTTTTCAAGCAAAACAGCAGCCACATCGGCGGGGCCATTTCCAACATCGAAAACATTTCCGGCCAGATAGCGAGCGGGCAGGGCACGGTGGGGAAGCTCATTTACACGGATTCGCTCTATGATTCCGCGCTCGCCACCGTCACGAACCTCCAGGCCACCGTGACCGAGGTGCGGGGGGTCATCAGCGGGATCACCAACGGCCAGGGCACGATCGGCAAGCTGGTGACCGACGACACGCTTTACATCGCGACCACCGCTTCGATGACGAACCTCAGCCAGATATTGCTGAAGGTCAACCAGGGCCAGGGCACGATCGGCAAGCTCGTCAACGACCAGGAATTTTACAAGAACGCCAAGGTCACGCTGCAAAAAATGGACAAGATGGCCGACAGTTTGGAGGATCAAGGCCCGCTCACCGTCGTCGGGCTTGTGGCCGGCAAGCTGTTTTAAGGGTTGAATCCGGAGAAATCCGGCAAAAGTTTTCCATGCGAACCGGTGGTTTGCGTTGGAGTTCAGGCTTCAGCCTGTTCTCGTTCCAGCACGCTGAAGCGTGAACTCCAGCCTTACGCCAGGCCGAGATTTTTCAGGACTTGCATGGTCGAGCGGGATTTGTTCAGCGTGTAAAAATGCAACCCCGGCGCGCCCGCGCGCAGCAACTCCTCGCACTGCCGCGTGGCGTATTCGATGCCGAATTCGGCGGCCGCCTCGTCGTCATCCATCAGTTGATCGAGTCTGGCGCGGAGCGGCGGCGGGATCTTCGCGCCGCAGAGCTGCGTGAACCTCGTGATTTGCGCGGCGCTCAAAATTGAAACGATGCCGGGCACGAGCGGGACGCGCACACCCAGTTTGCCGGCCACGTGATCGCGGAATTCAAAATAATCCGCGTTATCAAAAAACAACTGGGTGAGGATGAAGTCCGCGCCGGCGTCCAGTTTTTCCTTCAAATGCCGCCAGTCGGCGTGTTTGCCCTCACGGCAGGCGATGTGGCCCTCGGGGAAACCGGCGACGCCAACGGAAAAATCGCCCGACTCGCGGATGAACCGGACGAGTTGCGAGGCGAATTCAAAACCGCCGGGCGCCAGCTGAAATTCGCCACCCGCCGGCGGATCGCCGCGCAGCGCGAGAATGTTTTTGCATCCCAGCGCGCGAATTTTTTCCAACAGCTCGCGCACCTGTTCGCGGGTGTGGCCCACACAGGTGAGATGCGCCAGCGCCGTGAGCCCGTGCTGCCGCTGGATGCGGTCCACAATCATCAACGTCTTGTCGCGCGTGCTGCCGCCGGCGCCGTAGGTGACGGAGCAATAATCGGGTTTGGCCTGGAGCAGGGCGGGGATTTGCCTTTCCAAAAGGGCGCGGTCGCCCTCATCGGTTTTCGGCGGGAAAAATTCAAAGGAAATGACCGGCTGGCCGGCCGCGCGTTTCGCCGAGTAAATGTCGCGAATGAATTGCATTGAGACGCCGGATTATTGGCGGAAAATGCCGGGGAAGCCAAGTTTTGAAATGAGGTAGCAACGGACGTCAGTCCGCTCCATCTTATCCAAGGCAATGTTAGAGCCGACTGACGTCGGCTGCTGCGAAATCTCAGGAGGAAACAAAAAGCCCCTTCCGGTTTTGCCGGAAGGGGCGAGAGGTTCCAAATCAGATTAGAACTTGTAAATGACGTTGGCGTAGAACCCGACGGCGGTTCCGTGTTCAAGATCGCCCAACGGTGCGTCACTCGTGTCAGTGTTATTATGACTGGCATGATCCCAGCGCAACTCCAGCCGACTGATCACGTTGGCCCACAGGTCATACTCGACGGTGCCCGTCAACTCAAACCCGTCATTGCTTCCAGTATTGTGGTAACTACCCTCTTTGAAGACCTCTTCTCCGTACACATACTCACCACGCGCACTGATGCTCAACTTGTCCGTGGCCTTAAACGTTGCATACAGACCGGCAACCAGGACGTTATCCTCGTAACTTCTCGTAGGAAACAACTCATCCCAGCCCCCGCCGTAGTTGTGTGCGTAATCAAAGGCCATGCCCACCGTCAACTGCTTGCACGGTGTGTTGAAGGTTGCGCCAGCATAGTAATTGATCTGGTCGCCGCCCTGGTGGAAGCCATTGTTACCGCCATCGGCGCCGTTAAATCCGTAAACGATCCCGGCATAGAGCGATGAACCAGCCGCCCAACCCCATGAACTCGGCCCCGTGAACGTTGCCGAACCCAGAAACGCCTTGTGCCAGGCCCTGTTCACATCGCCGTCACTATAATAAGGGTCGTTGTAAGCTCTGGCATTAATGCCCGCCATCAAGGTGTTGGCGATGCCGGCCGAGAGGGAGAGTTCATCGCAAACCTTGTAGGAGGCCAAAACACCGGTCAACTCCGTGGGTTCAATCGCGTAACCATAGGAACGGGTGTAGTTCGGGTTGTTGCCGGCATCAAAGGATTCGTAGCCGATGGGCGAGTCAAACACGCCGATCTTCCAGTCAATCCCGTTGCCCACCGGCGTCCGCAGTACCACATACGCCTGCTTGATGGCAAAATCCTGACCGCTGCTTCCGTTGACAGAGGCGTTGTAGTTGACGGCATCCGGGCCGAACAGCAAATCCACCTGATAGCCGGCAGCCCACGGTGATTCATCCTGCGCCTTGGCGATGGACAGCTTCACCACATCCAAATTGAAGCCATCCTGTTTTTGCAAGTTACTGTCGGTGTTGCCATGGCCGTTTTGAAACGGAATAAAGGCGGCCGGCGAGTTTTGGTATTCTGCCCCGCCCGGGCTGATGGCCCAGTTGAACGAAGCACTGACATAACCACTGATGGTGGTGTTCGAGAGCGCGGTTTGCACCTGGCTCATTTTTTCGTCCGCGCGCGCCGCCGAGGCAAGGCTGACCACCCCGATGGCCGCGAGACCCACTGTCCATTTATTAAACTTCATCTGGTTCCTCCGATGTTGTTTGTTTTAATTGGTTTCGGTTTATTAGTGCCCTTGCACTTCAGGGCAAAATCCTGTTTGCCCCGGCACCAAATGGTGCAATTGAGTTGAAAATAGGAGAATTCCAATTATTTTACAACAATTTTTTTTGGGAATTAACTTATTGCAAGTGGCTTAATATCAGCATTATGCGCCAGAGGGCCGTATTTCAGGCCTAATTTTGTGCAGTAGTTGTGTGAAGTTCAGGCACTCCTAAGCCTGCCGGGCTTTGGAAGTTACGGATTCTGCTGGGTTTGAGTTTAAGCCCGCCGACTGGAACAAATAGTGCTTTGTCAGACGGCGTAAGCCCAATTGCGGGATTGCGATTGGGGTGAGTTTTGAGAGTGGTTTTATTACGAAATCAAAAGTATGCCATCATTTGCCTATTCAGCCCGGGAAACGGCCACCGGCCGGGAAATTAACAGCACGGTCGAAGCCGTGACGGAACAAGCCGCCATTGCCGCGTTGCTTAACCGCAACCTTTTGGTGGTGTCCATCCAGGAAAAGATCTCCAAAAAAGGCAAGATGAAGGGTGGCAGCGTGGCGCTGAACGACCTGGTCGTTTTCACCCGCCAGTTGGCGACGATGATTGAAGCGGGCATTGCCATCGTGCAGGCCCTACAGGCTTTGGCGGACCAAACGCCGAACAAGGTCATGCGCGACGTGATTCGGGACATCTGCGCGCGTGTGGAAAGCGGCGAAAGTTTTTCCGAGTCGCTGCAAAGGCATCCAAAGACGTTCAACCGGCTTTACTATTCCATGGTGGCGGCGGGTGAAAAGGGCGGTTTGCTGGCTGAAATTCTCGCGCGCCTGGCAACTTACCTGGAAAAAGCCGAGCGCCTCCGCAAAAAGGTCAAGACCGCGTTGATGTATCCTTCGGCTGTGACCATCGTGGCGATTTCCATCACGGTTTTCCTGCTGGTGAAAGTCGTTCCCACCTTCAAGGACATTTACTCCGGGTTCGGCGCCGCCCTGCCCGGGCCGACCCAGTTCTTGATGGATCTCAGCGACACCATCAAAAAATACTTTCTTGTGGTTATCGTTGGCGTCGGCGCCGCCATTTGGGGCTGGTTGTATTTTATCAAAACCCCGGGAGGCCGCGCCTTTTGGGATGCCCGCCGCATCAAGCTGCCGATTTTCGGTCCCATTGCGCATAAAATCTGCCTGGCCCGTTTCACCCGCACGCTCGCCTCGCTCGTTCGCAGCGGCGTGCCCATTCTGGAAGTGCTGCAAATTGTCTCTCAAACCGTTGGCAACGTCATCATGGAGAAGGCCATCAAGACCGCCGCCGCCGACATCGAACGGGGTGAGGGCATTTCCGCCGCGCTGGGCAAGAACCCGATTTTCCCCAGCATGATCATCCGCATGTTGAGCGCCGGTGAACAAACCGGCAACATTGACAACATGCTCGAGCGCGTCTCGAACTTTCTCGACGAAGAAATTGAATCCACACTCGCCGGCCTCATGTCGCTGCTGGAGCCCATGCTGATTGTTTTCCTGGGCGTGGTCATCGGCGGCATGGTGATCTGCATGTTCCTGCCCATCTTCAACCTCGCCAACATCGTCAACGGCGGGCATTGAAGAAGTTGATGGTTGAAAGTTGAGTGTTGAGTGTTGGTGGAAAGAAGTTTTCCACTCAACCCTCAACCATTTTCCCCGGCGGGGGCTGCAGGATTTTGATTTTGGGATGGCGGGCGCGGATTTGCTCCTCAAACCACTGGCGCGAATCGTCGCCGCCGTGGCCAAGCAGGATCGCGCGCGGAGAAACCCGCCCGACAAAATCCAGCAAATCCTCGCGGTTCGCGTGCGCGGTCAAATCGAAATCCAGCAACTCGCATTGGCGTGTGACCTGGCCGGCACTGGGGCTGAACACAAATGTTTCGCCGGGCTTCGCCGCCTTCAGCCGTCCGCCCGGCGTGGAGGGGTCCGCGTAACCGACGAAAAATATCGCCTGCCGCTCATCGCCAATCATGCGCGCGGCGAGGTTGTGCGCGGCGGTGTTCTCGCTCATCATGCCGGCGGTAATCACAAAGATGCGTCCGCCGCTGAGCTTCATTTTTTCCGCCTGGCCCTGTTCCAGCACGATGAGTTCCAGCGCCTCGTGCAATTGCAGGTTCGTGTGTTGCCGGTGCGTCCGGTGCGCCTCCAGGTCGTAAATTTCCGTGAACACGCGGCCCAGCCCGCCGATGTAAACCGCTTGCGGCTTCAGTTTCCCTTCGCGCATGAGCAGCGCCAGCAGCGCCAGGATTTCCTGCGTGCGCCCCAGAGCAAACGACGGAATCAGCACGCAGCCCTTGCGCTTGAGCGCGCGCTGGATCGCCGCGGTGAGCCGCTCGATTTCGCCTTCGCGGGAAAAATCCGGCGGCAACGCCCGGTTGCCGCGCGTCGTTTCCATGATGAGCACGTCAGCCTTCACGTCTTCAAAGCGTGCGGCCCGCAAAATCGTCTGGTCATGAAAACACACGTCGCCGGTGTAAAACAGCGTCTCCTTTTTTCCGCGAACCAAAAGGCCCGCGGAGCCCAGCGTGTGGCCGGCGTCAAAAAATTCCAGCGTCGGCGAGGCGAATCCCCCGCGGGTTTTGTGATACGCCGCCCATTCGACCTCCCGATTGTAGCGGAAGCCTTGAAACACCGGCGCGATGTCGTCCACCTCATCGTGCGTGTAGAGCGGATATTCCCGGATGCCCAGCTCGTCGCGCTGGCGCGTCATCACGTTCACCGAATTGTGCAGCACGCGCTCGACGAGGAAATAGCTCAACTCGCTCATCAGCACGTGCGCCTTGGGGAAATGCCGGCACGCCACCGGCAGCGCGCCCATGTGGTCGTGATGACAGTGCGAAATCGCAATCGCGTCCACCTCCACATTTCCCGCCTTGCCGAACAGCGGCAGCCCGTCGCGGCCTTCGCGTTTCGGATGCATCCCGGCATCGAGCAAAATGCGGTGGCCGTCCACCTCCACCAGCCACGCGCTTGCCCCGATGTCCGTGTCGGGATTCAGGTTGGTGATGTTCATGAACGAACTTTAACCGCCAAGACGCCAAGCCCGCCAAGAAAAAACGGATGAATTTGCAAAGCTGTAGAATGCCATTGAAGAGCAAATCTGGTAATTTCGTTAATAAAACTTGGCGCCCTTGGCGTCTTGGCGGTTTTCACTTTTGTGGATACCGCCAGACCCAGTCGCCGGTGCTGATGTCCACGTTGCCGTTCTTGGTGAGGCCAACCTCTCCGCCATCATCCGCTTCGTTCCAGCCGACGGAGTAGAGAACGAATTGTCCATCCGAAGTCAGGCGATAATGCAACGGCTGGCCGTTGATGACATCGTGCGGCAGCTTGGCAATGAACTGCGGCGCGAGCACATCGAGCGATTCGGGATAATCGCCGTGCATGAGGCGATAATGCTCCAACGCAATCGCCACTCGTGCCAAATCAACGGATGTTTGCGCATAGGCGAATCTTTTCGCGACAGTGCCAAGCTCTGGAAGCAGTGTTCGTTCGAGGAAATTGAATAGACCTTTATGTTTGGTTGCTGCACGAAGCAGAGCATCGGTATTGCGTACCAACGTCGGAGAAACCGTTTGCCTGTCCACATTGGCCAACGGCAAATACTGCTCAACAAAAAACCGGCCAACTCTGAATTTGCTTTGCTCGAACCAGCCGTTGGGCCCGAAATAATAAAGAATCGCAACATCATCACCCCAATCGAAAACTTCATTGAAGTTGCTCCGGCTTCGATGACGCTCGAGAAATCCAATGGTCCCTACATCGTCCGCACATTCGCCACGCATGGCCAATTTATAATCAGCCGGAAAATCCAGCCGGTCCAATTCCTGGTCAATTGCTGCAAGTTGCGCGTCGGACCAATTATGTTCGGCCAAACCCTCCCAAACCGGCTGGAGCGCGAAGTTCACCATCACCATGCGCACCAGATGCGAAATCAAAATCGGTTCGGTGCGGATTGAATCCACCAAGCGGAAAATGAGTTTGATGTCGGCCAGCGCCTGATCACTTTGTCCATTTTGCAATTCGGCGAGGGCGCGGAGCTCCAGCACTGGGGCGCATCCTTTCAACGCCGCCAAATGCGACAGCGTCATTGCCGACGGATCCTCTTTGTCATATTCCAGCGGAAATCGCGAGTAAGGCAATTGGCCGCTCTGGCGCAATTCTTCAATCGTCGAATTGTTCCGGCTCAACGCCAGCAAGACATCAACAGCGGGAGATTGCGGTTGTGACGGGACAGGAAATTCGTTCGTCTTCGCCGCCAGTATCCGATAATAATTTTGCCAGGCTTTCAAATCGCTGGTTCTCGCCATTCGCCAATCGCTGCTGGCCGGTCTTTCCAAGTGGAGTACATTGTAGTCATCAATGCTCATTTGCAGCCGGTTGACGATGTTGGTGTTTCGTGGTCGCAGAGCATGGCCGTTTTTGTCCAGAAACGTTTCGTAACTGCTGGCGACAATGGGTGTCAGCGCAAAATTCTGGTCGTCCGGAACCGCCGGCGGCGCAAGGCCGGCCAGATCAAATTTTTCACCTTTGGCCTCCCATTTATGTTTGAACGTTTGCCAGGCGTGCCAGCCGCGCCAGTCCTCCTCGGCGTAGAAGAGTGCAATCAAAGTGATGAGGCAGGCGAGGCCGAAAAAAGTCCGGCGCAAACTGTGCTGACAAAACAGCCAGCGTATGAAAAAAAATAGCAATGCGGTTATCGCGCCGCCCGCTGTCCCGACGATAACAATGCTCCCATCTGCCCGCCATTGCCAAGGGTCTAAAATTATTATCCCCAGCAGCGAAACAACAAAAGCCAGGCCGGTTGCCAGAACCAGCCGTCCAAAAAACGCGCCGCGCCCTTTCCACGATCTCTTCCAGATGTTTTTCGGTTTGTCGTCCATAAAATTATTTTGGGAGGGACGCCGTGTCGGCGTCCCAAATTAAATCAAAGAAGGGACGGCGGCACGCCGTCCCTCCCATCAGGTCATCAAAATTGATGCGCGTTCGCTGCGCGGTTGCGGTACAAAAGATTTGGACCGGTCGGCATCGCTTGTGTCACGCGGGCCGATCAATTCGGCCAGCAGCCGTTGCTGTTGCCGCAGCTCCACGATGACTTCGGGCGATGGCGGCGAAGATTTCTCCGCCCGGACCGGCGGTGGGTCGCGCATGGAAAAATTTACGGCCAAAATCAATACCCAGACCGCCGCCAGACCCGCCCATGCCCGGGGATGCGGCCACAGGAGGGTTGAAAGTTGAGCGTTGAGGGTTGAGAGAAAAGAGTGACGCGTGACGCGTGACGCGTGACACGAAGTCGCGGCGGCCAGAATTTCTCCGCGCCATTCTGCGGGAATTTCCTTCAGCGGCTGGCGCTGGAGTTTTTGTTCAAAATGGTCCGGTTTCATTTTTTTGTAGCGGCGCTCTATGAGCGTCGCCGTTTTTTGTGCGGCGGTCACAGACCGCCGCTACAGTTCTTCGTAAAGGAGACGCAGCCGCTCGCGCAATTTGTCTAGGCCATAGCGATACCGGCTGGCCGCCGTGTTCAACGGGATGTCCAGCGCCCCGGCGATTTGCTCAAAGGTCAGCCCTGCCCACAGTTTCAAATGCACCACGGCGCGTTGGTCCGCCGGCAATTCCGCCAGCGCCCCGGCCAGCGCGGCGCGAAGGGTTTGTTCGTCCGGGTCGCTGGTCGGCGCAAACGGGGAGATGAGTTCGGCGGCGAATTGTTCGCGGGTTTTGTCGCGCGTGCCGCGGCGACGGATCAAATCAATCGCCGCGTTGTGCGCCAGCCGGATGAGAAACGCACGCTCATCCCGCACACCAGCCAGCAATTCCCGGTCGCGGGCGAGTTTGACGAAAACGTCTTGGAGCAGGTCGCGGGTGTCGGCCTCGTCGCGGGTTAGGTTCAGGAGAAAGGCATAAAGCGCCTGGGCGTGCTCGTCGTAGAGCCGTTCGATTTCCGGTCCGCGGGCCATTTCTCCCCTATTGACGCGCCCGGCGGACAAATTTGTCTAGCCGGAAATATTTTGCCTAAAGCGACCATTTGTACCCCAGATTCACAAGGAGATTGTGAACGAGATTCGTTCGCGATACCGCCATCCGCCGGAACATGGACCGGAAGGAGTAAAATTGCCGGCGGAACCACATGTAGCCGGAGAACAATTCTTCCGGGGTCATTTGCCTGGGCTTGAATGCCACGCGCGTCTTGCCGTTGAAGCAGTCCCAATCGTTGCTGGTCAGCCGGCCTTCCTGTTTCATCTCGTCAAAAAGCCGGGTGCCCGGCAGCGGCGTCAGCACGCTTACGGTAACGCCATCAATTCCCATGGATTCACAAGCCCGCAGCGTGTGGGCGAAGACTTCCTGGCTGTCGGTGTCAAAGCCAAAAATTACGCCCGCCTGCACGCAAATGCCGTGTTGGTGGATGAGCCGGATGGTTTCCGGATAACGCGCCACTTGATTGAAGCCCTTGTTGACGCTGGCCAGACCTTCTTCGGAGAACGACTCCAATCCGATGAACAAATAGACACAGCCGGACTCGCGGGCCAGGCGCAGCAGCCGTTCATCGGCGCAGCGATCAATGCTCACTTGCGCCGCCCAGCGCCGCCGCAGCCGCTTGAGCGCGGTCATGAGCCGGGTGGCGTAGTCCACGTCGCCGAAAAAGTTGTCATCCCAGAAAACGAAGTACCGGTTTCCCATGCTTTGAATGTCCGTCATCACCTCATGCACGGGACGGGTGCGAAATCCGCCGCGATAGATTTGTTTGAGGTTGCAGTAACTGCAGCGGTAGGGACATCCGCGGGTGGCGAACACCGCCCCCTTCGTGAAGTGGCGATGCCGGATCAGGTCGCGCCGGGGGATTGGCAGGCCGTGCAAGGAGGGCGTGCGGTCGCAAGTATAGCGCGGCTGGGCGCAGCCACGGTGGAATTCGTCGAGAAATTGCGGCCAGGTTTCCTCCGCCTCGCCCACCACCAAGTGGTCACAGTGTTGGGCCGCTTCATCCGGTCGTAGCGTGGCATGCGGTCCGCCCATGACCACCCTGGCGCCACGGGCCCGGAAGCGCGCCGCCATCCGGTAACAGTGAGCGGCGTTGGGCGTGTTGACCGTGATGGCCACGATGTCGGCCGGGCGTTCATAGGGAATGCGCTGGTTGTATTCGTCCACCAGCTCGATTTGATACCGCGCTTCGTCTATGAATCCGGCCAGATAGGGCATGGTGATTTGGGTGAAATTGTTGAGTTGTCTCCGCCGAACCCGGTTGATCTCCGGGTTCTCCGGGGTGATCAGCAGGATGTTTTTCCTGACGCCGGCCTGCCTGTCCCCGGTTGGCGCGATGGAGACCGATGGAGTGGAAGTTGTTTCCTTCATGAACGCCAGCCCCGGGTTTAATCCAACTTGTCGCTGGTCCTGCCGGCCAGCCAATCGAATAACAGGAAGGCGCAGGCGAAAAACGGAAAGACACCGTAAAGCGTGTCAGTGGCCGAATGCGATTTCCGGTCAATGGCAAGGAAAACCTGGGCGCAAAATGCCAGCGCCGCCAGTGTGATGACAACCCCCGGCGGTGAAACCGGCAGATAAAACCAGCCCAGTCGTTTGAACCATGGAGTTTTCATTTTTTGGTTTAGCTGCTAATTGCCCGTGAAAACCCTGCTTTGTTCCTTGCCAAAGTGGCAATCGCTTTTTCAACATCAACGATGACGGAATCCGGCGTCGAAGTCCCGGCCGTGATGCCAACGGCGTTGCCCGTGCAAAACCATTCATCCCGCAAATCTGCGGCCGTCTGCACGTGATGCACGCGGGCGCAAAAGCGGGAGCAGTTTTTTGACCAGTTCATGCGTCTCCTTGATTTGATTGGTTTGAACCGCCCTGGGCGCGGCGAAATCCGGCAGCCGCGTTTGCAAAGTTTATTTCAGTTTTGAGTTTTGTCGCTGGTCCTGCCGGCCAGCCAATCGAACAACAGAAAGGCGCAGGCGAAAAACGGAAAGACGCTGTAAAGCGTGTCGCTGGCCGAATGCGATTTCCTGTCAATCGCCAGGAAGACCTGGGCGCAAAAGGCCAGCGTCGCCAGGGTGATGACGATGCCCGGCAGTGTAACCGGGAGATAAAACCAGCCCAGTCGTTTGAACCATGGAGTTTTCATTTTTCCTTTCGTTTTTGGTTTTGCTGCAAATGGCTTGTGAAAATTCTCTCTTGTTTACAGCCAGAGTCGAGATGGCTTTTTCAACTGCAACAATGACGGAATCTGGCGTCGAAGTTCCAGCCGTAATGCCAACGGCGTCACCCGCGCCAAACCATTCATCGCGCAAATCCGCGGCCGTTTGCACGTGGTGCACCCGTGCGCAAAAGCGCGAACAGGTTTTGACGAGTTCATGCGTGTTGTTGCTGTGCTCGCCGCCAATGACAACGACCATGTCGCAATTCTGCGCGAGTTCAATTGCGGCGTGCTGCCGCTGTTTCGTCGGCTGGCAGACCGTGTCAATAAAACGCACTTCCGACTGGGGAAAACGCTCCCGCATCAACCGCGCCAGATGCCGGACCTTGTCAATCGGTTGCGTGGTCTGGGCAACGACACCAAATCGCGGCCGCTCGCGTAGTTTCGCCACGTCTTCCTCGTCCAGCACCACGTCAAACGCATCAAGGTCTCCGGTCAGGCCGCGCACCTCCACGTGATCGCGCCGGCCGACGATGACCGGATGAAAGTCCTCGCGCACGAGCCGCGCCACTGCGCGATGCGCCGCATGCACCAGCGGACAGGTGGCTTCAATCACGTTCAGGCCGCGTCCGCGCGTTTCGCTCATTGCGCGTTCTGATGCGCCGTGAGCCGTGACCATCACCGTCTGTGTGCCCACGTCGGCAGGTTGCTGCGCCAGGCGGATGCCCTGCGCGCGCAAATCGGCAAGGACGGTTTCGTTGTGAACGAGGTCGCCCAGGATGGACAGCGGCTCCCGCCTCACGGTTTCAGACGCCAGTGCGATGGCGTCACGTACGCCAAAACACATGCCCAGATGTTCGGCTCGAATGATTTTCATATTAAAACTCCTGCCCCCGCAGCAGCCGACGTGAGTCGGCTCCAATTTTTGCGGAGGAATAATGAGCGGACTGACGTCCGCTGCTACCTCCGCCGGACAGACGCCGCGCCTCGATCCCTAAAACTGTTGTTTTCATATTTACTTTGTATCACAAAGTAAAAGACCATGCCGGTCCAATTCTGTTCAAAATAATTTATTTTGCCTTGTTTTGCCGGACGATTTGTTCCAGCAGATTGATGTAATCAGCGAAGGCTTTGCGGCCGGGCGCCGTGAGCGAGCAGGTGGTGAGCGGACGGTTGTTTTGATACGACTTGGCCACCGCCACATAGCCTTCCTGTTGCAGGGCGCGGATGTGCGTGGTGAGGTTGCCGTCGGTCATGCCGAGCGCGTCGCGCAGCTCGGTGAACGACAGTTCCGGCGAGGCGGCGAGCATGGACATGATCGCCAGCCGGCCCTTCTCGTGAATCACGCGGTCGAGCTGTAGATACGGTTCCGGGTTCACACCGCATTCTTTCCTTTTTCGGTCAGATACAAATACGCGCCGTAAGCCAGATGCAGCACGCCGAAGAAAAAGCCCATCAGCCAATGGCCGCCAATGCTCTCTGAAATCCAGCTTGTGAAAACAAAGACATAAACAATGCCTGAAAAAAAAGCATAAAAAAGAAAGCAGGCGGAAGCCATAAAGAGCAATCCAAATAGTTTGATACCACGCGGCATGAAAAAACCAGCAGCGTGAAGCGCACAACCATAAAACAATATCCAGATGGTTGCAATCAGAGCATCACAATCAGGCGGCGCAGCGCCGCGAACTACAACCATCGGAATACCTCCCAATAATGCGCCTGCCAGCAGCAACGGCCACATTGTCTGGGCAACCCGTCGTGTGGGCGGCGACCAGAGTATTTCCTTGTCCTTGATTGCCTGCTGTCGGGCGATGAGAAAGGCTCCAATTACCGCGATCACTGCTGTGGCCAGCCAAAAAGCGGAAAATGCCCGCATCGAATGCAGATGACACAAAAGACCCACTGTGGCGGCGGTTACGCCAAGGCTGCCCGCAAGAAGCATGATCGGCGCAAGCGCCCGGCGATAGACCGCGGAGCGTTCCATCAGCGTGCGAATGGTTTGAAGTTGTTCAGTTGCCCAGTTTGTTTCCATACCCATGTACTTTGCACCACAAAGCAATGGTTGGCAAGCGCAGTTTTCGGAGCGCGGAGCATTGCTCCGCAAGCCACAAAACGTTGGTACGGGCGGAGCGATGCTCCGCGCTCCGGTAAAGCTCCGCTCCACCCCACAGCCTGCCTGCTTGCTTTCCCTGGTTTTTCCGCCGATGCTTTTTCCCGCTTGAAGCCGCCGTTCAAATACTTTCCGCCGCTGGGGTCGGGCAATATGTCCTCGCGCCGCCGCGTACTCGCGCAATGGCGCGGCGTGGACCTCGCGCCGCTCGAAGCCGCGCGGGCCGTGGGCGCCCGCCAGGTCGGCGACGTGCTGTCGCGGGTGACGGCAGACCTGCACATGGACCAGCGCCGGGCTGAGGCCGAGGTCGTCAAGGTGTGGAATTCCCTGATTGACCCAAACATCGTCGCCCACGCCCAGCCGGTGGGGGTGCGGAAGGGCACGCTGTTCGTGACCGTGGACAGCAGCGTGTGGCTCTCGGAAATCGTCCGCTACCGCCGCAAGGAAATTCTGGACCGGCTGCAGCACAGCTTCGGGTCGAATTTAATCCAGCGAATTTCCTTCCGCGTCGGGTGAAGCTAAACGCGCCGCGGGGTTGGAGTTCAAGCTTCAGCTTGTTCGGCTTTTATCCATTTTCGTTTTGTCGGAGCAAGCTGAAGCTTGAACTCCAGCTTTCGTCGGCGAAATGTAACATTTTTTCACTTGGGATTTCCCAATCGCGCCGCGTAATCTGATGCCCCGTGGAACCTGTTCGCCGCGCGGTCATTGATGTCGGCACCAACTCAATCAAATTGTTGGTGGCCGACGTGGCCGGGCGCGACGTGCAGCCGGTGCATGAGGAAAGCCAGCAAACCCGCCTGGGCCGGGGCTTTTATGAAACCCGCCGGCTGCAAATGGAGCCCATCGCCCATTCGGCCAATGCCGTCGCCGATTTTGCGCGGACGGCGCGCCAGCACGACGCCCGGTCCATCCGCGTCATCGCCACCAGCGCCGCGCGCGACGCGGTGAATCCCGACGATTTGATTTCCGCCATCGAAGCGGCGTCGAAACTGAAGGTGGAAATCATTTCCGGCCGGCAGGAGGCCGCGTGGGCGTTTCAGGGCGTGACCACCGACCCGGAACTGGCCCGGGCGCCGCTGTTGTTGCTGGACGTGGGCGGCGGCAGCACGGAATTCATTTTGGGCCAGGGCGAACGCACGCATTTTGCGCACAGCTTCACGCTCGGCACCGTGCGGCTCCTGGAGAAATTTCCGCATAGCGACCCGCCCACGCGCGCCGAATTCACCGCCTGCCGCGACTGGATTAAAAAATTCCTGCACGACGAAGTCCGGCCCGGGCTTGAGCCGGCGCTGCGCCGCGAGTCCGGTTCCAAACCCGGAGAAATCCAACTGGTCGGCACCGGCGGTACCACGAGCATTCTTGCGCGGATCGAATTGAAGCTGGACCGTTACGACCGCGAGCGCATGGAAACCACGCGCCTCAGCCTGGAGCAGGTGAAAGCGCACCGGAAACGGCTCTGGACCCTGCCGCTGGCTGAACGCAAGGAAATCACCGGCTTGCCCAAGTCGCGCGCCGATGTGATCCTCCCCGGCGTCGTGATTTACGAAGCGGTGATGGAAGAGTTCGGCTTCAAGTTGCTTCGCGTCAGCACCCGCGGTTTGCGCTTTGCGGCGGTGATGGACTGATCGTAATTGATGTAGCAGCCGACGTGAGGAGGCTCTGACTGAAAATTCCAAAGAAATTTGAGCCTCGTACCTCGGCTGCTTCGAAAGAAGATGTTTTCCGAAACCGGCAACAAGGCGTAAATCCGGAAGATTAACGCAGAGACGCAGAGGACGCCGAGAACCGCAAAGAAAATTAGACTCTGCGAAGCTCTGCGTTCTTTGCGCCTCTGCGTTATATTTTCCCCCGGCCAAAATTTTTAGTTGTCAGCACGCCCGCCACCGGCTCATTTTAACCCCATGACCCAGCCAGCCACCCCCTTGCTTCCCGAACCCGGCCCAATGCGTATCTTGAAAATTATCTGCATTCTCGTTTGGGTGCTGTCCGCAGGCTGTGGACGGCATGAGCCACAGCCGAATAATTCGTCAGCCACGAAGCTGACGCAACAGGAAATGGAAGATCGAGCCAGAATTCAATCGGCTAACTGGCAATCCCCAACTAATACTGACCCGTTGGCGGTGGCGATGCGGGAAGCAGACAAAATATATCAGGAAAAGCTTCTTCACCCGCCCACCAACAAAGTGATATTTTTGCCCAACTACCAAGCGGGACCGCTAAATCCACCTCCTATCCATTTGAACTTTTACGCAATAAATGATCATTACCAGACCTATTTATTGTGTCAGTATGATGTTGACGAAAAAAATTACGACCAATCCGGCGAATCGGGATGGTTTCAAGCGGCGCTTAAACAGATTCGTAAATTGGGTCCGACAAAATTTCCTCCAATCAGATGGGTCGCCGTTATTATCTGCAATCGCGCAGAATGGAAGGATGTGAGCACAATCGACCAGGCTCACAAGGTTGGTGCCATCTTCAAAGCCGGAGACGTGTTTGACTCATCGAGCAATTTGTCAAAATTGATTGCTGGTGCCGAGATGGATCGCCATCCATTCAAATATGACACTTCACAACCGACGCCTGGCGAGCAACAACGTTGGATAATCGTGGAACGACACGCCACCAATAACCCCACCACACGCTCGAACTAAGAACCACCGGTTTTGTCCGCGTCAGCCGGTTTGAGCCCGCGCGAGCGCCACAGGAAAAATATTGCCGGATACACGAGGAGTTCCATCAGTGTCGAGGTCATGACGCCACCCACCATCGGCGTGGCGATGCGTTTCATCACGTCCGCGCCGGTGCCGTGGCTCCACAAGATCGGCGCCAGACCGGCAATGATGACGCACGCGGTCATCGCCTTCGGGCGGACTCGTTTGACGGCGCCGTGATAAATGGCGTCGCGCAAATCCGCGGCGTGGCGCATCAGCCCATTCTTTTTCCATTCGTCGTAGGCGAGATCCAGATAAAGCAGCATCACCACGCCGGTTTCCGCGTCCAGCCCGGCCAGCGCGATGATGCCCACCCAAACGGCGACGCTGAGATTGTAGTGCAGCAGGTAAATGATCCAGAACGCGCCGACCAGCGAGAACGGCACGGCGAGCATCACGATGGCGGTTTTGACGAGCGAACGCGTGTTCAGATAAATGATGAGCAGAATGATGAGCAGCGTCAGCGGCACGACAATCATCAAGCGTTGCTGGGCGCGCAGCATATATTCGTACTGGCCGCTCCAGAAAATGTTGTAGCCCGCCGGCAGCTTGATTGCGCCTTTGGCGATGGATTCATTCACGGCGTGCATGGCCATCTGCACGTACGTGCCCACGTCCACGCCGCGGATGTCCACGTAAATCCACGCGTTCGGCACCGCGCCCTCGCTCTTGATGCCCATCGGGCCATCCACGACCTTGAGCGTGGCGAGCTGGCCGAGCGGCACCTGCGCCCCGCTGGGTGTGGGCACGACGATGTCGTCCGACAACGAGCGCAAATCGGAACGGAAATCGCGGTCGTAACGGAGATTGATGGTGTAGCGCTGCAATCCTTCGACGGTGGTCGCGAGCGGCATGCCGCCGAGCGCCACGGACAGCACGTCCTGCACGTCGCCGATGGTCAGGCCGTAACGGGCGATGGCGTCGCGGTTGATTTCAAATTCAATGAATCGTCCGCCGTTGACGCGCTCGGCGTAGGCGCTGGCCGTGCCCGGTACGGTGCGGATTACCGCTTCAATCTCGGTGCCAATGCGTTCCAGTTCGCGCAGGTCCGCTCCAGCCACCTTGATGCCGACGGGCGTCTTGATGCCGGTGGAAAGCATGTCAATGCGCGTTATGATGGGCATCGTCCAGGCATTGTTGAGACCGGGGATCTGCACCGCGTCGTTCAGCGCGTCCGTCAATTCATCATGCGTGCGGCGGCGATGCGCGATGACGCGGCCGTTGTCGTCCTTGATGTCCACCGCCGGCCATTCCGCCTCCGGTTTCAACTGGATGGTGGTTTCAATCATGTCCATCGGCGCGGGGTCGGTGGCGGTCTCGGCGCGGCCGGCCTTGCCGAACACGGTTTTCACCTCGGGAAAAGATTTGATGATGCGGTCGGTGATCTGGAGGATCTGCCGCGCCTTGGTGGGCGAGATTCCCGGAAACGTCGTCGGCATGTACAGCAAATCGCCTTCGTACAACGGCGGCATGAATTCCGAGCCGATGTTTTGATAGGGAAACAGCGCGCCGGCTTTAAGCACCACTTCCCGCGTCCGGCCTTCGGGGACAACGCTGGTCACCAGCCGGTTCCACGGAAAGAAAACCCAGACCACAATCAGCGCGGCGATGATGACAACCCGCCAACGCCATCGGATGACGAAATCAATCACCGGATGATAGAGCCAGATAAGGAAGCGGTTGATGGGATTTTTTTCTTCGGGCGGAATTTTGCCGCGGATGAAGAAACCCATGAGGATCGGCGCGAGCGTGATGGAGAGCAACGCCGCCGCGCCCATCGAATAGGTCTTCGTGAATGCCAGCGGCTTGAACAACCGGCCTTCCTGTGCCTGGAGCGTGAACACCGGAATGAACGACACGGTAATGACCAGCAGCGAGTAGAACAGCGTCGGCCCGACCTCGATGGCCGCGTCGCGGATGATTTCCCAGTGCGGTTTCTTGCCCTGGTCGCGTTCCATGTGTTTATGGGCGTTCTCGATCATGATGATGACCGCATCCACCATCGCACCGATGGCGATGGCGATGCCGCCCAGCGACATGATGTTCGAGCTGATGCCCTGGCCAAACATCACCATGAAGGCAATCAGCACGGCGATGGGCAGGATGATGATGGCCACCAGCGCGCTGCGCAGATGCAGCAGAAACGCCAGGCAGACCAGCGCCACCACGAGGCTTTCTTCCAGCAGTTTTTCTTCGAGTGTCTTGACCGCCCGGTCAATCAGCGCGCTCCGATCATAAACCACCTTGTATTTCACGTCTGGCGGCAGCGCCTTCATCGCCTGGTCGAGCCGCTGTTTGACCGCTTGAATGACCTGATTGGCATTTGCGCCATAGCGCACCACGACGATGCCGCCCACGGTTTCGCCTTCGCCATTTTGTTCGGCGATGCCGCGCCGCATGTCGGGACCGAACTGCACCGTCGCCACGTCGCGCAACAAAATGGGTACGCCATTCGGGCCGGAACCGACGGCCACCTTCCGCAAATCATCCAGGCTTTGCACGTACCCCTTGACGCGCAAAATAAATTCGCGTTCGGCCAGTTCTAGCGAACGGCCGCCCACCTCGCCGTTGCTGCGCTCGATGGCCGTGCTGACGTCCTTCAACGACAGGTTGTAGGCGCGCAGCTTCGTCGGGTCCACCGTCACCTGGTATTGCTTTACGAAGCCGCCGACGGACGCGACCTCGGACACGCCGTCCACGGCCGTGAGTTGGTATTTTAGATACCAATCCTGAAACGAACGCAGTTCGGCCAGGTCGCGATTCGTCGAATTGATGGAATACATGAACGCCCAGCCGACACCAGTGGCGTCCGGACCGAGCGACGGCGTCACGCCCTTCGGCAACTGGCCGCTCAGGCCGCTGAGATATTCGAGCACGCGACTGCGCGCCCAGTAGGGATCCGTGCCGTCCTCGAAAATCACATAGACGAACGAGAAGCCGTAGAATGAGTAACCGCGCACCGCCTTTTGCCGCGGCACGGACAGCATCTTGGTCGTGATGGGATAGGTGACCTGGTCTTCGACGATGTTCGGCGCCTGGCCCTCCCACGGCGTGTAGATGATGACCTGCGTGTCGGAGAGGTCGGGGATGGCGTCGAGGGGAATATTCTTCACCGCGTAAACGCCGCCGAGCACCAGCGCCGCCGTGGCCAGCAGCACGATGAACTTGTTCTTCAGCGAAAAATCAATGACGCGTTGGAGCATGTTATGAAATGACGAATGACGAAGCCCTAATGACGAACGAATGACCAAGCTCGAATGACAATAGTCATCCGGTCACGCGACTGGTTTTCGGTATTGGTCATTGGGAATTCTTTCGTCATTCGGATTTAGGAATTAGTCATTTGTTTTCCTGGTTTGTCACCGCCTGCATGACGGGAATCAATGTCATCCCGCACTTGGGGCACTTGCCGGGCTTGTCGGAATGCACGTCGCTATGCTCCGGCATCGGACAGGTGTAATAAAGTATCTTGCCGCCGGGCTGAAGTTTTTCGAGCGTGCTTTTGGTCACCGGCACCAGCGTCATGCTGCAGATGGGGCATTTGCCGGGATGATCATAGGTGATCGAAATGTGCTCCGGCATGGGGCAGACCCAGACCGTTTCGTCCGCATTGGTCCCGACCGGCCCGGCGCTGTTTGTTTCGCTGGGGCCCGGCGCGGTCCGCCACCGCCGGCGACTCGCCAGGATTCGACATTTTCTGGATCGCCTCGCGCAACTGGCTCTCCGAATCGAGCATAAACTGGCCGGAGGTGACCACACGCTCACCTTCATTCAACCCGCCGAGCACCTGGTCCATGTCATCCTGCGCCTGCAATCCGAGCGCGAGGGTGCGCGCCTCAAATTTCCCGCCCGGCAGGGCAATGAATACCGTGTTCTTCTGTCCGCTGCGCAACACGGCCGAGTCCGGCACCAGCAGCGCCGACGGCGCAATGTCCGCCACCAGCTCCACGGTCGCAAACATGCCGGGTTTGAGAAAGTAGCCGGGATTGTGGAATTCCATGCGCACCCGCGCCGTCCGCGTCTTTTCGTCCACCGTGGGATAAATGTAGGTGACCCGCCCGCGGAATTTGCGGTCGGGCAGATACGAAAGCGTCATCGTCGCCTCCTGGCCGAGCTGGATGGCGGACAAATCCTGCTCATACACTTGCGCATAGACCCACACCACGCCGATGTCCGCCAGCCGGTACAGCTTCATGCCGGCGTCCACCATCTGGCCTGCGACGACGTTTTTTTCGACCACAAAACCGCTGATGGGTGCGGTGATGGTCAGCGTCTTGGTCGCCTTTCGGGTTTTCTCAAGTTCAGCAATTTGTGCGTCGGAGATGTCATAAAATTTCAACTTGGTCCGGGCGCTGTCGAGCAATGCGCGGTCCTCGGCGGAAGGCGAACCCGATTCCGTGGAAAGTGCCGCCAGATATTCCGTCTGCGCGCTGTACAGCTCCGGCGAATAAATTTCGAACAGCGGGTCGCCCGGATTCACCAGCGCGCCGGTGGCATCCACGTATAGTTTTTCTATCCAGCCTTTGTACTTGGTCGTCACGTCCGCCAGTGCGGTCTCGTCGTAATCCACGTTGGCCACCGTGCGGATCAGCCGGCTCAGCGGCCCGCGGGTGACCTCGGCGGTGCGGATGCCCATCGTCTGGATCGTTGAGGGATCAACGGCAATGATGGACGAAGCCTCGGGAGTGCCGGCCTTGGCATCCTGTTTGCGGACCGGCGTGAGTTTCATGCCGCAGATCGGGCAGTTGCCGGGATGGTCCTGGATGATCTGCGGGTGCATGCCGCAGGTGTAGAGCGTCTTAGCTTCGGCGGCGTTGGCAGTTTCGCGTCCGGAGTTTTTGCCGCACGAAACGGCGCCGGCTGCAACCACCGCCAGCAAGACGGCGAAGAGGATGAATTTGATAATTTTCATGGCGCGGGATGGGTTGAATTTGTTTTCACTGCGTCCGCTGGCAGCAGCGGCGCGTTGGCCGGCGGCACGCCGGCGATGAGCAGCGACAATTCGGACAGCACGAGTTCGCGCTGGGTGCGCGCGTCAATTTCCGCCAGGCGGAATTCCAGCAGGGACCGTTCGGCGTCCAGCAGGTTGAAGAAATCCGATTTGCCGGAGAGATCCGCCGAGCGCGCGATTTCCAGCGACCGCTGCGCCTTGGGAATCAACTGTTCGCGCAGCAGATCGAGGCTGCGGTTGACTTCGCGATAGGCATAGCTTTTCTCCGCAAATTCCACGGTCAGGTTGATCTGCCCGGCGGTAAGCCGCGCCTGCGCCGCGCGTTTGCCGGCCTGGGCGGCGGCGATTTGGGCGGCGGTCTTGTCGCGCCAGACGGGCAGCGTGACCGTCGCCTGCGGCCAGTACAGCCAGGGCGATGATTTTACATCCACCGAGGAGCCGATGGTGAGATCGGGCAGCTTCGACTTGCGGGACAGGTCCAGCGACGCCTGCGCCTGGCGCACCTCGGCTTCCATCGCCTTGAGCTGCGGATTGCGCGCGAAGGCGGTGTCGAGGATTTGTTCCGGCGTCAAATCCAGCGTGGTGGCTTCAAACCGCGCCGGCTGGGGCGGGTTGGGCTGTTCGCGCGTGAGTCCCAGCGCGGCCTTGAACTGCGCGTCCAGCGAATGGCGCGAGTCTTCGAGGTTGGCAATCTCCGTTTTCAACCGGTCGGCCTCGATCTGGGCGCGATACACATCTTGCAACGTCGCCTGGCCGGTTTCGTTCCGGGCGCGGGCGATTTGCTCCAATTCGGACAGCAGCTGGAGCATTTCCCGGTCAACGGCAATTTTTTTGTCGAGGAACCAGATCTGGTAAAAGCCTTGTTTGACAGCGTAGGCGGTCTGGAGCACCGCGCTCGCGAAGGCAAAATATTTGGCCTGGCTTTCCGCCGTGGCCGCCTGGGCTTGCGCCTGGAGCTTGCCGAGCCACGGGATTTGCGCCATCAGCCCGGGCATCACCGACGTGATGACATCCTGGATGTACATTTGAAACGTGAACTGCAGGTCGGGCAGCGAGCGGGACACGGTGATGTTTTCGACCGACGCCGCCCAAGCGTAGTAAGCCGCCTCGATTTGCGGCTGGTTGAGCATGGCGTAGGTGAGAAAATCGCCGAGGGATGAATTGGTCGTGAGGCCGGGCAGCGCCGGGCGTGGTCATTGGGCCGGTAGGCCGCCTTCACCGTGCCCGCATCATGGCGGGCTTCGCGTTCACCGTGCGTGGTCAAACCCTTGCAGCCGGTCAGCGCCAGCAATGCCAGGGCAACGACAATGAATGATCTTTGATTAAGCATGGTGCCAGGGACAGCCTGCCGGGCCGTCTGCGGATGCACCCCGGCACCCGGTGCCGGGGCAAGGCACGCACATCACTTTTGGGCGGCGGCGGCGTCCTGAATTTTCTTCAGGTATTTGGCCGGGTCCTTGTCAAAATCCTTTTTGCAGCCCGAGCAGCAGAGTTTGACCTCCTGGCCCTGATAGACAAAGACGTAAGGCTTGCCCATCGAGTCGAGTTTTTCGCCGGACACGGGGCAGGTGGTCAGCTTGTCCGGCTTGGGCGTCGCGGCGGCGGCGGAGTTTGCGTCACCCGCCAGGCTGGCCAGCGGCAAGGTCAGAAAGGGAACGGTTAGTGCAATCGTGGTCAATATTTTTAGTTTTTTCATAATCATGTCGAACATTACGACATCTTTTATACCCCGGCCATTGAAAAATCCCTCAAAAAAAGTTTTTGCGGGATTTTCCGGCCGCCGGGGTAAGCCAGATACAAGCCAAACCCTAAATCCGAAATCATAATGACTAAAGAATGCTCAAATAAACAAATGACCAGACCGGCCACGCCCCGCGTTTTCGGGCTTTGGACTTCGGGTTTCTTTCGTCATTATGGTTTAGGCATTAGTCATTCCACAAAGCGGCGGGTTGTCCCGGCGCAGCCAAAAGCGTAAATTATGGGCGACGGAACAAATCCCGCCGCCCTTGAACCAATGAACAAAGAAAACAACAATCCGGAAGACATGAAGCTCAGCGCGCTCCTGCGTGAGTCGCGCTCGGCTCCGGCGTTGCCGCCGCGTTTTCAGGAAGGCGTCTGGCGGCGCATTGAAGAAGCCGCAGCGCCGGGACAATCCGCCGGTGGCATCGCGTGGCTCGACGCGCTGGCGGCGCTGGTGCTGCGTCCGCGACTGGCGCTGGCCACGGCCGCCGTGCTGATGGTTGCGGGCGCGTTGCTGGGCGTGCGCGATGGCGGTCAAATGGCAAAGCAGGACGCCCAGGCGCGTTATCTCGCGGCGGTTGCGCCCAATTCGCTGCACTGATGGCATGAACCGTTCGCTCGTCATTTTGCTGGGCGCGCTGGCCCTGGGCGTGGCGCTGTTTGGCGGATCCTATTTCGCCGGCCAGCGCGCGTGCCGGATGACGCGACCGGCGGATGACTTGAGCTGGTTGCGCGAGGAGTTTCACTTGGGCGACGCCGAAATGGCGCGCATCCAAAAACTTCACGAAGGTTATCTGCCGAAATGCGCCGAAATGTGCCAGAAAATCGCCGCCAAAAAAACGGAACTGGAATCGGCGTTAAACGGCACGACAAACGTCAGTCCAGTGGCCCAACAAAAGCTCGCCGAACTCGCGTCACTCCGCGCCCAATGCCAGGCACAGATGCTCCAGCATTTCACCGATGTCAGCCAGACCATGCCGCCGGGACAGGGGCGCCGCTATCTGGCCGAGATGCAACGCCTCACCCTCGGTTTTCACGAGCAGACGGAACAAACCATGTCCGGGTCCACAGGCCATGAGCATCACCACTGACGCCCAGCCTTCGCCGGAAACAGACGCCCGCGACCGGGCGGACATGGAGCGGTTGGCCGCCGGCCAGGACGCGGCGCTCAACGATTTGATGGAACGCCATGCAACGCCGGTGTTCCATTTTCTCTGCCGCATGGTCGCGAACGAGGACGACGCGAATGATCTGGCGCAGGAAACTTTCGTCCGCGTCTTCCGCGCCCGCGCCAGTTTCCGCGCTGGCGAAAAATTTTCCACCTGGCTCTTCACCATCGCTGCGAATCTGGCGCGGAACCATTTCCGCTGGCGGTCGCGGCATCCCAACGTTTCACTCGAAACTGAAACCGGCGAAACGGAACAGACTCTGGGCGGTACGCTGCTTGCGAATGACCCTGCGCCAAACGAACAGGTGCTGGCCTCCGAACGCGCCGCGGCGGTGCGCGCCGCCGTCGGGAAATTGCCCGAAGATTTGCGCGAAGCGATTGTGCTGTGCGAATGGGAAGAACTCAGTACGGCCGACGCCGCGGCGATTTTGGAGGCGACTCCCAAGGCCGTGGAATCCCGGCTGTATCGCGCCCGGCAGATTTTGCGGGAACAGTTGAAGACATGGCTGTGACTGGAGCACAGGTCTCCGACCCGGCGGGTTGAGGTATTTTGCCTGGTTCGCGCCGGTTCGGAGACCGGCGCTCCACTTTACGTCGCGGCGGCGTTTCAGTGTTTTGCCGGCCGGCGACGCCACCAGGCGCCTGCGGCGGCGAGTCCGCCGAACGTGGCCAGAAACTGGAGGGTGGCCGGCTCCGGCACGGTGACGATATCCAGTTGCCAGTTAATCCAGGTGCTTTGAAAACCGCCGCTCATGTCGGCAATAAACAAAGTCCAGTCGCCATTGGGAACGGTATCCAGAAAGGAACTTAAAGTGGCCGTGGAGGGGGTTTCGCCCATTACCACCGCGTTGGTGTTCGGATCAATGTCCCGGCCATCCACCGCCCAAATTCCCGTCAACTGCCCTCCGCCGTTGAGCTGGTAATCCAAGTTCTGATAAAAGTGGATGTTGTTCGTTGCCGAGGTGGCAAAGGTGACGTCAAATCCGCTGTCGCCGTAGCCAAACGGATTGCTGCCGCTCACACCCACCCGGTTCAACAATACAGCACGCTCGTCCGTCGGGCCGACCAGATACGCAAACAGGTCGCTGTTGTAGCCGTTCGTAATGTTCAAGCTGACGCTGATGTCAGCGATGGCGCCGTAAATGCCGCTGACATTGATGGTTGAAAAAACACCGTTCGGATTGTCGTCCAGAATGGCGGTGTTGATTGTCCGGAAATACGAATTGGTCACCGAGGTCTGGGCGGGCAAATTCACGCCCCTCAGCAGGAGCACTGCGACAAGGATCGTGCCGAATCTCGATTTTAATTGTAATCGCATTCGATTCAGTGCTGTTGTGTCCGATAAAACGCCGCGGGCGACGGCGGATTATTGTCCGTGTAAGTCCACCGGCCGCTGGCCGGGGCATTGGTCGTGTAAATGACCGTCCACGGACCACCCACATTGTCAGCCCGTTGTATATCATAACTGTAACCGGGCACGCCGGCAAATGTAATTATGATGGCGCCGCCGCTGTTTGTGATGGACTGCGCGTAACCCACGGCATGAATCACGTTGACGGTGATCCAGTTGGTGGCCATGGGAACCGTGTCGCCCGGACGATAGGTCCGCGTGTCGCGGATGACGTAGATGAAGCTTTCGGAAATGTTGTTGGTGGGCGCGAACAGGATGAACGCGCTGTTGGTGGACAGGAATGAGCCGTTGGTGCTCACTCCCACGCCCACCAGCCGGCGCGCGTCGCCATCCGGGTCGGTCGTGTAATTCGCCAGCAAATTAGTGATGGAAATCTTCAATGAAGTGTTCAGAGCGCGTTCCAGATAGACCGCATTGGCCACCGGCGGATGGTTCGGCGCGAACAGCAGCTCGACTGCGTTGCCGTTGGTCGTGACGCTGAAGACGCCGCCCGCGAGGTCGTTGGTAAATGCGCTGGTATCCACGATGATCTTTGCCGGATCGAACTCCAGCACGCCGCGCGTGGTGGTGGCGATGGTCCAGGTGTAATTGGAATTGTTGTTGAAATTCGCCGCGGGGCCGGGCGAACCGCCGGTTAGCGAGCCGAGTTCAATCGTGAACGGATTGGTGCTGGTTGCCTGCACGTCCAGGTAGCCGGTATAATTGGTCTGCGTGTAACCCGTGCCGGCCGGGCCGGTGGCGTCGCTGACGTTCACCGTGAAAGTACCGCCGGGATACCATATGTTGGTCAACGCCTGAACCGTGACGGTGAACGTGTTGGTGACGGAATCCACGCCGCCGTTCGCCGTGCCGCCGTTGTCCTGCACCACCACGGTAATCGTCGCCGTGCCCAGCATATTGGTCACCGACGTAAACGTCAGCGTGCCGGTCGCAGCCGGGTTGGTGTAATTCACCGTCGGATCAGGAATCAACGACGGGTTGCCGGATGTGGCCGTAATGGTCAAAGTCTGGCTGCTTTCGTTTGCCGGACCCGGCGTGATGCCGCTCAAATTAACTGTCTGCAAGCCGGCGGCTTCGCTGATGGTCAGATCGCTGATGGGATTCAGTGTTGGCGGATGGTTCACCGCCGTCACAGTGATGGTGAACGTGTTCGTGGCGCTGGTATCATGGCCGCCGTTAGCTGTGCCGCCGTTGTCCTGCAAATAAACCGTCACCGTCGCGCTGCCGCTGGCGTTGGTTGCCGGGGTGTAGGTCAGCGTGCCGGCGGAAGAAATCGCCGGCGGCGTCGAGAACAGGCTGCTGTTGTTGTTGGAAACCTGGAACGCCACCATCTGGCTGGATTCATTCGGCGGCCCCGCGCTGATGCTGGTTGCCCAGTTCGCCACGTTTTGCGCTCCGGCATTTTCCAACACCGTTTGATTCGCGCCCGCCGTGAAACTCGGCGGCTGGTTTACCGCATTGATTGTGACGGTGAACGTGTTCGTTACGGAATCAACGCCGCCGTTGGCCGTGCCGCCGTTGTCATGCACAATCACCGTGATCGTCGCCGTGCCGAACGTATTCGTCACCGGCGTGAAAGTCAGCGTGCCGGTCGCGTTCGGGTTGGTGTAATTCACCGTCGGATTGGGCACCACCGAAGGATTGCCCGACGTGGCTGTGATGATCACCGTCTGGGTGCTTTCATTCGCCGGTCCGGGCGTGATGCCGCTCATATTCACCGTCTGCAAACCGCTGTTTTCATTGGTCGTCAGATCGCTGATGGCATTCAGCGTCGGCGGCTGGTTCACTGGAGTGACGGTGACGGCAAAGGTTTGCGCCGCGCTGGTGTCCACGCCGCCATTGGCGGTTCCGCCGTTGTCCTGCGCATACACGGTCACCGTCGCGGTTCCGTTCGCATTGGCCGCCGGGGTAAACGTCAGCGTTCCGCTGGCGCTGATCGCCGGTTGCACCGAGAAGAGGCTGTTGTTGTTGTTGCCCACCAGGAAGGCGACGGTCTGGCTCGATTCATTGGCCGGGCCGGCGCTGATGTTCGCCGCCAGCGGAAGGTTCTGTGCTCCGCCATTCTCCAGCACCACAACGTTGTTGGTCAACAAGCTGAAGCTGGGCGGCTGGTTCACCGGGGTCACCGTGATGGTGAATGTGTTGGTGGCGCTGGTGTCGTGGCCGCCGTTGGCGGTGCCGCCGTTGTCCTGCAAATAAACTGTCACCGTCGCGCTGCCATTCGCATTGGCCGCCGGGGTGTAGGTCAGCGTGCCGCTGGAAGAAATCGCCGGCTGGGCCGAGAACAGGCTGCTGTTGTTGTCGGAAACGTGGAACGTCACCGTCTGGCTCGATTCATTGGCCGGACCGGCGCTGATTGCAGTTGCCCAGTTCGCCACGGTTTGCGCGGCGGCATTTTCCAACACCGTCTGATTCACGCCAGCCGTGAAACTCGGCGGCTGGTTCACGAAATTGACCGTGACGGTGAAGGTGTTGGTGACGGAATCAACACCGCCGTTGGCTGTGCCACCGTTGTCATGGACAATCACCGTGACCGTCGCCGTGCCAAATGCGTTCGCCGCCGGCGTGAACGTCAGCGTGCCGGTTGCATTCGGGCTGGTGTAATTGACGGTCGGGTTCGGGATCAGCCCCGGATTGCTGGAAGTCGCAGTGACAGTCAATGCCTGGGACGCGTCGCCACCGGCGGTGATCCCGGCCAGGTTCACTGTTTGCAGACCCGCGTTTTCATTGATCGTCGGGTTGCTGATGGCATTGATTGTCGGCGCCACGTTCAGCGGCGCAACCACGGTGATTACGAATCCGCCGACAGCCGTTCCGTTATTGTTGGTGGCCACCGGGTCATACGTCGCCGCCACGCTGGCCACGGTATTGGTAAACGTGCCGCCGGTCGTTGGCGGAGTCAGGGTCAAAGTGAAACCGTTCCAGCCGCCGCTGGCCAGACTTCCGATGTTCCAGGTTACGATGTTTCCGGTAATCGTTCCGCCCGACGCATCGGCGATGGTCAGGCCCGCCGGAACGATGTTGGTCAGTATCACGCCCGCCGCCGTGCTGGGTCCCAGGTTGGTGACGAGGATCGTGTAAATGAAATTGGTGCCTGCCGTGGTGCTTGTCGGTCCGGTGACCGTCATCTGCACGTCCGCCGATTGAACCAGGGTAACCACCGTGGCGCCGGGCGCGCTGCCATCGTTGTTGCCGGTCTGCGGATCGTAAGTGTCCGAAGCGCTGGAAACATTATCGCTCAACGAACCCACGGTGCCCGGGGCGGTCACGGTCACGGTCAGATTGCTGGAAGCGCCGTTGGCGAGGGTGGCAATGGTCCACGTCACCTGACTGCCGTTAATGGTTCCACCGGGAGCCGAAACCCCGGTTACGCCAGCCGGCAGGACGTCGGTGACCACCACATTCGCGGCGTTGGATGGGCCGGTGTTCAGCGTGGTGATCTGGTAAGTGATCTGCCCATTAATCGCGACAACCGACGGACCGGTCACCGTGGTGACAACATCCGCGACAGGCAGGCCTGTCGTCGCACCCGATTCGGTAAAGGTGTAGAAATCACCCGAATCAGCATTCGTGGCAACCATCGTGTTATTGGCAGTGCCCACATCCCCGCCCAAAGTATAAACGGTTGAAGCCAGCCCATTGGTGTCACTGGTCACACTTGTTGGTGAAACGCTTCCGTTTTTGTTACCGGCCATGCCCGTTGTCGTCACCGAGAAAGCCACAGTGCTTCCCGGTATTGGATTTTCGAAGGCATCCACCACCCGGACCGTTGGATTAACCGGCAATGGCTTGTTTATCGCTCCCGTTTGTCCGTCGCCCGTGACCATATCCAAGTGATCCGCTGCCGCGGCGGTTATCGCAATCGCGGTCGAAGTCACTGGCGCGAGGGCGCCGCTGTTGAAATCAATCGTGATGTTCGTCGCCACTGTGTGGTTAAGATCCGTGTACGCTGCCACTCCGTTGACCACCGTCACGGTCAAGGTTCCCTGCAACGTCCCGCTGCCGGCGTCGCGCACTGCGGTCATAGTCCCGGCGGCGCTGGTGACGAGGTTGCCATAGCTGTCCTCAACCCACACGACCGGCTGTTGAACAAATGCCACTCCGGCGGTGGCGTTGGTGGATGGCTCGGTGACAATCGCCAGTTTCGACGCCGGTCCGACCAGGGCCGACTCGGTGAACGTGATGCTGCCTGGCGTGCCCGCGACCGTGGCCGAGGCCAGCAGGGTGTTGTTGGTCGTGCCGGCGATTGTTCCCATGGTGTAGGTCGTCGCCGCCAGGCCGTTCGCATCCGAAGTCACTGTCGCCGTACCGACGTGCCCGCCGCCGGTCTGCACCGCAAAACCAACGCTGACGCCCTGCACCGTGTTACCAAACGCATCCACCACTTCGACGGTGGGGTTGGCGCTCACCGCAGTCGCCACCGTGGCGGACTGATTGTTGCCCTGGACCAGGGCCAGGTGGTCAGCTCCAGCTGCATTGACTGACACCACAGTTGAGGTGACCGTGGAGAAACTTCCGCTGGCAAAGTTGATCGTGATATTCCCGGCAACATTCTGGTGCAGGCTGGTGAAGGTCGCGACGCCGTTGACAATGGTAATGACGGTCGTTCCTTGCAACGGCCCGGTGCCCGCATTCCGCGTCGCCGTCACAACACCAGTGGCGTTGGTCACCAGGTTGCCATAGGCATCCTCGACCCAGATGACCGGCTGCTGGGCAAAATTGACTCCTGCCGTTGCCGTCGCCGAAGGCTCGGTTTGAATGGCCAGTTTTGCCGCCGCTCCCGCCACTGCCGAGGCGGTGAATGTGAGGTTGTTGGGATTACCCGCAACGCTGGCGGACGCCGTCATCGTATTGTTGCCCGTACCGGCCACGGTTCCCAGCGTGTAAGTCGTGGCGGCCAGACCATTCGCGGCGCTGGCCACAGTCGCGGTTTCCACGCTGCCGCCGCCGGTCTGGACGGCAAACGTCACACTGGTGCTTTGGACTGCATTCCCGAACGCATCCACCACCCGGACCGTTGGGTTGACCGGCAGGGTGGTTGCCACGGTGTTGGTCTGGTTATTCCCTTGAACCATCACCAGATGATCCGCGCCTGCGGCAGAAATGGCGACGATGGTCGAGGTTACCGGTGTCAAACTTCCGCTGCTGAAATCAATCGTAATATTGGTGGCCACATTGTGGTAAAGGCCCGCAAAGGTCGCCACGCCGTTGACCGTGCCTGCCAGCAAACCGCCCTGCAAGGTTCCGCTGCCGGCATCGCGGGTCGCGGTTACCGTCAGCCCATTGGCGTTCGCCACCACGTTGCCATACTGGTCTTCCACGACCACAACCGGTTGCTGGGCAAAGGCCACGCCTGCGGTGGCGGTGGCCGAAGGCTCGGTCTGAATGGCCAGTTTCGCAGCCGTCCCGGCAGTCGCCGATTCCGTAAAGATCAAACTGGCGGGCGTTCCCGGCAGGCCGCTCACGGCCGCCTGCATCGTGTTGTTGCCGGTCCCGGACGCAGTTCCCAGCGTGTAAGTCGTAGCGGCCAGACCGTTCACATCGCTGGCCACGGTCGCGGTTCCCACGCTGCCGCCACCGGTCTGGACGGTGAACGTCACCGTGGCGCCGGCCACGGGATTGCCAAAAGCGTCAACGACCCGGATAGCCGGATTGACCGGCAAAGCGGAGGCCACGGTATTGGTCTGGTTGTTGCCCTGAACCATCACCAGATGATCCGCCGACGCGGCCTGGATCGAGACCACCGTTGAAGTCACCGGCGTCAAACTGCCGCTGCTGAAACCGATCGTGATGTTCGTCGCCACGTCGTGGTAAAGATTTGCGAACGTCGCCACGCCGTTGATCACCGTCACGGTCAAGGTTCCCTGCAACGTTCCGCTGCCCGCATCGCGCACGGCGGTCACCGTGCCGGAGGCGTTGGTGACGAGGTTGCCGAAGGCGTCCTCGACCCGGATGACCGGCTGTTGAGCAAAGGCCGCTCCGGCGGTCGCAGTGGCTGATGGCTCGGTGCCAATTGCCAGTTTTGCCGGAGAACCCGGAACTTCAGCCAGGCTTCCCCAACTCGTGGCGCCGGGTTGCACCTGTTGGATGACCGCCGTCCCGCTGCTGGTGATGACCAGTTCGCCGCTGGGCAGATTGCCATTGGTCGGTCGGACGCGGAGGTTCTGGAAGGTCACGGTATCGCTCACCAAATTCGAGGACGCACTGGTCACGGTGAACACGATTTGCGAGGAAGTAACCGAGGTGACGGCGAGCGCCTGGCCGTTGGTCGCGCCGTTGATGTTCAGCGCATCCGGCCCCGTGCCGGCGTTTCGCTCGATGAGAACCGTGGGCGCCACGCCGCCGGGGTCGAACTCGAATCCCGCCGGAATTTGCAAAACAATTGTTCCCACGCCGATTGCGCCGCTGTTGCCCTCAATGTAAGTGGGGCCGGAAAGCGTCGTCCACGCCCCGCCCACCGTGTCGGCGGAGATGGCTTCCCCGCCCGTCGCGCGAATCAACTCGGAAGCGCCAACCGAAATGACAAACGTTTGCGGGGCGCTGGTATCGTTGCCGCCGTTGGCCGTGCCGCCGTTGTCCTGCGCCACCACCGTGACCGTCGCCTGTCCGTTCCCGTTCGTGGCCGGGGTGAAGGTCAGCGTGCCGCTGCTCGAAAGCTGGGGTTGAACCGCGAACAAATTGGTGGCGTTGTTGGTCACCGCAAAACTGACCGTCTGCCCGGCCTCGTTGGGCGGACCGGGTTGAATGCCCGTCGCCCAATTGGTGAAGCTCTGCGGGCCGGCCAGTTGATAAACGGACAAATCAAAACCTTTGACGAAACTGGGCGGCTGGTTCACCGGCGTCACCGTGACGGTGAACGAGTTGGTCGTTCGATCCGAGCCGCCGTTGGCGGTTCCGCCATTGTCCTGCACCACCACGGTGATGGTCGCCACGCCGTTGGATGTGGCGGTGGGCGCGTAAATTAGAGTGCCGGTCGGGTTTCCGTTGGTGTAGCCAATGGTTGGATTGGGAATCAGACCCGGATTGCCCGAGGTGGCGGTGATGGTCAGCGTCTGGCTGCTTTCGTTCGGCGGGCCGGCGCTGATGCCGCTCAGGTTTATGGTTTGCGTCCCCGCGTTTTCCAGGATGGTTTGATTGTTGATGGCGGCCAGGGTCGGTGCATGGTTCACCGGCGTCACGGTGATCGTGAAGGTGTTGGTCGCGCTGGTGTCAATACCGCCATTGGCCGCGCCGCCGTTGTCCTGCGCATACACCGTCACCGTCGCCACGCCATTGGAGGTCGCCGCCGCCGCAAACGTCAGCGTCCCGTTGGTCGAAATCGCCGGCTGCACGCTGAACAGATTGCTGCTGTCGTTGCTCACGAAGAACGCCAGCGTCTGCGCGCTCTCGTTCGTCGGACCCACGCTGATGTTGGTCAGGAAATTCGCGTTGGTCTGCGCGCCCGCGTCCTCCAGCACCGCCACATTGTTGGTGGACAAGCCGAAGCTCGGCGGCTGGTTCACCGCCGTCACGGTGATGGTGAACGTATTCGTGACGCTGGTGTCAACGCCGCCATTGGCCGTGCCGCCATTGTCCTGCAAATAAACCGTCATTGTCGCGCTGCCATTGGCGTTGACCGCCGGCGTGTAGGTCAGCGTGCCGATGGAAGAAATCACCGGCGGCGCCGAGAACAGACTGCTGTTGTTGTTGGCAACATGGAACGTCACCGTCTGGCTGGATTCATTGGCCGGTCCGGCGCTGATGCCCGTCGCCCAGTTTGCCACGGTTTGCGCGCCGGCATTCTCCAACACCGTCTGATTCGCGCCGGCCGTGAAACCCGGCGGCTGGTTCACGGCATTGATCGTGATCGTCACGGCCGCGACTCCGCTGTTGGTGGTTCCATCACTGACCTTGTAGGTGAAGGTGTCCGTGCCAAAGAAATTCGCATTGGGCGCGTAGGTGAAGGAGCCATTGTTGGTGTTCAGTGTCAAGGTGCCGTTGGTCGGGGTTGCAACCAATATGGCGGTCAGATTTGAAATGCCCGTGGTGCAAAAGTCGTTGGCGAAAATCCCGTTCGTTGAAGCAACCGACAGTGTTTTGTTCTCGAACACCGGGTAGGAATCGGGCGCAGCCACCGGCGGGTAATAGCCATTCCCGCCTCCAGCCGAATAATCCAGGAACCAGACATTGGTCACAGTCGCTCCGGAACCCACAGTCACCGCCACCTGGTTGTCATTGGGTCCCTGGCTGTCGCCCGTGCTGGCCCAGCCGAAGAAGTCAGTTTCGCGGACCACATAATTTCCGGGCACGACGTTCTGGAAGGTGAACAGGCCGGTGTTGTCCGTGTAAGCGGAGGCGACGACCGGTTCGCCGAGGTCCGCCAGACCGTTGGTGTTCACGTCCTGGACCAGTTCGACGAAGGCATTGGTCACGCCAGGCTCGCCGGCGTCATGAATGCCGTTTTGATTGGAATCAAACCAGACATGCCCGCTGATCGTCGCGTAACTGGCCGCGACGACCACGTAGTCGAAGAAGTAATTGTTCGAGAATGTGGTCAGTGAATTCACATTGACCGGAATGCGATTATTCGCCGGTGAACTGCTGGTGTAACCCGGAAGGTCGGTCTCGACGACCACGTAAGTATTGGTGGGCAGATTGAGAAATTCGTAATAACCGCTGGATTCGGTTGTGGCAGTCTGGACCAGGACGCCGTCGGACGGATTGCCGTCGCCATTCGGGTCGGTGTAAAGCTGGACGGTGACACCAGCCAGGCCGACATCATTTGTAGTCAAAATGCCGCTTTGATTCACGTCATTGTAAACCGAGCCACTGATCAGCGCGGCGGCATTGGTGACGCTGGCCGTGCTGGAAGCCGCCGGCACGGCGTTGCCATTCACGTCGGTCGCGAAATCGGCGTGGGCGGTGTTGTTAGCCGGGTAGCCTTGGCCGACCACTTGCATGGTGACCAGGTTGGTGATCGAGGCTCCGATCGCCAGCGAATTGGTCGTGATATTATTCCACATCAAAATGCCGCCGCCGGAGCCATCGGGCGGAATCGTCGCTGAAATATACTGGAAAGTCGCCGCGCTGTAGTCGTCCTCGAGCGGGATGGTGGGAACCGCCGTGTTGCCCGTGTTCTGGATCACGATCTGGAACACGACATTGTTGCTGATGCTGACCACGCTGTTGGTCGGACTGAGCTTGGTCTTGGTAATAGCGATCGCCGGGTGGGTGATGGTCACATTGACGCTGGCCGACCCGGTCACTCCGCCGCCGCCACTGGCGTTGGCGGCATCGGTCGCCGGGGACGCGCTGCCGCTGGCGGTAAAGGTGAGAAGAATGTTGGTGCTCTGGGCGGGTGCCAGCGGACCGATGTTGTTCCAAATCAAATTGGTGCCGGCGACGGTGCTGGGCGCGGCGCTGGCGGACACAAAGGCCAGGGCGCTGGTCGGAAAACTGTTCGTCAACGTGACCGTCGGCAGATTCGTGCTGCCGGTGTTGACCACCTGGATGTTGAACTGCACCGTGTTGCCCACCAGCGTCTGGCTGGGCGTCAGGAGTGTGTCCGTCACCCGGATGGCGCCGGTGCCCGCAGGCATCGGAACGCTGGCGGTGTCAGAAGACACATCCGATGAGTCGGTGATATCCGTGTAGGTCCCCTGGATGAGCGAGCCTTGCGGCGCGGTCAACACACCGTTGTTGCTGGCGGTCGCGGCGTTGGTCAGTGCGATGCTGCCGGTGAACACGCCGGTGTTGGTACCGGTTTCGGTGAGCAAGACCTGTTCGGAATCGCCGCTGGAACTGGTCACCGTGACTGCGACGGTCTCATAGGTGGTCGAATTAGTGTTCCGGTTCATGTCGGTTACTCGAATCCATGCCGTGCCATTGGCCGGAAAGCTGTTGGTGTGGATTCCGTTGTTGCCGCTGGTAAACTGCGTCGTGCTCGGGGTTCCCAGGTCGAGGAAATTCAACGTCACGGCGGTGGAAGCCGAGTTGGTTATGCCTTCGGTGCCCTCGTTGGCTGTCGCGATGATGGTGTAGCCGCCAATGGTCGCTCCGGTTTGCCAGACATACTCGTAAGTCCGGGTGCAGCCGTCATCAGCAACCACATTGACATTGGTTAGCGTCGTGCTGATGTTGTTCGCCGTGCCCGGGCCGTTAATGGCCAACCCGACGCTGGTGATGTCCGAGCTGCCAAAGGGGTCGGTCACGACCACCCGCGCATAAAGTGTTTGACCGTTATACGGCGCGGTCTGCAAATTGCCACCGGGCCAGGGAGCGTCGTAAATCCCAACGCTCTGAACTGAAATGATGGTTGTGGTCGGCAGCAAAATCTTCGACGCATTGGTGTTGCTGCCATAATTCACCTTGAAACTGACTCCAGACTGACCGTTGGACACCACATAGCCGATGGCCTGTCCCGCAGCGACCGTGACATTGCTGCTCAACGTGCCGGTCCAGACGAGGGTATTGCTGCTGCTGTTGTAAACGGGACTGCTCAACGTCAGGAACGGGCTTGAGCCGTTCAACAAAGTGGCGGATACGGCCGGGTTGGTGGGCATCGTACCGCTGGTGACGGCGACCCAGTTGGTTATCTTTACTGTGTTGCCGGATGGCATCACAAAATTCTGACAGAACGAGGGTGTCTGGCTAAAGGTTGCAGTATTGTTGGCGGCGATAATCGCCGGGTTGATTGAAACTTCTGTCGCCGCATAATACTCGCTGGCGGAGGTGGTCCATGTATTGGTTGTTAACGCAGTTCCCGGCTTGGTGCTGCCACAACCCTGAATCGTGCCCGGGCTCGTATTCCATTGCGCGGTCTGGCCCGATTTAATCGTGTAGGTTGCCGCCTGTCCGGCCAGCACGGCCAACACAAGCGAATTGGTGTTCGAAGTAACGGTAACCGACTGGGTTTTGGCATGTCCCGTTTTTTTGTTTTTATTGCCAAACGGGGTCGTCTGATTCACGTTTGAAAAAGTCATGACGCCGGCCGTCAGATAAATCGCCGTTGAATTGGAAAATTGGACGAGAAGATTGGCGGTGCCGGAAGGCGGATTGACCAGCGACCAGATCTCCGATCGAGGGTGGGGATTCGCAGCATTAGCCGTGGTATTTGCCACATTGGTCGCTTGAGTTAGCGCCACACCCCCATATGTGACATTGGTCGCCAGAGAGTTTGACGCGCAGTAGGAAAGTCCCACTAACATGAGCCGGTTCGGTCCCGTGCCAACCGTGTAAGCGAGCGTGTAGTTATTGGCGGTGCTGGTTCCCGACGCGGTATTATCCACACCGATGGTCAAATAATTCGTTCCTCCTGTCAAAGCCAGGGTTTGCGCGGTGCTGGTGTCTCCGGCTGCCACCGGATTAACGCGATTCAGTTCCTGGTCCGGCGCGTTGGTGCCGTTGAGATAGAGAATCTTGGTCTGCGCGGCAGCAGTCATGACGGCTGAGGCGGTGGAATTGACCCCATAAGTCGGGTCGGTATAACTGATGAACAGCGAATCACCAGCGGCGACGTGCAAAGTCCCGTCGTTACCGCTGAGTCCGCTGGTGGCGGAAGTCGGCAGCCCGGCCGGAAAAGTGAATACACCGGTGTTGGTCCCGGTTTCAGTGAGCGTGATGGTTTCGTAATCTCCGCTGGTCGTGTCTTGCACCACCACCGTGGCAGTTTGCACCGTGTTGCTGCTGGTGTTGGCGGCGGCGTTGGTCAGCGTGACGTAGATGTTTCCGCCGACAATGTAATTGCTGATGTTGTTTCCGCCTGAGCCGGTGAAGTTGACGAAACATTGCGGGTTTGGATTATTGGTTGAAGGTGTGGCCACCTGGGCGGTGGCGACAATGTTATACGACATGGCGCCAGCCGTGTTGGTAATGATCCCGGGCGCGACAATCGTGCACAGGTATTGGAACGTGCTCGTGCCGCCGCTCAAAATCACAGGAATGGTGTAGCCGGGGCTGTCCAGCGGAAAAAGCGTTCCCGTCGGACTGTCGGGAATTGGAACGCCATTCAGCGTCGTGCTGCCCGCCAGATAGGAGAGATTCGTCGGCGGCGCGTCAATGACTACCAGGTTTCCCAGCGGAGCCAATCCCTTGTTGTCCACCTGCACCGTGTATTGCACGATGTCTCCCACCGTGAAACCCGGAGCGCCGGTATCTGAATACTCAGCCGCCGACTTGGTGATCTTGGGAATGGGAAAAGGCAGGACGGTCGTGCCGGCATCAATGTAAGGATCTCCCACCGCCGCAACATCGGGGTCTTCACCCCAAGCCGCCGTCAGCAATGTTCCATCCACCGTGTAAACCCGCATGCCCGTCTGGTTCCCGCTGGGATCGTAAATTTTTAGCGATTGCAGCCCAGTCACGGTGAAATTGGTGTCGTATTGGTTGCCATTTGGGTCCGTCAGCGGGCCGGCGTGGTCGCCCTTGTAATCCACATAGACCGTGGTATTGGCCATCGTGGTAACCCAGACCGGACTGCCGTCTCCCGTGTTATTCGCGGTACCTGGTCCCCAGCCGACATCCGCTTCCGTCGTCAACGCTCCCGCCGGCACCAGTGTAAATCCCCAGTTGTAGGCGGTATCAGACGAATTATTCGCGGCGACGGTGCATACAGCGAAAAAGTTTTGACCGTTGGTGCATATAAAGCTGGCCCCCGAACTTACCGGCATTTGAAATTGATAAACGCCGTTGGTTCCCCGCACGGAAAAACTGCCGGAACCAACCTTGGTGCTGTAATTGATGGTGATGGCGTTGGTGTTTGGATTGAACAGATAAACGTAAGCCGGCTGCGAAACGGTTGCCGCCGAACCCACCGGCGTGTAATAGGAACTGCTCCACCCGTCCTCCGGATAGAGCGTAAACCAGTCGCAGGCATAACTCGCGCCGACGTGCCCGATGATCAGGTCGGCCTGAATCGGTTTGGTGGCCGTGACCCGCCCGCCTGTTTTGATGCCGCCGTTAATGAGATAGGATTCGCCCTGGTTCAGGACAATGTTCGTTGTCCCTATGCCGTTGCCATTCGGATCAATCGTCACCGACGTATTGCCCTGTGCCGCCATGATGGACATGCCGACGTATTTGAAGAGGTTGTTCGTCAGGTCCTGCCCCACCGGACTGATATAATTCGTTCCGTAATCCGCCGTGGATAAAATGCTGGCCGCACCCGCGAACACCGGTCCCGGATTCACCGGCCAGGCGGCGCGCGTAATCACCAGCGCCTTCGTGGCCGCGATATGATCGCGCGCATCCCACAAAAGCGTCGAGGGATTGCGCGGCAGCGTCACGTTGTTGGTCAGGGTGATGATCGTGCCGGCTGGCAGCCCCTGCGGATTGTGAGCGAAGCCTGGCGGAATGCCGTGCGCATCGTTGCCGTCACCCCAGATTTGGGTGGTTGGCTGCGTCGGGTTGCTCAAATCGGTTTCGTAGCCGTCCTCCCATTGGTCGTAGTAAATCACCGTGCCGTTGCCGGTGACGATGATGGAAAAAGTCGAATTTATGGTCGAACCGATGCCGCTTTTGATGGTCGAATCCGCCTGATAAATCTGCGCCTCCGGTATGGGCAGGTAAAAATCCTGCACCAGCGTCGCCGCCCGGGCCGGCCAAACCGCCATGGCAAAAAAAACGGCCATTGAAGCCATGCGCAACCAGCGGCCACCGGCAAGGTAATAATAGGTCTTCATTTTATTTGAAATGAATTTGGGATTGGTTTGAAGACAAACAATGCAAGGCGCATCCCACGCCCGCACACTTCTTTGAAGTTAGATGTGCGCATCCCATTTTTTCCCCAAGTTGTTGTAATTTAGCCATGCTTACTCCCAAAAATCAATTCTTAAAAAATTGTTTATGGGCTATTTCAGCATGTTTTGTTCCATTTTGAGCCTGAAACCGGGGCTTTTACCGGTTGCGATGAGGTTTGCCTGAACGACCGGAAAAAAGGGGGATGCTCCTGCTTGTTTTGCCAATAATCAGACCCGGCAGATTATGGGGAAACCATTGAAATCAAGGTGAATTGGAACGCCGGGCTCCGACCCGGCGCGACAGGCCCGTCACCCAAACGAGCCGGGCCGGAGACCGGCGCTCCAATTACGGCGGGGATGCTACCGCCTCAAATTGAGCCAGTTCCGTCCCTGCCGATTCCCATTCCGCGTTTGCCCCGGCCAGCCGGTCGTGGACCTCCATCAGTTCGCGGTTGATCTGCACCGCTCGCCCGCCCGCCGTATAGGTTTCCGGCTTCTCCAGTTCCGCCGTCAATTCTTTCTCGCGCGTTTCCAGTTCCGCAATTTCCTTTTCCAGCGAGGTGATGCGTTTCTGTATCTCCTGCCGCTTGCGCGAGCGCGCCTGCCGCTGCTCGGCCTCAATCCGTTTCTGTCCCTTGCGATCCATCGTCGGCGCAGCATCGGAGGGACGAGTTATACGAGTCCCTAAATTTGATTCTTGGGACTCGTGGAACTCGCCCCTCCGAAATTGGAACCGGAACTGGTCAGCGCGACGCGGGCGGATTGCGAGGTCTTGTCGAGATAATATTGATAACCGCCGGTGAAATGCCGGAGCCGGCCATTTTCGACGCGCACGACGTGGTTCGCCAGCAGGCGGATGAAATGCACATCGTGACTGATGAAAATCAACGTGCCTTCAAATGGCTCCAACGCCTCGATGAGCGCGTCCACGCTCGCCAGGTCGAGATGCGTCGTCGGCTCGTCCATCAGCAGCAGGTTCGGCGGATCGAGCAAAAGCTTCACGAGCGCGAGCCGGCTTTTCTCGCCGCCGCTCAACACGCTCACCGGCTTGAACACGTCGTCGCCACGAAACAAAAAGCTGCCGAGCACGGTGCGGACGAACTGCTCCGAGACGCGTTGCGGCGTGTCGAGCGCCTCCTGCAACACGGTGTGATTGAGATTGAGCATGGCCGCGCGATGCTGTGCGAAATAGCCGGACTTGGCGTTGTGACCGAGCCGGTGTTCCCCGGCCAGCGGTTGCAGCACTCCGGCCAATAGTTTCAGCAGCGTGGATTTACCCGCGCCATTCGGCCCCACCAGCACGATGCGCTGCCCGCGCTCGGCCTCGAAATTCAGGTTTTCGTAAATGAGTTTGGTGGAGTCAGATTGCTGCTCTTCCTGGGAGCGCTGGCGTCCCGCCGGCGAGACGCCGGCGCTCCCAGGTGTGGAAGAGCCATACCCAAACTTCACATGCTTGAGCGTGATGGCGCGCTGGCCGCTGCGCTGCGGTTGCGGGAAACGGAAACCTACCGTCGGGCCTGGTCCGTCGGGCGTCTCCACCATGTCCTCCTTGAGCCGCTCGATCTGTTTCATCTTGCTCTGCGCCTGCGCTGCCTTGGTGTTCTTGGCGCGGAACCGGTCCACGAACAGTTGCATCCGGTCAATCTCGCGCTGCTGTGACTTCGCGGTGGCCACCATGGTCGCTTCTGCGGCGGCGCGTTGTTCGAGATATTCGTCGTAGTTGCCGGTGTAACGCAGCACGCGCGATGCGCGGATCTCGGCGACGTGCGTGCAGAGACGATTCAAAAATTCGCGGTCGTGCGAGATGAGCAGGATGGCGCCGGGATAATGCCGCAGATATTCCTGAAACCACAGGAGCGTTTCGAGATCCAGATGATTCGTCGGCTCGTCGAGCATCAGCACGTCCGGCTCCTGCGTCAGCAGCCGCGCGAGATGCGCGCGCATCACCCAGCCGCCCGAAAGCTCACGCGCGGGCCGCGCGAAATCCGACTGCTTGAATCCGAGGCTGGCCAAAATCTGCTTGGCCTTCGCGACGAACTGGCCGTCGTGCTCGTGGTCGTGCGGCACGGCGATGTCGAGGACGATTTCGTTGCCGGCGGGTTCGCTTTCCTGCGGCAGGTAACCGAACCGCGTGCCGCGGATGAACGAGACCTCGCCCGCGTCCGGCGATTCCTGGCCGAGGATGATCTTGAGCAGCGTGGATTTGCCCGCGCCATTCGGCCCGACAAGGCCGACGCGCTCGCCGGACAGGAGCGTGAGCGACACGTCGTCAAACAATTGACGACCGCCAAAAGCTTTGCTGAGTCCGGCTACGGTGAGCATGGTGCTTGAAGAAAATTCCCCGTCACACCGCGCCGAAATGTTTTTGCGCGAGCTTTTGCACGGCAGGCAATTTCAAAAATCCGCCCGGCGTGGCGACCCGAACGCCCTGGTAATCCGGCTGGTCAAAATGTCCGCGCGCCGTGTTGACAGTGACAATGAAATCCGCCGGCACAGCCAGCGCGCATTCGAGAAACCGGTTGTCTGGTTTGTGGCGGATGACATCAAGTTCCGTCAACGGATAACAAAGTTCCACGGCGGAGACAACGCGCTGGAGCAATTCGGGATGTTCCGCGAGAACTTCCTGATATTCCTCAATCATCGCGGGCGAAGCCCAGGCGCGCAAAACCCCGGCCAGACAAAGCTCCACAATCAACGCCGCCGGGTTTACCGGGTTCGGCAAGGTGGCGAGCTTGAGGACGCAGGTATCAAGAACGACTTTCAAGATAGGGCCTGGCACGGCGCAGCGCGAGGGCGCGGCGCTTCTTTTCGACAAAGGCCACGGCCTCCTTGTCGGTCATGGTTTTGCCGGCATTTGCGCGATGGGCGCGCGCGAGTTCGGGCGAGAGCTGGAAGCTCACGAGCCGGCCGCCGACAATTGCTTTTGCTTGCATGGCTTTAAGATAGCCGCACGGCGGCCAACTGACAAGCGTTCGCCAAAGACTTTGCTGAGTCCGACAACGGTGAGCATTTTTAGTTTTCACTCGGAAATCGTGTTGCCAGATTTTGTGCCACGTTCCGACTTCAACTTGAGCGCCTTGATGGCGGCTTGAGCATCTCCGGCGATATATTGATTGTTGTGATTGTGGACGTTCTGGTTGTGCAGAAATGGTTCAATATATGGTATCACGCTGGCATCGCCCAGCACGGCCAAGGTGCGCATGGTGTCGCGCACGACATGGACGTTGCCATCTTGCAAGAGCGGCAACAGGCGCGGAACGGCATTTGTGGCGTCCATGCCGCGCAGGGCTTTCAATCCGTCCATTGCCGCATTGCTGTTATGCGGGGCGATGAGTTGATTGAAGATGATGTCTAATTCTGTCTCGGTTGGGGTAATATGATAATTGCCGAGGGCGCGGGCGGATTCACGAGCGATGGCATCGGGATGGACGGGGCGGCGAATGGTGGCATGTGTGCCAGTGCGCTGGTCAGTGTCGTAATTGACGACCTCTTCAAATACGACCAAGGTTTGATTGCGGTGCAGAATGTCTCGAATGATGGCGACGGCGTTGGTGCTGTGCGGATACTGCGTCGGCAGCTTGTGCATGGCTTCTTTCATTTGCTGCCAATCGCCGGATTGCAGTTGCGCCAGCAGGTTGGATTCAGTGGGACGGGCGAATATAGACATTGTCAGAAGCCCGCAAACAATTATCAGTATCAGTTTCATAGAGTTATTAAACTCTTTCACATGGACAGCCAGCGCCAATTCATTTCGGCTTCAACTGCGGGAACAGGATCACGTCGCGGATGCTTTCCTGGCCGAGCAGCATCATGCACAGGCGGTCAATGCCCATGCCCATGCCGCCCGCCGGGGGCATGCCATGCTCGAGCGCCACCAGAAAATCCTCGTCCAGCTTCTGCTGCTCGCCGCCGGCCTGGTGCTCCAGCCGTTCGCGCTGCGCAATCGGGTCGTTCTGCTCGGTGTAGGCCGGCGCGATTTCCTGGCCGTTGATGCAGCACTCGAAAACCTCCACCGTCGTCGGGTCGTCGGGCGACAGCTTGGCGAGCGGCACGAGTTCCTTCGGCAAATGCGTGACGAATGTCGGCTGAATCAGCGTCGGCTCGATCAATTTTTCGAAGACAGCGCCGGTAACTTCAAAGTCCTCATATTCTGTTGCAATTTCGCCACCGAGTTTCAAATCCTCAATTGCGCGGCGGCGGCGCTCCTGTGGGGTAACATCGAACCAATCTCGGCCTGCAACCGAACAAATAAGGTCTTTGTATTTTCCATGTTCCCAAAGGCCAAGTTTAATGATTGGATTTTTTAGCTCTGCGTTTAATCGTCGTATGCCAACGTTCACACTCAACTGCAATTCACTGGTGCTTCGTTTCCAAGCGGCGTCAAACCTTTGCCACACTGCTTCGTTTTCTTGGCCCGGCGGATCAACTGGTCGCGTCGTGTTCATTCCTGCGAGAACCTCCATCGCCGTTTTTACAAATAGCTCTTTGATTTGTAAACCGATCTCATCAATTGAATCTTCGGTAATTTTTGAGCGCAATTCTTTGAATTGAGATAGCAACGGCTCAACTTTTTTACGAGTTTCATCGGCGACAGATTGACGAACTTCATGGTTTTCTGAAATTTCTTTGGCTTGTTTAGATAATTCCTCAAGTCGGCGAATCAATTCATCAGTTATATTTTGAAAATTAGTTAGACGCGTTCGTTTAATACTTAATGTTCCCAAAACTTTTTGCGCGACGTGTTTCACCATTGATTCGACCAGTTCCATCATACTCTCGTAATCGCCGTAGGCTTCGTACGCCTCGAGCATGGTGAATTCGGGATTGTGTTTGCGCGAAAGGCCCTCGTTGCGGAAGTTTCGGCCAATCTCAAACACCTTGTCCACGCCGCCGACCAGCAGGCGCTTGAGATAAAGTTCCAGCGCGATGCGCAGATAAAAATTGCAGCCCAGCGCGTTGTGCTTGGTGACGAACGGTTGCGCCGCCGCGCCGCCGGGAATCGCCTGCATCATCGGGGTCTCGACTTCCACGTAGCCGCGGGCGTGCAGGAAATTCCGGATTTCGCGGATGATTTCGCTGCGCAGCAACAGCACGTCGCCGGGAGAACCTTTTTCAAACCCGGTCGTGGAAGTTCCCGGCGCGGCGGCTTTGCTCGCCATCAAATCCAGATAGCGCTGGCGGTAGCGGATTTCCGTGTCTTCCAGCCCGTGCCACTTGGCCGGCGGCGGACGCAACGCCTTGGCCAGGATGGTGAAGCTCGTGACCTTGACGGAAATCTCATTCGTCTTGGTGGTGAACTGCGTGCCCTTCACGCCAATGAAATCCGCGAGATCGAGATGCTGGAAGATGGCAAACTGCTCGTCGCCGAGGATGTTTTTCTGCGCGTAGATTTGCATCCGCCCGCTCTGGTCGCGGATGTCGAGGAACATGGATTTGCCCATGTCGCGGTGCGCGGTGATGCGGCCGGCGAGCGCGACTTCGCGGCCCTCGGCGTACTGTTCGCGGGCGTGTCGGCAGGTTTCGCCGGGCGTGAATTTGTTTTTGAACGGGTCAATGCCCTTCGCGCGCAACGCGGCGAGCTTGGCCTTGCGCTGTTCGATGAGTGAATTCGTGTCGTCCATGCCAGTCAGTGTGTGCGCAGTAAATCATAAAACCCCGTTCGGCGCACGAAAAAGGTGAAGCCGTTTTTATCCCAGATGAATGGCAAAGCCTGGAGTCTGGTGACGAAACAGTTGAATCTTGCATTCATTTGCTTAAGAATTCCTGCTGTGATCAGATTCGGCGACCTGGAAAAGCGGTTCAAAGACACGCGGGGACTGTTGTTCTTCTTCAGTATTCGCTGGTTGGAGCGCCGGCTGTCGGTTCGGAACCTTTACCGGATCTTGTGGCCGCATGCTTTCATGCGCGCCGCCTTGAAAGGTATTACCGCTTCCGCGCCCCCGCCCGCCAGCTTCGGCGGGAAGACGTCAGCGCGAGCCATACGGGAATGGCGGATGCAAATTTACTTGAATCAGATCCTGGAGTATTTGCCGGACCGGCTGGCGGAACCCAAATGGATGGACGGTTGTCGCATCGCCGGCCTCGACCGCCTGCAACAGGCGCGGCAAAACGGGCGTCCGGTCGTGCTGGCCTTCCGCCATCTTGGATCTTATGTTTTGTTGCGACCGTGGCTTCGGGCGGCGGGGTTTCCGGTCGCCGGCCTGCTCGGGGGAAAATCGGAAAACCGTTCCAGGTTGAGGCGGCATGAAGACCGGGTCTCTCCCTTTCCCGGGGTGCCGACCGTCTTTTATCTGGACCAGTTGCGGGCGGCGGACAAATTTCTCACCGCCGGGAATTTGCTGTTTGTGGCGATTGACTATGCGAACGGCAAACAGATGGACGTGCCGGCTGGCGATGGCCGGACTTTTCGCATGGCCACCGGCGCGGTGCGGCTGGCCATCCGTCACCGGGCGGAATTGTTTCCCTGTTCCATTGTTGACGAAGGCCGCTGGCATTTTCGCATCGAACTGGGCCGGCCGGTGCCGGCGGAATACCTGGCCGCGGAAACCGACCTGGTTCCGGCCGGAAAACATCTGGTCAACGAACTGTATCCGGATTTTCGTAACCCTGCCGGACCCGGCCAATGAAGGCCGCGCCCCAACGCGCCAATTGGCACGCAATTTACATTGAACCGGCGCGCCGGCCATTCCACACTAACCGATAGCCATGGGCGCACAATGGAAACAGTCCGGGCGCGAAATCAACGCGCAGAAAAAAGGCCAGATGACCGCCAAACTGGTCCGCGAAATCATGGTCGCGGCCAAACTCGGCGGACCGGACCCCGACCTTAACCCGCGCCTCTTCGCCGCCGTCGAAAAAGCCAAGAAAGCCTCCGTCTATAAGGACACCATCGAGCGATCCATCCGGAAGGGCGCCGGACTCGACACGGAAAAGGTCAATTACGAGCTGGTCACCTACGAAGGGTTCGCGCCGCACAAGGTGCCGGTCATCGTGGAATGTCTCACCGACAGCCGCAACCGCACCGCGCCGGAAATCCGCAACATCTTCAAGACCGGCTCGCTCGGCCAGCCGGGCAGCGTCGCGTTTTTCTTCAACCATCTTGGCGTCGTCGAAGCCACGCATCCCGATGCCAGCCGCGATGCCGAAGGCGACGCCATTGAAGCGGGCGCACAGGAAATCGAGCCGCTGGAAGCCGAGGAAACGCCCGCCGGCCAGAAGGGCGCGCGGTTCCTGACGGAAATCAAGGACCTCGACCATGTTTCCAAGGCGCTCAAGGCCGCCGGCTGGAACGTCATTTCGGCCGAGATGCGTTATCTGGCCAAGAACTTTCCCGAACTCAGCGAGGCCGCGCGCAAGGATGTCGTGGATTTCCTGAACGCCCTGGACGACCACGACGACGTGCATCGCGTCTATGCGGCCATGCGGTAGGCCCCTGCCGCCGGCTTCACATGTGAAACCAGTTGTAGGCGTTGGAGAATATCGTCCGGTCGGTGGTGATTTCCGAAATCAGCATGAATAAAATCAGGCCGATCAAAACCGCCGGCTTCACCCAATTGATCTTCAACCGGTTTAGCGCGCAATCAAGCCCATAAACGAAGAGCAGCAAAAAGGGAATCAACGCGCCGAGCATCAATCGGCCGGAGGTGAAATACGGATGCGCGCGCGACGGATAAAAGCAGTCCTGAAAATCGTAGATGATGGACAGGAATCCGAGAAACGCCACCGCCGCCACCAAACACAAAAATCCCAACCACAGCGCCTGGCGTTGCGATCCGATCGCGGCAGCCGGGCGTGAAAGCAGGGCCGTCACCGCCACGCCGATGAAGCCAATGGATGAAATGGCATAAATCGCGTTCACCACCGGCAAGGCCAGTGGCTGGCGATGCCACAAAAATTCCCCCTGCCAGAACGTCGCCAGCAGCGTGGACAAAAAAGTCCACAAACCATGCGGCGTGAATATCGGGTGCTGCCACCATTCGCCGAACGGTTTGTGCGTCCAGCCGAGAAACTGGATTTTCGCCGCCGTGCCGGTGAAGTCGCCGAACTGGCATTTGGTCCACGCCAGCCAGCCGCCGATGGGCAGGCCGGCGCACAACGCCAGCGCCGCCAGCGCCGGGAACGCGGTGCGCAATTTCCCCGCCCTGGCCAGCCGCGAGATTTTGAACAGCACGACCGCGCCGGACAGGGCCAGCAAGGGCAGGTTGCTGATTTTGGTCAGGTACGTGGCCGCCAGCGCCAGGCCCGCCGCCATCCCCAGCCGCACACCCGGCGCATCCGCGCGCAGCAGTTTCACCAGGCAAATGAACGCCGCGCCAAAACACAGCGGCGAGAGCACATCGTTTTGAATGGAATAAAATGCCGTTTGGGGGAAAAAGGCCAGCAGTGCCGGGACGCCGATTTTCAAAAACAAGTTTTCCGGAAAGATCATTCGCGCCGCCACAAAGCCCAGCCACACGAGCGCAACGACAAATAAGACGTTCAGGAACCGGACCGAATAAAGCAAAAAGCCGTCGTGAAATCCGCATGCCCTCCCCAGCTGCCACCACGAACCCGCCAGCGTGTAATACAGCGGCGGTTGCGAGACCTCGTGATTGGTTACGTTGTTCCACGAAGCCTGCCAGGACAGCAACTCGGGCGCGATTTTTTTCATCGGCTGGGTCCACGGCGGCGGGAATTGTTCGATGGGAAAAGTATTCGAGGCCCAGAGATATTCATGTGTGCCGTAAATGACCACATAGGGCGTGGCGTTGGTTGAAACTCTTTCCAGCGCGCGCGGGACGTGCCCCTCCGAGTATTTCACCGCCAGGTCGAAGTGGCTTTGCTCATCCACAGTGTTGAAGAACGGGAACGCGGCGGAAAAAACGAAGACGTGAGCCGCCGCCAGCAGGCACAACAGCCAGACGATTCTGCGCTCTTGCGATTCAGAAAAAGTGGCGGGCAGATTGGAATCCGCGGCGTTCACACCAGGTTGCATTGCGCGGTCAAATTAAAGCACGCGCGGCAAAGCACAAGCCCGCGCCTCAAAGATATTCCCGGCGGGCAAGCCCGAATTCAGGCCGACCGGCTTACAACGCCTGCTCCAGAATTTCAGCTAACTCCTCCGGCGTCAGCGCGATGGGGTTTGCCTTCATGCTGCTCGCGTTCGCAGCCTTGGCGACCAAGCCGGCGAAGTGCTCGCGCTGAATGCCAAAACTGCCAAGCCGTGGAACTTTCAAATCGGCAACCAGCGCGCGGACCCATTTCACACCGTCGTCGGCTTTGGCATTCCTGTCGCCGGTGAGCCACCACGCCGCCTCGTCGTAGCGGTACAATGCCGCGTTGTTCGGATCACGCTGGCGCAGCGCGCGGAGGTTCATCGCCATCACGTGCGGCAGCAACGCCGCGCAAATCGCGCCGTGCGGCGCGGAAAAACTTCCGCCAATCGGGCCGGCGAAACCATGCACCGCGCCCAGACCGGCATTGGCCAGTGCCAGTCCGCCGAACAAACTCGCCACCGCCATGTCTTCCCGCGCGTCCTTGTCCCGTCCTTTGCTGAACGCCACGCGCAACGACCGCGCCGCCCGGCGCAGGCCCTGAACGCACAGCCCATCGGTCATCGGGTTGGCACGATTGCAGACGAACGGTTCAATGAGTTGCGTCAGCGCATCGAGACCGGTGCTGGCGGTGAGTGCCGGCGGTAAATCATAGGTCAACTCGGGATCAACCACGGCCACCCGGGCGAGCATCAGCGGACTGCGCAGGCTGACTTTCAACTTGTGTTCCGGCGAGGCCAGCACCGCATTGCGCGTAACCTCCGTGCCGGTGCCCGCCGTCGTCGGAATCGCGATGAACGGCGCGGATGGTTTGGTCAGCGGCTGGCCGCGTCCGATGATTTCGACGTAATCGAGCAACCCGCCTTCGTTCGCCAGCATCGCGGCAATGGCCTTGGCCGCGTCCAGCGCGCTGCCGCCGCCAAAACCAATCACCAGTTCGCAATGCTCCGCCCGGGCCAGCTTCGTTCCCCGCTCCACTGTTTCCAATTCCGGTTCGCCGGCAACGGAAAATGTCACCGTGCCGATGCCGCTGGATTTCAACCCCGCCAAAATCCGCTCCGCGCGACGGGAATCGCGTCCCGCAACAACGAGCGCGCGGCGACCAAATTCTTTGGCGATGGCGCCGGTTTCATTGACCGCGCCCGCACCGAAAACGATGCGCGTGGCCGTTGTAAATTCAAATTTCATCCTTGTTGGAGTTCAAGCTTTAGCTTGTTCCGGAGCACCATAAAGCGTGAACTCCAGCGGCAGGTTTACCATTTTACGTCATCGGGAAACACGTTGCTGAACTTCACGCTGAAACGCGGCTCGGCCATCATCGGCGCGACCACGTCCCGCCAGACCGGATAATGTTTCGTCTCCTTGTGCGCGGCGGCGGCCGTCGGTGTCGCGATACACCTCCACGAGCACGAAGCGCGACGGGTCATCCTGTTGCTGGACGACATCGAAGCGCGCCACGCCGGGCTCCTTCAAACTT